>NZ_FOTS01000096.1 GCF_900114615.1 Pelosinus propionicus DSM 13327 | reverse complement strand
ACATCCTTGCGATTCTTCTCAAGTCCTTCGTCGTTCTTGAAAAAATATATAAAAATCGTAACCTGTAGAGGCTGTGGGTATGTGTAGTTGTGTGTCAGGTCGATATACGGATTCGAGCTGTCCACAAATGCACATATCCACAGCCTTTCTTAGCTAATTTGTCACGTTTAAGATCCTAGAGGCTTTAAAATATATAATATAACCTGGAATTTGTCACGATTCAGTTAATTTTGGATAACGTCATAATTATACGCCTTTTGTGAATAAATCCCTTAAAAATTCTCTGCATAAACTGTATATTGGTGATCAGTATAACAAAAAGCCAGCAATCCCCTTTGATTACTGGCTTTTCTAATTGCGATAATGCGGTATTATCGTATATTGAGAAGTTTTAGAAATTAATAAGAGGTATTAATAAACATGCATAAATGCTCCCGTTATGTCTTTTCTCGTTGGCGCTTAATTATCATTTAATTCTTTAAATAATTGCTATAAGAATTTCATGTGCTAAATAAAAAAATATCTTGATGATAGAGTCTAATTTTTTTATATTTCATAATATATCTTAATGAGGATATATTATGAAATATGGGTATCCTACTTTTACGTCCTTTTATGTATTGTTCTATAGTATTTTTATGATATAATATGATTAAAGCGGACGTATACTCTTACCTATTTTTAAATAGGCGGTGATTGAGTATGTGTGATAAAAGAAAGAGGGAAAAAGATATGAACTTTACAGATTTCATTGAGAAAAATAAAGATAAAATCCGTAAGGTAGCAGAAGCTAATACTGTAAGAAATAAAAAAGGAATCCCAGTTATAACCAAGGATGATCCTTGGCGTAATGAAAAAGAATGGGATATTACTTTTTCGGAGTTAAACATAATTTAATGGGTGATACATTGATTCCAGGTGATGTCTGGTACGCAAATTTTCCGCTTGAAGAAGATCATACCCAGACAATAGACAGACCTGTAATAATACTTAATATCGAACCATTAGAAGTATTATCTGTTAAGGTTACTAAACATGCTCCTAGAAAAAAAGATGAATTTGATATACCAATTCTTTATTGGCAACATGCCAAGTTAAGATTTAGCTCTACAGCTAGAATTTCAAAAACAATATCTATACCTAAAAGTCAATTTAGAAAGAAAATTGGACCTTTGCATCCAGATGATTTGATAAGAGTGCAAGAAGCCTTTATGGAATATATTTCATCTTTATAAAAATAAGAGCCTATATTCATTAGTATATGAAGAAGCCAGCACCTAGTAGATGCTGGCTTTAGTTTTTTTATAAATATGTCAAACATTTTTACGATTTGTTTGGTTCTGGTCTGGTATAGAGCTACCATTCTGTAAAGCAACATCAATCCACGCTGCTTTTGTGTCTCAATACTTTTGTATTTTTTAATAGACCAACCAAAAATAGATGATCTATCAAAAAAAAGAACTATCGCGCGATAGTTCTTTTTTAGTCATTAATTTTTTAGACGCTTGTTTTCTCGTTTTTGCTTCCGAAGAAGACTACAAGAAAATCTTGGCCAACAAAATGGAGGGCTATGACCATCATCCACTCTCAATTTAATTATAGCATAAGTCAATTCATTGTCCAAGTACCATTTGGTAATAAGAACTAGGCCAAAAGCGTGTCAAGTGCTTTATTTTTCTTTGGTTTCAGGATGTTTACTATCTTGGATGATTCAAGATGCAAAAGCAGCATGGATTGATATTGCTCTGCAGGATGGTACAGAGATACCAGAGTCGAACAAATCGTAAAAATGTTTGAATTTGTTTGGCTCTGATAGCAGATGAAAAAAATCGGCTTGCCCGATTCGCGCATAACTCTAGTTATGCCTAAGTGCGCCTTGTAGAAAATCTACAAGGCAATTTATTTACTTATAAAAAAATGAGAGTTACCTAAAGAAAATAGGTGACTCTCATTTTTTTCATTTTATTCCCAAAATTTCCACCAAGGTTTTTCTAACCTGATTTTCATTTGTTGTATATTTTGAGACTGACGAAGCATTTTATCAAGCATTTCGTCATGTCTTTTTTGATTTTCCCTATTAATGGCTAGCTGTTGTAATCGATTAGTTTCTTGATTTTTAGCAATTTCCTCGCGTTGACGTTCTTCCATTTGTCTCATTTCATCATAAAGAGGAGTTACCGCTTGATTAATAGCCTGAGTTACTACTGTTTGTATACCTTCTGTAATTGCCTGAGTCAATTCGGTTGGTGTTATTTGTCTAGGAATCTCAGCGACATCTTTGATAATTGAAGGACCAACAACAGATTTAGGGATATACCACATGCCCTGAGGGTTTTCTGGTGTTGGTGCTTTTTTAAATGCACCTGAGTATTTACCAAGTCTACAGCGTTTTAATATGGCTTCTTTTCTTACGCCTTCTATCTGCGCTGCTTGTTCAGCAGTATAGTAATCTTGATTATTATCGCGGAGGTATTGACTAGGTTCATAGTCATTAACCATTTTTCACACCCTCTCACACATATGTATTAACTATGTATTAACTAATCTTTTTTAGTAGCTATATACTCGACGATTTCACTAATTTGCACATGAAAATGTTCACAAATTTTATGGAGAACTTCCATTGAAACATTTTCATCTTTGCTCATTTTTGCCATTGTCGAAGAAGAAATACCTATATCTAAACGCAACTTGTCACGAGTCATTTTTTTATCAATTAGTAATTTCCATAGTGGGTTATAGGAAAAAGACATATCAAAAATCACCTCCCATTGAAATTATAATAACATTTATTTAGAAAGTCAAAGAAAAAATTTGATAACGCTTGACAAATAAGCTGTCCCTTTATAAAATAAAATATGTACAAAACTAAAGAAAATATTTGATATTTAAAATAAAATAGACTGCCTCCCCGACTAAGAGTTAGCAGCCTATTTTCACATAGATCAGCTAGAAGACTGTCTATTTTTATAGTAAAGCAGTTGCAGTCTTCTTGAGCAAATTCAAGAAGTTTTTTATTTACAAAGTAGTATAAGGAGGGTCTACATATGGAAGAAATGTTTGATTTGGCGATGAGGAGAGTGCCCTACCTAGAGGAGTCAAATGAGTTTAAAGAGGTAGAAAAGAAAATAAAGACATTGTTACTTAAAACAGACAATCAAGAGTTGTGGGGGTTGTTTGAGAAAATGAGTATTGCAAGACAGAGTGACATACAACATAGTGCGTATTTACAGGGTTTACATGATGGCGTTTTAATTTCCAATAAATGTAAAAGATAAATGAAAAAATTGTTGAAAAACTTGTAATTTATTTACATTTTCGTCGATTTGCTCTATTTTACTCTATTTTTCTTTGTTTTTCTTTGTTTATTTGATATTATTAAAAAATAAAGATTTTACAAATATTTGTATAGGAGGATGATACCTATGAAAAAGAAATCGGCAATCATTTTTTCAGCAATCTTGGCGGCCACCATTGCCGTACCTCGCGTTTTTGCTGCCGTCCCTGTCTTTGATGCCACCAATACGGCAGAGAATCATGCTACTTTCCTGCAAGCAGCCCAACAGGTCATTAACTCGGCTACCCAAATTGCCAACCAGGCGCTTGAACTCAAGCCTGTGTCCAGCGATTCTCTGGATGCACATGCAACAACCGTAAATAGAGAAATGACCTTTGTACAGACCATCCTTAACCAGTTCCAAGGGTTAATGAATCCGGGTAAACCATCTAGCCAGGTATGGAGTGAGACGTTTAAGCCAATAGACAATTACTTTACCCTTTCCGGACTTCTCACCCCTTCGGCAATCATGACGAACAATCAGAATATGAGCTATTCGGCAGATCAGACCTTCCAGGACGGCCTTAAAACTGCGAAAGCCTACGCTGATATTACACAGGATGCCGCACTGCTCCAGGAACTAATGGAACAGAATAAAAATGCTGTCGGCAATAAACAGCTCGGCCAAATCCAAAACAATCTGTTAGCCCAGCAAAACTCCATCTATATTAAACAAAACCAAATTGTAGGTGCCATGACTTCCGCTGTCATTGCCTCCAACGCCCGGCAAAACCAAATTGATGCTCAAGCCACTGCAATTAGCAAAAAGGAACATGATGACATACAAGCTATAATTTCCAAAAAAAGAACGTCACTACTTGACGGGGAAGGGGAATTTAAATAGTGGTCGATTTTGCAAGTGAAACAGCATTAACAGACTTAATGAAACTATTTATCGACAAATGTATAGCCGGGTCTGAAATCATTATCCCGATGGCGCTGGGGCTGCTGGGCGTGTTGGCCTGCATCGAGCTGGCCCTGCTGTTCCTTTACAACGCTATGGATGGCGGAGAAGATCCCATTTTTCTGCTGGTCAAAGGCTTGATCAAATACAGCTTTTTTGGCTGGCTTATCCAAAACTGGGCCACTGGTATGCGCTTTACTAAACAAATTTTTGACTGGTTTTCGCTTCTGGGGGCAAAAGCGGCAGGAAGCGCAAAAGTAATATCAGATCCCGCGCATATAGGGGATGTTGGTGTCACCTTGGCTTTGTCAATATATGATTCGACGCTTGGTCTTGGGATAGGGAGCATTGGAATAATCCTATTAAAGCTCTTCATGATGGCAATAATCTTTTTAATATTTGCGGTCATGGCTATCTATATTTTTTACACAACAATGCAGTTCTATGTACTGTGTACTATTACTACGGCCATGCTACCCTTTGGTGCCAACAAATACACTTCGTTTCTGGCACAACCTGCTTTTGGTGCCATTTGCAATATCAGTATAAAAATGATGTTTTTGCAATTTGCGTTATGTGTTTCTGCGACATACATAGATACTCTTGCAAATAATAATCCTTTTTTAGCAAATTCTACTACGGCTGGCATGTTATATACAATCGTTGGTTCTTTGGGGATGGTAGTATTTTGCGTTGGCATACCGCAACTGGCCGGCAATTATTTCTCCGGTTCGCCTACCTTCGGCGACGGTGCGGCTGGTGCAGCCGGCAGCGCCGTACAAAGCGCGGCCGGTGCCGCTGTCAGTGCACCTGTACAGGCAGCGAAAATGGGTATGCAGGCAGCCGGTATAGTCCAGGCAGCTGCGAACATACCAGGCGGCCGCAGCCCTGGAGGGAAAATGGATCTCGCCGGGACTGCGCGCAACATGGGAACCATGGCCCGACAGAGTATGCCGGACCGCCAGATGCAAATGCATGGAAAAAGCCTGTTTAATGCCAGTCGCAGTTTGGAAAAAGACCGTACAAATGTAGAAGCGCAAAAGAACCAAACCAATCTTTTTTAGGAGGCGGTATTGTGAAACGGTTTTTTGAATATGCAATGAATTATAATATTACTTTAATTAAGACATTTATGAAAATGTTATTTTGGTCTTGGTTAGTAGCGTCAATTCTTCTTTTAGTTTCATGGGGGATTGCTCACTATGATATTGATCTAGCAGCACGAATTCTATTTTATGGGATGATGGTACTGGCTGTTATACTGTCTGTTATAATGGTTGTATGGATATTCAAGGAATTTTTTCTGAAAGACTTTTTAAGAACGAAAGCGATTTGGGATGAAGGATGGAAGTGGGGTATTGAAGCATGGAAACAAAGAATAAAATCATAATAGGTTTGCTCGTATTTATTGCTCTTGGCATTGGCATCATTGCATATCAAAGTATTCAAAAAAGTAGTGAAGAATCTCGAATAAAACAGCAAGAACAAAAAATTATGGAAAAAGAAAAAAATGATATAAAAAAAGTGTTAGATAAGCCCAAAAAATCAATGACAGATAGCACCGAAAATAATTTTAAATAAGACAGGCTATAAAAGCCTGTCTTATTTATTTGAGAAAATTTCACTCCCTTTATCTCATCTATTTTTAAAATTTTCGCTATGCTGTAAATTTTAAAAATAGATCACACCTGACGCAAGCTGCGCTTGCTGGGTGAAACAAAGCAAACCATCGTTATCACTAGGTTTTTAGAGCAGGGTCATATTTTGATGACCGCCTGCCCTATCCTGTTTAATCAATATAGTATATGTATTTTTAGCACAGGGTCTATCGAAAGTTAAGCCCGTAACTGAGAGTTATAAAAAATATGTGTGTTAAGAATGATTGCCTTAAAAATTTAAAAGGAAAGGTCAATTGGTTTTGGCATTTACACACATACTCTATACGTATCTAAAAATATAGTAAAACCAAGGAAAGTGGGGGAAATTTACGTAAGATACGGTTTTGATACGTATCTAAAAACCTAGTGAGAACGCTGGTTTGCTTCGTTCACCCAGCAAGCGCAGCTTGCGTCAGGTGTGATTTATTTTCTTGAATTTGCAGCGTAGCGAAAATTTAAGAAAATAAATGAGATATCGAGAGTAACTGAACAATTAAGAATAAAAAAAACTAATTTATAACCTGTGAATGTTTCCAAGAATACGGTCATTTCGGTCATTTTGTTTTTTTATAAAATTATAAATATCTAGGTGATTTTAGAAAAATTTTTTTGAGTTATTTTCTTTTATAATTTTTTTTTTGTTTAAATTTTTAAGAGTACGTTGTCTCACTCTTACTGATTTTATAGATTTAGATTTTGCAAACATGCCTGGCTCCCAAATGACATACTCACCCTTTTCATATTCTTTTTCGGCTTGGCGGATCCGATCTATTAATCGCATAGTTATCTCACCTTTGCAGCGTATTGAATTTAACTTTCTCTTTTAATATTATCACAATATTTTACGGTATATAGAGAAAGAACTACCTAAGAGTGTCTAAAAAATCAATATAGCGTAAATATGGAGGTTTTAGACGTATATTAATCAAGGGGGTTTATCTCTTTTTGAGATAAACCCCCTTTTCTAATTTTTAGTTCTCTTCGATCGGCGTTAGTCAATGACAAGGCGAGTTTTTACAAATAATCAAAATGCACGATTATTTGTAAAAATCATTGACTCACTTACTCACTTACTCACTGACTTACTTACTGACTTACTTACTGACTCTTTAATAATATTGACTAAAAAATTTAAAATCTGCTTTTTTAAAAAAGGATATTGGAAAGTATTGGCGAAATCTGTTTAATAAGATTTTCTATAGTTATCCACACAATTTAAAAATAAAAACCCCTGAAACAGCCGGCAAGCTATTTCAAGGGTACGTCCCGCTGACTGTGACAACCAATCAGCAAGGTTTGAAAACTGTAATTGTATTTTAACTGTTTTCAAGTCAAAATTCAAGAGTCTTTTTCCGTAAAAGCTTTAGGGACTTTTACGAAGGGTTTTTGAAATGCTTTTTGGGATATAAAAACAAGCAGACAGTAGGACAAACAGCGTTTGAAGGAATCACGCTGCGTGTCTTTTTTTAATGCCCTAAAGAGCATGTAAGACATAAAATCCTGCACCGCGTTCATCGGCGGTGGGCAACGCCGTTTCTAATCCGAAGGAGTACGTACTCTGATATGGTTTAGACAATCTTTTTAAGATTGAGAGGGTGGGTGGCTTTGCCATTATCTTTAAGAACGAGCACCTATACGTAAGGTGCGCGGTGTGACTGTCCTGATTGCTTGTAACAAGGCATAGGGGGGTGCGCGAAGGATGATTACCTACGAGTGTTTTATTTCAGACCTTGACTCGTTGGAGCGTTGCTAGAAATAGCAGGGACACGGATACCTTCGGCTGAAGAATCAGCCAAGTTACCCATGCCTACCCCTGCCGTTTGGAGCTATGCTCATTTTTCGAACGGCAGGGGGAGAGAGAGCCGTTGTCCTTGGCATCCAAATAGCCTGCATTTAAGACCACTGAACTGTCAAGCATTTAATAAAGTCGTTAGGTGTACAGCGAACGAGGGGGTACATCCTTGCGATTCTTCTCAAGTCCTTCGTCGTTCTTGAAAAAATATATAAAAATCGTAACCTGTAGAGGCTGTGGGTATGTGTAGTTGTGTGT
>NZ_FOTS01000095.1 GCF_900114615.1 Pelosinus propionicus DSM 13327 | reverse complement strand
AGATTTTTAAGTCGATCCCTCGTTGTAAGAATAGGTTCTTTGTTTTTATTTCCTCTTCGCAGGTCAAACCATAAGTAAATCACCCATGCAATTGCAATTAATCCAACTATTTCTCCCATAAATATTAATCCCCTTCTTTTAAAAATACAATGTAAATATATATTTACAACAAATTACATTATATTCCTGCAAGAGGATATAAAACGTCCCTGGGATGGTACCGTAATGCAATCAAAGTTATCCACACTAATCCACACACTATTCACAGGTTTATCCACAGAAAAACACTGCCTTGCTTGTTTGGGTGAGGCAGTATTTTATTTATTTTTATCTCTCAGTATTTTTTGATATTGAACCAGCAAAACATCAAGCATTTGACTAGCACCAATTACCTCAGGATCAGTTAATGGTTTATTTTTTGATATGGCATTTAGTTTGGTGCGTAGCGTTTCAATTATTTCTGCTAATTCAGTTAATTCATCAGACATAACAATCCCTCCACGGCTACTAGATGATTATAGTTTGCCGCACGAGACAGAAGTTATAATGTGTAATTGTTGGGAAAAGTAAATAAAAAAATCCCAGCATTATAACTAGGAAAGTAATTATATGTTTTATTATTCGTCCGTTACCTTGGATGAATGTGCCAAGGTTTTAAAAAAATCCGGAGCAGCATCCGTCCATGGACTTGCGATAGCCAGTGGGTCGAGGTGAGGTGCTATCTATCATCCCAGCGATTCAATGAACGCCTTTACAATCTCTGGATCAAAAGCAGTTCCTGACATATTCTGAAGCTCCCGGACAGCTTCTTCTTTGGTTTTCTTCCAATGTTCTGTGCAGGGGTTGATAAATCGATCATAGTAATTGACTACGGAAATGATACGAGCTCCCAAAGGAATATTAACTCCCTTTAACCTTTTTGGATAACCTTTTCCATCCCAGCGTTCGTGATGATAGCGAATATAGGGAATGTGCTCCTGACATTGGGAGATGTTCTCCAGCATGGCACTGCCTGCATTACAATGATTCTTAAATACTGTCATCTCACGGGTAGAAAGATAAGGAACTTTTGCTAAGACTGCATTCGGAACGGTAAGATGGCCAATATCATGCAGCAAAGCAGCCAGGCGTATGCGCTCGATTTCCTCTCGGGGAAGGCGCATTTTGGCAGCAACGCTAACGGCGTAGTTTGCAACCTGCTGGCTGTGTAAATATAAATTTGCATTTTTGAACTGAATGAGCTGCATTAGACTGGCGATGACGCTGTCAAAGGTGTCATCGCCAGAATACATTTCAGGTCCTTGCATAAGCGTTAACATAACCACGGCAAACTGCCTTTCATTTTAAAAGTATTCAAATTATATTCTATGTTTGACTAAAAAACAACAAAATCCTGCTGAAAAATTTAAAAATCTATAAAATCCATGAAAGTAAATAAGATTTGATAGAATTAGTTTAAGAATATTGTTATAATGGAATCATAATTTTCTGATTAAATCGTTTTTGCAAATAGGAGGACTATAATGGGTATTAAGAATTGTCCAGAGTGTGGTAAATTGTATGTGGAAAACCCCAGTGGTCTGTGCCCAGAATGCTATGCTCAAGAAGAAGTCTATGAACACCAAATTGGTGAATATTTGCGTGAAAATGGCAAAGCATCTGTTGAAAAGATCCATGAGGAAACGGGTGTTAAAGAAAAAATTATATTGCGCATGATTAAAAGCGGGCGATTGCTGGTAGATGGTGTTAGTATGATCAGCTACCCATGTGATATGTGCGGAGTTCCGATTTACGAAGGACGCATTTGTGCAAAATGCGGCAGCAGCTTTACAAAACAAGTCAAAGAAGTTTGGCGGGATAAGGATAATTATGGAAGCCAGCGCGAAGGACTTCGGATGTATAGTAAAGATGATTTAAAAAAATAACAACAAAAAATAAAAAAACTTTATGGCAGGGATTAATGTCCCGGCCATTTTTGTCGATACTATTAGTGAAGGATTTTTTTGTGTAGATTGTGAGGTGGAAATAATATGATTATTTCAAACAAACAAATTCAAAGTGTAATGAAGGTATATAGTGAGCAAAATAATGCGGGGAAAAATACAAAAACCGAAAAAAGCCAACCAGCTAAAGGCAAAGATCAAGTAATTTTATCATCGGGAGTGCAGGAATTTGGTCAGGTCCTGCAGCGTGCCATTACGATATCGGATGTAAGACCAGAAAGGGTACAAGAACTGTCGAAAAAAATTCAAGAGGGTACGTATAAAGTGGACTCAAAGGACATTGCGGATAAAATGATTGGACGTATGCTTGTAGATGATCTGCTGTAAAGGAGAATATAGTGAAGGATAAATGGGAAAAATTTACTGCTGTTCTTGAGAAAATGCTTATCGTGTACCAGGCGATATTCGAACTAAGCCTTCAAAAACGCGAAGTACTGGTGCAACGTAATATATCTGAATTAGAAATGATTATGAAACAGGAAGAAAATTTATGCTTTGAAGTAGCGAGGCTTGACAAAATACGTAAAAGTATCATTCAGGAACTTGCTGCTATATATGGCATTACAGAAATGAAGAGCGCTTTATCACAATTGATCGAAGCGGCTGATCAAGATGAGATAGGAAATCTTAAAAATGTTGAACAAGAGTTTACCACTATTATTTTAAAAATTTCTGAAGTGAATAACGTAAATAAAGAACTTGTTGAACAAGGCTTGCTGATTGTAAACTATAGTCTTAATTTGTTAGCTCAAAGTTCTGTTGGTCCTACTTATCATCCTAATGAAAAAGCATCCTTTGCGCCTCCTAATAAGTCTTTATTTGATAGTAAAGCATAATGAAAAAGAAAGGCTGACAGTTATGATATTGCAAGAAAAATATGATTTGGTTGATGAGTTATTCGATATATTAGAACAATTAGTTGCGATTTATACCAGTTTGAAGGTATCGAATGGTGATAAACAGCGAGTATTGGCAGCAGGAGACCTTGCTGATGTGCAGATGATTGCCCAACAAGAAGAAGAACTAGTGGCACTCATTGCCGGACTGGAAAAGCATAGGATCGCTTTGCAAGGTATGATTGATCCTTCTCACACGTCGTTTAAACAGCTGATTTCTTTGTTAGAGGAACCAAGAAAGGGGCGGGGAGTTGCTTTAGCTCAAGAATTACGTCCTTTAGTAAAAGAAATGAGTATAATGCAAGAGGCAAATTCTATCGTGTTGCACAACTTTTTAAAATTAGAAAACCATAAGCGAAATGTTCTTTTTAAAGTGAGTACAGTACCGGAATATGGCGGTAACAATAGCTTTGGGAGTCATAATAGCATTTTTAATAAAACTGTTTAGATAGGAGAATGAAAATGGCATCTACTTTTGGCGGTTTAAATATAATGACTTTGGGAATGACAGCACAGCAGCTTTCCCAAAATACCACAGGACATAATGTAGCAAATGCTAGTACTACAGGGTATTCACGACAAACGGTGAATCTGATCACTACTACTCCGCAGCAAATTTACACAGCAAATGGAATGTCCATGGCTGGTACTGGGGTCACTACCGCATCCATTACCAGAGCGCGGGATTTTTTGGTGGATACTCAATATTGGCAGAAAAATTCGACGAAGAACTATTGGTCTACTCAATCGGATGTTCTATCAAAGGTTCAGGAAATCTTTAATGATACAGAAAATACTGGTATTCAAAATTCGATGGAGCTCTTTCAAACAGCATTAGGAAATCTGGCTACTTATCCTGGCGTAACCAGTACTCGTACGTCTGTCCGTGAAGCTGCCGGTGCGCTGGTACAAACACTGAAGACAAGTGGTGATAATCTTATATCTCAGGCTAATGATGTATCAAAACGTATTGACACCCAAATTTCCCAGGTGAATAGTTGTTCGAAGCAAATTGCTGCCTTGAATAAGCAGATTGTCAGCCAAGAAGCTACTGGTGCTACAGCGAATGACTTGCGTGATCAAAGAGATAAATTGGTGGATGAATTATCTGCTTTGACTCAGGTGAATGTATCGGAAGAAAAATCCGGAGCGTATACTGTCATCATTGCGGGAGGAATTTCCTTAGTACAAGGAGAGCATGCTACCGAACTAACTGTTGAACATGAGAAAAATAGTCCTTATGGTTATGATTCGACTAAAGTTACTGCCCTGAATGGTACTATAAATGTTAATTTTAAAGATGGTTCTATAGCGAGTTTGATAAATCTTAGAGATTCAACTATTAATGGATATCTAGCTGATCTGGATGTGATGGCGCAATCACTGATGCAGGATTTTAATACGTTACATAAACAAGGAAAAACATACGATTTGACGACACCTGCAGACAATTTCTTTGGTGTCACAGGCGTAGACTACACGGATCCTGCTGAAGACCCTACTAAACAAGCTTCCCCAACAAGCTGGCTTAGTCAGCTTAAGGTAAATGACGACTTCTACACCAAAGATGGATCTAATCTCATTGCTGCCTCTGGCGCTTCCGCGGTAGGAACTGCGAATGGAGATAATGCAACGATATTGAAGAATTGGCTGGTGAAAGATCCTTCGACAACAACAGGTGTATTAGGAAGTGGCAGTCTTTTTAGTTTTTATTCTTCTATCGTTAGCACAGTTGGTGTGCAGTCTCAGCAAGCTGAAAATGTGATGACTAATCAAACTGTAATTTTTGATGCTGTAGCGACTACTCGTGAATCGGTGTCGGGAGTCAGCATGGATGAAGAACTGTCTAATATGATTAAATTTCAGCAAGCCTATGGAGCATGTGCGAAGATGTTGGCAACCATGGATGCGATGCTGGATTCTCTGATTAATATCAGATAAGGAACTATGATAGATGAGGAGTGATAATTAATGCGCGTAACCAATAATATGTTGAGTAATCAGTTTTTGTCTGGATATCAGAAAAGCCTATCCCGCATGGCAGATATACAAGAGAAAATAACGGCATCCAAGAATATTATTAGACCTTCAGATAATCCGATAGGGGCGGTGCGGAATCTTCAATTTACAAGTGCCAGCAGTACAAATGCATTATTTACCCAAAATGCAAATGACGCGATTTCTTGGATGAAAACCAGTGATTCCAATCTGGCGACAATGATTTCGGCCATGGCAGAAATCAAGACTGCAGTGTCTAGTGCCATTTCTGCAAATCCAACAAGTTCCTACCAAGCTGTTGAACAACAAATTGATCAGAAAATAAAAGAACTAGTGCAGGCTGCCAATTCTCAAGTTGGGGATCGTTATGTTTTTGGCGGACAAAATGATACTACTGAACCTTTTACCATTCAATATGATGCAAATGGTAATATGACGGCTGTGACTTATAATGGTACGTCTAAGGAGTTGACAGATCCTACTTTACCATATGACGCTGCTACCAATCCTTATCTTGCTACGACTGCTAATAATGGTAACATAATGATGCAAGTCGTTCCGGGTGATATTAACGCATCGCGAGATAAGGTGAATCAGGATGGTCAAGAAGTTTTTGGAGATATGATGACCATAACAAAAACTGTAGATGGAGTAAGTACCACCTATAATAATGTCCCTACAATATTTAAAAATTTGCTGGAGATTAAACAGCATTTAAATGATATTCAAACGGGAGCAAATGGTGTGACAGCGGATACTTTATCTAATGATTTAGGAACGATTGAGGCAGATCGTGATTATATGATTTCTGCACAAACAACAGTAGGGGCAAGGCAATCCTCTTATCAAACGATAAAGGAGCGTCTGACAGCCGATTCATTGATTATTGCACAAGATGCTAAGGATAATGATGGTTTTGATGTCGCTAAAGCCAGTATTGAATCGCAATTGGCGCTGAATGCTTATAATACGTTATTATCAGTAGGTGCAAATGTAATGCCAAAGACCTTGGCTGATTATTTGTAATAGAAATGTACATGTAGTAGAAGTGATATTAAGGAGGGGACATCTTGAGGCCGGTAGAAATTCAAATTCATCAAGTATCGGGACAGTTGGGGCTTAATATTACTCAGCCAAATATAAATTTAAAAATCACTGCACCGGACATTCAAATGAAGACGACACCTGCGAATCTTGAATTAACGATTGAACCTCCTGAAATCTTTATTGATTCACGGGAAGCTTTTGATAGTATGGGTTTGCAGGGGACATACTCCTATGCAAATTCACTAGCTCAAGAGGCGAAGCAAGCTGCTGTCCAAGGAATTGAACGACGAGTCTCAATAATGCGTCAGATGGAGGATCCTCAGTCTGGCTCCGTTGGACAAGTTGTTGCCGCTGCTAGTCAACCTCCTGAAAAAGAGGTGGTAATTGGTCTTTCGCCGTCAGTAAGGCCCAGCATTTCTGCAAAATTAGGAACTGTCAAGGGGACGTATACTCCTGCACGCATTGATGCTACCGTACATGAAGGTAAGATTGTCAATAATTTTACTTGGGGCAGGGTCGATATCTATATGGAACGTGAACCATCAATTGATATTAAAACATAACCGGAGGGTAATTATGGAGAAAAAAATACACTTTCCCAAAGGATTAATCGGTCTAGAAAATTATCGTGATTTTACACTTACGGAATTGCCCGATCAGACTCAGTTTTGGTTATTGCAAAGTCTGGAAGATGAGCATTTTGGATTGGTAATTACCAATCCATTTTGGTTTGTGCCAGATTATGATTTTGAGCTGCTCGAGTCGGAGGCATTACAAATGGGAGAAGATTTAGATGTTTTTGTAACAGTAAATGTGGCTGCAACTCCTGAAAACATAACGGCAAATTTGATGGGACCCATTATAGTGAATCAAAATACTGGCATTGGATTTCAAGTATTAGTTGCCGACAGAAAATACACGACACAATATAAGTTGATGTCCACAGAAGGGGGTTAATGATATGCTAATATTAACCCGCAAAAAAAATGAAACGCTGCGTATTGGTGATGATATTTTAGTAACTATTGTGGACGTACAAGGAGATCAAGTACGTTTGGGGATAACGGCACCTAAAGATGTATCTATTTTACGGCAAGAATTGTATGAAGCTGTTAGAGCTTCTAATACCCAAGCTGCACAAACAGTACAAAATATTGATGTACTAACATTGTTGAAGAATGCTCCAAAAAAATAAAAAAAAGTGATATATGATGAAAAGAACTGAAAAAAAAGTGATATATGATGAAAAGAACTGAAAAATTAAGGAAAAAATAGAAAAATAGATAAAAATTATCGAATAATCATGAATTTAGATGAATTTTGTCCTTAATATACTTGGACAAGGTTACGATATATATTATGACAGTAAAAAATACTGAATGACGCAGCTGGCCAGCGGTCATATCTTGTAGGCAAGGATGCCACATTTAAAATTCAAGGAGGAAATAAAAATGAGTGTAGTAAATACTAATATCGCTTCTTTAAATTCTTGGAGAAACCTTCAGGCTAGCCAAAATAGCATGAACAGTTCTTTGGAAAAATTATCTTCTGGTAAAAAAATCAACAGAGCTGCTGACGATGCATCAGGATTGGCAATTAGTGAAAAAATGACTAGTCAGATCAATGGTTTAGATCAAGCAACTCAAAACTCACAAAATGCTATTTCTTTGATTCAAACTGCTGAAGGTGCATTAAACGAAACGACTGCTATTATTCAACGTATGCGTACATTGGCCGTACAAGCGCAAAATGATACCAATACGAATAATGACCGTGGTCAAACACAAAAAGAAATTAAGGCATTGATTTCTGAAGTGCAGCGCATTGCAACTACAACTCAGTTCAATACTAAAAACTTGTTGACTGGATCAGCGAGTGCTCTTGTGTTCCAAATTGGTGCGAATAAAGCACAGACTCTGACTGTTAAAATTGATTCCATGTCTGTTGGTGCTTCAGCTTTAAACATTAGTGCAACTAGTGTTTCGACTACTATAGCTACTTCAAAAGCAATTTCATTGCTTGATGTAGCATTGAGTACCGTTTCTAGCCAACGTGCTAATTTGGGTGCGATTCAGAATCGTTTGACTCACACTATCAACAACCTAGAAGTTGCATCGGAAAACTTAAGCTCTGCTCGTTCTAATTTGCAAGATACTGATATGGCGAAAGAAATGGCTAACTACAGCAAACAGCAAGTATTGATTCAATC
>NZ_FOTS01000093.1 GCF_900114615.1 Pelosinus propionicus DSM 13327 | reverse complement strand
AGACGCTTCGGTGATCTCTCGATTCTCCCCATTCGGGAGTACGTAGTGTACAGTTTGCTATAATCCAGCCTTTCTAACACTGCGCTGAGTAACCGTACCGAGTCATCTTCTGGGATCATCTCGCCGATGTCCATCGGCAAGACTAGTTGATATATATTTGTGTCTGTTATATAATTTGCTTGTATTTTCATGTTCCAACAAACTTGATTTTACACAAAAAAATGGCTCCCGGCTACTGCCGGTTGCCATTTTTGTTTTTTAGGGCTAGTGCGACAGCCCCTTCTTTATTTTTTTATCCATTACACGCAATTTAGTTCCTAAGGAGCCATCAATGTAATATGGTTACTCCTAAAAAAGTCCGTATATTCAGTATCTGGTTTTTGATTCGTTACAAATACTTGTATATCCTTTAAGTCGTAATACGTTATCAATGATACTTTACCGAGCTTCGTATCATCTGCCAATAGTATTCTTTTATCGCAATGCTCTACGATATATCTTTTTATATCATACTCCAGAGATGAGGAGTTTGTGATCCCCTTTGCAATTGAGATTCCGGTGGTGGCTAAAAAGGCTTTAGAGATATTGTATTTTTTCAAGGAGCTTACGGCTCCTGAATCAACAAAAGAATTGGTTCGTCTAAATAGTGTTCCTCCTGTAGAAATCACATTTAAGTTTTGATAAGGAAGAGCTTTTAATATGACATGCAAATTATTGGTGATAATGGTTAAGTTCTTAACGTCCGACAAATAGGGTATCATGTGCATTGTGGTTGTCCCAGAGTCAATATAAATGATATCTCCATCTTCAATTAATGTACTAGCAAGCTTTGCGATAATTAATTTGGCATCTTTGTTTTTGACTTCTCTGGATTCAAAAGGCTCAGTCGTTTTTTTATCTGTTAAAATAATACCGCCATATACTTTTTTAATTTTGCCTTGCGACTCCAATTGATTAATATCTCTTCTCATTGTGTTCTTGGAAACATTGAACACACTACAAAGCTCTTCGATAGATGCTCGTTCTTTTTCAAGAATATAGTTTTGAAGCTCGCTGATTCTATCTTCTTTCATATTAAAACTCCATTTCACATTATTTATTCAATTGGCTCATATCCCGTATTAGTCTCCTTGAAGCCAAACATAACCATAATAATATTACCATAATACCATAATATGATCAGATATGTAACGGAATTTTCTTAAAAAATTAAATCTTGCATTAAAGTAATAGAATATACTATAATATAACCAAAATATAATAATAATATACCAAACTAAAAACAACAAGCGACAAAATGAAACTAAAATATCATCAAATTACGGTGGTGTAGAGAGGTGGTTAGGAATAATAGTAGCCAATGATGTAAAGATTTAATGATTCGACAGAAAGACCAGACGGGTTGCACAAGAAGTATGAAACAGCGATTGAATATAAAAGGAGAATGTTTTTTATGACAATAGCAAAATTAAAGTATAGCGTAAATGGAGAATGGAAAGAGTCGGCAACAACTACCTATATGCCAATTACGGATTCGAATACAGGAAAAGTGATTGCGGAGGCGCCATGCTGCACCGTTGACGAAGTCAACCAAGCAGTTAGCGCAGCGAAAAATGCATTTTCTGCTTGGTCTTCGACGCCTGTATCAGCAAGAGCTCAACTTATGTTTAAGTATAAAGTCATTTTAGATGCCCACCTGGAGGAGCTAGCCTTGTTGGTAGCTACAGAGTTAGGCAAAAATCTCAATGAAGCTCGCGGCGATGTTTTGAAGGCTATTGAAGTGGTAGAGTTGTCATGTTCTACTCCTGTGATGATGCAAGGTGATTCATTAATGAATGTCTCTCATGGTCATGACACGGTTATGTATAGAGAACCTGTAGGTGTATTTGCTGGTATTGTACCTTATAACTTCCCTGCGATGATTCCCTTTGGCTGGATGATTCCTCTCTGCATCGCTACAGGTAACACTTTTGTACTGAAAGCCGCCAGCCATGTTCCTCAAACCGCTGTAAGAATGCTGGAGTTGTTAATTGAGGCGGGACTGCCTAAGGGTGTTGTCAACTTGGTTACTTGCAGTCGAAAAGAAGCGGAAACGCTGCTGAAACATCCGGATGTTGCAGGCATTTGCTATGTTGGTTCCACTTCAGTAGGCCTTCATATTTATTCCACTGCGGCAGCTCATGGCAAGCGAGTCCAAGCTTTATGTGAAGCGAAAAATCATGCTTTAGTTCTTAAAGATGCTGCTTTAGAAATGGCAGCTACAAGAGTAATTAACTCAGGTTTTGGCTGCGCAGGACAGCGTTGTATGGCTCTTCCAGTGGTTTGTGTAGAAGACGAAGTGGCTGATGAATTCGTCGCTCATCTGGTAAGGCTTGCTAAAGAGCTTAAAGTAGGCCCGGCTTATGATCCTTCCTATGATTTAGGACCTGTTGTATCAGCCGAACAAAAACAAAGTATTGTAAATTGGATTCATAAAGGCGTTCAAGAAGGGGCCAAACTGATCTTAGATGGCAGAGATATTGTTGTTAAAGGCTATGAAGATGGTTTCTTTCTGGCACCAACTATTTTTGACCATGTAAAACCAGGAATGACGATTGGCGATGTTGAAATTTTTGGGCCTGTTGTATGTATTAAACGCGTAAAGAATTTTGAAGAAGGTCTTGCTGTAATGAATGCAAATCCATTTGCCAACGGTTCTTGCATTTTTACCCAGAGTGGCTATTATGCAAGAGAATTTGCAGCAAAAACCCATGGCGGCATGGTTGGAATTAATGTAGGTATTCCTGTTCCTCTTTCTGTATTCCCCTTTGCAGGACATAAGAAATCGTTTTTTGGTGATTTGCATTGTATGGGCAAGGATGGGGTTGCTTTTTTCACGGAAGCTAAATGTGTGACTAGCCGGTGGTTTAATGAAGAAGATAAAAAACACACCAAAGTAGACACCTGGGAAGGTACTATGACTCGTAAGTAAAAAATAGCTGAATTTGAAAGGAGGAAAATAATGTCTTTAGTTACATTAGAAAATGCATTGAAAAAGATTGGTAAGGGGACATATGGAATTGGAGCTTTTAATGTAGCAAATATGGAAATGGTTATGGGAGCTATAAAAGCAGGGGAGGAATTAAATTCTCCCATTATTCTGCAAGTTGCAGAAGGGCGGATGCGGTATTCTCCATTGCACCTTATTGGTCCTATGATGGTTGAGGCGGCTAAGAAAGCTGCTATTCCTATTGTTGTGCATCTGGATCATGGTGCTAGTATGAACGTCATTGACCAGGCACTGCAGCTAGGATTTAGTTCGGTAATGTTTGATGGATCCGCTTATTCTTTAGAACAGAATATTGTAATGACAAATAAAGTAAAGAGAATGGCTGCCGAATATGGTGCCTCTGTGGAAGCGGAAATCGGTAAAGTTGGCGGCAGTGAAGGGGATTATGAAAATGTAGAAGTGATGATCACTTCTGTTGCTGAAGCCAAAACATTTTATGAAGAAACGCAAGTTGATGCTTTGGCGGTAGCAATCGGAACAGCCCATGGACATTACAAAGAACAGCCTAAATTGCAGTTTAAACGGTTAGAGGAAATTGCTCAGGCTATTGATTGTCCTTTGGTCTTACACGGTGGTTCTGGACTTACTCCTGATGATTTTAAAAATTGCATACAGCATAAAATCAAAAAAGTGAATATAGCTACAGCATCTTTCGAAAATGTTGCTCAAAAAGTTAATCAATTGTCTAAGGGGTCGAAAGATATTACGTTCTTTCAGTATCTTGATACTGTGCTTGACGCGACATATGAAAATGTTAGAAACCATATTTTAATTTTCGGCAGCCAAAATAAAGCATAAAAATCCTTATCTTAAGTAAAGGTATTCCTTCAAAGGTATTTGTGAAAGTATTTGTAGTGAGTTTATAAAATTACAAAGTAAGGAGAACTCGTATGAATAAGCCGGTACATTTAAATACAGAGGATTATATTACTAGTTTAATTGTAAGAGCACGTCAAGCTCAAAATGTCGCCAGTGGTTACAGCCAAGAAAAGGTAGATGAACTGGTTACTGCTATTGTATGGAATATTGTAAAAGATGGACCAGCGCAAGAGATTTCTCAAATGGCTGTTGATGAATCAAGAATGGGTAATTATGAGTCTAAATATGCCAAATTAATGACGAAATGCAAAGGCACCCTCCGAGATATGAAGGGGAAAAAATCCGCTGGCATTATAGAAGTAGATGAAGGAAAGGGGCTTTTTAAGGTTGCCAAACCCGTAGGAATCGTCGCAGGAATCCTGCCATGTACCAATCCGGAAGCTACGCCTGTAATTAAAGCCATTATGGCAATTAAGACAAGGAATGCAATCATCCTTGCTCCCCATCCCCGGACGAAAAAAACGAATACCCATATTGTAAATATCATGCGAACTACACTGAAACAATACAATGCTCCAGAGGATTTAATTATTGGCATTGAAGAACCGACTCTTGAATCAACAAATGAATTAATGAAACAATGTGATCTAGTTGTTGCAACCGGCGGTGGAGCATTAGTAAAATCAGCTTATTCATCGGGAACTCCGGCTTATGGCGTTGGACAAGGAAATTCAGTTGTTGTAGTAGATGAAACTGCCGATTTGAAAGATGCTGCAAATAAAGTGATGCGCAGTAAAACGTTTGATTTTGCTACGAGCTGCTCTACTGAAAATTCGCTGGTTATTCAGAAAAAGATTTATGCCGAATTTGTAGCATGCCTTAAAGGCGAAGGAGGGTATTTGCTTAGTCCGGAACAAAAAACAAAGCTGCAGCAAGCCATGTGGGTGGATCATCATTTAAATGCTAAAATTATTGCTCAGCCAGTACAGACAATTGCTAGTGTAGCCGGAATAAACATACCAAAGAATTGTAAATTTATCATGGTGGAAGAAAACCAAATTGGTCCAAATTCTCCTTTTTCTGGTGAAAAGCTATCAGTGGTAGTGGCTTTGTTTCAATATGATCGCTTCCAAGAAGCAATCGATCATGTAAATGAGATTACCAACTACCACGGGAGAGGACATTCGTGCGGAATTCATTCTTTTAATGAAGAGCATATCAAGCAGCTGGCACTAGCGACAAAGACCAGCAGGATTATGGTTCGACAGCCTCAATGTCTGGCTAACAGCGGCGCATGGACGAATGGTATGCCAATGACGTTGACCTTAGGCTGCGGAACTTGGGGCGGAAATGCCTCGTCCAGCAATATTACGTGGAAAGATCTGCTGAATATCACATGGGTTTCGTCCCCAATCGAGCATACTATGCCAACGGATGAAGAACTATTTGGTGAAATCATGCTTAATAATAAAAATTAGCTGTTGCTTTGTTTGGTGTAGAATTGCTAGGAAAAGGGGTGTATTATGATCAAAATGATTACTTCGGCACAAGCGGCTAATCTTATTGAAGATGCTGCTACGATTGCTACGAGTGGTTTTGTTGGCAGTGCAAATCCAGAGGCACTAACGACTGCGTTGGAAGAACGATTTCTAAGAGACGGCAGACCATGTAATTTAACACTTGTTTACTGTGCTGGGCAAGGGGATGGAAAGGATTGCGGAGCCAACCACTTTGGTCACGAAAAGATGGTAAAAAGAGTAGTGGGCGGACATTTTAAAACCGCTCCCAAACTTAGCCAATTGGCCGTTGATGAAAAAATAGAGGCTTATAACTTTCCGCAGGGGACGCTTACTCAGTGGTTTCGTAATGTAGCCGGTAAGAAACCGGGTGTTATTACAAAAGTGGGCTTGAATACCTTTGTAGATCCAAGGATTGAAGGCGGAAAAATTAACAAGAAGACCACACAAGATCTTGTAGAGGTGATTGAGTTAGGCAATGAGGAATGGCTGTGGTATAAACCCTTTCCAATCGATGTTGCATTTATTCGCGGCACTACGGCCGATGAAAACGGAAATATTTCTATTGAGAAGGAGTGTGTTTCCCTAGAGCTTTTATCGATTGCCCAAGCTGCCAGAAACTCTGGAGGAATTGTCATTGTACAGGTAGAGCGTATCGTTAAGTCTGGCAGCCTGCATCCCATGAATGTAAAAGTTCCAGGAATTGTGGTCGACTATATTGTAGTAGCAGAGCAGGCAAATCATAAGCAGACATTTTCAGAAATCTATAATCCTGCTTATTCAGGGGAAATGAATGTATCAATGTTGTCAGATAACTGTACAATGCCACTAGACGAACGAAAAGTAATTGCCCGTCGCGCTGCGATGGAATTAATTCCGAATGCAATTGTTAACCTTGGTATTGGTGTTCCTGAAGGGGTTGCCATCGTGGCAAATGAAGAAGGGCTGGGAGATATGATGACTCTTACCGTTGAAGCAGGTCCTGTAGGTGGGATCCCCGCAGGCAATCTAAACTTTGGAGCCTCCAGTAATCCGGAAGCGATATTGGATCAGCCTTATCAATTTGACTTCTATGATGGTGGTGGCTTGGATCTAGCGTTTCTGGGGTTAGCAGAAACCGATAAGCATGGCAATATTAATGTAAGTAAATTTAAAGGCTGTGTTGCTGGTTGTGGCGGATTTATTAACATTACGCAAAACACTAAAGAAGTGATCTTTCTTGGTACCTTTATGGCAGGAGGATTAAAGGTTGAAGTAGCAGATGGGAAATTACATATCATTACAGAAGGGCGTAATAAGAAGTTCCTGGATCATGTTGAACAAATTACTTTTAGTGGCAAATATGCTAGGGAAAACAAGCAGCAGATTCTCTACATCACTGAAAGGGCTGTGTTTCGCCTAACGCCTGGTGGCATGGTTTTAATTGAAATTGCTCCGGGGATCGATCTTGAGAAAGATATATTAGCGCATATGGATTTTGAGCCGATTATAGACCGAGATCTTAAAACAATGGATCTTCGCATATTTAGAGAAGAAAAGATGGGACTTGGTAAGATCTTAAACAAAAGAGATCAAATATGTTCTTAATTATAAGTATTAATTCCTGAAAATTTGCAATGTTAAAATATTTGAAAAAAGTGATACTTAATATTGCAATTGCTCTTTGAATATACTAGAATGTAACTATAAAATAATAATAAAAATATTAATATAACCAAAATATGACCAATACATACAAAAAGATGTATATGTAAGAAAAAGGATGATGATTGTGTCGAACGTATTTTTAATTCCAAGAACCATTATTTCTGGGAATGATGCATTAGAGAAATCTGGTTCTTATTTAAAAAAATGTGGAAATAAAGCGTTTATCGTTACGGACAACATGATGGTGACCATTGGAAATGTTCAAAAATTAGTCAACGTATTAGATAAACAAGAGATCGGATATGAATTGTTTGCAGAAATTAATAGTGAACCTACGGATCAAATGGTTTATCAAGGGGTTAAAACGTATAAAGAAACGAAATGTGATTTTCTGATCGCTATAGGCGGAGGCAGTCCGATTGATACAATGAAAGCAATTGGTGCCATGCTGACAAATCCAGGAACATTAGCCGACTATATGGGAAAAGAAATCGCTACTCTGCCGCCTGCGCTAATTGCTATTCCAACAACGGCTGGAACTGGTTCAGAAGCGACTCAATTTACCATCATATCAGATACACAAACAGAGGTGAAAATGCTGCTAAAAGGAGCACCCTTATTACCTGCAATAGCGATTGTCGATCCAGAATTAACCCTTACTTCACCGCCTAACGTTACGGCAGCCACTGGCATTGATGCTTTAACTCATGCTATAGAAGCCTATACATCTCAGAAATCCCAGCCGATGTCAGATACGTTTGCAGTATCAGCAGTTAAAAGGGTTTTTAAAAATCTGTTGAAAGCCTATAAAAATGGCAAGGACATCGATGCAAGGAAAGAAATGTCCGTAGCAGCACTTGAAGCCGGCATTGCTTTTAATAACTCTTCTGTAACAATTGTCCATGGAATGAGTAGACCCATAGGAGCAATTTTTCATGTGCCTCACGGTTTATCCAATGCAATGCTTCTTTCTGAATGTTTAAAATTTGCTTTGGCTGGAAGTCCGGAACGGTTTTGTGATTTAGCAAAAGCAACGGGAATTTATGAAAATAATATGAGTGACTTGCAAGGCGGGCAAGCCTTTATAACAGAAGTAGAAAAATTATGTGCACAACTGCAGGTCAGCACGCCGGAACAATTTGGCGTAGATAAGAAGAAATACTTTGATCAGTTAGATAAGATGGCGGAAGATGCTTTAAAGAGCGGCAGCCCGCAAAATACAATACGAAATGTTGGAAAAGAAGACATCATCAATATTTACAAAGCGTTATGGAAGTAAATTAATAAAAGATACATAGTAAATAAATTAGATCAAATACAAAGCAAAAAAAGGAGGATACAATGAAACAACTTGAATTTGATAACAGCCGAAAATTTGACA
>NZ_FOTS01000094.1 GCF_900114615.1 Pelosinus propionicus DSM 13327 | reverse complement strand
GAAATGCGAGACAGGTTAGAAATTGGGCAAATGATATCGTCAACAACGTACAAAACAGGATTGTCTGACTTTGCGATTGTCCAACTACCAAATGTCCAAGCATCGGGCAATATACACGGCAGGGATGATTATACGCCAATTGATCCCATTATCATGGAGCTGATCAGCCGTGTTGGTCAGATTGCTAAGATACTGGATAAACATGCAAGTCCAAGCATGGAGGCACCAGACAGTGCATTTCAGGTAGATAACGATACTGGCGAATATACCTTAAAAGCAGGTGACGCTTTTATCCGCAACTCCAAGGAAGACGCAGAAACGCGATATATTACCTGGGATGGCAACCTAGAAGCAGCATTTAAAGAATTTGATATGTTGCTAAACCAGCTCTATTCAGTATCTGAAATGGGTGCGGCTATTTTTGGTGACTTAAAAGGCAGTATTCCTCCTTCGGGCGCCGCGCTACGGCGTTTAATGGTTAACCCCTTAATGAAAGTTGGCCGTATTCGCAACCATGCCGATCCAGTAGTAAAAAAAATCATTGCGCTGCTTTCTGAGGTTACGCCTTCAGTGTCTGGTCTTAAAAGATCGGACATTGAAATACAGTGGCAGGATGGTTTGCCGAATGATCCATTAGAAGAAGCTCAAATCATGAATTTGCGTGTGCAAGCTCCTACCATGTCCGCTACTACAGCCATGCAGCGCTATGATAACATGGGGATTGAACAAGCAGAGGAAGAATTAGGGCGAATACAAGAGCAAGCATTAACCGCTAATCCTGTATTAACTTCGGCGGTGAATGAGAATAAAGAGGTGTAATCCATGGAAGCACCGTTAAATGAATTTGAAAAATTAATGATTGCAATATACTTACAAGCCGAAACGAATATTATTGCAATCATTGCCCGTAAGGAAAAGCAAGACTATGTAACCTATGCAGAAAAAGCAGCATTAAGCCGAATTCATAAAATCCTGAAGGAGATAACCCTGGAAGCCGTTGCATTAGCGCCAAAGCTAACTGAAACGGCTTTTCTTCATGGTGCTGGGCTTTCCGTTGGTCGTAAGAAAGCTGCTCATATTATTAGTGAAGGCAGTAATCGTAAAATTGTGGAGCTGCTAACCAAGAATTTAACGGGTGAACTCACGGACGCAGCCAGGCACGTAGGCAGAACCATTAATGACGCTTGGCGGTCTGCCACGCTGGAAGCTGCAGCCGCGAAAGAAGCTGGTGGGTATGGCGCAGGTATGACGTATAAGTTATTTCAAGAGAAGGTATTAAATGAGGGATTAATGGCCTTTCAAACCAGTAACGGAGCCGATTGGAGTTTGCGAACATACGCGAATATGGCAGTTAGGGCAGTAACCAGAGAAGCAACTAATTCCGGCACATTATTTGCTGATCCTGATCATGATCTATATCAAATAAGCTCTCACGCTTCTAGCTGTCCGATCTGTGCGCCACTGGAAGGACGGATATATTCCCGCAGCGGTTTATCTGCTGAATTTCCGAGCCTTACGAAAGCGTTTTTTAGTCGGAAGGACAAAAATGGTCCTGATAACTTGGATAATTCGTATTTGAATATCCATCCTAATTGCCGCCATGTGTTGATTAAATGGGTAGAAGAAGCACATACAGCGGAAGAAATAGAAGAAGCTAAGACGTTCTCTAACCGTGATTGGAAGGATGACCCTAGGAGTAGAGCCAGTATTGAAGCATACCGTAAAAGCCAGCGTGTTAGAAGGCAACTTCATGATGATTATGAACAGTATCAGCGGTATCAATTGCGCTTAGATTTAGTACGTGATGATTTTCCAAAGACCTTTCAAACGTTTCAGAGGGTGAAACAAAATAACCCTGAACGATATGCAAAATGGCGGAAGATTTATCGCGAAATAGGACAAGAAATTAAAAGGGGGTGAGGGCATGTACAAGTATACGGAAGAAATAGGAGGGCTCACACGCACTTATGAGGCTGAATCACCTGAAAAGGTTGTTGAATTGGTGCTAGCTGTTACCATTGATATTCAGTCGGAAATTAATAAACGGCAGCGAGAAAAACAACAGCTTACTGGCGTTGATATCGTCTTGTTAAAAAATCAAATAAACCACACTGATTAGTGGTTCTCTTCTTTTTGCGCCACGACTAGGCGTTAAACGGTCAAATTCGCCTTTCCACGGCGTAAAACAGGAGGAATGAATAATATGAATCGCAAGTATCTTAAAGATCAAGGATTTACCCAGGAACAAATTGACGTCATTATGGCAGAACATGGGCGTACTATGGCGGGTTATGTGCCAAAGTCAGATACAGAGGCACTTAAAACGCAGATTGACGCACTAAAAGCCCAGACGGGTGATCTAGACACTCTAAAGGCAAATGCTGCCAAAGCTGCCACGTTAGAGCAGCAACTCGCAGACCTGCAGGCGCAAAACGCAGGTATCCAAAAGCAGGCTGACGCTAAAATAAAATTAGTGCAAGCCAAAGTAAAAGACCCTGATTTACTTATGCCAAAGCTGAAACTGGAAGAGGATTTAGACGCTCAATTAACAGCGCTAAAAACCTCGCACCCCTACATGTTTGGTGATGTGGTACCTAACAACCCAAATCCAAACCCTGCAGGCGACCCAAACGCTTCTACCTTTGAGCAAGATGTTGCGGCATTTAAAGCAAAAGTTGACGCAACCAAATTTTAAAAATCTAAGGAGGAATAAACAGAATGGCTATTAACACGCTGCAGTATGCAGCACTTTTTCAAAGCTGGCTGGATGAAGCCATGGTTGCCAGTGCTACATCAAACTGGATGGAAACGAACAGTGGCAAAATTATCTATATTGGCGGGCGAGAAGTTAAGATCCCCAAGCTGAGCATGGATGGCATGGGGGATTATGATCCAGATAATGGCTATGTACAAGGTGCCGTTACCTTGGAGTATCAAACTAAAGAAATGAATCAGGATCGAGGCCGCAAATTCCAGATTGATCGTATTCAATCGGATGATACTGACTTTATGGCAACTGCCTATAATGTCATAGAGCAATTTCAGCGAACCAGAGTCGTGCCGGAAATTGACGCGTATCGGTACGCAACCATTGCGGCACTATCACAGGCTGCAGAGACAGCTGATGGAGATAATGGACGCTATGCAAGATCCCTTACACCAACAACTTCAACTATCTATACAGAACTGCAAGCAGATATTGCTACCATTCAGGACGATGTGGGTGAAGATTATCCGTTAGTAATTACAATGTCGATTGCGACTGGAAATATTTTGAACACTGCAAACGATATGACCAGGTTCCTTGATTCTGCTGACTTTAAGGTTGGAAATCTGCAAAGCAAGGTTAAATCTATTAATAGTATTCCAATTATTTTCGTTCCATCTGCTCGGATGTATAATTCCATTACCTTAAATGACGGTACAACCACAGGACAAACGACTGGCGGTTTTAGTGCGGCTACAGGAGCTAAGAAAATAAACTGGTTAATAACAACTCGTAATGCTCCTATCGCTTTATCCAAAGCGGATACTGTCCGTATCTTTGACCCTATGACAAACCAAAAAGCAAATGCATGGGCGTTTGACTATCGCAGGTACCATGATATTTGGATTCCAGATAATCGTATGTCTGGTGTATTTGCTAATATCGCTGCATCATAATAAACAGGAGGAAATTGTATGTCTGATATGATTGAATTAAAAAAACACGGCGTACACCGCATTGTAGCCACAGAGCAAGAAGCGAAAAAGCTTATCTCCGAGGGTTATGTCCAATTGGACGCAGAAGGTAATCCAATTACTGCTGAAAGTGAAACAATTGAATCACTCAAAGCACAAATTGAACTTTTAACGACTGAGAATGCGGCTTTGAAAGCTGCTAAGAAATAAGGGCGCGTAAGCGTCCTCCTCTAAGGAGGAATGAATATGTTAACAGTTGGTACAGATAGCTATGTAACTGTGGATGAAGCTGCAGCATACATAGCGGAATATTATATAAGTACAGACCCGAAAGCCATTGCATGGACAGCTCTTATTGACACGGACCAAGAAATATTATTACGCCGTGCTGCAAGACAGATTGATCTTGTCGCTTATCCCGGGCAGAAAACGGCACCTAAACAAGTGATGGCATGGCCTCGTAAGGCAGCAAGGTGGGGGAATGGCTGGTTTACTAGGATGGCCCCCTTTATGTCTTTTCAGATACCACAGGTTGATTATTCAAATGTGGTGTTTGGTGATTATTCTACCGAGTACAAACAAACCGTTCCTGATAAAATTAAAGCGGCCCAGGTAGAAGAAGCCTTAGAATATGCCTCTCCTGATCTTGGTACCGCAAATCTCACCGCCCGCTTATCACCAGAGCAAAGCATTAAGATTGGCGATACTCAAATTACATATGCCAATAACAATACACCGGTGGACAAACTAAACACAATAATCTATAGTTTACAAGCTCAGCAATATCTAAAACCATTTGTAGGGGGTGGGTATCGTGTTGTTTAATAGAGGACTAGCAGCGCGAATGAATGCCGCACTCGCCCAAACCTACGACAGTACTGCTACGGTGTACCGGAATGTGGATTATAAGGATGGTAACTTGACGAAACAGCGCAGGGAAGCAGTACTTACGGATGTTCCTTGTCGTCGTTCTTCTAAGGCAGGGCTATCTGCTCTTTTTGCTACAACAGATGCAGCTAAGATAACACGCTCAGAAAAGCTTTTTACATCTCCAAAGTGGGATATTAAAAGTGGTGATGAATTATTTGTGCAGGGACCAATTAATGCAGAGCCTGTACGGGATGCAGATAGATACTTTGCCGGAGAAACGCAAGTATACGGCACGCACCAGGAAATTAAACTTGAAATGCCAGGTAGGGCATAATGGCTTTTGGTGATGGATTAAAAGATATGGTGAGGCGGTATGAAGGATATCAGCAAGAGCTTGTTGCTGCAGTGCCAGTACAGTTGAAAGAAACCACTACTTTTATTGTGGAAAGGGTAAAGAAATATACACCGCCAACGGAAGGCGAAAAATATAATGCTAACGCAATGGGGGATTTAAAGGCTCATTGGGAGCAAGATAGCATTTTGACTCCTTATCGATTACATGAAGGAGCGTATACGTCTGTTGTAGCTAATAACCTGCAATATGCCTCCTATGTTGAAAATGGACACCGAATGGATAAACATTTTGTGCCTGGTCTTTTTATTGTAGGAGGGCAGCTTGTTTATGATGCTGCTTTAGCAGATAAAGGCGGCCTTATGGTGGGCACTAAGACAAAGTATGTACGCGGTGTATATATGCTTGATCGGGCGTTGCGAGAAGGTGAATCACATTTACAGCAGGGCATGAGACGTGTATTAATGTCTGTCATGAAGAAGGAGGGGTAATCTTGGCAGTAGAAATCAATCTTGCTTTTCTGGTGAGTGGATTAGCTGATAAATTAGCTGGACTATTCCCAGGAATCCATATCTTTGCAAACCCTAGCCAACAATTCATGAACAGCGTCTTAGACAGTGAAGGCAAACACCTTCCCTGTTTTTTTATTATCCCGCGCCCAGGTGCGACGATTAAAAAAGGCATTGATCGTTGGTATTGGCAACCTTTATATGAGTTGGTATATTTAACGGATTTATACACCGATACCCAGCAATATGAATTTCAAGACGTGGCCCAGTTGTTAGATGAATCCCTGGAAACGTTTATAGCTAACGGGGCGATAATCCGAACGTATAACCGGAAATGGACCATTGAACTGCAGGCGCTGCACTATATGATTGATATCAAACAATTTGTTCAGTTGCCAAAAGAAGAAGTTGTTAAAATGCAGACGTATACATTAACAGAGGAGGTAAAGCTAGATGGATAATGATGAACAAGAACAGGCTATCGCGGATACAGCCGAGGAAGTGCAATCCGTTGCAGCATCTGACGAACCCGTAGCCCCGAAGATACCGGCTACGAGAATTATTGCGTCCAAACGTTTCAGCGGTAAATACAACCGCGACTTACTGACAGCACTATTAACCGAAGACAGCTATACTATTTCGGAAGCTGAAAAAATATTAGATGATTTTATGGGGGTGGAATAATTGGCAGGAGGAACTTGGACAACACAAAATAAAGTGCGTCCTGGCGTTTATATTAATTTTAAGTCCACAGCACAGACGCTTGCCAGTCTTGGTGATCGTGGTATTGGCACATTTCCTATGGCTATGAGTTGGGGACCAGAAGGGGAAGTAATTACCCTGGCCAATGGTGAAGATACCTTTGATAAGCTAGGGTATTATCTGACGGATACACAAATGCTGGCTATCCAGCAGTTTTTTTTAGGTACGGAAAGAACGGATGCGCCGGTAACACTGTACCTTTGGCGACTAAAATCCAGTGGAACCAAAGCGGTAGCTATGGCATCGGGATTAACTGCAGCAGCCAAATACAAAGGGGTGCGCGGCAACGATATTACTGTAGTGATCTCTGTCAATGTCGATGATGAAAGTAAGTTCGATGTGACCACTATCGTGGACAATGATACCCAGGATACACAAAGTGAGGTTGCTACAATTGGCGATTTGGTTGCAAATGATTGGGTTGACTTTAGCGGTACAGAAACGACAGCCCTTGTTGCAACTACTGGCATGGTTTTAACTGACGGGACTGACGGAGAAGTTGCTTCAAGTGCCTATATCTCTTACCTGGAGGCAATTGAGCCGTATTACTATAACAGTATGGGTTGTATGGATACCAGCGCAACGGTCATAAAGCTGTTTACATCGTACACAAAGCGGTTGGTAACAGAGGAAGGCCGCTATGCTCAATTGGTTGTTGCTAATTACCCCTCGGCTGACAGTGAATGCGTAGTTAGCATTAAAAACGGCGTTATCTTGGACACCGAAGATACAATTCCGCCGGAAATGGCAGTGGCGTGGCTGGTTGGAGCCAGTGCAGGGGCAAATGTAAACGAATCTCTGACATATGCCACTTATCCTGGAGCGGTGGGTGTTACCACGGTATATACCAACACGGAAATTATTGCGGCCATTAATGCGGGCGAATTCATATTCACTCCCGTAAAAGATGGTACAGTACATGCTGAATATGACATCAATACGTTTACCAGCTATACCGCAACAAAAGGAAAATCGTTTCGTAAAAATCGGATTGTTCGGGTATTACAGGGTTTTGGTAATGATGTTCATACGCTTTTCTCAAAATACTACATTGGTAAAACCGATAATAACGATAACGAACGGAGCATCTTAAAAGCGGAATTGGTAGCCTATTGCAATACATTGGTAGGGATTAATGCGCTGCAAAATTTCGAAGCAGACGACATTGTTGTTGCAGCTGGTACGGATTCAGATGCGGTATTGATTAACGCCAACATTCAGCCAGTCGATTCTGTTGATAAAATCTATATTGCCGTAACGGTAGAGTAAAGGGGGTGTAAATATGAGTTTTTTATTAGCGCAGGATACCATATCCGGTAAAGAAGGCGCGGCATATGCAACGATTGACGGTAATGTTTATAGCATGTTTTATATTAAGAAGCTAAAAGCAGAATCGGAAAAAGAAAAGTCCGAAGTCAAAGTTGTTGGAACCAGGACGGTGCAATACAAGGCGAAAGGTCTTAAATATTCAGGATCGATGACAATTAAAGATATTACGACTCAGTTTGTTAGTTTGGTTAAAACCTATCAGGATTCGGGTACGGATACGTATTTTACGATTCAGATTGTCAATGATGATCCAACAAGCACAGTAGGAACAAAGCGGACAGTCTTGTATAACGTGAATCTTGATAAAGTGCCTATTGCTCAGCTGGATGCGGATTCTGATGATTTAGAAGCAGAAATTACATTCACCTTTACCAGCTTTGAACTTTTGAATGAATTTACAGATCCAACGACTTTTGGATAAATATTTTAGGAGGTAGTTAGTTTATGAGTGACTTAAAAGCATTTTTAAAACCATCCGTAGCGGAAATGACAAATTTGGTGTTTGTGTCTAGCCGGTTTACCAACAAGGATGGTAAACCGGCAGGGTTTAAAATTAAATCCATTACTCAGACACAGAATGATGCATTAATTAAAGCATCAACTAAAACGGTGTCAGGGAAAAGAGGGCAGCGCGAAGAGATTTTTAACAAAATCCAATATCAATCTAGGCTTGTGGTAGAGTGTACGGCAATGCCTAATTTTCGTGACCCTGAACTACTACAGGCTTACGGTGTAGTCGATCCCCTTGAACTGCCTGGTAAAATGCTCCTTTCTGGCGAATTTGC
>NZ_FOTS01000063.1 GCF_900114615.1 Pelosinus propionicus DSM 13327 | reverse complement strand
TACAAAGATCCATATGAGAACCACTACCAGATAGATAATCCATCACGACTGTTTCTTTCAACTCCCAAGAATAGGATAGGTTTTTCGAGGTTTCCTGTAGCCCTTCTGGTCCTAAAGACTGATACCTTGCTAACCATCGCCTAATGCTTGTATTAGCTACCTTTAATTGCTTTGACAGATCGTTCATGGAGTATTCATTCCGTAGGTACTTTTCAACTGCATCAATGCGTTCTTCATATGAAACCGTAAATTTGCTTCCCATAAAAAATATGCTCCTTCCTTGCAATAGACAGTTTTATTATTTCAACTGTCTATTACAAGGGGAGCATATCAAAGGTGAGATGGCTAGCATACTAATCTTTTAAAGGTATCACTTTAAAGCTAATAATCTTCTCAAATGATAGATACTCTTTACTTAGATCAACAATATCATCAAATGCATAGCAAGTATTGCCTGTACCAACGGTACGATCGTACCATTTGATAAACTTTTCAATCTCGACTATAGATAACCTATACTCTCGCTCACTGGAATCATTCATGGTAATTCGCAATAATCCGCTGCCAGTAGAAGGCTGTGGCGAATCGGGCTGAAAGTCAGAAGTCCAACGAGCAATATTAGAAATCCGGAATTCATCAATATAGCCGTTTAGTGGAAAGCTTGAATTATTTCCATCAACACCAATATTTAATCCCCCCTGCGGATATGATGTTGTTACTGTTCCACTAGCAACTTGAGCACCGTTCATAAATATTCTTGCAATATTAGATGCTCTTGTAATTGCAATGTGTACCCATTCTTTTATAGGCACAGTAACATTAGCAATTAATTCATCGCCAATCAAACATTTCCCAAATGCTATCTTAGTAGTTGAAATAGATGCTGATATACCACCTGTTACAGTTGATGCATAAACAACATAATCTACACTTGGAATTGCAGCCATATAAACCCAAAAATCAACCGTATAATCCCCACCAAATGTTAACTCAGTATTACTAGGTGTAGTTATATATTGGCCACTTCCATTTAAAGAGAGCACTCCTGAAAACTCACCCAATTCACTAGACACGTTAGCCCCATTCTTCGCTGCCCATACCTTACCACTCTCATCTTTAATTCCATCCTCAAAATGCAATAATGATACCGTATATTGATCCATTTCATACATATTTATTACCTCCATTTATTTTTGTAAATCTGATAGCAAGGACCTTTCTTCTAACTGTGTGCATCCTGTATATCAGCTTTCACTGATACACATTCCGTAGAAATCAAAAATTAAACTATTGAATCAATTTAATTCTAAGATATTTACTTATATACATGAAAAAGAGTCGTCCGCCACTGAAGGCCGACGACTCTCTCTATTTCCGTTCCATAAACCATTTTCCCATATCATCATATAAATGAACCTGCTTGCCCATGATCTTACAGGTATAGCGTATGCCTACACCGCCCCCTTTTAATGATGCAGCTTGACGCACATCAATAAGGCGATCCACTTCAAAGACTCTGCCATCCTCCCATTTGATTGACAGGGGTCTGACATTACCGTATATGTCATGTTTTGCCATGACTTCTACAAATACTTTATTACTCATACCTTTCACCTGCTATTTAAAATATGAAATTGGGTGGATAACGTGATCTTGTTCAGGGTTAAATCCCGTAAGATGACGATCTAGCAGCATTGCACAGCGTTGAACACTATAGTGACCAAAACGTTTATGTAATGTATCTACTGTACTTGCCAATATTTCCGCATCTAAGTTGCTATTATCAAATAAATCTAGCTGCACATGCCTATCTGCTGTTACTAAATCAGAACCACGTACACCAAGACTACGAATCGGAGTCTCCCACCGGTAATTTGTTTTAAATAATTCCATCGCCTTATTAGCAATGTCATTAGATAAAAATGTCGGTCCTGACAACTTACCTTGCCTCTCAAAGGATATGAGATCATTCCCCCTTACACTGATCGATATCGTTTTACATTTAAAACCATGCTTACGTAGACGAGCCGCCACGCTCTCTGCCAGTACATAAATGATTAGTTTGACATCTTGATTATTAACTAAATCTCTTGGAGTTGTAGTACTATTGCCAACTGATTTAATGATGCTGCTCTCACCTGTTAACCTTACCGGTTCCAAATCAAATCCATTTGCAAAGCCATGTAGCGTTTCTCCCCATATGCCTAATAGTAAACGCAGGCTTTGAATATCGCGGTTCGCAAGATCACCAATGGTATAGATGGCGCGATTTTGAAACTTTCTCCTAGTAGAACGTCCAACGTATAACAACTCACCAACAGGTAGTGGCCAAACTTTATCCTGAAAATTATCTGCTGTAATAACTGTTGTAGCATTTGGTTTATTCATATCACTACCAAGCTTCGCAAAGATTTTATTATAGGAAACTCCAACTGATCCAGTGAGTCCTAATTCATCCTGTAAGCGCTGCCTAATTTGATTTGCAATATCTTGGCCAGTTCCAAATATTTGCTCTGTACCAGTAACATCAAGCCAAGCCTCATCAATTCCAAATGGCTCAATTTGATTAGTATAATCGGCATATATCTTTCGCGCTAAGCGTGAAAATCGTAGATACTTTTGAAAGTCTGCTCGCACCAGCACTAAACCAGGGCACTTTTGTTTTGCCTCCCTAATCTACTCTTCTAATATATATTTATCATATCTTTTCTATAACCCTTTATACGTATAGTGTTTTCCAGCGTTTCTTAGTGATAGAACTACACATCATAAACAGTTTTGTGAGTGAGTTTAAGAATCTTCTTAGACCTTCACTTTTCTTATGTCAGTAGTATTTGTGGTCGTATCAGAGAAATAAATATCACATAGAAGGTATCCGGGAATGAGCTATAGAAATAAAACATTTTCCATGATATGTTAATGGCGAATAACGTTATTAACAAACCTGTCATATAAAGGAGTATAAGAATGCTCACGAGAGAAAAATACTGCTCACTATCCATAGACGGTTTAAATTATGTTCGTCCCCTTAAAAAGTTCGGAGGCACCCCTGCTTTTTACATCTTAATCAACAACGAAAATAAGCCAATAGAAGATGTATTTTACTTTTTAAAATATCTCGCCAAGAATAAAGGGGAACAGCTAAATACTCTAAAACGAACCGCCTACGATCTCTGCCATTTTTACGATTTCATGCTCGTAAACAATATTTCAGTTGAGCTAATAGATAGAGCTGTACTAAAACACTTTATAATGGAATACCTTCCTCTCATCGAAACAAAAAAACGAGTTAGGAACTGTATTGAAAGAAGTATTATGAAGAAACTTCCCATTAAAGATATACATAAACCAGATTCTAAGGCTAAAGCTTTTAATCGATATACCTCAGCACATACTAAAGAATCATTCAAACGTATAATCAATAATGTAAAACATTTCTTGTGTTATTTAGTAAAGAAAAAGAAAATAAGCATTGCTCTTAATGATATGTTTGATTTGCTTCCAGTAAAAAAAGATACAGACTCTTCCATGCTCTCTCATATAACGAGGGACGGCATTACATATTTCTACTCCGCAGGCAGCTTATTTAAAAGTTGCGGTATCACAATTCAACTAAATATAAAAATCAGGCCAGTTGAAGAAAGCATGATCTTCGAGGCGGAAGAAGAGGACGAATTCTTCTTTAATCTTCGAGACTACCCACCAATGTATCGTCTATATTATTATCTTTTGGATGAAACCGGCATGAGGGCAGCCGAAGGATTAGCCTTAAAAATATTCGATGTACCAATGAACAGATTAACTTATGACTTTACAAAAATACAGGGTGATATCCGATTGGTAGACGATGAAAAAGATCATTGGCAGGTATATATCTTCGTAAGAGAAGATAACCCACCCGACTTGAAGATAAAGTTCAACAAAGAGAGAGTTGTTGATATCGTAGATTCAAGTCATACACTAAGAAACCTATTGACTAATGCCCTGAATTATCGTCGTATCCAATTCAGAAAGATGCCGTTAAGTAAAAAACACGATTTTCTTTTTACTAATCGTAATGGAACAAGACTTAAATACAATAGCGTAAGAGACACCTTTAACGATGTACTTGACAAAACCGGACTTAGTGATAGAAAAGGAGAACCGAATTTAGTCATACATTCGTTCAGACACACTTATGCAACTAACTGGATTAAGCATGTCTACAACAAGGCGAAAGACGTAGAGCTAGACATTCTGTCTGGTCAACTAGGCCACGCGAATGGAAAAATTACTAGAAATACTTACGTCCATTTCTTCAAAAAAGAAAAGTTAGAATTATTAAAGAAGATAGAGCGCGCAAAACGCCAAGGAGTTAAAAAGGATGAATTATCCAAGTAAGGATGAATTTATAGACTATTGTGTTACAACTCGAAATCCTCTATCAGACAAAATGATCCTAAGAAGCCACGCAGTTACTATTCACAACCAGGTCATAAAGAGATATCCCAATCCCAAAGATTTTATCGAGTCGGCAGACGATAAATTTAGGGGTAAAGTTTTTCCTTTTTATATTTTTATGTGTCTAAAATGTAGACCTACAATCCCAATTTATTATCTTAATCATCCCATTTACTATGGGGATAAGATCGTTAAGTATTTTAATCTAATTAACGCTGACTTACTAAATTCGATTTTAAAGCTAATTAAAAGTGAAAATGAGAAAAAAAAATTCCTTGTCTACGTAGTACGTTTTTGCATTAGTTCTGAGTATAAAACACTTAATGACATTTCTATTGAAAACGTTAGGCAACTTAAAAATTCAGTTGTTAAAAATTACAACAACTTTTCCAAGATAACTCAATCTTCAAGGATAACCTATCTAAATTTTATCGAGCGTGCCCTTACACCTGTAAATATGCCAAAAAAATTTACACAGCGGGCAGCCCCCGATGAAAAGCAATTTGGAACACCATCCTCCGAAATAATAGGGTTGGTAAAAAAGTATCTTCAAGAAAAATACATCGCAAAAGGTTATGACATTGCAACTCCACGAATGCAAATAAAATATTTTTTATCACATGTAACTAAACGAAACCCCGATATAAGGAATTTAAACGAAATATTTCAAAATGACTATTGGTGTCATTACAGAGAATTAATTGAAAAATCTTCTGCCCCTGTTAGGTCAAAGTCTTCGAAGATTAATAGCGTGATGCAATTTTTTGAATGGCTATTTAGGAACGGCTGTGTAACAGAAAATGAGTTGCCTGAAGATTACGGATATCGTTGGAAAAGAAACAAGATTGGTCTTAATGATGAAAAGCCTAAGATGTTTCAAACCAGGGATCATTATTTCGCTATCTTTGCGGCATTATTAAATTTTAAACCTAAGACCGAAGAAGAAGTTCTTTGTAAGCATTTTTTTCTTGTAATAACTGCAATCGGAGCTAGGAAAAGCGAAATTCTTTGGTTAACGCCTAACAGCATCACTAATATCAAAGACGGGATTGGCGAAGTGACCTTCGCAATAAAAGAGAAGCTAGGTCTGATAAACAAACCTATGTCATGCATGCCTTGGGGATTACATTCTATAAAGTTTCTGGAAGATAGATTGGAAAAAGGCCCCAAAATAAAATTTTTTCATAAGAGGACCGGCAAAGAATTTTACTCTTTATTTGAACATAATGGCTACCTGCTCAGCGAAGACGTTCTGTACAGATTTTTTGATAGACTAATGGTGTTAGCCGATATCAAGGATGAAAGTGGCAATCGTATCAAATACAAAGGGATCAGGTTTCATGCATTTCGCCACCAGAAGTTCAATGATATTTACACAGTTACGAACGGAAGCCTTTCTGCCGTTCAACACGATTCCAATCACGTATCAATTAGAATGGTAAAAAGATACACCCAACAGGACATCTCAATGCGGCGACTCACTGCAATAAAGGCCATTGAGGAAGGTAAGATTGTCGGCAAAGGTGTTGACCTATTGAATGCCTTGCTAGAATCACCGTTTACTCCCGAGCAATATATGAATGTCGTTAAAAAATTGAACTTTTCTACCCGGATCACCAAAGAATTGGTAATGGAAGCTGCTAAAGACTTAGGTTTCGGCTTTTGCACAAATCCCAACTGTGCAATTGCGCCCATGTGCGAAGCATGCGATTATTACTTTACTTGCAAAGAGCAATTAGAAGAATTAAAAGAACGGTATACAAACAACTTTTTATTAATCAAAAAAACAATTACTTTAGTTGGATTTGACACTTTCTTTAAAAACGAGGAGTATAGACATCTTATTATAGGACTAAAACATCAGGAAAGATGGTTAAAAGAACTAGATGTAACAGATGAAGAGATCACTGATTTAAAACATTATTATTTCAAGGAGTAGGAAAATGGCAATTCAATTAAAGTTAATTGAAAAACAACAGTTTGATGTCGAAAAAGAATTAACCTTGAGGCAATATATACAATCATTAAATCTTCCGATAGAAAAAGAACATCTTCCAAAATCCGAATACGAAAAAATATTGAAATGGCTGCATAAAAAGCACAATCAAGCTCTTACGTATATTCAAGACCACAAATTTTTCTATAACAAAATTAAAGAAGTCTTTCCAAAACTCGCAGATTGGGAAAATGCGAATTTTATCAAAGCAGGTACACGCATCAATACTCTCTACTTTTGGATTCTCGCTCTTTGTGGCAGAGTTAATGTAAAATGGCGCCATTTTTCTATGGGGAATCCCCCCGACATTTTAAGCGAACAACAAAAACTACGCATAGATACTTGTATTCAAGAATTACATATTTCAAGTCACACCAGAAATAGGATACACCATGCTATATTGAAAATTGTTATATTAAAGCAAAAAGAATTTGAGCAAATAAATTGCGCCGATATACTTGAATGTATCCATCATGGCGGTGTAAGGAAGAATGGGTCTCCGAAGTTACTTTTCAGTGTAAGTACAAAACTTTTCGGTTTTACCGAGGACTGGAAAAGTGCCACAGGTTGGTCAAGAGCAAAAAAGCAATTACCTATTAACTTAGCCCCTGACATGAAAGATGAGTATGAATATTTTCAACAAAATCTCGCACCAGTGGGTGCGCCTGGTCGGTTACATGGCTTCTTTTCGTTTATTATTCGAGAATACCCCGAAATCGAGGAATATAAGGATTTACTGCCGGAACACTTAAAAGCATACGCATTGGCACTTAGAGATAAACAACCATCATTGACCGATAATACATATAACACATATATCAGGACAATCAAATCTTTTCTGCTTTTCGCATCTAAAAAGAAGACACTCAGCAAAACGTTAGCTGTTTATCTAGGAGGCACAACAACTACTAAAACTACTCAATTCTACGAACTTTACGCTCAATCCCCCATAATACTTCCGGCTCCCGTTCCGCAAGAAGACAGAGAGTTAATCGAACAACTCATCTACTCATACTCTCCTCGCAATAGGTACGAGTACATTTGTATATCCATAATCAAATTAATTTACTATACTGCACTTAGACCTGCGGAAGCAAGAGGTTTAAGGCTAGATTGTATTCGTGGAACAAAAGAAATCCCACACCTCCACGTCCATCGTGCAAAGTTTTATAAAGAACGTTACATCCCGTTAATACCAGAAATCATGTTCCTTATAAAAGAACTACAAGAATACAACAAGGGTACACTTCCCTATTATGATATTTGGGATGGCGAAACTGTAAGACGCTTATTTGGCATTGATGGAGAGCTAATTGGAATACCCGCAGCCAGAAACTTGTTTAAGAAGCTATTAATTTCGGGGGGATTAGTTAATGAAGATGGTGATGCCAAATATAGCCTTTATATTCTTCGGAAAATCCGTATAACAACATGGCTTGAAACTGGCATGACAGATATTGAAGTTGCCGAACTTGCCGGACACGGCGACTTAGAGACCATTAAAATTTACCATGTAGGTAAAGAAAGCCGGATGAGCAATGCCAAAACTGTCTACAACACTTTCTACAAAGATTTTATCGCAGAAGTGGCGGCAACAGGTACTTACGAAAAACATAAACAAATTCAAGAACAAGACGAAACTGAGTTTATTGAAAAACTAAAAACAAGCCTTCTTCAAATTGAGAATAAGGGCATTAACAGATTTGTTATCGACGAAGTATTAAAGCAATGTCCAGAATTGATAATGCCTGTCCCGTGCGGTAATTGCCTAGCTATAGCACTTCTTGGCACAGAAGAAATTTGCGAAAAACTAAAATTACCGTGTCTTGAATGTGAAGACCTGAAGGTTACAGACCATCACATAAGCGTTTTTGATGAGTTCGCTAAACGCCTATATAAAGCAGTTGCTCTTAATTTAAAAATTAATATTCAGGGTCTTGCAGAGAGAAACTTAGCACTGATTTCCCGCCTCAAAAAATTCTATATTATACGATTTGGCATTACGTCCGAAGAAGTTGAAATGCGGTTTTTGAGACTTGAACCTGCAGCACCCCGTAGAGGAAGAAGGCCGAAAGGAGTATAAATGTGAAAGAAAAGACAGGTGATATTCGCGGTAAAAACGGAACTAAAAATTTAAACAAATACAGACAAAAAGAAATGCTTCAGCGTAAAAAAGACTTAAAAAAAATCCTTAAAAAATTCGAGGAAAGCAACGCTCCTTTAGTTATAGCCGATGTAGCTGTGTGGTCAGGTATTTCTCTCTCAACACTAGGACGTTCGCCATACAAGGAAATGATACGTGAGCATCTTGAACAAGAAAAGGTGCGGCTTTCACCGAAGGGAAAACGAGAGATTTCTTTATTGTTAAAAGAGAATCAACAATTAAAACAGGACCTTGCATTTGAAAAAGAAAAAAACAAAAGATTAGAAAAAGAATTCATATTTATTAAAGAATTGATGTTACGTTAGATACGAATATTTACAAAAGAAGAAGGGTTCAACGCGTCAAATTGACAATTGACCCCATAGCGAATGAAAATCCTGTAGGTGTTTTTTTTATAAGGAATCGTAAAAATAGCGCTTTCAAATAACCATCAAAATATGTCCAGTAATCTTCAAACGAATGACTAATTCTACATGGTATTAGTTGTAATGATGACTCAAATGTAGGTAGATGAATAATCGAGAATATTTTATTTAAAGTTTGAATATCACGATTTCGCATAATTTATACTGGGGTTCGCGACATTACAAATTGAAAGTGTTTTGCAATATACGCGCTGTCGTTTAGCAATTTAATACCCTCTGACATCTTATATGCATTATCTTCCCTCAAAGATTAAGGTAATCCTCCCTTAATGTGTAAAAGTACAGTATTGATGTAGCCGATTGCTTGAAAAATTACCACTATTCTATTACTATTATTTCTTTACTTCTCTTATAAATTTATCTCGTTGGATTTTAGCCCACTCATAGCTACTATTTATTGCCACTTCGCATTGCAGATCATATGCTCTTTTGTTAAGATAATCCCAGTTGATCCGATTATAATTGCCAACCATCAAATATTTCACCCATTCATCGGTATCTTTGTATTCTTGCGCTCCAATTGCGCGATCAACTATTACGTCTTCTATTCCTATAATCTTTATAGTAGTATTATTGGGTCCGGCTACTGTTTGGACATGTTTCCAGCTAAAGTCAAAAGACCCTTTATTTTCATGAAACTCTACTAGTACTTTACGGTTTTGAGATAAATACCACGTTCCTATATCATTTTTAAAACCTAATTCACTCATTACTTCTTTAATTGTATCTGAATTGGAAATAATAAAATCAATGTTACGAGATAAATAGTTGGATACAGTATAAAATTCCACAGCCGAGACACCAGCCATGACTGCTGATTCGCCTCTTTTTTCTAGCTCGGTTGATATAATAGCAGCCACGTTCATCTGTCGCTTTAACGAATTTTCAATCTTACCTGCCTCAATTATTGTATCTGCGAATGCCCATAACATCTTATATCTTTCTGCTTCCTTGACGATATAGCCATCTTCTTCCGCTTTTTTCACACAATAAAAGACTGATCTACTAAGAGCAATTGCTTTTTCCACGGTGCGTAAAGAATTCGGACGATGGCCTTTTCGAGGAATTAATGCTGGAGAGATTCTATTCAATAGTTCATAATTCTGTTGAATAGCAGTGTTGAGTTCGATTGGTTTATTTTTATTCATTTTAACAATCAACTCCTACAGTTAAATTGACATTCACAAGCAAATTACCACTAAAATTCTTGTTATCGTGGTAGGTAAAGATGATTAGATAATTTTTGAGCTATTTTGGTATTACGCTTTCGTTTTTTACGCTTAGCTCCTAATAATAACGCGACTTGTTCCTTATCTTCATAGGCCACATCATAATTATCTTGCCACACTCTCCAACAAATCGTCTTATAATTCGTTGCGCGAATTAGATACCAAATTAGCTTTTTATACTTACGAAAACCACGACGTGTAAAAAAGAATTTAAAATCTCGGTAATTGTTCATCCTTGGACCAAACATTTCGTCCATTAAATCGTCAAACTCTTGATTTTCCTCTTGAGAAAATTTAGCTAGATTATGACATCCACAATAAAAACCAACTTCACCATATTCAGGATCAATACGTTCAAAATGAATAAGACGCTTCCTCACATCCTTTCCCTCCTTAAGAGCACTTATTTTATCTCCAGTTAGAAATTCCGTCCTTCTTTTTCGGGACATTCAGTGTGGTAAATTTAAAAACGTTTATGTGAGTTTTTTAACTCCTCAAGTATTGATTTCTCTGAGATTTGCAGTTCTGTGGGAGGCTGGTAGTGTGAAAGCTTAGACATTTCTTTATATTGAGCATTATTCCATTTCGACACTGTTGTCTCAACAAGGGTTTCACCATGATAGATTAAGCATTTTCTTTCATGCTCATTAAATCGATTCAAATCTGTTCGAATTTGTGCAATACGACTTACGATACTATCGGACCATCCAAAATCTGGCACATCCGATGACTTTGCACACTTTTCATGTTCAAATTCTCGATACCAACGACAACTATTTTCTAACTTAAAGTAAATACCTTTCCATATATCTTTAAGCAAATTATCCATAATTTTACTTCTATCTCGATTACTTACTTGCTCCATTAAAATATCGCTTATTCTAAGTAGTGAATTGGCAAACCCATAAGCATAATTATCATTATTAAAACGATTTGCGGCATCACTTATAACAATAAAACCATCTCTACCACGATCTAACTCGCTCTTAATTGAGTAATAACCTAAGTTATCAAAAAGACCTCCATCAGATAAATAAATACTTTCAGGGACCATATTAGGACTACATGCATCATTTTTAAACTTGTCCCTTAAAAAGAATTTATGCTGTCCAATATTCAATTTTATTGGAGAAAATAATCCAGGATAACACGCACTTGCCATAACAGCTTGTGAAATTGGCAAATGATGAATTTCGCGGGAGTAACCAATCTTATAATCGCCAAAATCATTATTATCAAAACGAAACCTTGCCCCATTATTTAAGTTAGTCGCATTAATAACAACTCTTACATTCTTAGACAATGCGCTGAGTGTGCACCCTTTAAAAATATACTTATCAAGTTGCTCGATAAAAAGTTCACTATTCTCTTGTCCTTCCAATAACATTAACGGCTTTCCAAAGGAGCCAAACAATGATCCAAATGTAGAAGCTACACTATTCACAACACTCTTTAGTCGGTACCTTATTAATATATTACGTGGATCTCTATTACTAAATTCAACTAAAGGATTAATAACTAGTCGGTCAAAGTCATCTATAGTGGCAATTTCATCAAACTTTAAACCGAAAAGAGCGCTTGTAATGCTCCCGCCAGAAACGGAGCTAATCACTTTAATCCTATCTTTTAAGCCTAGTCTAATAAGCCCCCGAAGTACTCCTGCGTGAAAAAATGTAGCACGGAATCCTCCCCCCGATAGGGCACACAATATGTCTTTCTGTATCATTCTAAACACACCCACTTCTGCTATTCAATAATTTGAGGCTTTATTACAGCAATAACATTATTATGTAGCATAATATTAGCTGTAATCGATACACGTTCACTCCCTAATGGCCAAGAGAGTAAGACGTGGAGCGGTGGAAATGGATTAAACTGCCGTAATTCATATTGTTGCAAAATATGTGAAATATCTTTAGGAGATAAGTTATTGAAATTACTTTTGGGATGGGAATGCCAGTCTCCTATATAGCTCATACCATAAATTTCAACTGCTTTTAATGCTAGTTTTGCCCACCCCATTCTATCAGTACAGGTAAATTCTGTTGCGGTTGCATTATAAATGTCTTTGAACTCGTTAAAACTAGATATTCCTACCGCTCCAAGTATATTATACTCTAGGAGATCATCCGTACAGGAGCGAGTTCCCACTAAGACCCCTCCTGTTTCATCAGGTGATTGATTTAATGCATTCACGCTTAACAAGTCAATTACACTTTCAAAAATCTTAACACTGACATTCCGCATGTTTTTCAATCCTATATTTTTTTATTGAAAAATGTTCAGTATGACTATCTTTCCATGCACATGGCTCTGGATTAGATTGCCAGATAAAGTAATTCGGGCGTTTTCCAGCCTCCTGAGTTAATCGCTCAATAATTAACTTTGCAGCAAGATTTGCTAATAATCCAATGTCAGAAGGAGTCGAAACATAGGAAGGATTACCACATCCAACAGCCTCCGAAATGTAAGGAACATAAGGCATCTGAAGGCTAATATCTTCGCGTTGGTGAAGGAAAAGACATTGCTGACATCCTAACTTAGGACTGTCTTGAAAGTAAATTGCACCCCAAGTGCAATCATTTTGTCCAAATACAAAAACAGCCTTTTCAAACTTACTTCTTCGAAGACGAAGCGATATTGAATATTCATCATACAAACTACCAATGCAAATTATGATAAGGTCAGGGTTATATATATATATATCATCAAAGTTCTCTAGTTCGGTCACCCTGTCACTGAAATCAGCATCCTTTATAGATGCATTCTTTTTAAATGCATCTATTTTTAAAGAGCCAACATCAGAATCTACGTATATACTCCTAGTTGTATTCTCAAGGTCAACATAGTCTGGATCTAGTATATAAAGATGATCTATTCCACTTTGCAATAAGCTCATACCTAGAACACTCCCTATCGCTCCTATACCTACCAGAGCAATTTTCTTTTTTCGTAATTTCATTGCTTCTTCTTTGTGCCGACTAAACAATACTGATCGTGAAGAAACTCTAGCATGTGGAAACAAAGTTAATTTCGTACCATTTTTACGAAAAACAACAACATCGTGATGCCCTAAATTCTTATTAAAAAATACTGCAACTACAAAAATTTCTTCTGCAATATTTTGTAAGTACACTTCATTTTGCTGTATTCCCGACAAAGCTTCAAGCCAATTTAGAAAAATAATATCATCCACACGACCGTCAAAGTGCGGTATGGCACCTACATTTAGAAAATAAGCAATCCTGTTATTCCCTTGGGGAGTATTGTCTAGAGCAATTCCTAAACTTGCGTCTATAATATTAGGAGTACCGTCTATCATATAACCTCTTGGATTTTTATGAGCAATACCTCTGATTACTTGATGTTGGCCAGCCATAACAACCTTTTGTAAAGCCTCAAGACTAACATAAAATGGCGTATGTTCCACAGCTTTACGCTGTTCAAAAATAAAGGCAAACTCTGGAGATTCATGAATAGTACTATATTCCCTAACTTTATGTGCACTAATTAACTTCATTATCTGCTCTTCAACAAAATTAGGAGCAATCAACCCAAGACCGACCTGAGGAAAGATGTCTGAAAATCTTGCCCAACACTGAAAACCATTCCATGAGTGCATAGAACTCAAAATATGTTCGAGATCGGTAATCTGAGGGGGTCTCAAAGGATATTCCTTATCATATTTCACTGCTATTTTGACTGTCGTTTCTGTGGTATCATCGTTTATAAAGGAATATTCTTTTATAAAGATATAATAATTATCATCCGATTCTGCTGTAAATCCTGACTTTAGATATTCTTGTGTTAGTAGTTCTTCAATATCCATTTTTTCACCTACGCATTCCTTGGAGGGATTGGAAGTGAAGAACCTCCCACAAAGAAAGATTTAACTGATTCATTCGTTGATGCAGTACTTGGGAACAAGCCCTTGATTGTTTTCTTTACAGAATCGTAACTCTTTAAATAACTAACCACGTATTTCCCATTATCATCAACTACAAAATAAATAGTACCTTCGATATCGGTTCTTTTCACATTACGTTTCTTCTCTTTATATGCTTCTAAAGCAGCACTATGTGGATGTTTGTATTTATTATCTTTACCACACGATATTATGACATATTCTGGATCAATTATATCTAATATTTCTTCATCCCAACTATTGTCTTTATCTCCTCTTTTAATACTTGATAAATTCTCTTCAATATCTATCTCTGGAACAAATATAGAATTTGAACCATGATGAGAAGCACTTAATATTGTTGAAGGGATCTTTTCCTTATAATATTTCAAAATTCTTTTTGCACACTCTTGATTTGCATCACCTAGAAAAAGAAGTTTTGTCCCATTAAGATCTACCTTTATTACTGAACATTGATTATGAACTTGTATTTTCTCAGATTGGTTTTTAAATTTCTCTGCATTTTCGATTGTCTTGGGTGGCGAAAATGTAGTGAAAGATATTCCAGTATCACTACCATAATCCTGTCCTGCAATTATGCGAGTTTCAGTTTGATTACAGGAATCCTTTTTTAGTTTCTTGTATGCCTTATAATCTGCGGTCTCTTTACTACGAGGGAAATCATAATCTGGGTGAAAGATTTTACCTACACATATGTCTGCATCATTAATAAAAAAATTTAATCCTCCTATGTGGTCATCGTGAGGATGTGTTATTAACATTGAATCTATAAAGTAAACTTCTGTTCCATTCCTTTTTATTTTAGGTACACAATCTTTAATAAGTGTAGCTGGGTTTATAGTTTCTCCACTGTCTGTGTCAACCAACATCGTATAACATTTTGTTTCTCCCTTATCAGGGATAACTCTCTTAACAATAAGCGTTGCCTCACCTTGTCCTACATCAAGAAAAAAAACATGGTATTGAATTTTATCAGCCACATTATCGCCTCCAAAAATTTTATTTAATAGATATCCAAGTCCAATAAAGCAAATGAAACCGAGAATCATCTTTTTAATATTCAATATTTATTTATTACCTCCACTTCTTTTCATTTATAATCTAACTGCTAGTCTCTGTTAATTAAAAAAGGATAGCTTAATATTACCTGCTGCATCACTTAGCTATAACTCTTCATAAGCTGATCTGCTTACATATATCATAAGAAATACTACTGATTCAACTGAGTACTTTTATGTTGGATTCCTTAGTTACAAGAATATATTGACGAAACCATGTAAGATCTTCATAGAATCTCCATCGAACTAACAAAAACCTCATATCTTTTCATTATATTAATTTTTTTGGCAACTTAATGATAACTGTTATAGGAATAAAGGTAATATATTTTGACTTTGCACAACAGAAGTGTCAAATACACCACCGCATTTTTCTTTTACTGTACAGGAATTACATTGTTCCAAGTAATTTTTCTTCCACTCAGATATACTGTCTCTAGAAAATTGCCACAAGGTTTCTTTTAGCAAACAAAGTGGAATGTTATAAATGGAAACATTCATACCTCGACGATGTAAATGCCATACTGCCTCATATAATTGTTGCGTGTATTCCTTAGGATCAATCCATAAATCATCCAAATGCTCTTCAGCTTCACCGGTATACTCCATCCCCATCAAAGCGACATGAGCAACAAAGGGCAGATTACGGTAGATAAATTCTGCTATTGCTGTTAATCGAGTAAAGTTCTGCCGCATAACAACAACGCGAACTTCCATTCTTCGCCCTAAGCGATAGAGGTTATAAATTCCTTGTATGGTATCAGCAAATGCGCCAGGTACACCTACAATCGCATCGTGCTGAACATCATTATCTGCATAAAGAGGAATACAGAACAGCAATTTCTTGTTTTTCGCTGCAACAACTTGTCTTGCTAAATCAAAATCACTTAATCTACGGCCATTGGTTAATAGAGAAATAAATGCATTCGGAAAGTTACTATTTAAGTAAGCTAATGTTTGGCAGAGCTGATCTAGAACAACCGTGGGTTCGCCCCCAGTAATGCCAATGTGTTGTAAGCTTTCTGCTTTTATCAACGACAATACCTTTTGGTTTATATCCTGTAAATCTGGTGGATCATTACTTGGAGGCTGCGGACACATGATACAGCGGCTGTTACAGCGGTTTGTGATAAAGACCGTATGATCTGCATTGCAGCTCTGGTACATAACATTAATTCGTCCTCCAGTAGTAACTAATATAATATCACCATCTGTTAATGTTTCCATTTCGAGTACCGAGTGAACAAGACTGCCACGTGGTATAGCTACAACATCCTGATTTGTGATACAGCAAGCATAACCGAAAACTGAGGAATTGATCTTCGCGGAAACAAATATCCGCTCACTTCGCATGAAAAGGTTTACTGGTGTAGTAGTAACAATCCCGACAATAGGATATTGAACATTAAGAGCTATTCCTGTTAAATTTATCATGGCGAATTTCCTCCAATGGACGTCGTGTTATCCAAGACCAAAATACATCCATGACATCCGGATCATTTTCATCAATCAATTGAAATAAGTGATCTAAAATCATTGTATTCTTTTTGCAGAAATCACTGCTGGGTCGATGGCCGACAATATCCTTTGTTTCTACATAATTTCGGATTGGATCTACCCCACAATAGGCTTGGTATACGCAAGAAGCACAGCCAGGTAATACTTCAATGCAGGATTTTTTAACTAATTTTTTTACCAAAGCACCAGCAAAGAGTTCTTCGTAACTATTTTTTAAGACATGTCCCATTTTAAATCGCCTATCGCCTGTACGTGCAAGCATCCGAGCTTCATCGGTAGGATAGACCTCTCCGTTATAATCATAGATTACACCACTGATGGCAGCTCCGGATGGAGATTGCAGATCTACAAATCCCGTGGAAAAAGGTGTGAGAATTCGTTGAAATAAAAGCGTTGTGTAGTATTCTGCAAAGGGAATACCTTGCAAGTTTAGCTCAATTAAATAGCGTAATATATTTTTATACTCGCCAACAAACTCTTCTACAGAATAGCCTAGTTGTTCCATATTTTGACGTGCAAATCCATAGGGGTTTAATGCTCGTAAAAAAACTCCATCAAATCCAAGTTCCACGTAATGATCAATGACCTCTTGCAATCTGCTGAGGTTGGATTTCGTAATGGTTAATAAAGCTGAAGCACCATCTTGTCCGATTCCCTCACGCAACCGTTGCAAATTGCTATGGAATACATCATATCCACTATATCCTTCACGGGTTTTGCGGTGCAGATCTTGAATCAATTTGGGCCCATCTAAGGAAGTAGATATGGTTATTTTATGCTCCTTAATAAAATCAATCATTTCTTCTGTTAGCAGCGTTAGATTGGTACAGATAACAAATTCTAACTGCCGCTTGGCAAAGCGATTCAGAAAAATTCCATACTGGACAATTTCTTTTATGATCGGCCAATTTAACAGTGGTTCTCCTCCCTGAAATTCAATTTTCAGCACTGGCGAAGGGGAAGAAAAAATTAGTTCAACGGTTTTCTTTGCTACCGCCCAATTCATATCAACTTTTTGCTGCTCCAGAGCTGCACTAGAAGCATGACAATAATCACAAATGAAGTTACACCGTGCCGTTACAACAATCATGTGTAAAGAAGAAAAATGTCGAAGAAAACTCTTACGGCTACGTAGTTGTGTAGCTACCATTTCCTGAGCGATATCTAGATCGGTGTCTGCTAGAAAATGCTTACCTTTAAGCTCAAAGTATGTGGAATTATCAGCTACTAAATCATGATTCAACAAATTATTAAAATCATCACTACTTACAAAGGTGAACTCGCCACTTTGATTGACCATAAGCATCTTACGGTGAGGCAACCGCTTAAAAGTAAAAGGCAATATACTATATTCGTTTCTCATCATCCTACTCATCCCAATCATCAATGCGATCTTTAATGGGAGCAAAGGCAAATTGATAAATGCTATCTCGAATCGTTCCGTAACGTTTTTCAAGGTCAAGCCTCACCTGTTGGTCCAGTACCTCATTGCAAAATTCACATAGGAGCAATTCTGGATTTACATGTAATTCTGGTTTCCCTTTAAACCAGACTCCTACATACCCTTCTTCCATAGCGTCAATTTTAATAAAACAGGTATTCGTAAATTTATAGGAGGCTTGCATAACAGCCTCCTGTTCGTAAAATTCTTTTTTCAACTTTACTAAGAATACACCAGCTTCCGTTTCAGTAATAAAAGGCTGCTTGTTCTGTATCTCTTCTATGTTAATCACCTACCGGTTTAAATTGGATTTGAAATCATACTTATTTTGATTTTGTAGCTTCAGGAGTCACTAGTTTAGGAATTTCTTTCTTTTCAACAGCTTCTTTGGTCACACGATTGACGGTTCCATAGCTATCAAGCCCTTCTGCTGCTTGAAAATCCTTAATGGCTTGTATCGTCTTTTCATCTCTATTGCCAATGGTATTGCAGTCATAACCAAGTTGCTTGAGCTTCTTTTGAATGCTGATTAGATCAACAGATTCGAGTATTCTCTTCGTCCCTTCACCAACGATTCCGTCGATTGTGAGGGCGTAATCCATTTGAAAATTTCGTATAGATTCTCTGGTTTGAGCCCCTTTAACACCATCCACAATCCCACAATCATATCCTAGTTCGTTAAGTTTCTTTTGAATTGCTCGGATATCCATCGCATCTTCAGGTGCAGCTGGCGCGCTGCTGTAATATCCGCCACCGCCACTACCGCCGCCTCCTCCACTGCCACCTGTGCTGGAGTAGTGAGAGTAATGAGAGCTATGCGAGGAATGTGAACGATGAGAGCTGTGGGAACGGTGAGAATAATGTGCCAATTGATCCAGATTGTCATTGGCAAAAATGTCTTCTAATGAGTTCTGAATCGTACTTGTTTTATCAAGATAAATAGGTTCATTTCCGGTGATTCTCAAATTTCCATCATTAGGCTGTATGTGCTTGGCTTCAACATGAGGTGCATCTACCAATCCCAATTGAGCAGCAAACCATAGAGCTGTTGCTGAGCCATACGCCCAAAGCTTTTTCCAATCCTTCATATACTCACTCCATTTTTTGAATTATCTTTGAATAATTCTAGATAATTATTCCATTTCCTGTATGAAAATAGTAAAAATAAACCACATTTTTTAAATATTTGTCGATTATTGATAAATATGGAAGCAAATTACGATCATCACAAGATTGCTTCTTTATAAATCATCTTGCTCTATACTTACATAAATAAAGAAGTCGGTTAGAATGACTTCTTTAAATCACTCTAACCGACCTAATAATAAAAAACCTGCTATTTACACTAATAGACCCCTCTTTGCTAAGTGCAATAGATTTTTCTGCACTACGTGAATGGTTAGGTGATATCCATCCCAGGAGCGTTAAATACGCCAACTTTGTCAGAAACTAGTAGAACGTATGATAATAAGTTTAGCTCAATCTCGAGAATCCGTAACTGATTATTATAATTACCCCACTTCCGACATATTGATACAGTATTGTAACCTCTCGCCTCGTTTCAACACGGGGATTATGTTGAATATAGCCATCTGATATCAGGGCATTCGCAATAGCCAAATTATGTTGGTTGAAAACACCGTTCCAAAATTGCTGTACAACTTCTTTGTTACTTGCTAACTCTGTTTTTGCCATTATAGGTTCCCCTCCTATATATGTCCGTAATTTTTTATGCTCAAAGAGTTATGTTTCCAAACTTGTCCATCAAATGCACCTTTTGCTAAACAGTTTTTCTCTTTTATTGACATCCTAAATAGCAGGAGCCTTATGCACTTCCTGATTAAAGATCAAGGGGAAAAGTCGCAACCCGACTGTTATCAAGATAGATAACCGCCCATCTTCTGGGTCTTTCCATATCGTCTCTCTAAAGGTAATACCAAGCTAGTGGACCCACTCTTATTACTCAATCGATCCTCTTTACATCATTCACTTTTCCCTTTATGTCCGCCCACATAATCCGCTCGTTCAAGGAAAGTTCCACCAGCCATCGACCCAGCATAAAAAATAGTTCTTTTACCAAATCGCTTTCGAAGATCATCGACTACTCTATCTATCGCATGATTTTTTTCTTCTCCATCAGAAAATAGCTCCAACTGCTCAAGTCCCTGTGACACAATTTTCCTAGCAGTAATATTTACTGATCGTACCGGTTCACCTTTCCACCGCTTAATAAACTCCTGGCGTGCCGCTTCACTAATGATATCTGTTGAGTGTTCCGGTCGAATTAGCTTAATTCGTGCAGTAAAACCTAACTTAAAATTCTTATCCGAGTATCCTATTCCTAAATATACCTCTTGGCATTTTTCTTGATGCTTACGTAGCCTAGCGCATATATCGCTCACCATTTCCTTGATGATCATTAGAATTTCTGCTTTTACATCGTAATCCCGCATCAATATCTGGTTTTTACTATAGGATTTACTTTTCGGACGTTCCTTCTGGCTAATGATGCTGGCATCCAATCCCCATGCGTGATAATATAACTGCAACCCCATTACGCCTAGAGTTTTTTGCAACAACATTGGATTGGCATAAGCCAACGCCTCTATCGTATAAATACCCATTCGCTTGAGTTTTTCATCGTAGCCTCTGGATATGCCCCAAAACGCAGTCAGCGGCTGTATTTTCCATACCGTTTTCGGCACCATCTCATACGTCCATTTCGCCATCCATGGCGGATGCTTTTTAGCTTCATTATCCAGTGCCAGTTTTGCCAAAAGCGGATTATCGCCAATGCCTACAGTCACAATAAGACCCAATTCATTTTTCACTAACTTTAAGATGCTTTCCGCAATCACCTCTGCGGGTCCAAACAAATTGTGCGATGCGGTAACATCCAATATGGACTCGTCAATGCTATAAACGTGTAGATCTTCATCTGTTACGAACCGACGGAATATGTTCTGTATGGCCTGGTTGACATTGATATATAGCGCCATGTTTGGTTCTACTACCATAATCGGAGAACGCCTGGGAATTTCAAAGAGCCGATTTCCGGTTTTAATATTATATTCCAATTTAACCCTCGGGCTGCTGGCCAATACGATCGCACCGTTTCTCCTTAAGTCCGATACTACAGCAATATAGGCTTTTAGCGGGTCAATCCCTCGCTGCACCGCCTCTACGGATGCAAAGAATGATTTTACGTCGACACACAATACGCTCCTGCGAGGAAAATGAGAAAAATCAACGAGCCCCATCGCTGTTGCCTTCTTTCTCTTTCATCTGCTCGTTGTGCTCAGACAAAAGCATTCCCACCCACTTGACCATACACCGATCGAAGTAAACTATCCGAGCCATCTGCTGGTAAATAGGGATACTCAGTAAATCTATAGTATATTCGCTCATCACGATCCACCTCCAGTTACTACATATTACATGATACCAGAACATATGTTCTGTGTAAATGTAGATGCGCTTGGTAATTTATTACAAAGTGAATCAAAATAAAGCCGACTATAGATGGTCATCAAAACCACTTAGCCGGTGTTTCCTTTCACATTCAATCTCCATAGCATCAAGCAAGCTAGTGGAATAAAAAGAGCTGCTGCATTAGAAAGCGCTTTCAGCGCAAGCAAATAAGTAATAATATTATAACAACAAATCGAATTTCAACTATATTACCTTACCTAACCACCTAAACATTAGGTTTAACTGCCGAAGAAAAGCAGCTTCTTTATTTTTAAAAAGGAAAACCCACTAATTACTCCTCAAAAGGTAAATAATTGGCAGGTTTATAGCTTTTATGATTCTAACTTTGTCTGTGGAGGTAAACCTTACCGAATCGTATGTACAACTTCTCTTGAATCCTATCGGCATAAATCTAGTATAAACAAAAGATAATCAGTATCGATTACATCGCATGCATAAGTCACAATCAAAGCAGGCAACTCATATTCTCTAGATGCTACACTACAGCTATGCCACCCTTCAAACTCTTTTTTTAAGTGAAGGGTGGCATGTCGATGTATTATTAATCTTTTTGGGTTGGGTCCATTACTGGTATTGCATCATAATCAATGGTCACTCCCACACCAAAATGAATAAAAAAATCTGGATGCTCAGGTACAGGTAACCAATAACACAATATATCTTTTTCACCATATTTCGATTTCTTCCATGCAGTTTGCTGAACGCTTATCGCCTTATTGGCTAGGCATCCTCTATGACCTTCAGCAGGACCGTGTTGTGCACAATTCATTCCTTTTTCTCGTCCAATAATTTGACAGGCTGAATTGATAGCAATTACCTTTTTGCTTTTATGTACCAGTGTTGCAGGTTCAGGGAAAGTTTCCCACATCAAATGAAAGGCCTTTTCTAATTCCCCTAGTTTATTTTGGTCAATTATTAAATCCATAGTCACTAACCTCCATTTTTAGTTATTGTCAAAATATAAAGTTTTAACAAATTCGGACAACCGTAGAGCCTCGGTTTTGGTTATGTTTTTCGGCACTTCGATAGTAACAAGCATATCTGGACGTAATGGGTAATTTACTTTCAAGAATTCATTGATCGGAGCTAACTCTTGAGGAATACCATCTCCTGTTGCCAGAGAGACAATGATATCGAAATACTTAGTTAGGTTTGCTGTTGAACGGTGTATTTTTAGTGCATTTCGCAAGGTATCAGGTAACGATGAACGAGGGATGGGTTCGGAGACCCAGGTGACTTTACGTTGGTGCGGAAATCCATCATCTTCATTGTCTTTGCTTTTATTAAATAGATAATCACTCTCTATTTTTGCGAAATAAATACTATGCCCATGCGGAACTAAAACATAATCACCAACAGCCATTCGGTGTACAAATGCATCGATCACTGCGTACGTATTGCCTAGTTCAAGACTTGAATAGCCATAAGGTGGCGCGCATAACCTTAGTTTAATTTCATCAGTACTCAGATTGGTAAGGTCACCAATACCTGGCCATCCAATAGCTACAATGTTTTGCTTAAGAAATTCTTTCATACGCTCAAACCCTTGTGGGTTAGGACGTACTAACCAAGCATTTGTAATAATCACCACCTCCTTTGTTTTTTATCATAGCATATACTCCAATTATTTTCAAGTAGATATCAACTTGAAAATTGTTTTTTTGTACTACATATGTGCAAATTACTGAGGTTTTCCTGGCACAAAATTATATACGAGATAGTAAAGTACCCGTATGCTAGCTCTAAGGTAGATACGGGTACTTTTTTTAATTCATCACAAACCTGATACACTTAACGGGCTTGACGATGGAGAAGATAAAATCATGAGCCGTGACTACTTTCAATCAAGCTCTACTATGATTTGTTTATCAGCCATAGCAATTTCTAAGAATTCTGCCCTTCGGGCTTAATGCCGATCTAGCCAAGGCATAGCTTTGTTCGCTCCTACCTACATTCATTTTTCTGACATTGGATTTGGCAACCAATCAATGCTATAGCTTTCCGGAATTGTCATCCTATTTATCCCCTCATACCTGCAGCTGTCAATATAATCAGCAAGCGTCCCTTTTGCTTCCCTGTCCCCATGTTCGAGCTTCATCATTCAGGTAGCTCCCCTGTAAGAAGCAAACACTGCTTTCCGCAAATGAGTCTGTCTGGGCAATCAGTCGGAGCCAATTACATATCCGTTCCTTCTTATGCTTGCACCAAGTAGTTTCCTGAATGCACTGATAAACAGCAGGTAAGCTGTAATAATCATCGTGACCAATGGTAGACCGATAGTACTCTTGAATCGTATCCTGCGCAATCCGTTCATCTAAAAGGCCTGTCAAGCTGATATCCGGCAAATGATAAGCTTGCATGATGTTAAACCGCTGGTAAAAATTACATTACCAGTCGCGGGGTCGTTTGAACTATTTTAATACTGTTCAATCTTTTTTAAACCCAACAATCGAGTAATCTGCAGCTTTTTTAATAGCCTGCCACCTGAAACTCTTTAACTATCAAGTAGTTCATGGCATCCACATAAAATTTACGACTTCCTTAGTCTTCATTACGGCATTAGGGGCTAATTAACCTTGTACTTATTTTCCATATTGTTTATGAATACGCTCCTGTAGGTACTGATCAATGTCGGTCATAGCTGAATCCAATCGCAAGGATTTGCCCTGCCGAATTTCAGCTTCGGAGCGTAGAAGATTTTCATACATGTTTATTTTTGCTGATATTTTTTCGTAATGATTGCTACTCATAATAACCATGTGATTGTATCCATTTTTAGTAAGATGGACTGGCGTATCTTGGCCAATCACAAAGGCTTCTACATCTGCCATTCTTTTCGACAATTCACTAATAGGGCGTATAATCATTTTAATCATGGTTCCACCTTCTTTACTAATTTATCTCTATTATATCTACATTTCGGAAAACATAAAGATACTTTTCCGAAATATGGGCATTTAATGTCTTAATTTCATAAAGTAATCTTAATAAATTAATAAATATATAAAAACCTCACTTTGTACAATGATAGTCACAAAATGAGGCTTAGAAAATTTAATTGCCCTGGATTATTAATTATTTCATGATATCAAGTAAGATATTAATCGCTAATGCAGAAAAGATTGCTATAAAAAAAGTCGTTGTTCCTAGAAAATAATATTCGCCTTGCTCCAGATTATCTTTTTTGCTCTTTGATTAGTTCTAAAACACCAGTTCTTGAAGAGTTCTCTCAAGCTTTTTATTGTCCTGTAACCATTTCTCTTGTAAATCTTTAGATCCTAAATATTAATGACAAGCCCAGATCTCTCCATAGTCTTATTAATTCTAGATCAGTAATCAAATAGGATTAACGAAAGCGATTGATGATCATCTGTTTTCATATTTATACTTCAAATCAGCTCCGTAGATTAACTCATGCTCACTTTTTTATGCTCACCTCCACTAAAGCTTGCACCATCTAGTTTTATACCCTTTTTTAGTATCCGGTTAGGTATTTCTCAGACTATGCTCAATTTAGGATTCTGCAAGGATTAATCTTGCCAACCCACAAGAAATCTACTTATTTTGTTAATGACGTTATAAAAAAATATAGATAACCTCCCAAATTGCTTCTCCTGTTTTTACTCCAAGGTTCTTGGCAATATAATTTTTAGCAAGAATGATACCATGACGCGCTTCAGCATCACCGCATACAATCACAGGCTTATCACGAATCTCGGGATGATATAGGCATTCTACACTTGCGTAATAGTTATTCAAATCAACATGTAGAATTGTACGACCCATGATAAATTCACCACCCATGAAATAGAACGTATGTTTGGTTAAATTATAGAGTTTAAGTGAGTGAAAATCAAGCGGTAGATATTTACAAATGAAAAAACGCTTCACACAAATGTAAAACAAAAAAGTTTAAAACTAAAAAGATTTATAAACAAAATTAAAAACCGTCTATTTAGACGGTTTAATTTTGATTTTTTAAGTCCATCGACGATTCAGATTCTTTGAGAGCAAATTTTCTCCTTTATCACGATATTCCTCTATACCGCCTTCTACGTGTGTTTCGGTATACTTAATAGGATTTTCAACTGATCCAGAACGCTTCAGTTCTTGGAATAATTTTAAACGACCTTCTTCAGATAGTTTTTGAACAAATTTATTAATCTCTGTCCATTCATCTATATGATCATCAGCCATGTTCTACCTCCTTCGAATGCTAGCTTTACATTTAGTATGTCCTGGTTTTTATAATTTAAATTTTACAAATAAAAAAAACGCCTCACCCATTAAGAGTAAAGCAGCAAAATGATAAACTCATTCTTTCTTTTTATATGCAGGATCTGCAACACGAAATAATCGAATAACCCACAGTAGCACAATAGCTCCTATAGTGCTTGCAATTATCGACCCTATTAAACCATATGTGGCTATACCCATAAGATTAAATAAAAAACCGCCAATGTAAGAACCTACAATCCCTGTTATTAGGTCGCCCCATATTCCAAATCCTCCGCCACGTGAAATCATGCCAGCGAGCCAGCCGGCGATCACTCCGACTACTAAAAACCAAAGCATTTTTATATCACCTCCTTACATTATCATCCCAATAAGCTGTTTTAATTATACAAATAAAAAAGTACCGCCTTACCAATTAAATAAGACGGTGCATTTTAAAAATCGCAAAAGCTTGTTGATTTAAAATAGAGTAAATTCTATATGTAAAGCCCGTCAACTATACTGACGGGCTAACCTAGAGAGTTATCTAACAATCTTCTTCGGCTAATTCACGAACTATTCGAAGGATCTCGCGTACTATTCGAAGAATTTCTTCGACTTCACGTTCCAGTCTTTCTAATCTATCTGCATCGTCATTGCAATGCCCATGTGACAAAATAAACACCTCCTTCTTAATAACATAATATGTTTCTGAGGTGTTTAAGGTGACAAAATAATCAGGACCACCCGTCTAACGTGCAATGTCGTCAACTTAAGGATATTTGTCTAAAAATATCCTTAAGTTGACGACATTGCACGCCTAGCGCGTGGTTTTCAATATACAAAAAAGCCGTCTCACCTAAAGTGAAGTGCCCCCTGTCAAGTAGACAGTATAAAAACAAAAAGTTTTATGATGCCAATCATTGAGTTGTGGTTGGCATCATTTTTTTATGCGGCTGTATTCAAAAGATACTGTCTATACTCTAGTGGAGTCATACAGTTGAGCCTCTTTTGATATCGATGATTATTGTAGTACTCTATGTATTCGTTGATCGCCTTTTCCAAATCGTCGTAGGAATTGAACTTTTTAAGATAATACATCTCTGATTTCATCATTCCCCAGAATGCCTCCATAGGACCGTTATCTATGCATCTTGAGACCCTGGACATGCTTTGTGTCATGCCTGCATCAACAAGTTTCTTATGAAAGCGCTTGCTAG
>NZ_FOTS01000091.1 GCF_900114615.1 Pelosinus propionicus DSM 13327 | reverse complement strand
AAACCATCGATTTAGAAGATTCTTGCTGCGTGGCAAGCAAAGCGTTAGGACTGAATTCTTGTTCTTGGCGATGGGCTATAACTTAAATAAACTACATAACAAAATACAGCAACAACGGTGCGGAAAAATGCTACACGAAAAAAAGACCGCCTAAAAGGTTGCAGGCACAGCAATTTATGAGGGGCATAATGCTCCTCTAGCTTTGCTATGCCTACTTTACTCCACTTAATTCGCAAAAAAGAGAAAATACCCTATTCGGTTAGGGATACAAAGAAAGAGCTATCTCAAATAGGTTTTAAAAACCTATTTTGAGACAGCTCCAAGAAGTATTTAACATGTCCATCATCCTCCTAATACATATATGTCTTCTGCTTCTTTCAGTCCGAGGACTTTTGCAATTTTTTGTGCTTGCTCTTTGGTAATTTTACTGCGATTGTCTTCCATATTACCTATTGTCGATCGATGCACTCCAATTACAACAGCCAAATCCTGCTGAGTAAGCTTTTTCTCGATCCTGAGTTGCTTAATTTTATTTTTCCGAACTATTTTTACAATAAGATGGACATGTTAAACACCTCCAATTTTATTGCAAAACGATTTTACACGATACAGGTAGTTTATGGGTATAAGGTTTGTACGTCGCGCATGTAAAAAATCCTGCTTTATTAGAAAATATTTTTTCTGAAAATATAAAAAAAAGAGGTGTTTTTTTGAAAAGAATCATTTTTACTATAATGGCTTGTCTATTTTTTATGAGTGCTGCATCTGCTGAAACAACACGACAATATAATCATGCCGAAAGAACCTTTTCTCTTATAAGTTATATATCAGATAAATATGACGATGATATGTATCTAAATACATGGTTTTTAAAAGAGTATAAATTAGATAATGGCGAAAACGACATCACATACTCATTATCAATGCATTTCGATCCAACAGACACAAATAAACCAATGAAAAGATATGAATTTTTTAAGGATGGATTTTTATATTCTTTAGAAGGTGATAGCAAAGTAAAACGAGGTGCATTTTCTTATATGACAGATCCAGGGATAGGACGCTTAGGTAATAGTATTGACGTTACAATACACGAGGCATCCAAAGGGAATTATACAGTAAGAACAGAGGGGAAAACATATCAATATGGAGGAAGATTCTATCTCTCATACAATGACAACCGACCATATTTACGAAAAGACAAGACAAGGAAGTTGGAAGTAGATTTTTACGATGATTTAATGGTTGCAATTAGAGATAATAAAGAGTTAACGTTACAAATCCCATATACCCAAAACCTAAGCAATGTTGAAAAGATAGAATTTATTACCTTTAAAATCTCCAAAGCAACATTAAAAGAGTGGAATGACGTAGTAAAATTTGATCTTAAATTAGAACTGCAAAAATTAAACACTCAGTAAGGCAATTGGGGAAATTAGCTTATTAAAACATGTATAAAGTGGTGATGATTTTGTTTAGCTTTATAAAAAGATTTTTTGGAATTTCTAAACCTAAAAGCAATGCTTTACCCGCCCCTGTCAAAACCAAACATGATACAACTTTAGATTTTGTGGCACTTGATTTCGAGACAGCCAGCTTAGCAAATGAAAGTATCTGTCAAGTTGGAATTGCAGTAGTGCGCCAAGATAAAATAATACATTCTCAGTCGTGGTTAGTTCATCCTCACTCAAAATATTTTTCGTCTAAAAATACGGATATCCACGGAATTTCATATAAAATGGTTAAAGATTCTCCTACTTTTGACGAGATATGGTCAGAAATAGAACCATATATTAAAGAATATGGTAATGTCGCTGCACATTATGCCCATTTTGATATTCCTGTACTCCTAGCCACTCTTAAATATTACAATATCACCCCGCCTCCATTCTCTATTATTGATTCTTGCGTAACAGCTCGCTATGCTTGGCCATTTCTCTCAAATCATAGATTACCAACTATTGCAGAGTATCTAAAATTAGAACTTAATCATCATAATGCATTATCAGACGTACTGATTTGTGCTCAAGCATTATTATACGCAAAGAAGCAACTTGGCGAAAAGATTATTATATCTATGAAACCGGAATGGGTTTGCGATAAAAAAATATATAATTCTATTTTCTTTGGGAATAAACAATAAATATTCTAATCTTAAAAAAGTCTAAACTAGGAAAACTTTTATGAACGTTTATGTAAGGATTTCAACAGATAAGCAAGCACACTCAGGCTATTCATTGCAAGATCAGATTACAAGTGTTTAGGAGGTCCGGCATGGCTAAAAAACGCTCTAATAACGAAGGTACACTGTATGAGGATAAAGAGAAAGGCGGTTATCGGGTGCAATTGACTGCACCAGACGGAAAACGTATTAGTAAGAGATTTAAGGACTCTGGCGAGGCAGTAAAATGGAAAAATGACAAGTTATCTGAATTCGGAAAAGGTCAATATGTAGCTCCGACTAAAATGACAGTCAAAATGTGGCGTACGCAATGGCTAGAAGAATATATCTTACCAAAACGAAGAACAAAAACCTATGAGGATTACAAAGCCTTATTAAATAATCATTTGCTGACTATTGATGAAGTGCCAATGCAAGAAGTGCTACCTTATCACATTACTAAAATCTATAATGCTATGCGTAAGAAGAAGTTAGCGGAATCAACTATATTAAAATTACATAGCATATTACACAATCTTTTTAAACAAGCAAGGATATCCCGGCTAATCTTAATAAACCCTATAGAAGATATAGAAAGACCTAAAGCTGTTAGACCAGACATTGTAACTATAGACGAAAAGGAAATGCAGCTATTTTTAAATGCTGCAAAAGGCACTCGTATTTATACTGGTATTTATCTATTAGCTCATACCGCGATGAGGTTAGGTGAAATATTAGGCATACGATGGTCTGATATTAATTTTAAAGAAAAGACACTTACGGTTGCACAGTCAATTCAGCGGACAAAAGCAAATAAATTATCTGCTGAATTACCAAAAACAGAAAATAGCGTTAGAACTATTTATTTAGATGATAATATTTTAGATGTTCTTAAGGAGGCAAGACAGCGTCAAATAGGTGACGATGATTTAAAGCACTCTAAATATGTGACTTGTAATAATAAAGGAACAGCTTTAGAGCCGCGAAGGTTCGCCAAAGAATTTGATGAAATTAGAGCAAAAACTGGAATTGATACAACTCGTCACGGATTAAGGCATTCTGTTGCATCTATATTAATTGATAAAAATGTTGCTATTCCAGAAGTTGCTGCACTGCTCGGGCACGCTGACCAAGCATTTACTTATCGAACTTACGTACATCCTCGAAAAGATGCAACTAAAAAAGCATCTTCCGTTATATCAAGAGCATTAAACACCAAGAAAGCAAAACCAAGAAAACCCGCCCAAGATAAAGATAAAAAACCAGACAAATAAATTTTGTCTGGTTTCATTTTTATATACAATTGCACCACTTTAGCACCACTATAATCCGCTCATTTTTGGCACCACACGGTACAGCTACTGATTTTATTGGAGCCGATAATCCGATTCGAACGGACGACCTACTCATTACGAATGAGTTGCTCTACCAACTGAGCTATACCGGCAACTTACCTCTACTATTTTATCTCACTACAGCCCTATAGTCAAGAATACTACCCATACTAAATTTGGTATAAATTTTACTCTTGTTAAGTTTTAGCTATACTATAGATTCTAAATCATTCTCAAAACATTTACTTTCAAGGGTTAGGAAGCAGGACAACAAATTCACTGCCTTTATTGAGCTCACTATTAACATAAATCTCACCTTCATGAGCCTCAACAATCCATTGAGCAATGGACAAGCCTAAGCCTGAGCCTTCAATATCCCGCGATCTCGACGCATCAACGCGGAAAAAGCGCTGAAAGATCTGCTCCTTACATTCAAAAGGAATACCTGGGCCATCATCTGTCACAGCAATTTGCGTATAGCAGCCAGTCGTATTTTGTACCTTTTTAAATTGTACTCTCACTTCACTATTAGGCGAGCTATATTTTATACTATTATCAATTAAGATAAACAAAAGCTGGTAAATGCGTTCCGGATCAGCATTTAAATCCATAGAATCGGCAGCATCAAACAGGATCTTTATCTCCTTCTCATCTGCCGCAAATCGTAGTGAGCGAAGTACCTGCTTAGTGATTAACGTCAGTGAAAATACTTCTTTTTTTAGCTCGATCTCTCCAGTATCGGTTCTTGCCAGTGTTAACAAATCATCGACAAGCTTTTTTAAACGAAACGATTCCTCTTTTGCATCATTCATGATTTGCATAGAGAAAGGCGACAAGCGATTATCCATGTCCATTTCTACAGCCTCTATGGAAGTAAAGAGCACGCTTAATGGCGTTCGCAGCTCGTGAGATGCATCCGCAATAAATTGTTTCTTCCTTTTCATTGATTCCTCCATGGGAGTTGTAACTTTGCCAGCTAAAAAATATCCGATCATCGCAGCTAAGAATAAAAAGATAAATGATACCGCCATTAGTGTAAAAACGCTGCGCAGCAAACTGCGCGCATAGGCCGTCACATCCCTGCCGACATATACTGTAGCTAACAAATTTTCTCCGCGCTGTACCTGATGAGCAGCAAGAATCAATACGGCCGTCTTATTCGTCGGCAACTTCACAGTGGTGATTTTCGTGCTTTCTAAAGGATTCCAGTTCATAATTTGAAAGTAAGCGGACTCTCGCAGCACAGGAACAGGCTGATCAGCCTTAATAATTTGCCCCTTTGTATCTACAATATAAAAAAAGACTTGCCCACTAATATCATAGTCATCTTCTGTTGTTGCTAAAGGTGGCCCATTTGTTTCTTTTTGGGCATGTTGCAGAATCAAACCTCGATTTTCCCTTGCTATCTCATTTGCTAATACCTTAACATCTTCTGTTCGTTCTACGTAGGTGCCCCAAATAATACCTAAACACACGATCCCAACAAATGCTATCAAAAATAATCCAAAGACTGCAGTATATACAGTAGTCAATTTTTTATGAGTCTTGGATATCATTTTTGACCTCCATTTTATAGCCAATTCCTCGAATATTTTGTATCAATTGGACTTCCCCAGAATCATCTATTTTCCTGCGAAGTAATCGCACAAAGGCTTCGAGGGTATTAGGAGAAACCTCGCTCTCCAATCCCCATATATGATCTAAAATGCGCTCTTTCGGCAGTACTCTTCCATAATTCTGCATCAATAATTCCAATAGCTGAAACTCTCGTCCAGTCAGCTGTATACTCCTTGTATCACGCGTAGCCACCTTCGTGGTTAAATTTAATTCCAGGTCAGCCGCTTTTATCACAGTTTCTTTTAGCGTAACCTTGCTCCTGCGGGACACGGAATGAATGCGAGCCAATAGTTCCTTAAAAACAAAGGGTTTGACAATATAATCATCAGCACCGGCCTCTAAACCAACCACTAAGTCATCTACCGTATCCTTTGCAGTAAGCATAAGTATTCCGCCTTGATAGCCTTCTTCCCTTAACTTTCGACACACTTGCAAACCAGACATTTCAGGCATCATCCAATCTAAAATCACAACATCATACGCCTCGCCTTGAATTACATCCAAAGCACAGTCGCCTGAAAGAACCCAATTTACTTGCAAGTCCTGTCTCAGTAACATTTGATGAAGAAGATTGCCAAACCGTTTATCGTCCTCAGCAAGTAATACTCTCATTACTTAACCCCATTTCACTCCGTAAAATTCCAATTCTAACAACTATATTACACCATAGGTTAATGAAATTCTGCTGAAAATTTAAAGCGAACTACAATCCGTAGGTCTGCCAAAAACGGGTTCTAACATAAAGGGTCTGGAAAATTCCAGACCCTCCTCTTAGAACTGTTCTTCTCTCAACACCGTTCTTATCATACTCCGTGCATTCAACCGAAATGCCTCTTCTGGCTGTTCCAGTCTACTTTGACTGTCTCTAAATACTTTTTCATACTCGATTAAAATTTGCTCTTCATCGCACCCTTGACTGACAAGACGAAGTATAAACTCCCTAGTTTCTTTAACAGCCAAGAGACAGTTTTCCCAATAGCTCAACGCAGCACTTTCATTGACCAAGCCAAAATGAGGTGAAATGATAAATCGAGGTTTTAGTTTTTGACATTTATCGATGGAAGCAATGGTCTCAGAGCAGCTGGTTAAAAAAGCTGGATAAATCTTTCCTGATTTACTCATATATCCTGTTGATTCACTTGGAAATAGGATTTCATTATCAACCAAAAATGATAATGAACATTTGGTGTGACCTTGTGTCTCAACCACATGAATGCTTAAACATCCCAGATCCAGCATCTCCCCGTCAGAAATAACCGTATCCACCTTCATCATTTCATCGTCGTAGTCCGCTATCGAATCTGCTCCATAAATTTGCGCTGCTTGCATGCTAAGACTTCGAATTAGTTTTAAAGCATTTGGCTTATTTAATGTCTGTTTTGCATATTCTGCCCCTAATACCTTACTATTAGACCATTGTTCTTTTAAATACGGAATGGCACCGATATGGTCATAGTGAGAATGACTGATACAAATATAATCTAATGTTCTTTTGCATAATACTTGCTTAATATTCTTAATGAGATTTGACGCACAATATGCCATGCCGCAATCAATTAATGCCGTTTTTTCCGTTCCCAATACTAAGAAAGCATTACCTCCTTTTCCGCCTGTGACATCTATAATTCTATCCATTTTCTTCATACCTTCCTTGTATTTACTGGAGCATAAAAACAGCTAATCATCCATCCTGCCCCTAAGCCAACCACCAGCGGTATAATCCACCCCATTCCAATGTCAAAGAATGGCAGAAAAGTACGATAGAGGATAAGGAACCCCTGAACACTCTCTTGATTTTTAATACTCTCCGGCATTGCATTGATTCCATCAGCGATACTGACCAGCAAGGTACATAGAGTTGTCATCATATATACAATCTGCCTCTCTTTAAAAAGTGGCGATAATAGGGCCAAGAGTATCAGTGTGATGGCTAGTGGATATAAGAACATTAATACTGGAATGGATAACGAAATAATTTGCGTCAACCCGATATTGGCAATCAGGCAAGAAAAAATGGTAAATAACACTACATAGGATTTATAGCTAAGAGAATTAGGAAATAGTTCCTGAAAGGTTTCGGAACACGCTGTGATTAAACCGATAGCGGTTTTTAAGCAAGCAAGGGTAACAATAATGGCTAATAGAATGCTCCCCAATGACCCAAAATAATAATTGGCGATTTGCGCTAATGCAATCCCGCCGTTTTCAGACAGCTTATACTGGCCAATACTTGTCGCACCGATATAAGCCAAACAGCCATAAATTAGTCCCATCAAAAGAACACTTACACTGCCCGCTTTAATCGTGCCAATTGCGATATTGCGTGGGCTTTGAACCCCAAGTCCTTTAATCGTTTGAACTACAATTATACCAAACGCCAGGGAGGCCAACGCATCCATCGTATTATACCCTTCGGTGAACCCTTTAAAAAAAGGCTCTGCAGCATAGCTTCCATGAATTGCTGCATCAGAGATAGTACCCATTGGCTGTAAAAAACTCACGATTACTAAAAAAGCTAAAAATACTAAGAACAAAGGATTTAATATCTTCCCTACCCAAGTTAAAATTTTACTGGGCTTAAGAGAAAAAAGTAAGGCCACGAAAAAAAATAGAACGGTAAAAATAGCTAAACCTATGGTCTGATATTCATCTGCAATATAGGGTGCCAACCCAATTTGATAGGAAACCGTGCCGGTTCTGGGAAGTGCAAAAAAAGGACCAATGGTTAAATACAATAAAACCGTCATAATGTATCCATACACAGGATGAACACGGCTGGCCAAATCAAATAACCCCCTGCTTTTCGATACACCAATAGCTACAACTCCTAAAAAGGGCAGTCCTATCCCTGTGACAAGAAATCCAAGGGTTGCACTTACAACATTACTGCCAGCTTCTTGTCCCATATGTACAGGGAAAATCAAATTTCCAGCACCAAAAAATAATCCAAACAGCATGGAACCAATCAATATATAAGACGATAACGTCAATCGTTTATCCATATAACCACTCCTACTTTTAAATAATAACGTTTATTTTACCGCACTCCAAGCACATTATTGAAGTATATAACGTTTCGAAAAAATTATCAATTACATACGCTAGTTCCTCAATGGATGTCGGCAAATGCCTTTCTGAATCCAGTACACAATGAATTAAAAATTGCAATATGTAATCCAAATCCAAGATAATGGCATAACAATCACCATGGCAGGCAGCATATTCCCAATCGGAAACGATTTAATTCCACAAATGCGAAACCCGGTAGCCAGCATCAGAATACCGCCACATGCAGAAAAGTCCGCAAGCATAGCCGGTGTGGTTAATGGCATAATGAAGGATGCCGCTAAAAACAAAATCAGCAGTACAATAAATTGTGGGATAAAAATTGCAGCAACCATATAGCCTAAAGCTGCAGCAAATATTCCCGCTGTAAAAAAATCAAGAATCGACTTTGCTAATAAAATCGTATGATCTCCTGTCATCCCCGATTGCAAAGCACCAAACACCCCTGTGCCGCTTGCACAAAACAAAATCACAATACTTACAAACTGATCCATAAAGTCTTTTGGATTTTCTATCCCGGCTTTACTGGAAAACAATTTTTCGATCGGCCCTCGAGCTTTATTGGACCAACCTTCAATTCCCTGTTCAAATTGTATCAGTTCACCGATCGTTGTCCCAACAATAACTGCTAAAATAACAGCTGGCAGGGTATGCATCTTCACGATGGTGGTAATTCCCATGGACATGGAAGCTACACCAAAAATTAAAGGCAGGCTGGTTCTAATTCGCTCTGGAACTCTGTCCCCTAAAAAGGCTCCTACAATTCCTCCAAAAAGTACAGATAAGCTATTAACAATGACACCAATAGGCATTATGAATCTCCTTTCCAGTAAAATAGGAACCAGTACTGCATCATCAAACATCATTTTGCAAAGAGCTGCTTCACACTGCTCATAATGACAGTTCTGATTCCTTAACGCTTACAGTAGCGGCAGATAAGATCAAATATATTAAATTAACCATACCATAAATTGTAACCTTCTAGAGCCCCTACATGCAAGTATATATCCTACACAAGGTTTACAAAGAGGCTGTCGCAAAATGCTTTTTGAAAAAAAGCATTTTGTGGCAGCCTTCCTTTCTTGAGCAGATAAAATCCAGGCGAAAAAGAATAAACAAAGAAGCTCTTCTTCCGTTTATGCCCATAGCAAACAGAGGAAGCCTCTTCCCCAATAAAAAAGTCTATTTGTATTTGTCAGGCTGCTTTGGGAATATGCAAGTAAGTTCCACAGCGACCACTTTGAATTTTGTTGTGGAGTTTGTTTAGGTTATACCCCATGCACAGCAATAGAAACTCGGTTTGCACCTTGACGCTGCCTCTCATAAGAAAACGTCGGAAGCCCATATCTGCTTTCAGT
>NZ_FOTS01000022.1 GCF_900114615.1 Pelosinus propionicus DSM 13327 | reverse complement strand
TTGTTGGAAGGTTGGGACATGATTGACTGCTTAGAATTTGGCAGTGCTTCAGCTGCTATGTTGGTGGCTAGCCATAGCTGTTCCGAAGCAATGCCGACGGTTGAGGAAGTAACAGAATTCATCAGAAAAAGCAAAGAGGAACATGGAGAGATGGTAGCAAGAATGTAGGAGGATAACATTATGATTCACAATATAGGTGAGTTAAAATATGGTTTAAATTCATTATGTGAAGTCAATGGAAAAAATAAAGAAATGCTAATGGATATCTGTATTGTAAAGCTCGATAAGGATTCTCGGGAATCCTATTATCAGCAGCATAAAGAAATCGCTATTTTGTTATTAGATGGCAAGATAAAAATAAAATGGTCGGTTAGAGAAGAAGTGATTGAAAGAAGATCTGTATTTGATGAAGACCCTTGGTGCTTGCATGTTCCTAAAGAAACAGAGGTTACTGTAGAATTTTTGGAGGCAAGTGAAATACTCGTTCAATGTACTGAAAATGAGAATGGATTTGCAGCTAAACTATACAGTCCTGCTGACTGTCAAAGTGATATTTTTGGTGAAGGCGTTTGGAATGATGTTGCTAGAAGAGTTGTTAGGACCGTATTTGATTATCGTAATGCCCCTTACTCCAATATGGTTATGGGCGAAGTAATCACCTATCCAGGTAAGTGGTCGAGTTACCCTCCACATCATCATCCTCAGCCAGAAGTGTATTACTATAAATTCAATAAGCCACAGGGATTTGGTTTATGCCTAGTCGGTGAAGATGCTTATAAAATACAAGATAATAGTTTTTTAACAATACCGGGAGGCTTAGTCCACCCCCAAGCATCTGCTCCAGGTTATGCAATGTATTATTGTTGGATGATCAGACATTTGGAAAATAATCCATGGACGGACCGAATTGATGATGAAAAGCATACATGGCTATTAGATCAAAATGTGAAAATATGGCCAGATAAATAATAAAAGTAACAAGCTACAACTAATATTCGCAATATTTTGTATTGGGATGTATTGGTATACTGTACAATCATTGAAGAGATTTGAATGCCAAGGGAAATCAGTTGTGAAGCAGGAGGAAAGGTATGTTTAATAAGGAAACAGTAAAGTTGGGAATTGCACCCATTGCTTGGACGAATGATGATATGCCGGATCTAGGGAAAGAGAATACTTTTGAACAATGTATAAGCGAAATGGCTCTTGCTGGTTTTACTGGCTCAGAAGTTGGTTGTAAATATCCTAAAGATATAAAGGTTCTAAAAAAAGCTCTTGATCTAAGAGGCTTACAAATTGCAAGTGCTTGGTTTAGTGCCTTTTTGACAACAAAGCCATATGAAGATACGGCAAAAGAATTCATTTTACATAGAGATTTTCTCCATGCCATGGGGGCTAAAGTTATTGTAGTATCGGAACAAGGACATAGTATACAAGGAAAGCTGGATATTCCGATATTTACAGGAAAGTATAATTTAAATGATCAAGAGTGGCAAAAATTTGCAGAGGGCTTAAACAAATTAGGTGATTTAGCAAAAGAAAAGGATATGAAATTGGTCTATCACCATCACATGGGAACGGTGGTTCAGACAACAGAAGAAATAGACCGACTTATGAATACGACAGATGAAAACTTGGTGTATTTATTATTTGACTCAGGACATTTAGCATATTCAGGGGAAGACTTTATTTCCATCTTAAAAAAATATATTAACAGAATTAAACATGTTCATTTAAAAGATGTGCGCCCAGAAATGCGAGAGAGAGTTAGAACGGAAAAATTAAGTTTCCTTCAAGGGGTTAGAGCAGGTGCATTTACAGTACCAGGAGATGGATGCATTGATTTTGGACCAATCTTTACGATTTTGTCCGAAAATAAGTACGAGGGATGGCTGTTGGTAGAAGCAGAACAGGATCCAGCAGAAGCAAATGCTTTTGAATATGCGCAAAAGGCTAGAAAGTATATCAAAGAAAAAATAGGATTTTAAAAAATCTATTGATAGATAGATGATTTCGTCACTCAAAAGTAACGAATAATGATAGGCGAGGTGGCATTATGAAAAAAATACGACTAACAGTTGCTCAAGCACTTATAAAATTCCTTAATAACCAATATGTTGAATTTGATGGTGTAGAAAGGAAATTCGTTGCAGGTATCTTCACCATTTTTGGTCACGGTAATGTAATCGGATTAGGGCAGGCATTAGAGCAGGATGCAGGTGATCTAATCGTTCATCAGGGACGGAATGAGCAAGGAATGGCCCATGCAGCTATTGGATTTGCTAAACAAAAATTTAGAAAACAAATATATGCTTGTACCTCATCCGTAGGACCAGGGGCCGCTAATATGGTAACGGCAGCAGCGACTGCTACTGCCAATAGAATTCCTGTATTATTCTTGCCAGGTGATGTATATGCTACCCGGCAGCCAGATCCTGTTCTACAGCAAATTGAACAATTTCATGACTTTTCCATCAGCACAAACGATGCATTTAAAGCAGTAAGCAAATACTGGGATCGAATTTCTCGTCCGGAACAACTCATGACTGCCTGCATCAACGCTATGAGAGTATTAACAGATCCGGCAGACACTGGAGCTGTGACAATCGCTCTGCCTCAGGATGTGCAAGGGGAAGCTTACGATTATCCAGAGTATTTCTTTCAAAAAAGAGTTCACCGAATTGAAAGAAGACCTGCAACGAAAGAAATGATTCAAGATGCAGTTGCCCTTATCTCAAAGAAGAAGAAACCGATTCTAATATGCGGCGGTGGAGTGAAATATGCAGAAGCGGCAGCCGCGTTTAAACTCTTTGCCGAGAAGTTCAATATTCCTTTTGGAGAAACACAAGCTGGTAAGGGAGCAATCATCTGGGATCATGAACTAAATCTTGGCGGAATTGGTGAAACAGGCAGTTTGGCAGCAAATACAATTGCGAAAGAAACAGATCTTGTCATTGGTGTAGGTACGAGGTATACAGACTTTACAACCTCTTCAAAATGGATATTCCAAAATCCAGAGGTAGACTATTTAAATATAAATGTAGCTGCTTTTGATGCTTATAAATTGGATGGCGTAAAAGTGGTCGCTGATGCAAAAGCTGCTTTGGAAGTATTAACGGAAGAATTGGATAAAATAGATTATCAGTCAGACTATGAAACCCAGATAAAAGATGCTAAAGATAAATTGAAGGCAGAAGTAGATCGAGTATATGCTGTGGAATATACAGGTGAAGGTTTTGTACCTGAAATTGACGATCATCTTGACCGTGCCGTCTTAGAAGAATTTAATAAAGTAACTGGTTCCTGCTTAACCCAGTCAAGAGTCTTAGGTGTACTGAATGAACTGCTTGGTGAGACTGATATTATTGTTGGTGCATCTGGAAGCTTGCCGGGAGATTTACAGCGAGTTTGGCGGGCAAAAGGAACGAATACCTATCATATGGAATATGGATTTTCCTGCATGGGATATGAAGTAAATGCAAGCTTGGGTGTGAAATTGGCTGCGCCAGATCAGGAAGTATATACATTTGTTGGTGATGGTTCCTATATGATGCTGCATTCTGAATTGCCGACTTCAATCCAGGAAAGAAAAAAGATCAATGTGATACTATTGGATAATATGACATTTGGCTGTATTAATAATTTACAAATTGGGCACGGAATGGGAAGCTTCGGTACCGAATTTAGATTTAGAGATAAAGTAAGCGGCAAATTAGATGGCGGATTTGTGCCTATTGACTTTGCTATGAACGCAGCTTCTTATGGATGCAAGACGTATACCGTTAAAACAGTAGATGAACTGAAAGCTGCAGTCATTGATTCAAAAAAACAAACGGTTTCTACGCTGATTGATATAAAAGTGCTGCCTAAAACCATGATACATAATTATAAGTCATGGTGGCGAGTTGGTGTTGCTGAAGTGTCTAGCAGCCAAAAGATTCAGGAAGTATATAAAACAATAAGAAAGAATATTGATCAAGCTCGGGAGTATTAACATCAATTAAAAATATTCGCAAGTAGTAAGTCATAAATAATGACCGTTGCTCTAGTAAATCATTTCTAACTACAATTCAAATGACTGGAGAAAATTGTTAATCTTATTTTATGGCTTATGCTTGCTGATATTTAACTCTTAGGATAATGAAATTGATTGATGTTTCATTATAACAGAACGTCCTTAACGTGCCCGAGCTCTTAAAGCGCTGGATATAAGAATAATGGCGCAGGTGATGTTGTTGGTATGCTTGAGTATGCAGGCGATGATCTATCACACGTTATTATTCCAAAAACTTCTAGAAATGAAGTTTGCTCAGCGAGATGATTCCATTGCATCTGTTTCTTTGTTTGGATTTCCAGAAAAAATCTCTTATCAAGGACCTGAAACTCTAGCCAGAATAAAAAAAGAACTATTATAAAGTAAAGTGGTTGTTAAAAACTTTGTGCATTATCAAAATCGCATAGTAAATAACGTCACATGTACTTATTTATGATTTAAAAGTCTAAAGAAAAATCATATAATTCATGTGAGGTGGAGTTTATGCGAGTCACGATTAAATCAGTAGCCGAAGCTGCCAATGTTTCAAGAGGAACAGTAGATAAAGTGTTAAATGACAGACTTGGTGTAAGTGATGAAGTGAGAGAACGTGTTAGAAATGTAGCCAAGGAATTAGGCTATACCGTAAACTTAGTTGGCAAAGCTTTGGCCTTTCAAAAAAATCCTATAAAAATCGGAGTCATTATTTTAGACAAAAAAGATGAGCTATTTAATGAAATTCATAAGGGTGTTCAATTAGCTCGTGATGAATGGAAAGACTCAAGTATTATCATCGAATGCTGTGTAATGCAGAAGGTTGATGTAAATGAGCAATTGAAATACATAAAAGAGCTGGAGCAGAAAAATATTCGAGCTCTTGCATTATCTCCTCTTGATGAAGAGGCAGTAACGAATGAATTAAATAGACTTTCAAAGAAAAATATAAAAATTGTAACCTTTAATACGGACGTTTCTGGTATCAACAAAATGTGCTTTATTGGGCAGGACTTGAAGAAAAGCGGGCGTGTAGCTGGGCAGCTATTCGGAGATTTATTGCCTACTGGCGGAGAGGTAGCAATCATAACAGGACCTGCGAAGATTAAGGCATTGAGGGAACGAAAAGCAGGTTTTGAAGAAGTTATTTTCGCAGAATATCCTGCTATAAGAATTGTTGATACGATAGAGCTTGCCAATGTTACATCTTCCTATGCAAAAACAGTAGAACTTTTAACAGCATATCCGAACCTTAATGGGATTTTTATGACCGGTAGAGGAATCGGAGGCGTTGGAAAAGCCATTCAGAAGCTTAACAAAAAGAATGTGAAATTTATATGCTTTGACTTGCTTCCTGAAACCATTCAGTTAATAAAAGATAAAACAATAGATTTTACGATAACACAAGAGCCCTTAATGCAAGGATATTTGCCCATAAAAATTCTCTTTGAATATTTTTTTCTTAGTAAAATACCAAAAAAAGAATATTTATACACCAAACTTGAGATTAAAATCAGAGAAAATATTTGAAACACCGTTAGAATTGGTAAATGAAAAAATTTACCCTAAAAAGAGCCCGAGCACGTTTGACTTAAAATTAAAAAATAGTTATGTTTTAATCAAGCGACTACTATGGTAAAATCGTCACTGGAATTAGATTTACAATTCTGTGAAAAATATGGCTATGATCTAATCGAAATTAGAACTATGGATAAATTAAAGGATTATCTAAAAATCATAGTATTGAAGAGCTGGCAAATTATTTCAAGACACATAAGATTAAACCATATCTGGCTATAAGGAAATCAAAGAAGAATTGCAGTATATGTGTGAATTTGGACAAAAAATTGGCTATAAAGAAGAGATGGTATCTGTAGAATTATTTAGACCCGAATATTATGAGCTTGAGATAGAAGATGCAATTAAAATTGCCAAAGAAAAAACATTAGCTGTTGTAGAAAAATATTTTTGCTAGCATACAGGTCCTATGTCAGATGTAAGAATTCCCGATCTTGTTGAGGAAAAACCTAACAAGATCGGGGATTTTCTTTACTATAAGTTGCAATGAGGAACTCGTACTATTTTACATTCAAATAAAATGAAAATTTATAATATTAAAATATTCGCATTGACAAAAAATATAAATTATAGTAAATTAATCATAAGTTAATCATAAAGTCATCATAAAACATTAACAAACGACAATTAATTGCGAATAAAAATATAAAATATGATCATGTTGTAATACAGTGTTGATTAAATATACAAAGTATCGATAAATTTGATCGCTGGTATTATTATACTAAATTGGCTTACTTTAAATTTCACTAACACAATTGTTAGAAACATACTTACTATACTTGGTTGGTATGTTGTGTTTAAATTCTTAGATTAATATAATCTCTACCGCTGAAACAACGTTTTAGCAAAAAGATGATATTAACATAATAAATAATAAGTTAAGGAAGGTGGTATCGTTATGGTAAAGGTTGGTATTATTGGAGCAGGGAGAATTGGTAAAGTACATGCAGAAAGTATCTGCAAATATGTCAAGGGAGCAGAGGTAAGATCCATCGCTGATCCATTTTTGGACAAATCTGCAGAACAATGGGCGAAGTCATTAGGCATTCAGAAGATTAGTAAGGATTATCATGATATTTTAGGAGATGAAGAAATAGATGCCGTATTAGTCTGTTCATCAACTGATACCCATTCCCAAATTTCTCTAGATGCGATTAAAGAAGGTAAGCATGTTTTCTGTGAGAAACCTGTTGATCATGATGTAGAAAAAATTAAAGAAGTAATCAAAGCAGTGAAAGGCTCTAAATGTAAATATCAGGTTGGTTTTAACCGTAGATTTGATCATAATTTTAGATCAGCTCGAGAGGCTGTAGCATCAGGTAAAATTGGAACACAGCATGTCATTAAAATTACCTCTCGTGATCCAGAGGCGCCACCTATTGCATATGTAAAAGTATCAGGTGGAATGTTTCTTGACATGACAATTCACGATTTTGATATGGTTCGCTATTTATCAGGCAGTGAGGTAGTAGAAGTCTATGCGATAGGCGGAGTATTAGTGGATTCTGCTATCGGTGAAGCTGGCGATATTGATACAGCAATTATCACAATGAAGTTGGAAAATGGGGCTATGGCTGTAATTGATAATTGTAGGCAGGCCTCTTATGGCTATGACCAACGAGCAGAGATTTTTGGTTCTAAAGGGGCAGTGGCAATTAGTAATGATACATTTTCTACTGCCGTGGTGAGTACTGCTGATGGTGTTATTGCTGAAAAACCACTACATTTCTTTCTTGAAAGGTATATGCAGGCTTATGCTAACGAGATTAGAGAATTTATTGAAGCTATTGAAGAGGATACAGATGTTCCAGTTACAGTGATAGACGGCTTAGAGCCTGTAATTATTGGACTTGCAGCCAAAAAATCTATAGCTGAAAATAGGCCAGTGAAAACTGCAGAAATCAAAAGTGCTTTTGGTTTGTAATACAATTACAGATCAGAAGGAGTAAATAAGTTTAGAATTGCCAAGAAAATAGCTGTTTAATTTCTGATATAAAAAAAGGAGTGGAAAGAATGAACTTATTTAAATGGTTTTTAACTGGTGAAGACAAGCCGCGAATTCAAGATCCTACAGTAGTGGCTAAAATGTTCACTAAGGCTCGACTCCAGGGGCCAACTGCGATGATTATTGGTTATGGTATGTATTATGTAACACGAATGACTCTTGGTGTTGTCAAAAAACCTATGATGACGGAAGCTGGGTTTACTGGAACTGAATTAGGAATTATCGGCTCAGCTATGCTGATAGCGATAGCTTTTGGCAAATGTTTTAATGGATTTATTGCTGATAGATGTAATGTAAAAAAGATCGTGCCACTTGGCTTACTTGGAGCTGCTGTTGTTAATATTATATTAGGATTTACACCTTGGTTTTGGGCATTTGCAATTCTTTGGTTTTTGAATGGCTGGTTTCAATCCATGGGTTCTGCACCTTGCATAGTTTCCTTGACCCAATGGTTTTCAAAGCGTGAAGTAGCAACGCAATATGGTATATTTAGTATTGCCCATTATATTGGTGAGGGTGCAACCTTTGTCGGTACCGCATTATTAGTCGTTGCTTTTGGATGGAAATCAGCATTTTATATTCCTGGGTTAGTTTGCCTGTTTCTTGCTTTTATTATGTATAAATTTATGTATGATCGTCCACAGGCTTATGGTTTACCTTCAGCTAATGAGTTTAAAGGCGAAGATATCGAAGTGAAGAAAGAAAAGAGCAAAACAACCAAGGAAGCCCAACTGGAAGTAATAAAAAATCCGTACGTGTGGTTGATTGCTTTCAGCGCTACTTTTATGGGGATTGCTCGTTACTCAATGAATAGTTGGGGAGTGGTTTTTCTACAAGAATGCAAGGCCTATGATTTAGTATCAGCGGGCAGCGTGCTAGCAATGGTACCTCTAATGGGCGGCGTAGGATCATTCCTTTCTGGTTACATTTCTGACAAAATATTTAAATCGAATCATGCATTAACTACTATTGTCTTTGGATTAGTAATGCTTGGGGGAATTGTAGGGTTTTGTTACACTCCACCTGGACATCAGATGTTAGATACAATATATGCCTCTATTTTTGGTTTTGGGTTAGGCGTTATATTATGCTTTATCGGCGGTATGCTAGCAGTAGATCTTTGTTCCCAAAAAGCTGCTGGTGCTGCGATGGGAACCGTTGGATTATTGGCCTACGGTGGCGCAGCTCTGCAGGATGTCCTTAATGGTGTGATGATGGATGCTAGTAAACTTGTTGTAAATGGTAAAGTTACTTATAATTTCGATAATCTTATTATATTTTGGATGGGTTCTGTTGCAATTATGGTATTGATGATAATACCAGTATTGTGGGCTAAGAAGAAGGAAAAGACGATAGACGAATCCTTAAACTGTAATAGTTAATTTGAGGTAAACATAGATGAAATTAATTGCTGATTTGCATACGCATACCCTTGCCTGCCGACATGGATTTAGTACAGTAACCGAAGTGATTCGTGCTGCGGCTAACTGTAAGCTGCAAGCAGTGGCTTTGACAGAACATGGCCCAGGGTATCCAGGAAGTGTTGGTCACGCTTATTTTAATACTTATCGTGATATTCCTTCAGAAATGTTTGGAATATCTGTATTGAAAGGGTGCGAAGCCAATATCATGAATTTTGCTGGGGAATTGGATTTTGATGAAAAACTTTTGTCTCAATTGGATATAGTCATTGCCAGTTGCCACAAAGAGGTTACACCGGTAGGTACGATGGAACAAAATACTGCAATGTATATCGGAGCAATTCAAAATCCGTATGTGGATATTATTGGTCATCCAGATTTTCCTCTGTATCCTATAGATGTCGAAGCGGTAGTTCAAGCTGCAGCTGAAAGTGGGGTTGCGCTGGAAATTAATAATAGTTCCCCAGCAGCTCGCCCAGGTAGTGAAGGCATGTGTGCCGAGATTATTTGTAGTGCCAAGCGTCATAGGGCTAAACTAGCAGTCGGTTCGGATGCACATTATCATCTGGTAGTAGGAAATTTTGAGTATGCATATAAGATGCTTAGTAAATATGACTACCCCTTAGAGAAAGTAATCAACTCTTCTATGGACAAGCTCCAATCTCATCTTAATCGTAATCGGTAAGGTGTACTCAATATTTTTACTATAGCGGTACAGTCTAATATATGATAATTTCTAAGATGCAGAAAACTGCATCTTAGAAATTACTAAAAATAATGAATCGCTAGATAATGGAGCAGAAATAAAGTTTTTTATAAATTGACTATTTGCACAGAACTATTTACAATTTCCTCACATGGTTATTAGGTAGACTGTGTTATTTTATGCATCTCTATGACTCTCATTTAAAATAGCAATTTGAGAAATCAGAGGACGGCGGCAAGAGGGGGAAGAAGATGAGGCGTTCAGGCACTATTTTAAATGGTCCGTATTTATTAGCACCGACAACAAATCACATAACAGTTGCTTGGGAAACGGATTTGCCGATTGATTCCATCATATGGTATGGAACTAAGGGACAGTTAGATAATAGTCTGGTTGTGAAGTGTGAAAGAGGGACTCCTTGGAAGGATAATCCGGAAGGACTTTGTATGTATCGAGCAGTCCTTACAAATCTTAAGGCTGGCATGATGTATGCTTATAAGGTTGCATTGGAATCAGGTGAAATAAAAGAAGGCTGCTTTAAGACACTGCGTGATAATCCAGGAGAAATTCGAATTTTTACCTTAAGTGATTCCCATTTATTTAGAATAAGCCAGGAGTTTACTGATGTTGTATTACAAAATAGACCCGATTTTATTATCCATTCCGGGGATATATCCTTGGCGACAGGCTATCAAAAGGATGAATACTCTACGAATTGGTTTCATAAAGCCCATTTTCTAAATGAAATTCCCGCGATTTATGCATTCGGAAATCATGACATTAGTCCATATTATGATGATTTTTTTATGGGTGTACAACAAAAGGTCTATCATACGGATAAAACTGGTCACAATATTTCATTTACCTATGGAAATACCCATATTGTGTTTTTAGACAGCAACCCATGGGGACTCTTTGAAATGAACGCTGTAAACTCGGGGTTGCCTGTTGATGAAGGTACAAGCAGTAAGATTGACATTACATTAAAATGGCTTACTGACGATTTAAAATCGTCAGAGGCTCAAGAGGCAATGTGGAGAATCTTAGTGCTGCACCATCCTTATACAGATGATTTCACCAATAAGCATATTGTTACTATCGCAGAAAACTATAATGTAAATTTAGTAATATCAGGACATCTGCATTATTATATTAAAAATGTTTCTGTTAATCCTAAAATTGGGGCAAAAACTGTTTATATAAGCCAAGGAAGTGCTCAAGATTATGGAGTTGGATTGGATTCTGGAAACGCAGACGAAAGAATCTTGTCAAACTTTCCAGAAGTAATTGCCACAGGTCAAGCAAATTATGGATGTATTACGATTACGAAGGATGCTTTAAGCTTTAAAAGCTATGGATTTCAAGAGGATTTAGTTGATAGCAAGCTTGTTGATGAAGTAATTCTTGCAGCAGAAGAATCTCAAATTGTTGTATCTCAAATAGTGATTAGCGCTGATGACACAAAAGGAATTGTAACAATTGAAGGTTACGCTAAAAATGAAGGACGTGGACTGGCAGTTGTAGCGCTTGCAATATTGGATAACGGCAAGGAAATTATGCGAAATTTATTTGGTGTCAAAGGCAAGGAACGTGTTGTGGCTTTAAATCCAGGAGAAGCAAGAAAGATTCATACCGAGTATACAATTATGGAACCAGGGAGACATATCATAACCGTTAATAATACTACGCAGTTGATTGATATTGTACCCTCATCCTCAATTGTCTTTGAAAATTTAAGATCTATGACTGGTCAGGGAAAGGCTTCAAATATTATTTTTACGACCGTTGAAATCATGAATAATCAAGATTGCAGCACTATAATGGATATTGATTTGTACATAGACGATCGAATTGTACTCACTCAAAAAGCAGAATTACAGTCTTGTGAGAAAAAAAATGTAGACTTCACTTATCGAGCAGTAAAAGGTGGAAACTATAAAGTTGCTGTAGGGGGTCTAGAAACTAAAATTACAGTTGAGGGAACTTTAAAAGGGATACCGATTATTAAAGATTTATCTGGAAAAGGCAATCATGCTTTTCTTAGAGGTACACCTAGACTAATCGCTGATAGTGATAGGTCTGCGCTATGTCTTGATAAAGATGGAGATTATATTGAAATACCTGATAGCGAAACCTTGCATGTAAAGGATGGATATACTGGCATTGTCTGGGCTAATCTCAATCGATTGGCTGCAGAAGATGAAATGGGGCATAACCCACTGATGGTAAAAGGGATTTCTACTGGCTGGGGAGCTACCTATTTACTACGAATGTGCGTGGAGAGAAATGGTAAAATCAAGTGGGGGACATGCTATGGAATTACGGAATACTCTTGGCAAGGGGGAAAGGCAAGTGTAGGCGATTGGGTTCAATATAGTTCTACTTTTGATAAGAAAACCGGCGGAGCATCTTATTGCAATAAAGAAAAGGTTGCAGAAACGATTGGCATTCCAATGGGCGAACCGCTCCGCAATTGGGAAGGGCTGCCACTCTTTGTAGGATATTCTTATATTGGACATATCATAAAAGAGATTGGCAGACCTAAATATTTCACACATCTTTCAGCAAAGATTAGTCAGATTCGTTTTTATAAAACAAAGCTTTCAGAAAGTGAAATTAAAGATATTTATGATCATCCCAATCAAGTGGGATCAAATGGTAATGACTTAGCTGTTTGGTTAAACTTTCGGGATATAGAGACAAGGGGCATACACAAAACTGAATGGCGAAGACCAGTAATGTTTTATCCTTCTTATAAAACTGAGAAACAGCTATGGGGATTTAAGACGCTTAGTATTGATGCAACAATACCAGAAAAGACCTGTTTAAAAGTGGTCATACAGGTTTCTGATGATGAAGAAAGTGTAAAAGATTCTATAGAAACAGAGCTAATGAATGGTAAACAGACAATTGATATATCTGTTTTATTAAAAGCACAGTTTATAAGGATAGTAACAGAGTTTAATTCTTCTGTTACTCCAGAGGGGACTTATACTCCTGAATTACATGAATATAAAATAGGAGCCCTTTTGGGCCAGGTCATATCATGTATAACTTGGGGAACACGAGCTGATTGGGAAAATGGTGATAGTAATGGTGCCGTTGGCTTTGAACCTTTGAATAGGACTAAGGTTTTTGATGAATATACCGATGTAATACATGGTTAACGGATTCATCATTGCTGAATCATTTTAATCGTAGATATTTGATATGATTGGAAACTTAGCAGGTTTGGCTTGTATAAGCCTGCCAAATTATAAAAGACGGAATATTTCGTTTTTTTAAAACGGGGAAACGTGAAAGGAGGGGATTGACAGAAAATAACAGGGCCTTTATATACTAAAATAAGTCTGAACAGGAGGTTTTTTCATGAAAAGGACATTAGGTAGTAAAAATCTATTTTTAGCACTATTGGTAACGTTATTATTACTTTGTCAAGCGTCATTGATGGCGATTGCTAATGAGGCTCCCAAAGGGCCCGTTCTGAAAGTGGATCGTCAGGATATTTCACAGCTGCCAAGAAATTTTAGAATCACAAATGATCCATTTAAAGGTACTTTGAAAGATGGCAGCATACCTTCTAGAGTTGGTATGGATAAAGTAAGGGCATCAGCAAGCAGTATATTTTCGGAAAAGGAATTTGAACAAGTTCTAGCAAAGCTCCCTGTTCTTAGTAAAAACGTGATTGTCTTGGATTTGCGCCAAGAGTCTCACGGATATTTGAACGGAACAGCTGTAAGTTGGTTTTTACCGAACAACTGGGGAAATGATGGCAAGAACCTTGAAGAAGTTACTAAAATTGAGCGTGCACAACTTGATAAAGCGTTAGCTAGTTCTCCGACCACAGTATTCAATTTTGATGATAATAAGAATGTCCTTACAACTAGTTACCAAATGGACGTGACAAGTGCGCGTTCGGAAGAGGAAATGGTTAAGGATCACGGTGCAGGATATTATCGTCTTGCTTTATCGGATCATTTTCGTCCAGAAGATAAAGATGTAGATACCTTTATTGAATGGTATAAGAAACTGCCTAAAGATGCCTGGCTGCATATTCACTGTTTCGCTGGTATGGGGCGTACTACTGTCTTTATGAATATGGTGGATATATTACAAAATGCTAAGCAAGTCAGCTTTAATGATATTGTCGGTCGCCAGGGACTGATTGGTACTGTTGATCTTCGCGATATTGACGGTAAACTAAACTGGAAGCGTAAAGCTTACATTGAACGCTTGCAATTTACGAAACACTTTTATGAGTATGTAAAACAAAGTCCTAAGGATTTTTCAGTCAAGTATTCCGAGTGGGCCAAAAAGCATGATTATTAATGCACGGCAAGCAGTTTTTGCAACTAAAAATGAATAAAAAATAAGTGGAGCGAGGAACCAAAAAATGGCAAATGGTAAATTAGCTTTAGCTATTCTCTTAACCATAACAATGCTTCTGCAAGCACCGTTTTTAACATTAGCCGCTGAGCCTGCACCTGGAGTAATGATTTTGAAGGTTGACAGGGAGGATAAATTGCAATTGCCTAAGGACTTTAGAATAGCAAGTGACGCTTTTAAACAGTTAGGTACGGATGTTACCATGCCTTCAAGAGTTGGTATGGACAAGCTAAATCTATCAGGCAGTAGTTATTATTCTCAATTAGAATTTGCAGAGATGCTGACAAAATTGCCTAAAGATCGGCTAGTGATCTTGGATTTGCGTCTAGAGCCTCATGGCTATTTAGATGGTATGGGGGTAAGTTGGTACAGTGCTTATAAAAGGGCTAATTGGGGTAAAAGTTCTGCCGAATTGGACATAATCGAAAGAAATTTCTTGAATAGCACATTAGCTGGTCCAGTTGAAGTCGCTCGTCTTGATTCTGAGAAATCTGTTGCTTCTAAGACTGAACTACATGTTACCCATGCGCTTACGGAAGGCGATTTAGCAGAGCTGTTTGGAGTCAAATATTTTCGTATTCACGTTGCCGATTATACGAAACCAACGGATGAAAATGTGGATCAATTCCTAAGTTTCTATCAGAAACTTCCGAAGGATGCCTGGCTGCATTTACACTGTGAAGCGGGTGAAGGACGTACTACAGTGTTTATGGCAATGGTCGATATGCTCCATAATGCCAAAGAAGTTAGCTACGACGATATTATGTCCCGCCAATGGTTGATTGGCGGCCAAGATATTCGGAAATCAACGTCAAAAGATCCGCTAAAAAAAGTAGGTTATGCGGAGCGTGCTGTATTTACGAAGCATTTTTATGACTATGTGGTACAAAGGCCTGATGATTCTATGACTTGGACTGAATGGGCAAAGCAGCATAAATACAATTGAAGAATTTAACTGGTAAAATATAAAACATTGTTATTCTGCTAAGGAGGTGAGATCAAAAAAATATATACAAAGCATTAAAATCTAGAAAAGGAGTTGTTATTGAGAAACTGTTAGATTTGAATCAAGTAATGGAAAAAGCCCTCGAACTGGGAGTCATAGAGCAGCAACTCTATCCCAGTCGAGGACCTTATCCATATAGAAACCAATATAATAATACTATTTATTGAGAAGATAGTAAAGAAGTATAAGTTATTTTTAAGTATAGTGGTGATTTTGTCTGCCATACTTTAATTTTACCAAGGAGTTTATTGAGTAGGATAACATAATAACATGACGGAATTTTTTATAGTTTACATGTTCTTTAGAATGAATGATTACTATTTTTAAAAAGGTGGAGGAATGAATACGTGAATAGAAAGATGATCACCGCTGTTGTAGTGGCAGCGATTGTGATGTCAACCGTCCAGGTGTATGCTAGTGCTGGTCCTATTAAAATAACAGGATCGACCAAGACCGGATATGAACGTACTGAAGACAATGAATATAAGTCCAAGAGCGAAATCAAGGTATATATGACTAGCGAGCTTGATGATAAAACTACGGTAGGGCTTGATTTAAAATTCAAGAATTCGAACAATAATACAGCTAACTCAGAGTCAAACTCCATTACACTTTATGACGTGTGGGTAGAAAGCAAGCTAAGGGATACTATGGCACTCCGTCTTGGCAGTCAACCGATTGAAATAGGTAAAGGTTTATGGATGTCTGCTAATGGTGTAACGGGTGCTATGTTATCTGCGAAACTTAATAAATCGAACTCAATTAGAGTATTTGCTGGCCGGGATCAGCAGGAAGATACGGTCTATGATGCCAAGAGCCGTACTAAAATAAACTTTACTAGTGAAATACAATACTTGGCTTGGGACAATGCTTTTGAAAAGGGGGTTGGAGGTATTTATTTTGGAAAGCAAGACAAGGATAACTATGCAGCTGTACATGGCAAGTATCAATTTTCTCCACGAACGACAATAAGCAGTGAATATATAAATAATAGTCAGCAAGACAAAAGCCTATGTAGTCGAAGTAGAAAATGGCAGTACAAAAAAGGTTGGCGATTTTAAGTATACTCTATCTTACATGAATGCTGATGCAGGCATTTTTAGAGATGGCAATTATACAGATTATGATGACCAGTATACTGAGAATGGATTTAAAGGAGTTGGCGCAGCAATTTCTTATAAAGTATCTAAAGCAGGCACCCTCACATTTGAAAAATGGTGGGGAGAGAAGACGGCTGCTGCAGATCATGGAACGTTCATTTGCTCGTCGCTCAAACTGAGCACTAAATTCTGATTGATAATCAGATAAGATTTTTAAATTTTTCATTCTATTGCCATTATAGAGGAGGAGTTATTTTGAAAAAATTTATACCATTTGTATTAATGTTAACCATGTTACTTGCTTGTCAATCAATTCTATTTGCTGCTGAACCAGCAACGCAGACTGTGGAGGAAAAGCCCATCTGGCGAATTGACAATAAAAACATCTCCACGATGCCAAAAAATTTTAGGATGGCAAATGATCCATTTTAAAATAAAAAAATAAAAGGGGAATTGCCATCAAGGATCGGTTTGGATACTCTGCATATTTCAGGGAGCTCTGAATTTTCCTATGCATCTTATGACAAAATGTTAGAAAAAATAAAGTCAGTAACGTCTGGTCCGATTTACATAGTTGATTTACGTCAGGAATCTCATGGTTTTGTAAATGGTATTGGGGTAAGTGCATATATTAGCCGTGATTGGGTAAATGTAGGTAAATCAGTGGCTCAAGTTGAAAAAGATGAAAAAGCATGGTTAAGATCTGCATTAAAGTCTCCTATAGAAATCTCAGAATTAGATGATGATAAAAAACCCTATGAAACTTATAAAATAGCAGTTGATAATGCACTCACCGAAAAGGAATTTGTTACTTCTCGTGGGCAAAATTACTTAAGAATTCAAGCCACTGACCACTCTTCATTTACAAATGAACAAGTAAATGATTTTGTGAAGTTTTACAAGAAATTACCTCAAAATGCTTGGCTGCATTTCCATTGTATGGCTGGTGAAGGACGTACCACCCAAATTATGGTGATGTATGACATTCTTCGGAACGGGAAGCAGGTTAGTTTCGAGGACATTGTAAATCGTCAATATTTGCTTGGCGGAAATAATGCTACAAAAATAACTGTATCTAATGAAAAAGATGCCTATAAGGTACCGCTATATAAGGAAAAGGTTAAACTTTTAAAAATGTTTTATGAATATGTAACAACAAGCCCTGATGATTTGCCGATAAGCTGGTCAAAATGGATTAAAGAACACAATCATATACAAGAATAACATCTGCCTCCCCTTACTCCACAGTAGATAAAAAAATGCTGGTTGAAATAAAAGAATACAATGAGGTGATATTTATAATGAAAGCATGTAGAAAGATATATGCAGCTTTATTGGCTGCTTCCTTTATAGGGTTTGGCTGGGGAGGTTGCAATATTTCAGAAGCAGCAAAAAATTATCACGATGTTGCTGTTCAGGCAGACTATGAAACGGATGCTGTTGTATCAGGTCATGATGCGGCAGATGATCCTGCGATATGGGTTCATCCCCAAAACCCTTCTAAGAGTACTATTATTGCGACCAATAAGCAGGGGGGGCTTCTTGTTTATGATTTAAAAGGTAAAGAATTATATAATGTTAAAGCTGGAAAGCCGAATAATGTTGATGTACGCTACAATTTTCCTCTTGGAAAGGAAAAAGTTGATATTGCTGCTGCTACTGATAGAGCTCAAAATAATGGACTGATTATTTATAAGATTAATTCTGAAACAGGTGAACTGACGAATATTGCTGCAAGAAATCTATTTGCAAAAATGAAAGTCGTATATGGTTTTTCTCTATATCATAGTTTGAAAACTGATAAATACTATGCGCTTATATCTGGCTATGAAGGTGAATTTGAGCAATATGAGCTCTTTGATAACGGAGAGGGAAAAATTGATGCTAAACTTGTTCGTTCTTTAAACATCGGCAGTATTTCTGAAGGTTTAGTAGCTGATGATGAATATGGTTGCTTCTATATTTCTGAAGAAAATGTTGGAATCTGGAAATATGGTGCTGAGCCTGATGCAGGAGCTAAGCGTGTTCAGGTTGATTCTGTCGGCGCTGGTCATTTAATTGCAGATGTTGAAGGTTTAACAATCTATTATGCGCGTAACGGAAAAGGGCACTTAATAGCCTCTAGTCAAGGAAATAACAGTTATAATATCTATGATCGAAGAGGAATGAATTCATACATTGGCAGTTTTTCCATTGATGATGGTAAAGTTGATGGAACCAATGATACAGACGGCATTGATGTTATCAGTTTTAACCTGGGTAAGGAATTTCCAAATGGTCTATTGATTGCTCAGGATGGTGAAAATATGAATGGTACTGAGAAATTAAACCAAAACTTTAAAATAATAAGATGGGAAAAAATTGTCCAAGCTGTTTCTGGTGTAGAGCTGGATAACACAGTGAATCCGCGTAAATTGAAAAAGCAATAACTATACCAAGCTCCCTTGAAGTTATTTTAATTTCAAGGGACAAATTCTAATATATCATTTTTCTGTGTCGCTTTAAATTTACAGTAGATAGCAACTAAGAGTTGACGCCAAATATGACTATGAAAGGTGAGGAGTTTATGTGGAAATCATTAAAGTTAAGAACTAAAATGCTGTTCATACTGATCGTTCCAATGCTATTGGTATTAAGTATAATGAGTTACTATTCTTATTATGAAGCACGTCGTATTCTTGATGGGCAAATAGTGGAAACAGCCAGTTATTTGGTAGAAAGCAGCAGCAATAATATATATTCTTCACTAAAAGAAAAAGAGGTATTAGTTTCAGTTACTGCCCAGGTATTAGGCGAGAAGGTACTACCGCAAGCCGAAGAAATTGAATTTTTAAAGCAAGTCAAAGCTGCTGGAACAGGTGTTCAATCCGCTTATACAGGGTATGAAAATATGACTTGTGCAGATTCTCAAGGCATCACAGAAAAAAAGAAACCGAAAGGATATGACCCGCGGACACGGGAGTGGTATAAGGTGGCTTTGCAAGCTAATGGAGGAATCGGTTATACAGAAATATATGAGTCAACAGCTAATGAATTATCAGTTGGAGTAGTTAAAAACATAATACGTGATGGGAATGTTATTGGTGTTACTGGCATTGGCATAGATATTGACCCAATACATAAACTAGCGAAGGATTTTAAAATTGGTAAAACGGGATATGCAGTTATACTAGATGGCAGAGGAAATTTTGTGTATCATCCTACGTTTGGTTTGAAAGATAATATCTTAAAGAGTGAAAATGGGAAGTTCGCCGAATATGGTAAACAGCTAATGAGCGGAACAGCTAGTGTTCAAACGGGTGAACTTGATGGTATTGAGACTTTAATGGCTGCCTCTCCTATTGGAAAAACAGGTTGGACATTTGCTGTTTTTGTGCCTAAGGCAGAGTTGCTTGAGCAAGTGGATATATTAGGAATTCATTCGTTTATATCCAGTATAGTTGCACTTTTTTTATTAGGAATCATTATAATTCTATTTACGCTGCAAATCGTAAGTCGGGTTCAGCAATTAAAAGAGATGGCAGAAAATATTGCAGATGGAAATCTGACAATTACCTCCAATCATGAGTTAGGCAAAGGAGACGAAATTGACAAATTAATACACGGTTTTTCGAAGATGGCAGCAAATTTGCGTGAATTAATTTCACATGTTTATTCGTCGTCTAGTCAAGTTGCTAAATCTGCTCAACAATTTAGCGAAAGTTCGCAGCAATCTGCAGAGGCATCTTGCTCAATTGCTTCTGCTATCGCTAACGTGACTCAGGGAGCGGAAGATCAGGTGAATATATTCAAAGAGGTATCTGAAGTTGTTACCGGTATGTCAGCAAGCATTGAAGATGTATCTGCAACGGCAGATAGAATGACTGGGGTGGCTCAGAAAGCTACCTTAGCTACAGATGCCGGAGAATGTGCCATTAAAAAAGCAATGAGTCAAATGGAAAGCATGGTCGAGTCTGCTAAAAGGGCGAAAGAAACGTCTGGCGAACTGGAAGCAGGTTCTAAGCAAATTGGAGAAATCGTAGGATTGATTTCTATTATTGCCGGACAGACAAATCTTCTAGCTTTAAATGCAGCAATAGAAGCGGCACGTGCAGGAGAACAAGGGCGCGGTTTTGCTGTTGTAGCCGAAGAAGTAAGAAAACTTGCAGAACAATCTGAAAGAGCAGCAAGCCAAATTACTGAATTAATTCAAAAAAATCATCGAAATATAAACAATGTAGTAGAGTCAATTGATTCAGCTATTGCGAATGTGGACCAAGGGGTTACAGTAGTAAGTTCTGCTGGAGAAGAATTTAAGCAGATTTTACATTTTGTCAAAAGTGTAGATCATCAGGTGAAAAAAATTTCTAGATCATTAGCGGAGCTCTCTTTAGGTAGTCAACAAATTGTGATGTCTGTGAAAGCGGCGGAAAAGACTTACGAAGCTGCCACAGGTGAATTACAAAATGTTTCGGCAGCAGTAGAGGAGCAGACAGCTGCAATGGAGGAAGTTGCTTCAACTTGTGGAATGCTAGCTGAATTATCGAAGCAGCTAAAGGATCAGGTTTATAAATTTAAAATATAATTTATAGTTACGGCAGCTCGAATTATTTAAAAATTACGATGTGCAGATCATGAATGCTATGATCTAAAGAAAAGGTACCCTTTCTTGTTGAATGTTATTAAGTCAGCAAGAAAGGGTACCTTTTGTCAGAATCAGGGGGTTAAAAGAGCTATATTATTTGCCGCAAAAAAATCTACAAATTCAGCTGGAGGAAGTGTATTGGTGATAAAATAATTAAAATCTTCGAGATTTCCATAGGTCATTAAAGATGCAATGTTTATTTTGGTATGATCGACTAATAGAGCAGTCTGTGTGCTATTTTCGATTAAATAGCGTTTTATTTCAGTTTCAAGAGGAGATATATTTGTTACACCCTTTGTCAGTGAAACACCTGTTGATGCTAAAAATGCTTTTTTTATATTGTAGTTTCTAAGAGAGGCTGTCACTCCTGTACCTGTAAGGGAATTGGTTCCCCGATAAAGTACGCCGCCAGTAGAAATTACATTTAAGTTTGGATATGGAATAGAAGCAGTAATAGCATGTAAATTGGTGGTAACAATCGTTATATTTTGTTTATTAGCCAGAAAAGGAATCATGTGTATCGTTGTGGTTCCAGAATCAATAAAAATAACGTCATCGTCATCTACTAGATCACTTGCGAGCTTTGCAATCTGGCTTTTTTCAACTTGATATTTTATCTCGCGTGATTCGAATGGTTCGCGGGATTCAACACCATTTTTCTGGTTGATTGTAATACCTCCATATACTTTTTTTATCGCTCCCCTTTTCGCCAACTCGCTAATGTCTCTTCGAATTGTATTTTTTGAGACTTTAAAGACATCACACAGCCGATCTAATGAAACATGCTCCAATTGACGTGTATACTTTTCAATTTCACTAATTCGATTGATTTTCAATTTAATACCTCACATTACCGTATTTGGTTAATATTATATGCAATTACAATTCATTATACAAGTTTTTTTGTTAAATGGATGAGTAGGTTTTGATAATATTTTATTCTGAAAAGGTACCTTATTAGGAGATTATTCCTTAATTGTAAAATAAATCGGAGATTTAAAATTAGTAAAATATTCTTAAATGCATTTATCAAGCGTAATAACATACAGAATATTGCTTACTATCATCAGATAAAAGAATATTTATAATCTTTAAAAATTATTATTGACAATAATTGGAAATAATAGTAAATTTATCAATAAGTAATCAAGTTATAATAATGACATAGGCAAATGTGATCATTTTATTGCAATTAAATGATCAAAATTTGTGATGTGTTAGGAAGTGCTAGATTCATATTCTCTAGCCATAAAAAGTATAAACTTTTGGCTGTTGAGGTTGGAATGTAAATGAATCATAAGGAAAGGTGGCATTATTATGTTAAAAATCGGTATCATTGGAGCAGGCAGAATTGGCAAGGTACATACAGAAAGTATTACTAAATATGTTAAAGGAGCAGAAGTAACATTCATTGCTGATCCATTTTTGGATGAGGCTGCAAAACAATGGTCCACATCATTAGGGATTCAGTATACGAGTAAAGACTATCATGATATTTTGGCAAACTCAGAAATTGATGCTGTGTTGATTTGTTCATCAACGGATACCCATTCACAAATTTCTTTAGAAGCGATTAAGGCTGGTAAGCATGTATTCTGTGAAAAACCTGTTGATCATGATGTAGACAAAATTAAAGAAGTACTTAAGGCAGTGAAAAACGCTGGTATTAAATATCAAGTTGGCTTTAACCGACGATTTGATCATAATTTTAAAGCAGTCAAAGAGGCAGTCGATGCGGGGAAAATTGGCGTGCAGCATATCATTAAAATTACTTCAAGAGATCCAGAGGAACCACCTATTAGCTATGTTAAAATCTCAGGCGGCATGTTTTTGGATATGACAATCCATGATTTTGATATGGTCAGATATCTTTCCGGCAGCGAAGTAGTAGAAGTGTATGCAATGGGGGGAGCTTTAGTAGACCCCGGGATTGGTGTGGCAGGTGATATTGACACAGCCATCATCACCATGAAACTTAATAATGGTGCAATGGCGGTTATTGATAACTCAAGGCGTGCGGTTTATGGCTATGATCAACGTGCTGAAGTATTTGGCTCCGAAGGTGCTGTTGCAGTTGGTAATGACAAATCCTCTACAGCGGTTCTTAGTACAAAAAAAGGTGTTATATCTGAAAAACCGTTATATTTTTTCCTGGAAAGATATATGCAGGCATATACTGCTGAAATTCAGGAATTTGTTGCTGCAATCGTAAATAATACCGATGTTCCAGTAAATATTACAGATGGCTTAGAACCTGTCATTATTGGTCTGGCTGCTAAAAAATCTTTGGATGAAAATCGGCCTGTTACAACAGCAGAAATCAAAAATACCTTTGGTTTATAAAAATCGTATCTCGTTAGTTAAAGAATGAAGCATCTACAGGAACGGCTAATATGGAATAACATAGTTGATTTTTTACTGCTATAAAGCATTCGATGTATCGGGAGGTTTATGTATGTGTGAATACCTTTTAAGTCTCAAAGGGATATGTAAAAGATTTCCTGGTGTAAATGCCTTAACAGATGTCAGTTTGGATGTTAAAAATGGTGAAATTCATGCTCTTTGCGGTGAAAACGGGGCAGGAAAATCCACGTTTATTAAAATACTAACAGGTGTGTATCAAAGCAATGATGGTGAGATGCTTTGTGAGGGCAAGGTAGTTCGATTTAACAATACGAAAGAGTCATTTTCTTTAGGGATTACAGCAATTTATCAGGAATTAAGCATATTGCCCAACCTGACAGTTACAGAAAACATTTTTCTAGGTAGAGAATTACGTATTCCAGGGTTTGGGCTATTGGATTACCGTAGAATGAATCAGTTAGCAAAGACGGCTTTACTGGAGCTGGGAATTGACATTGATGTGACTAAGACAGCTAGTGAATATACAATGGGATATCAACAGATGATTGAAATTGCTCGTGCGTTAATTGCCAATGTGAAGCTTATTATTATGGATGAACCAACATCCAGCCTGTCTGGTCGTGAAGTGGATGTTTTGTTGAAAAATATACATATGCTAAAAGAAAAGGGCATTGCAGTTATTTATATTTCCCATCGATTAGAAGAAGTACTGGCCATAGCTGATCGTATTACAGTGATCCGGGATGGCTGTAAAATTGGAACGATGGAAAGAAGTGAAGCGGATGAAGAAAAAATTATTCGATTAATGGTAGGACGCACTTTGGAGGAAAAATTCCCTAGGCACCAAACCCAAAAAGGAGAGATTGCTTTAAGAGTTAGAAATCTAAATCAAAGAGGCAGACTGAAAGACATTTCCTTTGACTTGCATAAAGGAGAAGTGATTGGCTTTGCGGGATTGGTTGGCGCAGGACGTACTGAATTGGCGAGAGCTATTTTTGGTGCAGACAAGATTGACGGAGGAATAATCGAAATATTTGGAAAAGTGGTTAAAATTAATAGCCCAAAGGATGCCATTCACCATGGTATGGCTTTTCTTACAGAAGACCGTAAGGGGCAAGGGCTGATTCTTATGCATGATATTATCGTTAATTCCACGTTGACGGGACTAAAGAAATTTTGCAAGTTTGGATACTTTATCGATCAAAAAATGGTAGTTGCTGAAGTTGATGAGATGATGCGTGAGCTGCAAATTCACCCTGCTATCCCAAAGATGACGACTCGCTTGTTATCGGGTGGTAATCAGCAGAAAGTAGTCATTGCTAAATGGTTGTGCTCAAAGGCAAAAATATTTATTTTTGATGAACCCACCCGTGGTATTGATGTGGGTGCCAAAGTCGAAGTTTATAATCTCATCAATCGTCTGGTTAACGAAGGAGCGGCAGTGATTGTCATTTCTTCTGAATTACCCGAGGTTATGGGAATTAGCGATCGCATTCTAGTGATGAACAGTGGGAAGATAACAGGTGAATTTTCTTGTTTGGAAGTTACACCAGAGGAAATTTTAAAAGCTGCTACAGGAGGTATTAGTCATGAATGCAAGCACGCCTGAAGTTCAAAGTCATGGGGGTACACAAAAAACACAACTTCGTCAGATGATAAAAAAAATGGGGTCACTCATTGGATTAATCGGTTTATCCCTGGTATTGACGTTTGCTTCTCCATACTTTTTAACAATTGACAACATTATGAATGTTGCCAGGCAATCCGCTATAAACAGTCTTATTGCCATTGGAATGTTACTAGCGATTTTAACAGCTGGAATTGATTTATCTGTTGGTTCGATTCTAGCATTGAGTACTGTTATGATGGGGATTGTTGTAGTAAAGATGGGAATGTCTCCTGTCGTAGGCGTGCTGGTATGTCTAGGGATTGGTATACTTCTTGGATGGCTGAATGGAATGATGCTAACTAAAATGTCGCTGCCTCATCCTTTTATTTCTACATTAGGTACGATGAATGTCGCTAGAGGATTAGCTTTGATTGTAACAGCAGCTTCGCCTATTTCCAACTTTCCTGCATCAATACAGTTTTTAGGAGCGGCTTTTATCGGTCCAATTCCTGTTAGCTTTATCTTGGTATTAGTTGTGTATGCTGTATTTCATGTTTTCCTCAATTATACGACTGTTGGACGTTATATTTATGCTGTAGGGGGCAATCCAGAAGCAACACGTTTGTCAGGGATCAATATTGATAAAGTATTAATCATTGTATATACCATTAGTGGCCTCATGGCAGCTCTAGGTGGACTGGTTCTTGTAGGACGAGTCAATTCGGCTTATCCTTTAGCGGGATTAGGGTATGAATTTGATGCGATTGCAGCCTGCATTATTGGCGGTGCCAGTTTTATGGGAGGGGAAGGCACAGTTTGGGGAACGTTGATTGGTTCTATGATCATGGCAGTTTTACGAAACGGATTAAATCTTTTAAGTGTTTCTGCCGAGATGCAAACCGTAGCCATTGGAATTGTTATTATTCTTGCAGTATATATAGATGTTTTGCGGCATAAGGCGGCTGCAAGGGTGAAAACTTGAAAATAAGGTATATGACTAAGTTCCAAGATATTATGTGAGGAGGTGTAAGGGGAAAAAGGTACTGATTACTAACATTCTGGGACTAAAAAATGAGAAAAGAGGAATTAGAATGAAAAAAAACATGTCTCTGTTGGCTGCATTGTTTTTGATGGTCACTCTCATAGTTGCTGGTTGTGGTAGTACCCAGACTCAAACGCAAAAAGCATCCGAAAAAATGAAAGTTGGGGTAGTAGTAAAAGCATTAAATAGTGATTATTGGAAGATCGTAGAATCTGGAGCGAAAGCAGCAGGCGAAAAATATGGTGTTGAAGTAAAAGTTCTTGGCCCTAATACGGAGACCGATGTGACGGGGCAGATTTCTTTAATTGAAGATCAAGTTACAAGAAAAGTAAATGCATTAGTTGTAGCCCCTTCACAAGCTGCGAGTGCAATCCCTGTTTTTAATCGCGCTAAAGAAGCTAAAATTCCTGTAATTCTTGCTGATACGGACGCCGCATGGGATGGGAAGGCTTCCTTTGTCGGTACTGGAAATTTTAACGGTGGTAAACTGGCAGGAGAATACTTTGGGAAAAAACTTCCTAAGGGTTCGAAAATTGTTATTTTACGTGGTGCATTAGGCGATCCTACTCATGATGAACGAGCTAACGGTTGTATTGAAGGATTAAAAGCTGCTGGCTTGGAAGTGGCTGTAACCCAGCCTGCCAATAGCGAACGTTCCATGGCTGTAACTGTAATCGAAAATATTCTGCAAAGTAAACAAGAATTTGCAGCAGTGTTTGCCACGAATGATGAGATGGCGCTAGGAGCAGCCAAAGCCTTAGAAGATGCTGGCAAGAAAATGATTGTTGTTGGTTTTGATGGTTCTCCTGATGCATTGGCTTCTATTAGTGCTGGAAAACTGGATGCATCTGTAGCGCAAAGCCCCTATAATATAGGATTTAAAAGTGTAGAAGCTGCTGTCAAAATTGCTAAGGGTGAAGCGATTGAAAATCGTATAGATACTGGTACGGAAATTGTTAATGCTGAAAATGTGAAACAAAAAAGTGATGATTTAAAAAAGATCTTAGGTAAATAGGTTTCAAATATCATTTAATAATCTTTACAAGCGCATGCATATATGGGATCATTTATACTTTCTTTACTGGTACTTTGCGAATTCAGTGCGTGCGCTTAAAAGAGGAAGAAAGTAAATTTTTGTAACAGTAATACCGTTGTTCTTTACAGAAGTGGCACTTGATTGTGATAAATAGGATCGGATGTGGCTAATATGAAAAAATCAGCATGTATTGAAATGATGTTTACGGAAGTTCCCTTTGAAGAACGTTTTACTTTAGCAAAAGAAGCAGGATTTCAGCATATCGAATTTTGGTCATGGAAAGATAAGGATATAACAAAGATAAAATCCTTATGTGAGAGTTGTAAGCTGAACGTTGCCAGTTTCTCAGGGGATCAAGATTTTTCAATGATCTATCAAGAGGAGAATGATGCTTATATTGCTTTTGTCATAGAATCAATAAAAACTGCCATATTTCTTGACTGTAAGTACCTTGTACTGCATTCTAACGCTTTGGGAGAGGGCGGAAGAGTAGTGAATGCTTTCGATGAAATAAATGCAGATAAAAAATTTGCTAATATGGTTTATGTATTAAAAAAAATAGTGCCGATTGCAGAAAAATATGAGATTACGCTAGTCGTAGAAGCGCTGAATACACAAGTTGATCATTTGAATAACTTTTTAGCCTATACTAAGGATGCTGTGGCATTAATTGATATAGTTAATTCAAAATACGTTAAGATTTTGTATGATGTTTACCATATGCAAGTCAATGAAGGTAATATTATAGATTCCATAACTCGATATATAAAATCAATTGGTTATATACATATAGCTGATGTGCCAGGCAGACATGAGCCTGGCACTGGAGAAATAAATTATAAGAATGTGATGGAGTGCTTGCGGCGGCTTGCTTATGATGGAATGATAGGCTTTGAACTTATTCCATCAAAAGAATCCAAGAATGTGGCCAGATACTTATTAGAGCTATAGGCTTTGTAGTTGTAATATATTGGTACTGCATGAGGGCGATAGACATTAAGATCTCTATAACTTATGCAAGCTTAGGAGGTACATTTTATGAATTTGCGTATTGGCGTGATTGGAACCGGAGCAATTGGCGAAGATCATATTCGCAGAATCACTAATGTTATTACAGGTGCTAGGGTTGTAGCATTATCTGATCTAAATGTGAATCGGGCAAAAAACCTTGCTAAGAAGTATGACGTCAAATTTTATGTAACAGGTGAAGAAGTCATTGAGGCCGCAGAGGTCGATGCGGTTGTTATTGCATCCTGGGATCCAACCCATGCACAGTATGTTGCTGCTTCGATTAAAGCAGGAAAATTTGTCCTATGCGAAAAGCCTTTGGCTACCTCAAAAGAGGATTGTAAAAGAATTGTAGAAGCTGAATTAGCAGGAGGAAAGCAGCTGGTACAGGTTGGCTTTATGAGACGTTTTGATAGCGGTTACAGACAACTTAAAGCTTGCATTGAAAGTGGAGAAATCGGCAATCCGTTGATGCTTCATTGTGTACATCGAAACCCCACTCCAGGACCTAAGCATACGACTGAAATGAGTATCAAGAATTCTGTTATTCATGAGATTGATGTATTGCGCTGGTTACTGGGGGAGGACTTTAAAACTGCTCAGGTCTTGCTGCCGAAAAGTTCCAGTCTTGCAGAAAATGGTCTGCGTGATCCACAGATCGTGCTATTGGAAACCCAAAGTGGAGTCAGAATTGATATAGAGTCCTTTGTGAGCTGTCAGTATGGATATGATGTTCAGTGTGAAGTTGTAGGTGAAACTGGTACCATTCGTCTTCCGGATCCGGCTGCTGTTGTGATGCGTTCCCATGGAAAATTATCCTATGAAATTTTTTCAGACTGGTCAGATCGATTTGTTGAAGCATATAATATTGAGTTTCAACAGTGGGTAGATGGAGTAAAGCTAGGTGTTGTAGCAGGACCAACTGCATGGGATGGATATGCTGCATGCATTACAGCAGATGCTTGTACTGAAGCTAGAGAGAAAGGGACGATTGTTCCCATTACAATGCCTCAATGTTCTGCATTTTATGGTAGATAAAGGAGAAGCTGCCGATGAAGCTATCTTATATACCTGATTCACTAGGATATATGTACTTTGAGGAAATGTTAGACATGGTTCAGAGTCTTGGCGTTCAGGCATTAGAAATTCCAACTGGTCAAAGGCAGCACATCTAAATCTTGATGAGCTTGTTAACAGTAAAATTGCCAGAGATAAATATATGGATGCCTTAAAAAAGCGAGATATTGAATTAATAGCGCTGAACTGTTCAGGCAATCCTCTGGCATATGAAAAAGACCTAGCTGTAACCCTAAAGACATTTCAGCTTGCCCAAATGTTAGGGATTAAAAAGATTATTATGATGAGCGGCCTGCCAGTGGGGTGCAAGGGCGATAGCACGCCTGTATGGGTGACAACAAGCTGGCCGCCCGAAACAAAAGATGTGCTTGACTATCAGTGGGAAGATGTAGCGATTCCTGCATGGCACAAGTTAGTAAAGGATGCAGAAAATTGTGGTATAGAATGCATAGCCTTGGAAAACCATGGCTATCAGTTGGTATATAATCCCGAAACCCTTCTTAGACTTAGGGGTGAAGTTGGCGACATGGTTGGCATGAACTTGGATCCGGGGCATATGTTTTGGATGGGAGGAGATCCCATTGAGGCTGTACGTTTATTAGATAAGGCACTTTATCATATTCATGGGAAAGATTCCAGATTGGAACGCAGAATGGTAGGTGCGAATGGGGTGCTAGATACTAAAACAATTGACCGTTTTGGGGAGCGTTCATGGAATTATGTCGCTATAGGATATGGACATGATTTGCTGTGGTGGAAAGAGTTTTTTTCTGTTTGCCGGATGGTAGGATATGAGGATTATGTGTCTCTAGAAATGGAAGATATGACCATGACTCCACTAGAAGGAGTAAAAACTTCAATTATTGCCCTGAGACAAGCGATTAGCAAATAAAGCATGAACACAATAATTCATTCATAATTCATTTTTCGCATGCAGAATACATAAAAGCAGTATGTAACACCGTTAAATGTTATATACTGCTTTACGTATTATTGATAATACTTATTAATTTAATAATGGAATTTTGGTCAGAAATATGATACATTGTTAGAAAATCGAAAGGAGGAGAACAATGGAAAAAAATGAAATTCACGTTATGTATGGTACTGATTCACGAAAAATGACTTATGAATTGCTAGAGAATATTCAACTTATCAAAGATTTAAATGTGAATATGCATATTGGCATAAAGCCAAATTTGGTTGTCGCTAAACCTGCCAATGAAGGAGCAACGACCTCACCTTCTATAGTGGAAGGCGTAATTCAGTATCTGCAAACTCATGGTTGTAAAAACATTAGTATCATGGAAGGATCCTGGGTAGGGGACAATACGAAACGGGCTTTTAAGATCTGTGGTTATGAAGAACTTGCAAGAAAATATAATGTACCTCTTTATGACTTAAAAGACGATTCTTCGGTCATGCATAAAGTCGGAGATATGGAATTAAATGTTTGTCAAAAACCGCTGCAAGTTGATTTTCTAATCAATATTCCAGTGTTAAAAGCTCACTGCCAGACACTAATGACTTGTGCATTAAAAAATTTAAAGGGATGTATTCCGGATAAGGAAAAGAGACGGTTTCATGCGTTGGGTCTTACGAAACCAATAGGATATTTAGCAAAAGCCATTCCTATTGGATTAATTATTGTTGATGGCATGGCCGGCGATCTTACCTTTGAAGAAGGGGGGAATCCTGTGCAAATGGATCGTATCATACTTGGAAAAGATCCTGTATTGATGGATACCTATGCAGCATCCTTACTTGGCTACACTAAAGAGGACATTGAGTATATTGGTATTGCTGAGAGCATGGGGGTAGGTTCTAGTAATCTTGCTGCAACTAAAATACAAGAGTATAATGTAGGACTCAAGAAAAGCAGTACCTTTAAGCCTTCGAATAAGGTACGGTATTTGACAAAGAAAGTCACAGCCGAAAGTGCCTGCTCAGCTTGTTATGGCAGTTTGGTTCATGCACTTCAGCGCCTGGATGATAGAGACATGTTGAAAAAGATAAAGCAGCCGATCTATATTGGGCAGGACTTTCAAGGCAAGGAATTAGAGGGAATTGGCATTGGCCGCTGCACGAATAAATGCACACGATATGTAGTAGGCTGTCCTCCTACCGCAGCTGATATTCTAAAAGTACTTGAGTCGGTCTAATGCTGTAGAATACTGATTGAATGGGTCATTATACGATTATTTGAATCTAGACAGTTGTTGAGACATTATTCAGTCGATTCTTCCAATCTTTAAAGCAAGATCTCCGTGACGTTTCAATTCGGCCCAAAGCCATAAGCCAATTTTTTTTATGAATTGCATATTGATACCCTTCTCTTAAATTATTTATTATAATTTCAGTATATAGCAAATGGGATTAATTGTAAAAATAAAAGAGAATTCATAAAAAATTGAGAATTACATAAATTATTAGTAGCGTTATGCAGGATTATTAATTTTTAATGCGAATTATCAAAAATATATGTTAGTGGTAGGATGACCGTATTATCTTATAAATAAAAAATAAGGAGGGGCTGTGCTGAAATTTCAATCTGTAAAACAAACGAAAACCTATGCTGAAATTGTGGGGCAAATTAGCAAACTTATTGAACAAGGTGAACTCAAGCCAGGTGAGCGCCTTCCTTCCGAAAGAACATTATCTTCAGCCTTAAATATTGGACGTCAATCGTTGCGAGAGGCACTCAGTGTCTTAGAAGCAATTGGTCTACTTGAAGTCAGACACGGTATAGGCACTTTTGTAAGGCATGATGCAGTATCAAATTTGACGACAATTTCTAAAGAGGATGAAAGTTTGATGAATCCTTTTGAGTTATTGGAAGCAAGACGAGTAATCGAAGTAGAGTTAGTTAGTCTTGCTGCTAAGAGGGCTACTGAAGAAGAAATTGGGGAAATGGAAACAGCCTTAGAAGCATTAAAAAATAATCTAGACGAAGGTCAGCATGCTTTTGAGCTGGATCGAAAAGTCCATTTAGCGTTTGCAAGAGGTGCAAAAAATGAAATATTATATCGAACAATGCTTGAAATAACAGATCAAATGAGTAAACACTTGTGGACAATTATGAAAGAAAAAAGTTTAGAAGTTTTAGGGCGCGGTGAGAAATATCATAAGGAGCACGAAACCATTTTTAATGCTATAAAAAGTAGAGATTCAAAAATGGCTACTCATGCAATGCTGGAACATCTCAAAAATATAGAACGTGCTTTTTTGCAACGATAGAGTAGATGGAACAGTCGATTTGATGACTGTTCGCTATTTTTAAAAAAGCTTTAAAATATTTTTTTTATAACTAGTGGTACGATCACCTAGACAGTCGATTATCGATAGAGTATTTAAGTGATGCAATGCTAGTTTTATATTTTTCGGGTGTATTTCTTTCTAGGGCTATTTTATCGATGATTCCTAGAAAGTTATAAAATATCTTATTCATTAGGTAGATTGTAAAATGTAAATGGAGAGGGGCTGAAGTTTTGTATACACAAAGTTTGGAAGAACTCAAGAAAAGCTGTAAAGATGTTCGGGGAGATATTGTAAGAATGACTGCTGCTGCTGGATCCGGTCATCCGGGAGGCAGCCTTTCTGCTGTGGAGTTAATGACAGCTTTATATTTTAACGTAATGAATCATAGGCCACAAGAAGTAGCATGGCCTGAGCGGGATCGTTTTATCTTGTCGAAAGGTCATGTTTGTCCAGTACTTTATTCTGTGATGGCCAGAAGCGGTTACTTTTCTGTTGAGGAATTACTGACTTTACGTACATTGGGTTCGAAATTGCAAGGACATCCTAGCAGCAAATTGCTTCCAGGAGTAGAAGTTTCCAGTGGTTCTTTAGGGCAAGGGTTATCGATTGCCAATGGCTTAGCCCTATCGGCTAGATTAAATAAAAAGGGCTTTCGGATTTATTGTCTTTTAGGAGATGGAGAATTGCAGGAGGGGCAGGTATGGGAAGCTGTAATGACTGCCGCACACTATAAATTGGATCAAGTTTGTGCTCTAGTTGACTATAATAATTTACAAATTGATGGTACTGTAGAAGCTGTTATGGGTGTTGCTCCCTTAGTAGAAAAATGGCAATCTTTCAATTGGCATACCATCCAAATTGATGGACATGATCTTTCACAAGTTCTTGCTGCTTATGAAGAGGCAAAGCAAACAAAAGGAAAACCAAGCGTGATCATTGCAACTACTGTTAAAGGAAAAGGCTGCTCTTTCATGGAGAATGTTGCAGGCTGGCATGGCAAAAGTTGCAATGAAAAAGAGCTGCAAATCGCATTAGATGATATCTATGGGAAGGGGAACTAATAATGAGCATAAAAATGTTACCAAATCGAGATGGTTATGGTCATGGGCTAATTGAACTTGGGGCAACGAATTCAGAAGTTGTAGTATTAGATGCGGATCTTGCAAAATCAACACGATCTGATTGGTTTGCCGATAAGTTTCCAGAGCGGTTTTTTGATCTTGGTATTGCGGAGCAGGATATGCTTGGTACAGCGGCAGGGCTGTCTTTAGGAGGAAAAATCCCTTTTGCAACTACTTACGGTGTTTTTGTTACAGGCAGAGCATGGGATCAAATTAGAACTACGATTTGTTATTCAGAGCTGAATGTTAAAATTGCCGGAGCTCACGGCGGGATTTCTGTTGGTCCTGATGGCGCTACCCATCAAGCGTTAGAAGATATTGCTTTAATGAGAGTATTGCCTCACATGCAAGTAATGGTTCCTTGTGATGCAGTTGAAGCTAAGAAGGCTACCATTGCAGCAGCTAGTGTAAAAGGACCTTGCTACTTGCGGTTTGCTAGAGAAGCAACGCCTGTATTTACTGAAGAAAGGGATTTTTTTGAAATTGGTAAAGCTAATGTGCTAAAGGAGGGGATGGACGTAACAATTATTGCTTGTGGTCCTATTGTTTATGAGGCTCTATTGGCTAATGAACAATTAGCAGCAATGGGAATCTCGGCTAGAGTTATTAACATGCATACGATAAAGCCTTTGGATGAAGCTGTTGTATTGCAAGCTGCAGAGGAAACCAAGGCAATTGTTACTGCTGAAGAACATCAGGTTGCCGGAGGGCTTGGCAGCGCTGTTTCTGAAGTATTGGTAAAAAATAAACCAGTACCTGTTGAAATGATAGGTATTCAAGATACCTTTGGGGAGAGTGGTACGCCAGAAGAACTGGCTGTTAAGTACCATCTTGTAGCTAATGATATTGTTTTGGCAGCGCAAAAAGTATTGGCAAGAAAATCGAAATAAATAGATTAAGGTATAAAAACTAAAGTTATATAAATATATAACGTGCTTTAAATCTAGCCTGGGCTAAACTATAAAAAACTGGAGGAAGAAACGATTATGAAAATTGTTGTATTAGATGGCTACACATTAAATCCTGGAGACTTAAGCTGGGATGGTCTGAAAGCATTAGGAGATGTTGTGGTCTATGACCGGACATCAGCAGAAAAAACGATAGAAAGAATTGGAGACGCCGAGATCGTTTTCACCAACAAAACCGTTATCGATCAAGAAGTCTTTGCTTCTTGCCCGAACATCAAATTTATCGGCGTATTAGCAACAGGTTACAACGTGGTAGATGTGGAAACTGCAAAAGCAAAAGGAATTCCGGTAGCCAACATTCCAACCTATGGCACTACTGCGGTATCACAAATTACGATTGCGCTTCTGCTGGAAGTATGCCATCATATTGGAGAACATAGCCGGAGTGTACTAAAAGGGGACTGGACCAATTGTCCAGACTGGTGCTATTGGAACTATCCTCTTATCGAACTTGCAGGTAAAACCTTAGGTATTATTGGGTTTGGCAGAATTGGTCAGGCAACGGCAAAGATCGCTCAGGCTTTGGGAATGAAAGTATTAGCCTTTGACTCCTATGAAATTGAAGAGCTTAAAAGCGATACCCTGCAGTATGCCAGTCTTGATGAGCTGTTAGCAAACTCCGACGTAATTTCTCTGCATTGCCCGCTGTTTGACAGTACCAAAGGCATTGTGAACAAAAATAATATTGCCAAAATGAAAGATGGAGTTATCATTATCAATACTTCTCGGGGACCTTTGATTGTGGAAGAAGATTTAGCAGAAGCATTAAATAGTGGAAAAGTATATGGAGCGGCATTAGATGTTGTTTCCTCAGAACCCATTAAAGCGGATAACCCATTGCTTACAGCAAAAAACTGCATTATTACGCCTCATATTGCTTGGGCACCAAAAGAATCCAGATCTAGACTAATGGATATTGCTGTAGATAATCTAGCAAAATTCTTGGCAAATACACCGGCCAATATTGTGAACAAGTAGAAGTTATTATTAGTTTTTCTCGGTCTTAATGCTGCCTATTCAGCAGATTTTTAGATCAAATAAATAAAACTCTCTTCAAGCGGTTAGAAGACCAATCTTCGAAATTGAAAATCGATTGAGATAAAACTTGTTATCAGTTCAGCAAGAGTCTGAACAATTTTAAGATATTGCTTAATACGCAAAAAATACACGATGTTGTGTAAATCCGAAAGAAAATATATACATTAAAAAGAAAGTATGGGGAGCTTCATTTCCATACTTTCTTTTTAATATATGATAAAAATCGGTAAATAACATGCTTGTATTGATTGTTGTCGAGACCTTAATTTAGTATGGTAGATTGAAAAAGAGTTCAGAATACAATCGAGATAGTTAAATACTATAACGATAGATTAGCAGGAATAATTTATGATGATGAAACAGTGTTCCCTTTTCTTGTTTAGCTAGATAATATAACCGAGAACAAAATATTCAGAATAATATTGACATGTTTAAATATTATGATAAAATTAAAAACAAGCTATTGATATTTGATATATCAGATATCAAATATAGAGTCTCTACTTCAAAAAACGCACTTATTTCAGCTTTTTTGTTGCGAATCGAGGGGGTTGTTATCTAAAAGGGCACTGTGCGTAATTGTGTAATTAGGAGGTGAGTTTCATAGGTTACATATGATCATATTGCATTACATAGTGGAGCAGCATAATGATCTAATCAAGGTAAGTATGAAAAAAGGAGGATCAAGTATGTCACAATCCTTAGAAGCGACTGAAAAGGTTACAACATCCTTAGAAAAAAGAACAAATTATCGCTGGGTGGTAATGGCATTAATTTTTATTATATGGGCTATTGCCTGTGCTGATCGTGCGAACTTAGGGATCGCTTTGCCATTTATGAAGAAAGAATATAATATTTCTAATACGGAAGCCGGAGCTATTATTAGTTTATTTTCCTTTGCGTATGGTATCGTGCAAATTCCCATGGGACTTATTTATAAAAGGTTAAGTAATAAGATCACGGGAAGACTTTTTCCCATGTTCATGATATTCACTTCCCTGTTTACTGGTTTGATGGGAACTACTTCTTCTGTGTTTCTGCTGAAGCTTTTCCGTGTAGGGTTAGGGGTTTCGGAAGAGCCTTTGGGGATCGGTTGTACCAATATTATTAATCGATGGTTTCCAGCAAAAGAAAAAGGGACTGCTACAGGGCTTTGGATCGCAGCATCCAAGCTAGGGCCGCTAGTTGTGCCTCCATTATGTGTAGTTATCATTGAATTGTGGGGTTGGAGGGAAATCTTTTTCGTATTTGCAATTCCGGGAATCTTATTTTCCGTTCTCTGGATGATCTTAGTGACAAACTCACCAGAAGATAATAAATTCTGCTCTGGTGCTGAATGCAATTATATTCGTAGTGAAGAAAGTTCCATGTTTAAGCAAGAAAAGCTTAAGACGCCTAGTAGAACTTATAATTTAGGATGGCTGGATACATTAAATCGGACCAAAAAAGTTGTAGAGCTAGAAACAATTCGCCAAGTCTTCTTTTCCTGGAATGTTTTGGGCGTTGCTATTGGCTATGGTTGTATGATTGGGATCAGCAATATATTCATGTCATGGATTCCCACATACTTGATGACATCAAAGGGTTTTGCATCTATTAAAATGGGTTTTTTAGCATCAGCTCCTTTTATGGGATCTGTATTAGGAAATTTATTAGGCGGTTTTATTTCAGATCGTCTACTTGATAAGCGACGAAAACCAATGATGATGCTTGGTGCCTTTGGGACAATTATGATGATGATTGCTTTAATTTATGCACCAAATAATGCTTTCTATTTAGGTGTTACCTTACTTATGGCTGGTTTGATGGTCGGCATCGGCTTTGCAGGGTATTCCGTTTATCCTATGGGGCTGGCAAGTAAGGCAACCTATCCAGTTGCGTTTGGTATTGTAAATAGCGTAGGACAGATTGGCGGTGCATGTGCTCCTTTATTTGTTGGGATGCTGTTAGATGCTTATAGCTGGAATAGTGTTTTTCTTTATATGGCGGGTAGTGGAATTTTATGTTTAACTGCTCTTGCCACCATAGATGAGCCTAGGGTAGAGCCAGAGAAGGCTGCATAAAAATCATAGTAATAACAAATGAGGTGATATCTATGAGATTCATAGTGTATCACCTCATTTTCAATTGAAAACCTAAAGATATATGACTAAAAATTTATATTAGATATAGTATATATAGCTCTTATTGGATCTGTTGGAAATTTATGATAGAATGATATATAAAATATCAATAGCTTGTAGGAAGGATGACTCAGATATGGAATTTGCGATGGATATTACTTCTAAGACTCGGTCTGTCAGGGATGTTGTATATGAAAAACTAAAAGAGGCGATTATAGTAGGGGACTACAAGCCAGGATTTCATTTAAATGAAAGGCAGCTTGCAGAACAATTTATGATCAGTACGACTCCCTTAAAAGAAGCTATGAGACGCTTAGAACAAGAGGGGCTTATAATAACTCGACCTAGAGTCGGTTCTTTTGTGTCAAACGATGTTATGGTTTCTATTGAAGAAATTAATTTAATACGTTCAGCAGTTGAGGGAATTGCCGCTCGATTGGCGGCCACCAAAATAAGTGATGATGAGATAAGCCAGTTAGAAGACGTTTTAAAGGAAATGGAACGTTATACCAAAGAGCGAAATCCGGAAAAAACTTTGGAAATGAATGCTTATTTTCATAAAATGATTGCGATTCTTGCAAAAAATAACTATGTATATAAGCAGATAGAAGCAATTCGTTCCTTTGATTTAGGTCCTAGAAATAAGATATTATCAAATCCGGAAGAATTAGATAGAGCACTTAGAGAGCATCAGCTCATTTTTAAAATGATTTCCATGAGAGATCCTGATGGTGCGGAAAATGCGGTACGATCACATATTCATCGTAGTACCACTTTTATATTAAATATAAAAAAATAGCTATTGAATGTTTGGATCTTACAGGATGCAACATTGCATTTTCGTAGGAAAAAGTTTCATAGTAGTATCCTCATAAACCTTGCATGTTAAGCCAATTATGCTTACATTGCAAGGTTTATAATTGTTTAAGAGCAATACTATAACTTCTATTTAAATCATCTGATACTGCAAATATTGCGAATAATATTGACATGTGAAAATATTGTGATAAAATAAAAAATGAGCATACTGATATATCAGATATCAGTATAGGGTGTCTAATTAAAAAACTCCGATAAGGTGTTTAAAAAAGATGTCATTATTAAAGAAGTATCTAAAAAGATAAATATTTTCTAGTTTAGAAATACAAAGTTAAAGGAGCAATTATGATGAAGAATAACTTAAAAGCACGTTTGAAAAGTGGCGAAAGTGTTATCGGGACTATGATTACAGTTTTTGACAGTCCAGAAATTGCGAAGATTTTAAAGGTATGCGGGTTTGATTATTTTATTATTGACTGTGAGCATGGACCTTATGATTATAGTGCAGTAGCGAATATATTAGCAATTGCTAGAGAAGCTGGGATTCCTGGAATCGTCCGAATCCCAGAGATTAAACGCGAAGTAGTACTAAAATATATGGAAATGGGGGCAGCCGGCCTTTTACTGCCGAATACAGAAACGGTTGAACAGGCTCAATTATTGGTACAACATGCGAAATACGCTCCCTTGGGGAATCGAGGGGTATCACTGTTAAGGGCACATACCGGATTTGAAAAGATAGGGAATGCAGTTGAATACATGAAGAGTGTGAATGAAGAAACAGTACTTATGGTACAAATTGAATCCCTAAAGGGAGTAGAAAATGTCGGGAGGATCTTGGATATCGATGGAATTGATGCAGCATTTATGGGACCGAATGATTTATCTCAAAGCATGGGAATACTTGGTCAGTTTGACAATCCAGATTTCATTGCTGCCATAGATCGGGTAATTTTATCTGCAAAAGAAAGAGGTAAATACTCTGGAACTCACTTAACGTCCTCTGATGCCCTGCAGCCTTGGATCGCAAAAGGGATGACAATAAATTTATGGGCAAATGATGTGGTTCTTATGATGGCTGGGGCAAAAAGTGGCCTAGAAGTGCTGAAAAAATAGAGGATGAATAATGATAAGTAAACACATTGCAAATAAAACCATTATTTTAAATAAATATCCTAATCTGAAGATCGGATTTACAACTGCAAATTTTGCAAAGGCTCTCCCGCCAACTAGATCAAATGTGAAAGAAATAATTGACTATGCTAGTGAACAAGGGTTTACTTTTATCGAATTAAGAGATCCAAATGCTGCACTGGCATTAGATGAATGTAAAGAATTAGCGGATTGGGCCCGTCAAAAATGCATCGAAGTAATTTACGCTGTTAATGTTGGAGGAATGGATCCAAAATATTTTGAGACTTTCGCTCGCGCTGTTGCAAACACCCTTGCCTTTGAAGGACCCAAGATGATTAGAACGGGAGCAAATGGTCCCGAGATGACAAATGATGAGAAAAAACAATATTGGACGGCTGAAGACTTTTCAAAGCTCAAAAAGAATATAAATAAAGCGGCAAATATGGCAAGAATGTTTGGTATAAGCCTTTCTGTAGAAAATGCCCGAGAAGGTTTGCAGGGAGATGGGATACAAACCTTTGGTACGGGGGATTTATTCGGGAAAAATGGTGTAAATGAAAATGTTGCTTGGCAATTGGATACTGCAAATTTCTTTTCTGTATCAAGGGATGTGAGTGACTCAGATGCAGTGAAAACGTTTTTTGAGCAGCATATTGAAAGAGTAGATTACACACATTTGAAAAGTGCTAAAGACGGAAAATCCCATTCGATACTTGGAGAAAATACGCTGCCTTTAGAGTTATATTTAGACGTTCTATCCAAAAAAAATAAAGTATACGTAGCAATTGAATTATCTCCTGCGGAAGAATTAGAGACTATCTATGAGAATCATAAAAAGAGCATTGCTTATCTAATAGAAAAGTATTAAAAGTCAGTTTGTAATTTTTGTTTTTAATAGTTTACAGTGATTTAAGATGTTAGGACTTAATAAAATGTGGCTGATGTTATTAATGGTTAGGAGGAGCAAGATGTCACAATCTGCAGAACTAAAAGAACCGGCTTATGCTTCCCAAGAAAAGAAGACCAATTATCGGTGGGTAGTAATGGCACTTATTTTTGTCATATGGGCTATTGCCTGTGCTGATCGCGCTAATTTGGGTATCGCGTTGCCATATATGAAGAAAGAATATGGAATTACGAATACAGAAGCTGGCGCTATTATTAGTTTGTTTTCCTTTGCTTACGGTGTAGTACAAATTCCCATAGGGCTTGTTTATAAAAGATTGAGTAACAAGGTGACAGGTAGATTATTTCCAATATTCATGATTTTGACCTCTGTATTTACGGGTTTGATGGGGACAACTTCTTCCGTGTTTTTATTGAAAACTTTTCGCGTTGGTTTAGGCCTTTCAGAGGGGCCGCTGGGAATTGGGTGCACCAATATCATTAATCGGTGGTTTCCTGCTAAAGAAAAAGGGACGGCTACTGGGCTTTGGATTGCAGCATCAAAGCTGGGACCATTAATTGTACCGCCGCTGTGCGTTGTAATTATTGAATTGTGGGGCTGGCGAGAAATTTTTTACATTTTTGCTGCCCCAGGAATACTATTTTCAATTTTGTGGATGATTATGGTGACTAATTCCCCAGAGGATAATAAATTCTGTTCTGGAGCTGAATGTCACTACATTCGAAGTGAAGAAGGTTCAATTATTAAAGAAAAAAATAAATCAGAAGGCCGCAGGCAATATGATTTAGGATGGTTAGATAAGTTAAATCGAACCAAAAAGGTTGTGCAGTTAGAAACTCTTCGTCAGGTATTTCTCTCTTGGAATGTGATTGGAGCTGCTGTTGGCTATGGTTGTATTATTGGTGTAAGTAACATTTTTATGTCGTGGATACCTACTTATCTTATGACGGTAAAAGGATTCACATCGGTCAAAATGGGATTCTTAGCGTCAGCGCCATTTCTAGGCTCCGTCCTAGGGAATTTGCTGGGAGGATTTATTTCAGATCGAGTGCTGGGGAAACGACGTAAGCCTATGATGATGCTCGGTGCCTTTGGGACAATCGTGATGATGGTTGCTTTAATTTATGCACCTAATAACGCTTTGTACTTGGGTTTAACATTATTGTTGGCTGGTTTGATGGTCGGCATCGGTTTTGCTGGATATTCTGTTTATCCTATGGGGCTGGCTAGTAAAGCTACCTATCCTGTTGCTTTTGGTATAGTGAATACCGTGGGGCAAATAGGTGGTGCTTGTGCTCCATTATTTGTTGGAATGTTATTAGATGCGTATAGTTGGAATAGTGTTTTTCTATATATGGCTGGAAGCGGCATATTGTGCCTAATTGCTCTTGCAACGATAGATGAGCCAATCATTGAGTCATCCAGTGCTCAATAAGAAAGGAGATGCAGAATATGGATATTAGTTTCATAAAAGGCGTAATACCGCCAGTAGTAACGCCCGTAAATAAAGATGACCAAGTAGATGAAGTGGTTTTTCGTCAAATTATTGAACATGTCATAGGTGGAGGCGTGCATGGTGTATTTGTATTAGGCAGTAATGGTGAATTTTATGGTCTTGACTATAATGAACAAAAGCGTGCTATTGAAATTGCAATTGATCAGGTAAGAGGACGAGTTCCAGTTTATGCAGGAATTGGAGCGATTACTACAAAAGAATCGGTTAAGCTTGCTAAAATGGCTGAAGAAGCAGGGACGCAAGCAATTACGGTTTTACCCCCTATGTTTATTAGTCCAAACGAAGAGGAATTGTACCAGCATTTTGTGACGATTGCTGAAGCAACATCGCTTCCAATACTCATTTATAATAATCCTGATCGTTTAAAGGTGAATATCTCAGCGAATCTTGTTGAGCGATTAGCGAATATTCCTAATATTGTTGGGGCCAAAGACAGTAGTGGCGACTTAACCCTGACTTCCGAATATATCCGCAGGACACGAGGTAACGGTTTTAAAGTGATGGCTGGCAGAGATACAATGATATTAGGTACGTTAGTTTATGGCGGCGTAGGATGCGTTGCGGCTACTGCCAACATTGCTCCAAAGTTAGTGGTCAAAATCTACGATACATTTATGGCTGGTGATATACAAGGATCACTAGAAGCTCAATATAAGCTTGCTCCATTGCGAGTAGCTATGGGGCTTGGCAGCTGGCCAGTGGTAACCAAGGATGCAATGAACCTTATCGGCTTTCAAGCTGGCGATCCAATTAAACCGAATACCAGCTGCTCAGAGGTTAATATGGTTAAATTGAAAAAAATTCTAGAAAATATGGGATTAGTTAAATAATATATGGAGGTAGTAAGAAATGATTGAATCTATGAAGAAATACATGAAAGTTGGAATCGTAAATTTTATGGCCTATCCTACGACGATAAAAGGAGAAGGTTCAATACTGGAATCCGCTAAAAAAATTGCTAACGATGATTATTTTGATGCGATTGAATTAACCTGGATCAAAGACAAAGACACTAGAAAACAAGTGGCAGATGCCGTAAAAACAGCAGGATTAACAGTAGGTTACGGCTGCCAGCCAAGGCATCTGACTACAGGATTAAACATCAACTCTCTGGATGAAAAAGTACGCCTCGAAGCCCTTGCATCTCTAAAAGAAGGAGTAGACGAAGCCTATGAGTTAGGTGCTGTAGGTTGCGCATTTCTTTCGGGAAAATATGAAGAATCTAAAAAAGAAGAAGCCTTCGCTGCATTGGTAAAATCAACAAAAGAATTATGTGCGTATGCCAAATCGAAAGGTGATCTAAAAATTATTCTCGAAGTCTTTGACTATGACTTTGATAAAAAATCACTAATCGGTCCTGCGTCACTTGCGAAACGTTTTGCCCAAGAGATAAGAGCTGAATATGATAATTTTGGTCTCATGGTAGACTTAAGTCATATTGCCCAATTGCATGAAACCGTTGAAGAAGCGATACTGCCGATCAAGGAGTATATTGTTCATGCTCACATTGCCAATTGTGTAGTAGAGGATCCAACCATGGAAGGGTATGGAGATTTACATCCGCGCTTTGGCTTTCCAAATGGTGTCATAGGTGTAAACGAAATCGTTCACTTCTTGCGAGTGCTTATGGATATTGGCTTTATTAGTGAAGCCAACCGTCCGATAGTAAGCTTTGAAGTAAAACCTTGGGGAGATGAAGACCCTGATTTGGTAGTCGCGAACGCAAAGCGTGCTTTAAATTTAGCCTGGGCTAAACTATAAAAAAACTGGAGGAAGAAACGATTATGAAAATTGTTGTATTAGATGGCTACACATTAAATCCTGGAGACTTAAGCTGGGATGGTCTGAAAGCATTAGGAGATGTTGTGGTCTATGACCGGACATCAGCAGAAAAAACGATAGAAAGAATTGGAGACGCCGAGATCGTTTTCACCAACAAAACCGTTATCGATCAAGAAGTCTTTGCTTCTTGCCCGAACATTAAATTTATCGGCGTATTAGCAACGGGCTACAATGTGGTAGATGTGGAAGCTGCAAAAGCAAAAGGGATCCCGGTAGCCAACATTCCAACCTATGGCACTACTGCGGTCTCACAAATTACCATTGCTCTCTTACTGGAAGTATGCCATCACATTGGAGAACATAGCCGGAGTGTGCTAAAAGGCGACTGGACCAATTGTCCAGACTGGTGCTATTGGAACTATCCTCTTATCGAACTTGCAGGTAAAACCTTAGGTATTATTGGGTTTGGCAGAATTGGTCAGGCAACGGCAAAGATCGCTCAGGCTTTGGGAATGAAAGTATTAGCCTTTGACTCCTATGAAATTGAAGAGCTTAAAAGTGATACTCTGCAGTATGCCAGTCTTGATGAGCTGTTAGCAAACTCTGATGTAATTTCCCTGCATTGCCCGTTGTTTGACAGCACCAAAGGCATTGTGAACAAAAATAATATTGCTAAAATGAAAGATGGAGTTATCATTATCAATACCTCTCGGGGACCTTTGATTGTAGAAGAAGATTTAGCAGAAGCGTTAAATAGTGGAAAAGTATATGGAGTGGCATTAGATGTTGTTTCCTCAGAACCCATTAAAGCGGATAACCCATTGCTTACAGCAAAAAACTGCATTATTACGCCTCATATTGCTTGGGCACCAAAAGAATCCAGATCTAGACTAATGGATATTGCTGTAGATAATCTGACAAAATTTTTGGCAAATACACCAGTCAACATTGTGAACAAGTAGAAGTTTATTTCAGAGTAGATTATAGTAAAAGATAGATTAATAATTAGTTAGATGATAAAATAAAATGATGAGAATGAGAGTATGAAAATGATTTCATACTCTCATTCTTACATACAGAATGAAAAAGATACCTAGATTGATAAAGGATGTGATGGGAGATGCGCATTGTTGTGGCCCCTGATTCATTTAAAGGGAGTGCATCAGCTGTAGCTGTAGCAAATGCTATGGAAGCAGGAATATTATCGGTTTTCTCAGATGCTGAGGTAATAAAAGTACCAATAGCGGACGGAGGAAAAGGTACAATAGAAGCTCTTGTCGTAGCTACAGGTGGGCAAATCATTACCGAAACTGTACTTGGGCCATTAGGAAATCCATTAGAGGCTCATTGGGGAATACTTGGCGATGGAGAAACCGCTGTCATTGAGATGGCAGCTGCATCCGGTCTGCCTTTGGTACCTCAGGACAAACGCAATCCTTGCATCACGACTACTTATGGAACAGGTGAATTGATAAAGGCAGCTCTTGATCGGGGAATCCGCAAATTAATCATTGGAATAGGCGGCAGTGCAACAAATGATGGCGGAATGGGCATGGCTTGTGCTTTAGGAGCAAAATTTCTAGATGCTGTTGGTAATTCCTTGCCTAGTGGAGGGGCAGCATTACAGCAGTTGACAAAGATTGATGTTAGTCAAATGGATGCACGTTTAGCCGAAACGACGATAGTCGTAGCCTGTGATGTTGATAACCCTTTATGCGGACCGCAGGGTGCATCGGCTATTTATGGCCCGCAAAAAGGTGCTACGATAGAAATGATTGCTGAATTAGATGCTGCATTAGCAAAATTTGCTGCGATTGCTAAGCAGGTTACAGGGAAAGATGTTGCCCAATATCCAGGGGCAGGAGCTGCTGGCGGTCTTGGAGCAGGCTTACTGCTTTTTACCAATGCCAAGCTATTGCCTGGTGTTGAGATTATACTTGAGGCAGTACGCTTTTCTAATATTGCCAGAGAAGCTGATTTTATCATTACTGGTGAAGGGTGTACTGATTTTCAAACTGCTTGTGGAAAAGCTCCAGTTGGTGTAGCGCGTATTGCTAGAACGCATGATGTTCCTACTTTTTGCCTATCAGGCAGTTTAGGCAAAGGATATGAAGAAGTATATTCTTGTGGTATTACAGGCTTGATGAGCATTATTCCTTCGCCAATGAATTTAGCTGATTGCATGACAAATGCTCCCGAATTGATAGAAGCGGCAGCCGAACGATTATGCCATGTCATAAAAAGGAGCATGAAGCTGGGGGATAGAAAAAATAAAGAGATTAGAAAAGCTCATGTCCTGTATTAGGATATGAGCTTTTCTTTATTTGGATCTTTTCAGTTCTAATAAGAAGAAAAAGGGAACATCTCTCTAATTAGCTGCCTTAGTACAGATGATAAATTTGAGAAAAGAGAGCAAAAATACGAAATAGAAAGCGCAAGTCTTTTTAAAGTAATACAAAAAAATGACAAATTTAGCAAGGAATTAGGTCGATCTTTGTGGAACCAAGTCATATATATTTGTTGTAACTATGTAAAGTATTTGCAAACCGAATGTGCAGGAAAGGAGTTGAGTGCCATGAGCAGCAAACTAATTTTTAGCATTTTTATTATGGGATTTGTTTTGCTTGGCAGCGGGTGTAATCACAATACGATTGGGCAGCAGCAAAATAAGAAGGATGATATTATTATTGCCAGTGCCAATCCTATGACCGGCAACTCTAAAGAGTTTGGCAGTATGAAAGTTAAGGCCATTCAATTAGCCGTAGAGGAAGTAAATGCAGCTGGCGGAATTCAAGGCAGAAAAATCAAGTTATTGGTGGGGGATGATGCCAGCTCACCAAAAGAAGCTCATAAGTTAGCAGAAAAAATAGCTGCAGATCAATCTGTAGTCGCAGTACTTGGCCATTGGAATAGTGCGAGTACTATGGCCGCTAGAAATGTATATAATGGTGCGGGGATTCCTGTAATTACAGATTCGGTAAACAAAACGATTACAGATGGTACAACACCCTATGTGTTTAGGGTTATACCAACAGATAAGGTAGAAGCAGAGCAACTAGGGGAATATTCTTTTTATCAGCTAGGGTTAAAAAGAATGGCTATTATTTACACAAATAATGATTACAGCAAGGGGATGAAAGACTATTTTCGTGAGAGGCTGCAGCGCATTGGCGGTGAGATTACAGCGATTGAAATTTTTTCTGAAGGACGAACTACGGATTTTACCTCTGAACTGTATAAAATAAAGTATTCAAAGCCTGATGGGCTTTTTATAGCGGGCTATTCTTCAGAAACAGCATCCATTATTCGCCAAGCAAGAGCGATCGGACTAGAGCTTCCCATAATCGGCACGGATGGAATTAGCTCAGAAGAATTTATTTTGTTAGGGAAAGAGGCAGTAGAAGGGGTCCGTTTTAATGGATTTTTTTATAATGGTATACAGGAAAATGGATCAGAAGAATTTAGAAAGCGTTTTCAAAATCGGTATCATAAAGAACCTGACAGTTATGCAGCCTTAGCTTACGATTCAGCTCTATTGTTAATTGAGGCGATGAAAAAGAATGGTATTAGCCGTGAGGGGATTTATGATTATCTTAGTAAGGTGGAAAATTATCCAGGTGTTACAGGGCATATTACTTTTGATCAGCATCATGATGTGAAAAGTAAGATAACGATACTGACGATTCGGAATGGAAAGATTATCAAGGATGATATACAGCTTTAAGGGAGCCGATCTTGGATAGGAGGTTAAACAGCATGAAGATTCGCTCTCAGCTGCTTTTAGTAATGGTGATATCATTATTTTTTATGACCTCACTTGTTACTGGGGTACAGATGTATACTGCTTACAATCAAGAGAAAGAAAGTATGCACGGAATTCTGCAAAATCAGGCTTTGCAATTTAGCAACCAAGTGGAAATGTGGTTTACTCTCATAAAGCAAGGCGGTCACCTTTTTGTAAGTGAATCTTTTGTTCAAAATGCAAATCAGAAAGAAATGCAAAAGCTTTTGGGCAATATGCATAATGAACTAAATGTTTTTGATGATCTTATTGTAGCAAAGGAAAATGGCGAAATTACTAATATTTATCCTCATAATCCCAGTGTAATTGGAAAGAGTATGGCAGGTTACAATTATTTCCAAACTACCATTACATCGAGAAACGCTCAAATTAGTAAGGTATTGCTTAGCCCTACCACTGGAAAGCCTGTTATTGTCATCACTCAGCCAATCATAAAAGAAAATGGGGAGTTAACAGGCGTATTATTGCAAAATATTAAGCTAGATGCATTACAGGATATGAGTGAAGATGCAAAGATTGGACAAACGGGCCAAACTCTTGTATTCACTTCTGATGGAAAAATAATTGTACCGCAAAATAGTGAATCTTCAGAGTATATTTCTTATATTTCAGGTGAGCTTAATGATTTATTTAAAAAAGATTTACGTAGCATGGGGAAGTTTACTAGAGAAAATGGAGAAGCAGCTATGGTTGCCACAGCTCGTGTAAAAACTCCGGGGTGGGGTATTGCTGTTACTATTACACAAAAAGAGGTTTTACAAGGTTTTTATGATAGTATTAAATACGGTGTGATTACTTTCTGCATTATATTTCTATTAATTTCTTTTGTTTCCCTCTTAATTTTTAATAAACTATTTCGTTCAATTACTACGGTGACTAAGCATTTTACGAGTATGAATGAGGGAAATTTTGCCTCTGCAAAAATCAGTGAAGAGGTAATTCACTCTGCTCCGCAAGAATTGCAAGAACTTTGTACAACTTTCAATACAATGTCACAAACGATTCAAAACAATATAGATGTAATTCAGAAAACAAACGAGGAGTTAATGGTCAGCGAAGAACGATGGCAGCTGGCGTTACAGGGGAATAATGAGGGAATTTGGGATTGGGATATAAAAACTGACCAAGCCTTCTTCTCTGCCAGAGTAATGCAAATGTTTGGGTATGATGATGTAGAAGAATTTAAGAGTATGGGGGAATGGCGAAAAAGAATCCATCCAAATGATTTTGAAAAGATTGAGCAATTTCTTCAAGATTATCTTGCAAAAAAAACAGATTTTTTTCGTGGAGAATATCGTTTTTGCTGTAAGGATCATAGCTTTAAATGGGCATTTGTAAGTGGGCAAGCCGTTTGGGATGAACAATGTATGCCATTGCGAGTCGTCGGCTCAATTAGTGATATTACGCAGCGTAAAGAAGCCGAGGAAGCATTGCACCAAGTACATGAACAGCTAGAGATTAAAGTGGAACGCAGAACAGAAGACTTGTTGGCAATGAACGAAGAATTACAAGCCGTTAATAAGGAATTGCAGTATGCATTAGAGAATTTGCAACAAACGCAAGCGCAGCTCGTGCATGCGGAGAAGATGGCTTCTCTTGGCAGTTTAGTTGCTGGAATTGCTCATGAGATTAATACGCCAGTAGGAGTAGGAGTAACAGCTACTTCTCATTTACAAGAAGTTACGAAGGAGTTTGCTGCGTTGTATGCCTCTGGTGATCTTAAACGGCGAGATTTGACCAATTACTTGGAGGATTCTGAAGAAGCTTTATCTATTATTTTTTCTAATTTAGAGCGAGCATCTCAATTAATTCGCAGCTTTAAACAAGTTTCTGCAGACCAATCAAGTGAAGCACGACGTATTTTTAATATCAAACAATACCTAAATGAAATTTTATTGAGCTTGCAGCCAAAAATCAAGCGAACAAGGCATAAAATAATACTTAAATGTAATGAAAGCTTGCAAATTGATAGCTTTCCTGGAGCCTTCGGACAAATTATCACCAATCTAATTATGAATTCTTTAATTCATGCTTATGATCCTGATCAAGAAGGAACGCTTACTATTGCTATATTTCAAGAAGTGGAGACCATATTCCTAATCTATTCTGATGATGGAAAAGGCATGAGTAATGAAGTAGTAGCGCAAATCTTCAATCCTTTTTTTACAACAAAACGAGGTATGGGGGGAACTGGTTTAGGATTATATATTCTATATAACCTTGTTAAAAAACAGTTTAATGGCACAATTGAATGTGAAAGTGAATTGGGAAAAGGGACGAAATTTATAATTGGCATTCCAGTAGAGAGGGAGACACATAATGACAAAGAATGATGATGAATTATTGTTTGAAAAATGGGAAGAGGAAATAGTAACATCAGATGGCGTTCTTCCTAGTCTGAGTGGCAGATGGAAAGTCTTAATCATTGATGATGAAGAAGAGGTTCATCATGTAACTAAATTAGCACTTCGCCGCTTTACTTTCGATGCTAAGCCTGTAGAGTTTTTCAGCGCATATTCATCAAGTGAAGGGCGGCAAGTATTAGCGGAGAATCCAGATATAGCTGTGATATTGCTGGATGTGGTAATGGAAGAAGAAAACTCAGGCTTGGAATTGGCACGTTATATTCGGAATGAATTACAGAATCATTTAGTTAGAATCATACTGCGGACTGGTCAGCCTGGTCAGGCTCCCGAACATGATGTTGTGGTAGAATATGATATTAATGATTATAAAGAAAAGACAGAACTAACGTCCCAGAAGCTGCATACTACTTTAGTAACAACTCTGCGATCTTTTAGAGATTTGAGTATTATTGATATGAATCGTCGCAGTTTGAAGCAAATCATTGATTCATCAGCTACTATTTTTCAGCTTCAATCAATGACGAAATTTGCTTCTGCGGTATTATCACAGCTGGTTGCAATTTTACACTTGAATCCGAACGCGTTATATTGCCATGCATCTTCTTTTGCTGCAACAAAAGAAGGGATAGACGATTTTTGCATACTAGCTGCAACTGGTGCCTATGAAAGATTAATTGGTACTAAGCTGCAGAAAGATATAGAAACGAAAGTTGGACAAGATATTGAAACAACATTTCAGCAAAAAAAGAGTCTGTATTTCCCTGATCGTTTTGTAATTTACTTTTGCAGCAAACAAGGCTCAGAAAATGTAATTTACTTAGATGGGGTCGCTTCTTTAAGTGTCTGGGATAAAGATTTAATTGAGGTTTTTTGTACTAACGTATCTATTGCTTTCGATAATATTTATCTAAATGAAGAAGTAGAAGATACACAAAAAGAAATTCTCTTTACATTAGGAGAAATTGCTGAAGCACGCTCTCAGGAAACAGGATGCCACGTGAAAAGAGTAGCTGAAATCGCAAAATTATTAGCATTAGCTTATGGGCTTTCTCCCGAAGACGCAGAAAAATTACGTTTAGCTGCTCCGATCCATGATGTCGGTAAATTAGCAATTCCAGATGCAATTTTAAATAAACCAGGTAAACTGACTCCTGAAGAGTTTAATATTATGAAAAGGCATTCACCTGTAGGCTATGAAATGCTAAGAAAATCAAAGCGCTCTATATTAAAAAGTGGAGCCCTTATCGCTCACGAACATCATGAACGATATGATGGCAGCGGATATCCACAAGGACTTGCAGGAGAAGAAATACATATTTATGGCAGAATTGTAGCATTAGCAGATGTTTTCGACGCCTTGAGAAGTGAGCGTATTTATAAAAGATCTTGGTCATTAGATGAAATATTACATTATATCTCCAAAGAACGAGGAGCTCATTTTGATCCGAAATTAGTAGATTTATTTATGAATAAGTTAGATGATATTCTACAAATATGCGAAAAATTCCCTGATTGCTAACGAATTAAAATAGTAGTTTAATTTATCAAAGAAGTTGGAGCCGATTCATAAAAAAAAATGCTTGGTATTAATCTAGAATTGTTAGTTTTTATAATTTTTTAAGCAAATAATGGAAGGTATTTGAAAAATAAATGGCGAATTTTATCAAAATACATCTGGTATATCAAAAAAATAGATAAGTTTTTAGTAAGATAATAGCAAAAAAACAACATTTATAAAAAAATAGGGAGGTAAAAGTAATGTACTCTTTTTCCTCACTTGCAGAATTTGCCATTCTGCGGGATTCAATAAAAAGAGAATTGGTTCAAACTTGTGAAGAAGATGCTCTTCGTTTATTTATTGCCATTAATGAAGGTGTTAATAATGCGATTTTTCATGGCAATAAGGAAGATAATACTAAAAAGGTTCAGATCATTATCGAAAGATCACCTGAAGATGTACAGATTATTATTCGAGATGAAGGTGACGGGTTTGTAAATACAAAGAAATCTGCCGATATGGAATTATGGGATGAAAATGGGCGAGGTCTTGACTTAATTGGCCTTTATGTAGATTCTTGCTGGTGGAATACAAAAGGTAATGAGATTACCTTAGTAAAAAAAATTAATCCTACCTATTGCAAGCCTTTTGGAACATGTACCAGTATATAAGATAAGAAATTTAACATGAAGAGGGGATATACAATTGGAGATTACTACAAATGTTAATGAAAAAGAAGTTATTGTAACGTTAGCAGGAAGTATGTATGTGGAGGATGCTGCTGTTTTACGAGAAAAGCTAATGGGATTTATTGAATCTGGATATAAACAATTTATCATTAATCTGCACAATGTAGACTATATTGATAGTTCAGGTCTTGGTGTACTTGTCGCGATTCAAAAGAAGGTACTGCCGAAAGAAGGGCATGTAACCTTGACAGGTGCCAAGGGCGTTGTAAAAGAACTATTTGAATTAACAAGATTAAACAAGGTATTTACGATGCAACCATAGTAAGGAGTTAGGCAGATGAGTGTTTCACAAGGGATCTTTAGCGGCATGTGTAGTTATTGCCAGCGTTTTGAACTGTTTAATATGATCAATGATGCATTGCTATTAATTGATTTCGAAGATGGAAAAATATTATTTATGAATCAAAAAGCACTGGAACTGTATCAATATACCAAAGAAGAATTTTTGACCTTTTTCGCCTATGATATCGCAAACAGTTCAATGGAAACGATGCGAGAAAATATGGAGCTAGCTAAGACACATAAAGAAGGGTATATTTATACTACCAACCATATTAAAAAAGATGGTACGATTTTTAAAGTTGAAGTAAGCGCTCGTTATATGACGCTGCATGGAACTCCTGTTTTTGCTGCAGTAGTCAGAAACTTGACTTTTGATGGGAAAATGCGAGAAGAAATTCAAATTGCTGGTAAAGTGCAACATAGAATGCTGCCACGGGATTTAGAAAATGAATTATTTCGTATTCGATCAGTTTATCAGCCTCATCATTATGTTAGTGGGGACTTATATGATTTTGTATATGAGGAAAAGTCCCAATTGTTGTTTGGCATTATGATTGATGTTATGGGACATAGTGTCGCAGCAGCACTGCAAACGAGTATTCTAAAATATCTTTTTTTAAAAGCGATTAAGAAGAATATTACGATAAGTGATAGGTTGGCATGGATAAATAAAGAAGTGATGCCCTTCTTTAAAGGAGGACAATTCGCTGGTGTATTTTTATTTGAGTTTGATTTTAGATGCAATACTCTCACCTATGCAGCGGGAGGAATTAATCATTTTATCATCTTAAAAGAGCAAGGGCCGCAGATTGTTAAAACACCTGGACTTTTCTTAGGTATTAATGAAGATGAGGTCTATGATCAAGGCAGTTATCATTTTACATCTGGTGAAAGTTTTCTTTTTTTAACAGATGGATTGTTCGAGAGAATCGTACAGCCTATGGATCATGAACTTGATTTCTGGAGTATTCATGAACTGTCTAAAAAGATTATTAACAGCGGTGAGTGTAATGATGATGCTTCAGGTGTGGGAATTTTAATCCGCTAAAAGAGTTTTTATAAAATGACTATTTCAAGATTGGTCAAATCTTTTCATAGTTGGAAAAATAATGATCAAAGGTGATGAGTTTAAAATGAAAATAAATTTAAAGATAGGCGCAAAAATTGCTGTTAGCTTCGCAATTATAATTGTCTTGATCTTTATTATGGCAGTTAATTCATTTATTTCATTAAATCATGCAAAAAATGATTTGGAAAATATCAAGCAGGCAAATGTCCGCATGGCGATTGCAGATGATATTGCAATTCAATACAAGATTACTGTATCGGATCTTCGTGCGTATGCCGCCTATGGAAGTGAAGTATATTTAAATCGAATCAATGGTGATTTTGAAAAGGTTATACAGCTAGAGAATGATTTTTTAGCACTTGCCAGACCTGAAAAAAAACAGGAATTTCAAGCCGTAATTGATGAAACGGTGAAGTATAAAAATACAATCATGGCAGAGTTTGTGCCACTTGCAAAAGAGTATAATCGACTGGTTGCAGCAGGTGATTATACTAAAGCACAAGAAGCCAAAGTCAAATTAGCTGACTTTGCCAAGAGGATAGCATCTCAATCTCAGGCTATTGAAGAGGCGTTAGACGGTTTTGCTCAAAGCAACGTTGAAGTGGCAAATCATTCGATAAAAGAAAGCATAAGTTCGAATAATACTGTAATTATCACTTCAGGAGTCATTAGTTTTGTGGTGCTAGTGTTAGGCATCATCATTGCAATCACTTTAACAAATATGATTCGCAGACCTGTCGTCAAACTCACTGAAATTGCGCATCAATATGCAAATGGTGATTTGCGTAAACAAGTTGAAGTTACCAGTTCAGATGAAATTGGTGAGTTGTCAGCTTCTCTGCAAGAAATGCATAAAAACTTCGTGGAGATGATTACGAATATTCGATCTGCATCAGGGCAATTAGCGAGTGCATCAGAGGAAATGGCGACGTCCACGGAGGAGGTAACTTCTTCTAGTGAAGATGTATCCAAGAATATGCAGCACCTAGCGCAAGAAGCAGATTTAGGCAATCAATCCATGTTGGAAGCATCTCAAGCACTAGTAGAGCTGTCCAGTCTTATTCAAATTGCAAAATCAAAATCAGAAAATACTATTACAAACTCCGAAAATACATTGCATGCAGCAGAAGAAGGGCGTAAAAGAGTTACTGAATCAGTGACAAAAATGGACAATATTAAAGAGCAAACGCAGAATTCCAGTCAAGTCATTGAAGAACTGAATACCTATTCACAACAAATTTCACAAATTACAAATACCATTACCAACTTAGCAAAACAGACCAATCTTTTGGCTCTTAACGCGGCGATTGAAGCTGCCCGAGCGGGTGAACATGGACGGGGATTTGCTGTTGTTGCCGAAGAAGTACGTAAATTGGCGGAACAATCCGATCAAGGTGCTCAAGAGATAACTTCCTTAGTGAAGATGGTCACTGAAAAAACAAACCTTGCAGTGACAGCTATGGCTCAAAATGCTGTTGAGGTAGATTCTGGTGTTTTTACAGTTAATGAAGCAGGAGGCGCTTTAGATAGTATTTTGCAGGCTGTGAAGCAAACAGTAACAGAAACCAAAGATATTGGAGAGGTAACTTCCTCGGAAGTTGCTAGTTCCGAGCAGATTGTAAAATTAATTAATGGTCTTGCAACGATGATAGAAAGTGTTGCAGCTCATGGCGAAGAAATTGCAGCTTCTTCTGAACAGCAGTCAGCAGCCATGCAGACGGTAGCAGCTAGTGCGGAGGAAACAAGCGCTATGGCACATCAATTAAGAACTTCTGTGGAGAAGTTTAAATTATAAAGAATGGCAAGACTGGTTAATGAAAGAGAATAGTAAGAAGATCTTGTCGATGATAAAAAACTGACAAGGTCTTTTTACTATTTTTCTAACGCCTGTATAGAATCATAGGATAAGAAAGAAGCCATGACGGAAATAATGTCTTTAGAAGATATAAATATAGAGTTGGAGGATCATGAATGTTAATCATGTATGTTATATTAATCGTCGTTGTGCTAGCCATCTTTTGGATTAATTGGCGATTGTTAACGCAGTGGTTTCTTAATGGTAATTTTTCTAGTAAAAATCATATATATTGGTTTATAACGGGAATGGCTTGGTTTTTTATTAACTATAATTGGTGGTTCCAGCCAGATGCTGCTTTTTTCTATCGATGGATAGCCCCAGCTGTAGATTTTGCTTATATTTGGATCATCAGCGGAGTTATTTTACTTTGTTTTTTTCCTGGATTATTTGCTATAAGAAGGCTGATAGATCTTACAAATATAAAAAAAGAAACTGGTAAGATGGACGTTAGTCGCCGCACTTTTTTACAAAGTATGCTTTATGCTGCTCCAGTACTATCCTTAGGAGTAAGTGCTAAAGGCGTATATTCAGCAGAAAAGGAAATGGTGGTCAAGCGTGTAGCGCTGCCTTTTGAAGAACTTTCTCAAGAATTGGCAGGGTTTAAAATAGCACAAATCAGTGATACCCATTTAGGACCTTTTTTTAGCTTGGAACGATTGGACGAAGTATTGCAACTGGTTGTAAAAGAAAAACCCAGCATGGTAGTGATAACAGGAGATCTAATTGATGACTTGAATCTACTTGACACAGCAATCATAAAACTTAGCGAATTCTGTTCTTTAATACCATATGGTGTCTATTTTTGTTGGGGTAATCATGAATATTTTCGAGATATTAATCGAATTAGCAAGGCTCTGCATAATAGTCCAATTCAAGTCCTGAAGAATAGTAATATTCCAGTTCGGGTAGGAGAAGCACTCATCTATATAGTAGGAGTTGATTATCCTTGGCCTAAAGATAGTGGAGAAAAGGAACGTACGCGACAGCAATTTATGGAAAAAGCTGAAAGAAATATACCTGAAGATTCCTTTAAAATATTATTGGCACATCATCCCGACTTTCTGTTTAATGCATTTTCATCACAAATACCTCTTACATTATCAGGACATACTCATGGAGGGCAAGTTAATATTTTAGGAAAGTCATTATTGCCGGTTAGTTACCATTATATGCGTGGTCTTTATCAGGAAGGTGATTCATATGGATATGTTAGTCCAGGAACGGGACAGTGGATACCTTTTCGACTGGGGTGTCCGCCTGAAATTAGTGTATTTACTTTAATGATTAAGGATCAAGAATAGGCTAGGTATTTTTTCCTTATGGTAAAAGTGCTGGTATAATTTAAGCTAGAGATCAGGAATTGTTATATTGTTCGCATAGTATTAGCATTCAGGAATAATTTCATTGATAATAACCAAATAAAGTTGAAAGATTGTGAGGAAGATGAGAAGCCCTAGAAAGAGCAAAAGCTAGTGGTTTCCCTTTTTTGTTGGCACATAGTGTACATTATAGGAATCGATACATATCAAGATTATGTATTTTGTATTTTCACAGTTAAATTGTTGTCTTTTTTAAAATTTATGATATGTTAATATAGTACTTTATGAGTGGTAGGATTATTGTTTATAGAAACTAATTGATTTCTTGGTTTGAGGTAAAAATTAGTTTGCATATAAAAATCTTAAAGAGAGGAAGCATGAAATGAAAAAATTTTGTACGTCGCTTCATTTTCAAGTATTTTTTTCCATCGTTTGTGGGATTGCCTTAGGACATTTTTATCCTGGATTTGGTGAGAGCATGAAGCCCCTCGGTGATGGATTTATAAAATTGATTAAAATGATTATTGCTCCAATTATCTTCTGTACAATAGTAACTGGCATTGCTGGTATGGATGATATGAAAAAAGTTGGCAGGGTGGGAGCAAAAGCATTGATTTACTTTGAAGTTGTTACAATCTTTGCTTTGATTATGGGATTATTTGTGGTAAATTGGTTTGAGCCAGGGGTAGGCATGAATGTTGATGTCAAAACGTTAGATACAGGGTCGATCTCTGCTTATACTACAGCAGCCAAGGCTCATAGCACAGCGGATTTTATTATGAATATTATTCCTTCAACCGTAGTTGATGCGTTTGCCAAGGGGGATATTTTACAGGTGCTGCTATTCTCTGTTATGTTTGGTGGCGCATTGTCAGCCATGGGAGGCAGAGAAACTAAATTGTTTGGTGTTATTACAGAAGTTTCTCATGCATTGTTTGGAATTGTAGATTTTATTATGAAGCTGGCTCCCATTGGTACTTTTGGTGCGATGGCTTTTACGATTGGTAAATACGGCATTGCTTCTTTAATACCCCTTGGTAAGCTGTTAGTTTGCTTTTATGCTACCTGTACTGTCTTTGTCTTTGTGGTCATTGGCTTGATTGCAAGGTGGGCGGGATTTAATATTATGAAATTCATTTCCTATATAAAAGAAGAATTCTTGATTGTACTGGGGACTGCATCTTCTGAAAGTGTACTGCCTCGCATGATTAATAAGTTAGAAAAGCTCGGATGCTCAAAATCCGTCGTTGGTCTCGTGATTCCAACAGGGTATTCTTTTAACCTTGACGGTACTTCTATCTATCTTACAATGTCAGCTATTTTCGTAGCCCAGGCTACTAATACGGATTTAACCATCGTGCAGCAGCTGACAATTCTTGCGGTACTGCTGCTGACTTCGAAAGGAGCCTCTGGAGTAACAGGAAGTGGCTTTATTGTACTTGCTGCAACCTTATCAGCAATACCAAGTATTCCTGTAGCCGGATTGGCTTTAATATTTGGCATTGATCGCTTTATGTCACAAGCAAGAGCAGTAACGAATCTAATTGGTAATGGAGTTGCTACCGTTATTGTTGCAAAATGGGAAAATGAATTAGATGAGAAAAAGTTTTTTCAGGAGCTAAATGAAATAGGTGAATCAAATCCGGATGAGGATCTATTGCAAAATCAAAATCCATAATGAGATTGAATAAAACAGGCATTGCTTTTAAGATAAAAGCAATGCCTTCTCATTCTATTCGCTGCTCTTTACAGTGCTGCTAAAGGATAGAGTTCTGTATTTTCTTTATTCACGCGTCTTTGAAGGGCTGTGAAGACTTTTTGTGATTCACTAAGAAAGGCAGCCGGATTAGCAGAAATTTTATTTGTAGTGGCAAAGTTGCTTTTAAATTCTTCGAATACTTGAGCTAAACCACCCATTTCTGCGTAAAAATTTTGGCTGATCGTTTTGACGCTACTGTTACTGTGATTCATTAAAGAAGGATATAAAAACTTATCTTCACTTATTGCATGAATTTTAAGCTTTCCTGATAATTGATTTAACAGCAGTGCAATAGCTGATGCATGAGCTTTTACCTGCCCTTCTGATTTATGTATGGATATTTTATCCATCAAAGCAAAAAAATCTTGATGCTGTCTTTCTAGATTCCCTGTATCAATCATGATTCATCCTCCACATCATTTTTTTAGTTCTTATATAGTAAGTATAGAGTAGAATATGTATAGATACTGTGATGCTTGTCACAATAACAGTATAGAATCTATTCTTCTTTATTTTTTGACGAATCCTTTTCGGCATCGTACAATATAAAGATATAGCATGTGATTAAAGGTCATTACACAGCATGTACTATTAGGAGGTAAAAGTGGCATATAATCCAGCGAATCCAATGATTGTTCAAGGCGATTTCTCAGTGTTGCTAGAAGCGTATCACCCTGATTTTGAAATCGTGCGCAGCGGATTGTCTGCATTTGCAGATTTAGAGAAGAGCCCTGAACATATCCATACATATCGTATTACTCCTCTATCTTTATGGAATGCTGCAGCCACAGGCCAGACTGCGGCTCAGGTGCTTGAATTTTTACTAGCCTATGTGAAGTTTCCTCTGCCTAATAATGTCTGCCGTGATATTGAAGGCTACATGAGTCGTTATGGCCTGGTTAAACTAATGTCATACCCGCCAATGATAGCAGAACATGAAGCTGATAAACTTGCTGTGCCTGGAGAGTTTTTGTATCTATACTCTCAGGATATTCCTACGATTATGACCATTGCTGGACACAAAGAGACTAAGACTATCTTTACAGCAAAATTAGATGAACATACCTTGGTTATTCCCGCAGGGAAAAGGGGGATTATAAAGCAGCTTTTAGTAAAAATAGGCTATCCTGTTGAGGATCTAGCTGGTTATGTTGATGGTGAAGAATTAGCAATAACGTTACGCCAGAAAGATTTAGCTGGACGGGAATTTGCCTTACGGGATTATCAGAGGCAGGCTGTTGAGCTTTTTTATGATAGCGGTCGAGAGACGGGTGGATCAGGGGTCTTGGTTTTACCCTGCGGTGCAGGTAAAACAATAATCGGCATCGGGGCAATGGAAAAAATCGGCATGAATACGCTGATATTGACAACCTCAACTAGTGCTGTACATCAATGGATGAGAGAAATTGTAGAGAAAACAGATTTGCCGTCAGAAGTAGTTGGTGAATATTCAGGAGACCGAAAAGATATCTGTCCCGTAACAGTTACTACGTATCAAATGGTAACCTATCGGCCTGTTAAAAACGGTCCCTTCCCTCATTTTGAAATTTTTAATGCCCGGGCTTGGGGATTGGTTATTTATGATGAAGTACATACGCTGCCAGCGCCTGTTTTTCAAGTTACAGCTGAATTACAGGCAAAGCGCAGGTTAGGTTTAACGGCTACCTTGGTGAGAGAAGATGGAAAGGAAGCGGATGTCTTTACTTTGATTGGTCCCAAAAAGCTTGATGTTCCATGGATTGAAATGGAGAGTGCTGGCTGGATTGCTACAGCGGTTTGTACAGAAGTACGCGTGCCCATGGATTTTTCCCTGCGCATGGAGTGTGCCCAAGTACCAGAGCGAATCGCTTATCGTATGGAAGCAGAGAATGTTGATAAGCTAAAGGCTATTGAATATATTTTGCATAAACATGCTGGAGAAGGTATATTGATTATTGGTCAATATATAAAGCAGTTAGAAGCTATTGCAGACTATTTTGGATTTCCTCTTATCACTGGTAAGATGGCAAGTGTAAAACGAGATGAGTTATATCAAGCATTTCGTAGTCGAAAAATTCCAGTACTAATTGTATCTAAAGTGGCTAATTTTGCCATTGATCTGCCTGATGCAGCAGTAGGTGTACAGGTTTCCGGAGCCTTTGGCTCTCGCCAGGAAGAGGCTCAGCGCTTGGGCAGAATCTTACGGCCTAAAGATGACGGACGGTCAGCTTATTTTTATAGTGTAGTTTCCAAGGATTCTCGCGAGCAGGAATTTGCTCACCATCGTCAATTATTTTTAACAGAGCAGGGGTACCAATATCAAATTCTGGATTTTGATGAAACATTGGCAAGGGAAGGAATGGGGAATTTTGCCAAATAAGAAATTATCCTTACGTTTGGATCATGCATATACCTTAGAAGAAATTTATGCATTAAATAAAACAGCCTTAAATAAAATGTGCTGGCTATTTGATGTAAGTGGCTGGGTGGGTAATGTTCCTAATTTGCTACGTGAGGCTATCTTCCATATCCCACGATTTGCGAGTGTATATCATGATTTGAGAGAAGAAGAGCAAAATATTATAGCTTTTTTATGTGAATTTGCTGGTAAGCCAGTAGCGATGGATCAAGTATATGAAAAATATCTTTTAACGGTACCCGCGAAATTAATTGATGCTGCGGTAACTGATTTGCTGCAGAAGGGGTGGCTGTTAGAAGGGCAGATGCCTCAGTCATTATTGGTAATACCCGATTTTAAGAAAACACTAGATAAAATGTCAGCATTTTATTATTTTTTAGAAGCGCAGCTTCCGGCCACGCATTCTGCAATTGATAGTGGAGGACAGTCTCTTACGGATTTGATTGAGCTATCCGCATTTTTGTATGTAGAAAAACCAAAACTTACTGTAAAGAAATTTATGGCAAAATCCGTATTGCGTCGTTTAATGTCACGTTTGAGTCCTGCAGCAGCTGATGGATGGGAAGAAGCCGCTGATGAAAATTTATATACCAATATGACACGTATGCTTTTAGGGATTTTACAAGAAATAGGAGCCTTAAAGATTGTAGTTGATAAAGGTGACTGCTGCTATTATCAATTAAATGGAGAGAAATGGGATGATTTTATATTTTCACCATCACCCCATCGTTTACTCTACATTTTGAGCTGGCAAATTTCCCGCATTCAATATCATAAGGGCGGAAGCCTGCCTTTTATTGCTAATTTATTAAAATATGCAGCACAAGTAAAAGGAACGTGGTTAACTGGAGCGTCTTTAATGATGAAAAGTATTCTAGATGAATCTTCCGTGCTTTTTCATGCCAAAGATCCTTTTAGCAGTGAAGAGTGGTTAGAGGCAGTGGTATTGGAGCCGCTTATGTATTGTGGATTATTCGAGAAGACTACAGTCGAATTACCAACCCAATGGCTTACAGAAGAGGAAATGCCACGAAATTTTTGGCGGTTGACTCCTTTGGGATTGGCCTTGTCCCAGTGGCTGGCTGAGGGGAAAGATGCAGGTAAGGCTATAAGTCAAATGATTAAAATTGATCTATATCATAAAAATACAGAAGAGATCTTTGCACTCTTATTTGATAATTTTCGGCAAGTTTTACCTGTTGAGCTAGAGCAGCAGTTGATCATTCAGCCGGATCTTTCCTTTTTTGTCCCCAAGAATGTAAGTCCTTACGTAGTGTGGATGTTATCGGTCTTTGCTGAAACTCAGGTGCAAGATTATGTTTACCAAGGAGGATTTACTCGCAACAGTGTACTTCGTGCGTTAAAGGGAGGAGCTTCAGTTGATGATTTATTTGCGCTGATTGCTGATCATAGTAAAGTTCCTCCTGCGGAAAATGTGCTATGCACGCTGCAGCAGTGGGCTGCTGCTTATGATAAAACTTTGTTTTCCAGAGCGATGATATTGGCTTGTGATACTCCTGAAATGGCAACGGAGATTCTTGCTCAAGGTAAATTATCAAATTGGATCATTGGTTTGGTTGGGCCAAAAGTTCTGCTGATAAAGCCAGATGGAGAGGGAAGTATTCGTAAATGGCTAGAAAAGAAAAATTGGGTTCCAAGACCCGGAGTCACTGCTGGAGAAGGGTTATATACTTGGCTGACAGCAGGAAAAAACGAAAAGTAACTGGATTTGTGCTATAATGTAGGTATAAAAATTTAAGACGATAGGGTGAGTAGAGTATGGCGAAAATACCTAAAAATTTAAGTGATACAGCTATGTTTGGCGATTATAAGGAAACTCTTACTTTTGAAAATGAAAATTATGAGGAAGAAGCAGCTGCTTCTCAGCCAGTGAGAGGGATACAAAAAGATAATAAGAACTATGTGAGTGAATTTTTTACGCCAGAATTGCAGGAAAGGGTAGGCAAAGCGTTACTTGACTTGAAAGTTAAACTATATAAAGAAGGAATTGTTGATTTTGATATTAAGGTAACAGCTCAGGATAAACAAATCATATTGACAGGTGTTCCTAGTAAAGCGGAAAAGAGAAAAGCCAAATAATTGGAGGTCCTATGAAGGAAAATGCTTTTTTATTTCTTAAGAACTGGTTTCAGCATTATGTTCATGGGTTTTATTCTATGGATGCGCAGCTGCAATTTCATATTCGATTGAAGGAAGAGCACACGATGCGGGTACTGGAAAATGCCAAGCGAATTGGTACTTGGTTATCTTGTACTTTTGAACAGATGCAGCATATCAAAATTGCTGCATTGCTTCATGATATTGGTAGGTTTCAGCAATACCAGACCTACAGAACTTTTAATGATGCATTGTCTGTAAATCATGCTCAATTGGGATTGGAAGTTTTGCAGGAATCGGGCAGTCTGCAAGCTGCTGGGCTAAATGATCAAGAACAGAAGATTGTTAAAAATGCTGTATTATATCATAATCGACGTGAGCTGCCAATCGATGAAAACTTGGAATGGTTAACTCCTGCAAAGATTGTTCGAGATGCAGATAAGATTGACATTTTTTCCATGTTAGTTACAAAAGAAGAGGAGAACAAAATCCCTTTGCCCCTAGAGCTAGGAAACGATACTGGGTATTCAGCAAAAATCGTTAAGGACATACTACAGGGGAAATTAGTGGAGTATCCAGACATCAAGACTGGAAATGATTTAATGCTTTTTCGTTTATCGTGGATATATGATATCTACTTTTCCTATTCCTTTTCCTACATAATAGAGCAAGGGTATATTGAAAAGCTGATAGCTGCTCTACCTGCTCAAGAGGAGATTGCGTGTGTTCAGCGGTGTTTATGGCAATACGCTAAAGAGCATGCTATTAAAAAATGAATTTTGATAACAATACCAATAAGGGGTAAGAAGTAGGAGTGAGGGGAATATGCAGGGGACTTTAGAATTGCCAGAAGGTACGTTTTTAATTCGGATTGCTTCTCTAAGTGATATTAAACAAATTACAGAGATTTATAATCAAGGCATACAAGACCGAATTGCTACATTAGAAACAAATACAAAAAGTGTCGAAGAAATGATAGCGTGGCTGAAAAACAGGAGTTCGAGGCATAAAGTATTAGTACTTGAAGATGCAGAGAAAAGGATAAAAGGCTGGGCTTCACTCAACGTTTTTAATGCACGGGAATGTTATAAAGGTGTTGCTGATCTTTCCATTTATATTAATAGAGAAGAACGAAATAAAAAGCTTGGGAAACATTTATTACTAGCTTTAATTCAAGTGGCTAAAGAGGAAGAATTTTATAAGATGGTATTGACTACGCTGGCCGTTAATCGTACAGGACATAAACTTTACTACGCTCTTGGTTTTACAAAGGTTGGTACTTATGTAAAACAAGGAATGTTAGATGGAAAATGGATTGATGTGCATGTGATGGAAAAATTCTTATTAGATTAAATAATTGGTATTCCACAACTGTCTTAACAGACTGTTGTTTTTTATTGTATTTATTGGATATATTAAATCACAATTATTACTGTAGGAGGAGGCGATATTTCCCGGTAATACTTTTCTTGCTATACAAGCAGAACTGTCAGGATGGCAAAGGGACATGTCCAACACTTTAAAGAAAGAAGATGACAAAATGTATACAACCACACTCTGTTTCTTGCTTAAAAAAGATAAAATTTTGCTTGGCATGAAAAAAACAGGCTTTGGTCAAGGAAAATATAATGGTTTTGGTGGTAAACTTAAAGACGGCGAAACAATATTGCAGGCAACTGTAAGGGAACTGAAAGAAGAAAGTGGCATTCAGGTCGCTGAGGGGCAGTTAGCGTATGTAGGTAAACTTGACTTCATTTTTCCCGCAAGCCCTCAGCTGCGGCATGATGTACATATCTTTCTAGTGCATACCTGGCAGGGAGAACCAGTAGAAACGAAAGAAATGAAGCCTCAATGGTTTTCACAGTCTGATATTCCTTATAATGAAATGTGGCAGGATGATATCTATTGGCTGCCTACAGTCTTGGCAGGAAAGATCATAGAGGGCACAGTAATTTTTGCCGAAAACAATGAAGATGTAGCTGAATTTAAATTTTTATAACAGGAATAAGAAATAAAGCCTCTTCTATGCTGTCAGACATAGTAAAGGCTTTACTGCTTTAATTAAACTAGAAGGAGCTACGTCCAAATCTAGGGTGGCATACTGGTCTTAAGCTAAGTTTTAATATAAAAGATAAAGCTTGCTTCAGATTGAGATCTTGTCGTCCGTTAGGTGTTTCCAAAACACATAACGGGTCTTCCATACCAATTTCACTGGCCGGCAAATAGACATATTCTGCAGTGTTATTATCACCAAAAATAATGCCTCTCTTAAGATGTGATGCTGTCATTCTGCTCATAGAATACCTCATAATAATTTATAGTGCTTAATTGATTATATAATATTCAGAAGTAAAAGTAACTAGGTATTGATTTGCAGTTAAATTGATTAAATTTTCTAAATTTACAGCGAATTAATGTCCGCCTGCAGGAGATAATGAAGATTTATAGAACTATAGTAAATGTATTTAAAATACATTTACTATAGGAGATCGGTTTTACCTTCAAATAGTAAAGAGGAAAGGGATATAATTAGGAGGAAAGAAAAATGTTGGGAATATTATTAGCACTTATAGTTACGTCAATGGTTGTCTACATGATTTTAAAGCAATATAAGACACAAGCTGTTTTGGTTTTTGGTGGTCTTATTCTTATGTCATGTGCTGTTATTTTTGGGTTGGGAACAATTTTACCAGTAAAGGAAAGTACAGGATTTATTTGGTTTGATTTATTTGAGTTTATAAAAAAGACGTTGAGTGGCAGGGCTGCTGGTCTTGGCCTTAGTATTATGGCAGTGGGAGGCTTTGCTCGATATATGGATCATATTGGGGCAAGTAAGGCGTTGGTCAACATTGCCATTAAACCTTTGCAAAAGCTTCATGCACCTTATGTAATGCTGGCTGCATGTTATTTGGTCGGTCAGGTATTAGGCTTGTTTATTAATAGTGCTTCTGGTTTAGGAATGTTGCTCATGGTTACGATGTTTCCTATTTTAGTGCGTCTAGGTGTTAGCCGATTAGCTGCGACGGCTGTTATTGGCACTACGTTATGTTTAGATTGGAGTCCTGGAGATCCTGGCAGTGTATTGTCAGCGAATACGGCTGGCATGGACATTGCAACGTACTGGACTCAGTATCAAATTCCTGTTGCTCTAACCGTAATGGTGGTAGTTGCTGTATTACATTATTTTGTCCAACAGTGGTTTGATAAAAAACAAGGACATATTGTAGAGCGGGCAGAGATAACCACGAATAAAGCAGAGGAAGAGCTTCCACCAGGTATTTTTGCTTTGTTACCTGCTGTACCTTTAGTACTGATTTTGGCTTTTAGCGATATTGGAATTAAGGGAATTAAAATGGATATTGTGAATGCAATGTTTATTAGTCTATTTGTAGCTATGATTTTTGAGTTTGTTCGTAAACGAGATATTAAAAAAGTATTTACTGATTTGCAAGTTTTCTTTGATGGTATGGGTATTCAGTTTGCTGCTGTAGTTACCTTAGTCGTAGCTGGGGAAACTTTTGCTCAAGGGTTAAAATCAGTGGGAGCTATTGAATCGATTATTAGCTCTGCCCAATCCGCGGGATTTGGCGGCGCAGGTATGATTATTGTCATGGTATCGATTATTGCTATATCATCTGTAGTAATGGGTTCAGGCAATGCACCATTCTTTGCTTTTGTTGCTTTGACTCCTGTTGTAGCCGCTAAGATGGATATTGCTCCTGTTTTAATGCTGTTGCCGATGCACTTTGCTGCAAGTATTGCCCGCAGCATGTCACCAATTACTGCGGTTATTGTAGTTGTTTCCGGTATTGCAAATGTATCGCCAATTGATGTAGTAAAACGTACGTCTATTCCCATGATTGGTGCTCTGATTGTGAATGTAGCTGCTACTTTTATTTATTTTTATCGCTAATAGCATGTAAGGGCCCTTTCATTTTACTCTTGGAGATGAAATGAGAGGGCTTTTTTGTTGTGTATAACTCTTTTACTTACCCAGAATAGGATAATAAAAAGACTATTTATTTAGTAAGTACTTCTATTTTGGGAGGGGGAGATATAAATGTGGCGAAGTATTGAACAAGTTATTTATTTTCCTAGCAAGTGTATGGGAGCCTATACTGCAATTTTTATCATAATCTGGTTAGGAGCCTGGATTCTAAATGGGTTAAAAAGTACGCAATTTGATTTATTTCAATTTCGTGATACCTACATTTGGTTGATGACCCAATTAAATGCGACACATGCGATTAATTCTATCTGGAATACTCCAAAGGGGACTTGTCCAGGTGATTTAGGAATAAAAGATGATATGACGGGTAAGTCTAACTGTAGCTAGATCGTATCATCAATAAAATGTTTGCTCCATTGAAAAGAAGGTAGAATATAAGACATATCGGATATATGCTAATTGATGGGAATTAAATTTTCATAAAAATAAGCCAATACGGTATACTGGAGTAGAGTGAACGCTGTGATAAGTAAGAGGGGAAAAGAAATAGACCTTTTCCCCAAGTCGATTTTATGATAGAATTTATGGATATAGAAGATTTTGGGAAAGGCGTATTTTGCCCAAGAACTATAATCGTTATAATTAAAATAGATTGCTCATATTGAAGATATAATAACCATTGAATAAATACACGTAAAATAAAGGTTGGAGGGATGCAAAGATGAATCTATGGATTAATGAGGCGCAAACAAAAGACTTAGAACTAAGAGCGCGCGTAAGAGAAACATTATTTATGGGGAAATCTGATTATCAAGAGATCGCGGTAGTAGATTCAGAACAATTCGGCCGTATGTTAGTGCTGGACGGTGTGTTTCAAACATCGGTGGCGGATGAATTTATTTATCATGAAATGATTGTTCATATTCCCTTATTTGCCCATCCTAGCCCTAAGAAAGTACTCGTTATTGGTGGTGGCGATGGTGGTACAATTCGTGAGGTTGTAAGGCATGAATGCGTTGAAAAAGTAGAAATGGTTGAAATTGACGGATTGGTCGTTGATGCTTGTAAAAAATTCCTTCCAGAAATTAGTGAAGCTATTATTCATAACCATCCTAAATTGGAGCTTAAAATTGGTGATGGTATATCTTATATGAAGGAAGCTGAAAATAAATATGATATTATCATTGTAGATTGCTCCGATCCTATCGGTCCAGGGAAAGGGCTATTTACACCTGATTTTTATAGTAATGTGTATAAGGCTCTAAAAGAGGATGGACTGTTTGTACAGCAAACAGAATCACCTTTTTATCATCAAGAATTAATTACATATGTAAATAAAGAGATTCGCCAATTATTTCCTATTACGAAACTGTATTTGGCAAGCATTCCTACTTACCCTAGCGGATTACATTGCTTCACTATAGGCTCCAAAAAATATGATCCGATTCAAACGAATAGTGAAAATGTTCAAGAGTTAATTACCCGTTATTATAATAACGAAATTCACAAAAGCTCATTTGTTCTGCCTAGTTTTGTACAAGAATTATTAAAATAAAATTGAAAAAAGTTAGTTTACCCTATTGCATTTATGGTTAAGATAATTTATAATAATAAATGTTGTTATTCCTCGATAGCTCAGTTGGTAGAGCAATCGGCTGTTAACCGATCGGTCGTAGGTTCGAGTCCTACTCGAGGAGCCATATGTGGCCCGTTGGTCAAGCGGTTAAGACACCGCCCTTTCACGGCGATAACGGGGGTTCGATTCCCCCACGGGTCACCAAATAGCTACGGGCGATTAGCTCAGCTGGGAGAGCGCCTGCCTTACAAGCAGGATGTCGGCAGTTCGATCCTGTCATCGCCCACCATATTATAAGTTGTAATGAGTATTGGAATGAAGATTCTGATACTCATTTTTTATATCATAATCTTATTGTTATGTGCTTTTATTCGTAAAAGTGGAGGAGCAGGAAAAAAAAAGCTTTTGACCGAATTGTGAATGAAAGAGATTTTGTTTAGTTAAAACGCGATCAATTTAATGATTGAAGTTTTCTTATTGTTAATAATATAGTGTAGGGGAGCATAGTAATGGATGCAAAAGAGCGACGAGGAAGATTATTAGAGAAACTAAAGACAGCAGAACAGCCATTAACAGGAACTCGACTGGCAAAAGAGCTAGGAGTGAGTCGCCAAGTGATTGTTACGGACTTTGCTATTTTACGAGCTGCAGGAAATGTGATATATGCTACGCCTCAAGGATACCTGTTGCCATTAGTGGATAGCTCGAAGAGTATAAAAGCTACTTTAGCCTGTAAGCACGGTCAAGATGAGTTGGAAGAAGAACTATCTATTATTGTGGATAATGGTGGCAAGGTACTTGATGTTATAGTAGATCATTCTTTATATGGGGAATTAAAGGCGAATTTGATGTTAGGATCACGTCGGGAAATTGGAGAATTTCTGCATAAGTTAAAGGATGGTAAGGCGGAACAGTTAGCAAGCATCACTGGTGGCGTACACTTGCATACTATAGAAATTCCTAATGAGGAAGTTTTGTCTAAGATCAAAGAAGAGCTAAAGGGGAAGGGGATTTTGATGCTGTCCTAGCTGCCTTTTCTCACATGGTTAGCAGCATCTTTGCGGAAAGTTTGTCTATAGCAAAAAAAACAAGAGATTGAGGGCAATCGCTCTCAATCTCTTGCTTTTTATTATTCTTTAATTTGTTCAGCAATGATTTCTGCAACATGCTTAATTTTAATAGTAGGAGCTTGTTTATCCAGTCCACCTTGGATTTGCATCATGCAGGCTGGGCAGGCTACAGCAATTACTTCAGCACCACTGTCTTTAATATTATCAATTTTCTTCTTTAAGATTGGCATAGATAGCTCAGTATATTTCACACCGAATGCACCGGCCATGCCGCAGCATTTATCACAATCTTTCATTTCTACGAAATCATAACCAGGTGCAGATTCCAATAGTTGTCTAGGTTCAGTGTGCACGCTAAGACCACGCTTCATATGACAAGAATCATGATAGGTTACTTTTTGTCTGCCACTCGTTTTGGTCAGACGACCAACTTTATCATATTCACCGGCAACAAAGCTGGTAAATTCCCGTACGTTATGAACCAGTTTTTCGACTCGCTTGCTCCATTCTGGATCGTCTTTAAACAACTCTACATAGGTAAGATGCCAAGTTTCAGCGCAAGTTGGGCAGGCAAACATAATATAGTCCGCTTTCGCTTCTTCAAAGGCAATAATGTTTTGTTTGGCAATCTTTCTTGCCGTTTCATGGTCGCCCATACCTAATACTGGCTTACCGCAGCAACTTTGATCTTCAGGGAAGACAACTTCCATATTGAGATCTTGTAGTACTTTATAAACGGACTCGCCCGTTTCAGGGAAGATAAAGTCTATATTACAGCCACTGAAGAAAGCAACACGTTTCACTGGTTTGTCTATCTTTTTAGTAACTTTTTTCACTCGATCTCTAAAAGGTTTGTCTGCTACAGCTGGTAAGCTGCGGTCAGCTGCTAAGCCAGCAAAAAACAACGGCAAATGTCTAATCACACGTCCAGTGGTAAATGGTTTTTGTCCAATTGAGGCCAAGCGAAGTAAATTATGGAAGACTTTTCGATTGGCAAGAACGTTTTCAAAGACTGCTTTCACGCCAAAAGGCAAGCCATCTTGCTCAACAGACTTAGCTCGAAGATATTCAATTAATCCAGGAATATCAATTTTTCCAGGGCAAATTTCAGTACAGCGACGACAGCCAATACACATTTCATTAATTTGTTTAAAATCGTTCATACTATTTAAAAGGGCTGTTAAAATGGCACCAATGCCGCCAGCATAAATGTGACCGTAAACATGCCCGCCAACCAAGGTATAAACAGGGCAAACATTCAAACAGGAAGCACAACGAACGCATTGGTAAATTTGTTTTAACTTATCGTCTTTTGCTGCTTTTAAACGTCCGTTGTCAAAAAGAATGACATGAAGTTCTTTTTCTTGTTCTACCCATTGACCATCTTTCTTGACTAAAGCAGGAGCAGCACCGGAAATCATGCTCATATAACTAGTCATAAGCTGCCCCGTTGCATTTCTTGGTAAAGTTCTCAGAATGGGAACAGCATCTTTAATGGTAGGAATTAATTTCTCATAGCCAATAATAACGACTTGAATTGGTGGTAATGTCGCTACTAAGCGAGCATTTCCTTCATTTGTTACCAATCCGGTGGCGCCATTTTCTGCAATGCCGAAATTTGCACCGGTAATACCCATATCGGCTTGTAAGAATTCGTCTCTTAAGGCAATTCTGGCTTCTTGAACCATGTAAGCAATATCAGGCTCAATGTCTTTATTAAGTTCCTGAGAAAAATATTGTGCAACTTGATTTCGGTCAAGGTGAATAGCAGGCATGACCATGTGTGATGGTTTATGTCCAGCAATGGAAATGATCCATTCTCCTAAATCTGTTTCTTTAACATGTAATCCTTTTTCTTCTAAAAAGTGATTCAGATGAATTTCCTCAGTAGCCATAGATTTGGATTTAGCAATTCTTTTGACGCCTTTCTCTTTACAGAGATTAAAAAGATATTCTTTTAATGCATCTCCATCTTTGGCGCGAAATACTTTACCACCTCTTTTGGTGACTTGTTCTTCAAATTGATCAGCGATTTTTTCCAGGTTTTCCACGGTTTCTATTTTCATATCTCTTACAGAGTTACGTAGGGAATCGATGTCATCAACACTTTCATAAGCCTTAGCGCGAGCGATTGGGTATGCTTCTGCAAAGCGATTTAAAGAACCGCGCAAGGTTTCATCCATTAACTTTTCATTGATTTCTTGTTTTAGATTACGATTGCTAGACATTATTTCATACCTCCCTTATTTCTTCATCAATAGCGATAATTACTAATTGACTAGGTCCGTGTACGCCGATGGTTAATACCCTCTCAATGTCGGATGTACGACTAGGACCAGTGATGAAGCTGATATAACCGCGATCAAATACTTTAGAAATTGTTTCAAAGGCTGCTGCTATGGTAGGAACCACATTTGCACTATTCATTACAACAATCGATATAGGAGGGAGAGTCGTAATGAGACGTTGTTCAATGGCAAGGCCATCTTCACAAACACTGCCCGTTTCCGCAATACCAAACTCTACACAAGCAACACCTACATCTGAGGTATCCGCATGGGTTCGAATATCTGATTGTTCAGTATATAATTTTACATTCAAAGGTTCTAGTATAGTAGGAAGATTTAAAGGGGATACTACTTCTGGAGTAGCCACTACTTTTTTTGCATCACTGGATTTTATGATCTCGGCAATTACTGACTGGGCCTCTGCTGCTGTTTTGACTCTAAATACCTTAGCTGCAACATTTTGGGCACGCATTGCAAATTCTTCAAAAAATGCGGTCCCGACGCTTTCGGGTGGAAAAGCTTGTTTCCAATTATTACTTACTTTCTTCATAAGTCACGCCTCGCTTTTTATTAAAATAAATTATAAATTCTGGATGTAGTGGTCTGACCAGTATATTCTAACTGTAAGATATAAATTCCTTCTAAATGTGAGAAAAAACATAAAATTTTATTTATTTGAATTTTTTAAATATATAGGCAGGAATTTGGCTGAGTCTGTTGAAATATTATATCTATGGTCAGACCACTAGTCCAGTGAGATGACTAAAATACTGGTTGATCAAAGAGAGGTGAGAAGAAGATTATACCAGTGAAAAGGACTAATACGATTTAAAAATGATGGAAAAACATAAAAAAGAGGTGTTTATTTAATGACATGGACTCAAGTTTATGATCCGATGAACAATTTGGCGCTCTCATCCCTTTTCGCAGCAATTCCTATTATTGTAATTTTCTATCTTTTGGCTATTCGCCGTACTCCAGGACAAATTGCAGGTGCACTAGCTGCAGGATCGGCAGTGTTAGTAGCTATTTTTGTATATAAAATGCCTGCGGGGATTGCAATTACTGCAACAGCTATGGGTGCTTTATATGGTGTATTCCCAATATTCTGGATTGTTCTTACCGCTATTTTCATCTATAATATGACGGTAGAAACGGGACAATTTGAAATTGTAAAAGATTCAATTGCGACGATTACTGACGACCGTCGTTTACAAGCACTTTTAATAGCTTTTGGTTTCGGTGCTTTCTTGGAAGGAGCAGCAGGCTTTGGTACTCCAGTTGCGATTTCTGCTGGGATGCTAGTAGGTCTTGGGTTTAATCCTCTATATGCAGCTGGATTATGTTTGATCGCTAATACGGCTCCTGTAGCCTTTGGTGGAATTGGTATTCCTATTATTGTTGCTGGTCAAGTAACAGGAATTGATACTATGAAAATTAGTGCTATGGTTGGTAGACAATTACCTTTCTTATCCATTATTATTCCGATCTGGTTAGTTGTACTAATGTCAGGCTGGAAAGCTGCAAAAGAAGTATTGCCTGCATGTTTAGTTGCAGGGATCTCTTTTGCTGGTGTACAATGGTTTTCTTCCAATTATATCGGACCAGAACTTCCCGATATTTTATCTTCACTTGCTTGTATTATCTCTTTAACGATTTTCTTAAAATATTGGAAACCTAAAAGCATTTGGCGCTTTGCTAATGAACCCGCACCTACTCTTGTTGCAAATCGTGCAGCATTAACTTTTGGTAAAGTAATGAAAGCGTGGTCTCCATTCATCATTTTGACTGTTATGGTTATCTTGTGGGGCTTAAAACCAGTAGTAGCAGCTTTGGATGCAGTTACGCTGAAATTCTTAGTACCAGGTTTGGATAAAGTCGTTATGCAGGTGGCTCCAATTGCGAAAGTGCCAACTGCGATGGCAGCTCTTTATAAACTTAACTGGCTTAGTGCAGCAGGTACGGCTTTGTTTATTGCAGCAATCATTACAGCCTTAGTTTTAGGCGTTGGTCCTGGAAGATTCATTTCCATTTTCACTAAAACGCTAAAACAATTAACAAAACCTTTGATTACGATTCCTTGTGTTCTTGGTTTGGCTTATATTATGAATTATTCCGGTATGAGCTCAACTCTTGGTTTATTCCTTGCAGGTACAGGTTCTTTCTTCCCATTCTTCTCCCCATTCTTAGGATGGTTAGGTGTATTCTTAACTGGTTCCGATACTTCTGCAAATGCGTTATTTGGCAACTTGCAGGCTGTTACAGGAACACAAGTTGGTGTTGATCCTATTTTGACAGTTGCTGCTAACTCTTCCGGTGGTGTTTGCGGTAAGATGATTTCACCACAAAGTATTGCAGTAGCTACTGCAGCTACTGGATTAGTTGGTAAAGAAGGCGATTTGTTCGGCTTTACAGTTAAACATTCTCTAGTGCTGGCTGTTATCGTTGGTATTATGACCTATGTGCAAGCTTACTGGCTGCAATGGATGATCCCATAAGATTTCCCAGTTAGATGAATTCTATACTAAAGTCTAGACTTATGTAAGAAAATAGTATATTATAAAAGAAAAATGATTATAAGTGATGTAATAGATAATCATCATCGTTACTAACACTTATCTAGTACATGGCGGGCGGCAAACTATGCAGCCCGCCATGTATTTAACTGATAAATCGTACTCCTTATCACTAACATTTATAGATCTCTGCAATGATTAAGGGAGATGGGGGATTATATGTTTAAACCAGTTAAAACCAAAAAAGTTTATGAGGAAGTAATTGAACAAGTTAAGCAGCTTATTGTTATCGGGGAATTGCAGCCAGGTGACAAATTATTATCTGAACGTGAATTATCAGAGAAGCTAAATGTTAGTCGTGCTTCTATACGGGAAGCTTTCAGTGCTCTAGAAATAATGGGAATTATAACGATACGTCCAGGAGAAGGTAGTTTTGTACGTCAGGTGTCTTTTGAAGGAATGCTTGAGCCATTATCTTTTTTATTACATGTAAACGTTGATGATGCAATGAATTTATTAGAAGTAAGAAAAACCTTAGAAGTAGAAATTGCCGCGTTAGCAGCTACTCGTGCTACGCCGGAAGATATAGAAGAGATGCGTGCGGCCCTGCATCGCATGGTAGATGAAGTGAATGATGGAGAAGTGGGTGATAAGGCAGATGCAGAGTTTCATTTTGCAATACTTAAAGCTGCTCATAATCCAATTCTGATTAAATTAATGGGAGCTGTTTCTGATTTAATGAATAGCACTTATCGGTTCTCCAGGCAAAAAATCTTTATGGAAGAAAATATGCAGAATGTTTTGTATGATTCTCATTGTTCGATTTTTCAGGCAATTGAACAAAAAAAACCTAACCTGGCTAGGAAAACAATGGGAAAACATATAACTATGGTAGAAGATTCATTAGTTCAACTCAAACGAGGTGGAATTACATCTTTAACCAAGAATGACAAGAACTTTGTACACAATAATATAAAAGCAGATTTTGGCTTTCCATCCTAACGGTTGGAGAGCTTTTCTTATAAAATATGTATGTTGAGCGGAGGTTTTTCGCAAACTAACTCTTGTCACCAAGAGGTAGAAACGTTATAATACAAACATGTGACAAGACAGATGTTAATTCATTGGAGGACTTTATGGATATTATTACAAGGTTAGAAAATGTGCCTGTGACCAAATTCCACTATCGTTTATTGGTAATCACTGGGTTAGGGTGGATGTTTGATGCTATGGATACTGGCATTATTGCTTTTGTTTTGCCCACGCTTGCAAAAGTATGGGGGCTGACTAGTGCGCAAGTTGGCTATATAGGAAGTATTGGCTTGGTGGGGATGGCATTAGGAGCTGTATTGTCTGGATCAATGGCGGATCATTTTGGACGTAAGAAAGTATTTTCAGCTACGCTTGTGATGTATAGTGTAGCTACAGGCTTGTGTGGCTTGGCATGGAATTTTGAGTCTTTATTATTGTTTCGATTTTTGGTGGGTTTCGGTCTAGGCGGACAACTTCCAGTAGCCGTTACCCTAGTAAGTGAATATGCGCCGCCTACAGCTAGAGGACGTTTTGTAGTATTATTAGAAAGCTTTTGGGGAATCGGATGGTTAGTTGCTGCCTTAATTTCTTATCTAGTAATTCCTAGCTATGGCTGGAATATCGCTTTTTTTATTGGTGCATTACCTGCCTTATATGTATTTAAGGTTTGGAAGTCAGTGCCAGAGTCAATTCCTTATTTGCTCGGCAAAGGAAAAGTTAAAGAGGCTCATGATCTTGTTAGCAAGCTGGAAGAGGCTGCTGGAATAAGGCCTGTTGCCAGCATCATTGCACCAGAGAATAAAGAGATAAAAGTAGCTGTTTTTGCAGATCTTTGGAAAACGCAGTTTGTTAAACGAACAATCATGTTGTGGATTTTATGGTTTGGTATTGTATATTCCTATTACGGTATATTTACTTGGCTGCCGTCATTAATGGTAGGACAGGGATATACTGTTATTAAAACCTTTGAATATGTACTAATTATGACATTGGCTCAATTACCGGGGTATTTCGCTGCGGCTTATCTCGTAGATCGCATAGGACGTAAAGCTACTTTATCTGGTTTTTTAGCTGCTTGTGCTGTATGTGCCTATTTTTTTGGGCAAGGTGGAAATGCTACGATTGTACTCTGGTGGGGCAGTATGATGTCATTTTTTAATTTAGGAGCATGGGGAGTCGTATATACCTATACGCCAGAGTTATACCCGACTAAAGTTCGTGCTTATGGGTCTGGTTGGGCAGCTGCTGTAGGTCGTATTGGCGGAATTTTAGCACCTACGGTTGTAGGCTATATGATTTCAGGAAATGATGGCTTTAATAAGGTGTTTATGATGTTTACCATTGTAATGTTAGGGGTAGCGGCTATCGTTTGGTTTTTAGGAGAAGAGACAAAGGGCAAGTCTTTGCAAGAAATTAGCAGCTAAGCCTTAGGTGTTGCCTACCTGCTGTTTTTGATGCTATAATAACGTATCATTAGGTAAGGTGGTTTTGCTATGGGAATTAGTATGTTGATTGGGTTAATCGTTGCATATTTTATATATAATGATGCAAAAAAGTTAGGTAAATCTTTTTCTTCGTCACTGCTTTGGGCTGTAGCTAGTATTCCAATGCCCATTATAATCGTTCCTTTATATTTGTTGCTTGGTCGTAAATCCAATATAGACAGGCGGAGGAACGCTGATCCAGATGTTATTGATATAGAAGCAACTGTGGTAGAAGAGACCACCCCTTGCCCTATGTGTGGCAGTAAGGTCCAGGAGAGTTTTTTAGTATGTCCTTATTGTAAGCATACTCTGCAGTTAAAATGTCAGTCTTGTGGGAATAATATAGAGAGGGAAGCTAAAGTGTGTCCTTATTGCCAAGCGCAGATTGATTATAAATGATGATAGTTTATAGTGACAATTGATTAGACAGGGCATTAGTTTTATGATATAATGAATTTTGTGATTTAAACCATTCATGTGCGCCCGTAGCTCAGGGGATAGAGCATTGGCCTCCGAAGCCATGTGCGTAGGTTCGATTCCTGCCGGGCGCACCATATAGAAATTCAAGCCTTTGAGGGTTTACCTCAAAGGCTTTTATGTTTACTTGGGAAACAGCTTGGGTAACAACAGTAGCAGACTGATTAACTCGTAGAATACATTTTTGCATATCAATATCTTGTCTTCGAAGTCCTAAATGAAATGAACAGTTCATACTGGTGTTAGCCTTAGTTGCAATGCAATATACAGTAAACCCTGATGATACGCTGCAGTCGATTGCTGAGCAGTATTGCCAGGGCGATGATTCTCGACAGGTTGCAGAGTTTCGCGAGGGGATCAGGGAATTGAATTATGATGTAATTGGTGAGAGTGATGTGTGGGCGGGGATGAAATTTCAGATTAACAGTTGGGAGTGAGTCTACTTGCTATCGGAATCGGATTCATCCTGATTATTCTCGTTCAGCGGTTTGCTCATGGCAGGCTGTACACTAGACATAGATACTAAACTAGTCGCTCCTTCTTGCCACATCTGGTATCCGTAGATAAGGATAGCTAGCGCAGTAGTGATAAGTAATATTTGAGAATAAGATATGTAAGCTTCCCAAGCACCACGCTGAATAAACCAATCAATCAGGAAAAATATTAAGATATAATCTAAAATGATATTTGTAATAAGAAACAGCCAAAAGTGTCCATAAGTGTATTTGAAAATCCAGATTGTACCAATAAAATAAGCACCATAAATGAATATTGGCAAATTTATAAGAGGGAAAAAAGACTCTTTTACTGCCCACCAATGCAAGGTAATACCAGACTCAAAGATAAAAGTAAATACAAACCCACAAAATAAAGAAACGGGCATAAACCGCCTTAGATCGTCCTTTTTTAGAAATAAGGCAGATGACCATGAAAATATTAAACTTGCCCAGAATAACGTTTGATTACTCGTATATACCATCTCCAATAAACTGGATGTTATAGTATTTGTTATTTTTGGGTAATTATGTGCAATGCAGGGATTCAATGACCTTAACTAAAGAAATCATAGCCAGATAAAGAAAGCGCAGCATCAGCTGGATTCTCTCAAGTTTGGAAATGTAGATTTTATCATACAAAACGGTGAAGTCACCCGAGTCGATATATGACATGTCATTATGAGCAAAATTATAGACGAGTGATGCCAATCTCGAAATAGAACTATTACCGTCTTACCTTTGAAGTGCCCCCTGTCAAGTAGACAGTATAAAAACAAAAAGTTTTATGATGCCAATCATTGAGTTGTGGTTGGCATCATTTTTTTATGCGGCTGTATTCAAAAGATACTGTCTATACTCTAGTGGAGTCATACAGTTGAGCCTCTTTTGATATCGATGATTATTGTAGTACTCTATGTATTCGTTGATCGCCTTTTCCAAATCGTCGTAGGAATTGAACTTTTTAAGATAATACATCTCTGATTTCATCATTCCCCAGAATGCCTCCATAGGACCGTTATCTATGCATCTTGAGACCCTGGACATGCTTTGTGTCATGCCTGCATCAA
>NZ_FOTS01000090.1 GCF_900114615.1 Pelosinus propionicus DSM 13327 | reverse complement strand
ACTGCATGATAGCAGTCAATCAAGGAGGACCATATGTCTGAAATAGAAACGGAAAAATCCAGCAAGATTACGGAATTAAAAATTATATCCAATGAACATAAATTCGTTTGGAACTTTGCTGATATCAAGCAAAACCTTAACAGTCATATTGAAAAATATGTTGGTCTAGTTGTTACTGAGGAAAACCTCAAAGATATGGAATCCACACAGAAAGAAATTTCATCAATCAGAACTAAGATTGATGGTTTCCGGAAAGAAGTCAAAAAGAAAATGGATGAACCATACAAGGTTTTCGAAGGGGAAATTAAAGAGCTGCTACAGCTGATCGAAAAGGCAGAAACTCCACTTAAAAAGCAAATCCTTGAATATGAAAATGATCGAGTCTTAAAGCTGGAAGAGGAATTAAAGAAATTTGCCCAAACCACAGCTACTAATATGGGTGTACGTGATGAGTATTTCAAGTTTTCGGTACAGTCAAAATGGACAAACCGTACCGCTAAAAAGAATGCTGTTCGTAAGGAAATTGTAACGGAAATTGAAAGCATGCTGGACTCTCAGCGCCGTGACGATGAAGCTAAGGAAATGGCAAGGCAGCGTATAGATTTAATTAAAGGGCAATGTGTAGCACATTCAGTAGGATTAAAAACCCCTATCATGCCAGACGATGTAAATCATTTATTGGTTGACGCTTCGTTAGCAGATATTCCTAACATTATCATGGCTGAGTGTCAGAAACGTGCTGATATGGAAGCGAAAGCAGCTGCTCCTAATGTAGAGCCTGCACCAAGAGTATTAGATCATGTACACCATCCTGATGATAATAGTATAGGTTTTCCTAACTACGGTGAAGGAATTGAGGGAACGAATCCTGATTGGGTGGATGAAGCGTTAAATCCAGCATCCTTTCATGTACCGCCATTACCGCCTGTATCGCGCCCAATGCCTCCTATACCACCAATGCCCCCTACATGTGAAACTCCATATGATGTAATTCTGAAATTACCAGGCATTACGATTCCTCAAGCTGGTGCATTAAAAGCATTTATGGCTAGTCAGGGAATATCGTATGAGATTGTTAGCCAAACAAGAAGGAGTGAGTTTTAATGTTAGGAAGCTTAGAAGAAAATCTTGACAGTTATATTGGTCAAGCTATGGAACAACAAGAGCAACAAGGCTTTACTATAGATAATGACAATAAAGCTGATTGGGCAGTTCGTAAAATTTTAACATTACAGAAAAAAAATGAAGAAATTGAGCAGTTGGCAGAGCTGAGGATCAATCAGATTAAGCAATGGCAGGAGCAGGAAAGTGCGGAAAATGAGAGTTCAATTAATTATTTTATATCACTACTGGCGCCATATGCAAAATCACAGTTAGACGGTAAGAAGAAAACCGTTAAAATGCCTAGTGGTAATATTAGCTTTCGTGCAAAGGCTCCTGAATTTTTCATTGCTGGTAATAAGGTCGATGGTAAAAGTCTGCGGTTAATCGATCATATTAAAAAAACAGATCCTGAATATCTAAAAATTGAAGAATCGGTGAACTGGTCTGAGTTTAAGGATACTCTTACACCATTAAGTACAGGGAAAGTACTTACCAATGACGGTGAAATACTGGATTTTATATCTGCAGTGGAATATCCGGATACAGTGACTATAAAGGAGCGTAAATTATGAGTATTTTCCAAAAAGCTGAACGCCGTAAGGCAAAACTTAGACTAGCCTTATGTGGTCCATCAGGATCAGGTAAAACGTATTCAGCATTAAAAATAGCAAAAGGAATGGGTGGTAAAATCGCCCTTATCGATACCGAGAATGGCAGCGGTCAGCTGTATTGTGATATTGCCGATTATGATGTTGCCGAAATTGCACCACCGTTTTCAGTTGACAAATATATTGGCGCCATCAAAGGTGCTGAAGATGCTGGATATGATGTATTGATTATTGATAGCCTCTCACATGCATGGTCAAAGCAAGGCGGTATTCTAGATGAAGTCAATAAAAGAGGCGGGAAAAACTCCTTTACCAATGGATGGCGAGATGCCACACCAATGCATGATAAGTTTATAGATGCTATTTTACAATCTCCAATTCATATCATTGTGACTATGAGAGCTAAAACAGCTTATGAAATGGAGAAAGACGATAAAGGCAAGATCATTCCAGTAAAAAAAGGGATGGAACCTGTGCAGCGCGCCGGTCTTGAATACGAATTTACTGTGGTGCTGGATATGGATAATGAAAGGCATACTGCCACGTCTGGCAAAGATAGAACTCGTTTATTTGATGGTAAATGTTTTACTCCGGATGAAAATACCGGAATCGAATTAATGCAATGGCTAGGGATGGGGATTGATCAGCAGCCACGATATTACCAAGGTCAGCAGCAGTGGAATGGTGGATATCAGCAGGCTTATGAACAGCAGCCAGTACAGCAATATCAACAACAGGCGCCATTTTTACCACCTCAAGCATATGGATTCATTGCTTTCGAACAAGAAATTATATTGGAATGGAATAATGGTGGATGGGATCCAAACGGAATCCCGGGGTATATCCATGCGAGATTTGGTAGACCGCCAGCGCAACTTACCTACGATGAATGTAACTCGCTAAAACTTGAATTTGAACATTTTGCCAAAATTGAACAAGGGGGACAGCAATAATGAATACAATTACAATTCACGGTAGATTAACAGGTGATCCTGAAAGCAAGCAATCTCAAAGTGGACAAGCAATCGCTAATTTTTCTTTAGCTGATAATCACGGCAAAGATAATCAAGGACAGGATAAAGCTACATTTTTTCGGTGCTCAGCTTTTGGTAAAAGTGCTGAATTGATTTTAAACTCTTGCAAAAAAGGTCATTTATTAACCGTTACTGGTCGACTTGAATCAAGTCAGTACACTAACCAACAAGGGCAGCAAGCTACTAGTTTAAATGTTACGTTAGACCGATTTGGTTTTTGTGAACCAATTAATAATGGAGGGCAGCAGCAAGCGGCGCCTCCTAACCAACAGCGTCCTCCACAACAAGGATATGGAGCACCGCCTCAGCAACAATATGGTGCTCCACCAACTGCCCAACAATATCAACAACAAGGGGCATATGCTCCACCCCCACAGCAAGTACCAGGAGGATATCAGCAACAACCTGGACCTCAATACGGTGGACAGGCTCCACAACCACCGGCTCCACCACAACATTCATATAATCAACCACCACAGCAACCAGCGCCCCAGGGATATCCCCCGCAACAAGCTCAGCCAGCGCCGTGGTCACCACAACAACCTCAACAGCAGTATCCACCTGGTTGGGATCCAAATAGAGACGTACCATTCTAAATTTTATAATTTCATAGCCCGTCTGGTTAGTTCTAGGCGGGTTATTTTTACCCCTATAGGGAGGGAAGAAACGTGTTTCAGCTTAGAGAATACCAGGAATTACTTATCGATGGTGCCCGCATAGAGTTTCAAAACGGCAATCACCGTACGTGCATAGTTGCTCCTTGCGGAGCAGGTAAGACAGTAATCATGGCATGGATGAGCGCGCAAGCAAAATTAAAAGGAAATAATGTTTTATTTGCGGTCCATCGTCAAGAACTTATTGACCAATCATCAGAAACATTTCAGGCACTAGGAGTTAGTCATGGAATCATTGCTGCTGGCTATCCCATGAATGTGTCAGAAAAAATCCAAATAGCCAGCATACAGTCCGTTATCAGACGTACCAATAAAATCAATGCACCCCAAGTAATAATTCTAGATGAGGCACATCATGCTACAGCTGGTACTTGGCGCAAGTTACTTGCCTTTTACCCTGAGGCATATGTAATCGGACTTACAGCGACACCAGCTAGGATGGGCGGTCAAGGATTGGGTGATATTTTTAAATCTTTGATCATGGGGCCATCAGTGAAGGAATTAATATCCTGGGGTAACTTATCACCATATCGATACTATTCTCCACCAGTAGCAATTGATTTCTCAGACTTACAGGTAAAATACGGTGATTATGTACAGTCAGAAGTTGCGTTATGTATGGATAAGTCGGAGATTATAGGGGACTTGATTGCTCAGTATAAAAAACTCGCACCTGGTGCTAGAGCCGTTTGTTATTGTGCCAGTGTAGCTCATAGCCAGCATACCGCTGATATGTTTCGTCTTGCTGGGATTCCTGCCCTTCATATAGATGGAGATACCAAAGACATTGTTCGTAGGGCAGCTACTGCAGATTTTAAAGCTGGGAAGATAAAGATACTTTGTAATGTGGATCTTATCAGTGAGGGGTATGATTGTCCCAATATGGAGGCAGTCATTTTAGCAAGACCCACGCAATCGTTATCGCTTTATATTCAACAATCCATGAGAGCTATGCGGATCGATAAAAATAATCCAGATAAAGTGGCTGTAATCATTGATCATGTTGGTAACGTGTACAGGCATGGCTTACCTGATGAAGATCGTGGATGGTCATTAGAAAGTAAGAAAAAGAAAACCGTATCCAGGGAAGTATCCATGAAAATTTGCCCTAAATGTTATTACGCTCATACGCCAGCTCCAATATGTCCAGGTTGTGGTCATGTGTACCAGGTTACAGAAAAAGCCGAACCGGAAGAAAAAGCTGGTGAGCTCACTGAGATATTAGAAATCCAGAAAAAAGAAAAGCGTATGGAAGTCGGCAGAGCTAGAAATGTGGTCACGTTAAAACAGATTGCCATGCAGCGTGGGTATTCACCTTTATGGGTGAAAAAGCAATGTGAAATCAAAAATATTCCATTTGGAGGAATGCAGTCATGAAACGTATTTGCGGAACGTGCAGATATTATGACGTTAATAAAATAAATCGTAGGCAGTGCAAAGAATGTGAGGCAGATCGCAAGGTAACAAATCGTAAAAGATGGATGCCTAAGGGCTGAAGGAGGCGTAAATCATGAGTAAAACAATAATTATCAGCGAAAATAATCAGTCTGTCATGACGTTCGAAGAAGTCTATTACAGTTTTCAAGGATTGCTTAAAAATAAAGCTTATAAGTGGTCAAAAACTTATGATTATGATGAAATGTTTCAGGTTGCTTCCATAGCATTATGGAAAGCGTATGAGAAATATGACTCATCTGTATATTCAATCCCTTTCATGATTGTAGCTGCTAAATTTATCAATTACGCCTTACTTGGCTATCACGCAAAACACAAGCCTAGATTTAATAGAAAAACATCCAAAATTAAATCTATGGTAAGCATCAATGACATTGTATTTGATAGTAAAGGTGAAGGTGTAGAGCGTCAAGAGTTAATAGGGGAAGATGAAACTTTCACTCAGGAGATTATTAATCAAATGGTGTTAGATAAGATATTTAGAAAATTTTCTAAATATCAACTACAACAAATTCAGGACGTTGTAAATGGTTATAAATTAACGGAAATAGCGGAAGAAGGAAATTTATCAAAATCGACTATATGGTCAAATATGCGTGGAGCTTTTGCCAAATTCAGGGGGTTATATGTAAAGGAGATGGCAATATGACCAAAAGAGTATTTTGGACGGAAGAAGAAGAGCTTTTTCTCATAAATAATTGGAATAAAGGTGTGGATTATTGTTCTAAGAAAACCAAACGTTCCAATTCCTCCTTATATTGCAAGGCTGTTCGTCTTGGATTAGGGGGTTGTGCCAGAGGATCACAATATTTAAGTGGTTTTAATATAGCTGATATTTTGGGAGTCAGTAAGACCTTAGTATATGAATGGATAAATAAAGGACTGCTTAAATATAAATTAGCTCCTTTTGCTACTAAAAAAATATATTTAATTGATCTCAGAGATTTTGAAAAATTTCTCGAAAGTAATCAGAATTTGTGGGATAGCAGAAAGATGAAAAGTTCTTTATGGTTCAATAGCTCTCCCCAATGGTTTAAAGACAAGAAAAAACAAGATCGACAGAAACCACCTAATGGTTGGAAGAAATGGACTGCAATAGAACAGCAAAGTTTATTGTCCATGCTTACTAGGAAATATGCCTATGAAAATATGGGAGAAATTTTAGGTAGAAGTAGAAAATCTATAACCAGTAAATTAAGAAAATTAAATATGTGAATTTCCAAGCGCTTGGAGATTTGGAAGGGGAAATAATATGTCAGATTTATATGTAATGAAAAGCCCTGAGGATTTAGTTGGCAAAACGGTTGTTTATGTGGAAATGAACCGCTTATCTAGTCCTGCAATGATTATTACAACTGATGGTGGATTTTTGATGTGGATAACAAATGTTTGTGATGAAGATTATTGCAATGAATGGGGGAATGAAACGGAAATAGAGTATTTAAGAGCAAGTCAAGTTGAACAAGAAATGTTCAATCGGGATCAGCTGATTAAAAGATTAATAAAGAAAGGTATTTTTGTACAAAAAGATTTTGATCAGTTTTTAATAAAACAAGTTGAAGAAAGAAATGAGTCTGCCAGAAGATATAAAGAACAGCAAGAAGAAAGGGACAGACGCGAATTTGAGCGGTTAAAAAATAAGTATGAGGGTGTTAACCCATGAAAACGCTATCAGAGCATGACATACAAAACTTAATCCGTATTTCAATTTCTGAAAATCATTTAGGTACCTGCTTCAGAGCAAATGTTGGCCAAGCTTATACAGGCGATAAAATTATAAAAAATCCTGATCGATCCATTAAGATTATAAATCCAAGAATGTTTAATACGGGTTTACCTAAAGGATTTTCTGATTTGCTAGTAATTACACCTATTATTATCACGCCTGAAATGGTTGGCCAACAATTTGCACGAACTGGTTTTCTTGAAATTAAAACCGCTACAGGCAGACCAACTAAGGACCAGTTAAATTTTATCGATCAAATGCAAAGATTGGGAGCCCGTGCAGGGGTGGCGCGGAGTTTAGAGGATGTGAAACAAATACTATGTTAAACCGAATGCAGCAAGTAGGCTTTGACCGTGCTAAAAAATGGTGGTTAGACGGTAACGAACAGATATTTAAAATAGCTGGCTATGCTGGTACCGGAAAAACTTATTTATCTTCCATGGTATCGGCAGAGCTGGCTGAAAATAAAATTGCATTTTGCGCTTACACGGGTAAAGCTGCCCTGGTGATGCAGCAGCGTGGAATGCCAGCAACTACAATTCACAGATTAATTTATGAAACCATTCCAGTGGAGACACTTTGCGAAGATGATAATGGAAAATCATTTTACAGAGTCAAATATAAAACCAAACTGAAAGAATACCTGGACCCTAAACCTTCCATTATTATGGTGGATGAAGCTAGTATGATCGATACCAAAACACTCAATGATTTATTATCCTTCGGCATACCAATTATCGCGGTGGGAGATCCGTTTCAGCTCCCACCAGTGCAAGGGAAAGAGTCTGAACTATTAATCAATCCGGACGTAACCCTTGAGGAAATCATGCGCCAGGATGAAGGCAGTCCCATTGCTTACCTGGCTGAGAAAATCCGAAAAGGTAAGCCTCTCAGGGAAGATGAAAGCTATCCGGATTGCATATGGCAAATGTCAAAAACTGATCTATTCAGCAATCTTGAAATATTTAAATGGGCTGATCAGTTTATTGCAGCCAGGAATGCGACAGTAAATTCCATTAATCATCAAGCCAGGCAGTATTTTGGTTTCACAGGTGATTTACCTATTGTTGGTGACAAAATGATCTGCAGACGTAATTTCTGGGATACATTGCTGGTTGATGGCAGATTGCCAACACCTTTGGTCAATGGGTTGATCGGATATGTTACGAAAGTGGAAGAAAAACAAATCATAAGTAAATTACCATGGAAACCGGACGGGTTTATGTTTTCTTCGAATCAACTAAATTTAAGGCCAATATTCGAGGATGAAGCAGAATTTACGGAACTGAAATATAATCCTTTAGCCTTATGGGAAAACGATCAGCAACGGCGCAATGCGTTAAAAGGAATCATACTGCAGTATGGGTATTGCATCACCTGCCACGCTTCCCAGGGCTCAGAATGGGACAACGTTGTTCTATATGATGATAGCTGGCCAGATCGGAATGATCCAACACAGCAAGCACGATGGAGATATACAGGCGTAACGAGAGCCGCTAAAAAATTAATCTGGTTAAGGTAATTAAGGTGGGTGACATATGGAACTTTCAAAAATAGGACAAGCAGCCTTATATTATGCAGGAATGGGTTGGCATGTGATTCCTCTCACCGAAAACAGTAAATTTCCGCCCAAAATAAAAGAATGGCAGCATGAGGCCACCATTGATCCAGTAATTATTACTCAATGGTGGTCGAAATGGCCAAATGCGAATATCGGTATTGCAACAGGTGAAAAGTCAGGAATATTTGTTTTAGATGTAGATGGACCGAAACACGGCACCAATGAAGCAAAAGGGATAGACGGAAATGAATCCCTCAAAGAGTTACTAGACGATCATGGAGGTTCAATACCAGATACGGTCGAGGCAATCACTCCAACGGGTGGAAGGCATATCATTTTCAGGTATCCTGCTGGTAGTAATATTTCAAATAGCACTGGTAGGTTAGGAAATGGATTAGATACCCGTGGTAATGGCGGTTATATCGTGGCAGCTCCATCTGTAGTCTCAGAAGGGGATTATATATGGGAGTGCAGCTCACGTCCGGATGAGGTGGCAGTGGCTGAATGTCCTGCATGGTTATTGTCAGAGATTACTGCGGAAAAACCAATTAATACTGCTGATCGACCTCATTCATTTGAGCGTAGGCCTACGGATGGCCCAGCGGTGCATATGCTAAATAATTGTGCTTTTATGCAGCATGTACAGCTTAATTTTAAAAGCCTATCCTATAACGAAAAACTAGCAGCAATTACAAATCTTGTTCGTGCGGTAGATGGTGTAGAGGTAGCTCATAAAATTCTGTCACAGGCTGAAAATTACAGTTATAAAATCAGTGATGAAAAAATTAATGAATGCTTGACAAATATGAACCCTCAGAATTGTGAATACATCAGTACCAGTGTTGGTTTTAAAGGTTGTCCTTCAGGTGGCTGCAATATAGCTGCCCCTTGTGGTTGGTCCTTGGGTGTTGTTCCTCAGGCTATAGCGAAAATAAAAAATATCATTATGCCAACGCCTGAAAATGTGAATCATCCTGAAATACTAGGCGCCTTGGCTTTAGTACAACAAAAAGAACCACTATTTTTTGATGATTTTCTACATAGGTATAGCGGAAATAAAGCCTCATTAAAAAAAGAGCTTTCTAAATATAAACGTGAATCAGCCGGCTTTTCCGTTATTGAAGGCGGTCAGGGTGAAACGATTCCAGCAGGAGATTCGAACGGCGTTCGCTGGCTATCCCAAACGGTACCGGATGTGCCTATTAATTTAATGTTGCCAGGTAATCTATCACAATATGCAGCATGGGTATTCAAAAATGATGGTGTGGCAGCGTGTAAAGTCAGTAATGAAGGTAATATTACTTATAATAAAGCCACATACGCCCCCATTATTATCAATGAACGGATCAGTAACATTGACACCAATCAGGAAAAGGCTTCCCTGTCATTTAAAACCCATAGGGGTAATTGGCGTAGCGTGATTTTACCGAAATCAACTATTTTCGATTCTAAGAAAATCATGTGCCTGGCTGATTCAGGATTAGTTGTTACCTCAGATACAGCAAAAATATTAACAAAATGGCTGTCAGAATTAGAAGCTGCCAATTCGCAGGTTATTCCTGATCGAGTTGGAGTATCAAAATTCGGTTGGCGTAACAATGACACGGAATTTATTTGTCCAGGCATGAGCAATAATTATGTATTAGATAC
>NZ_FOTS01000089.1 GCF_900114615.1 Pelosinus propionicus DSM 13327 | reverse complement strand
CTTAGGCTTTTCATATCCTATAAGTTCAAGATTAAATCCATTTTCGATAAAAATTTGATTAGGTGTTTTTCCGGTTAAATACTCTCGAACAGCTTTAACTTTAAAATCAGTATGATAGGATATGGAACGGTCAGATACTTTAATCACATTCGAATTTTTCAGTAATAGGCTTTGCTCTAAATTGTTGTACAAGATCTTGCTCATTATTATCCTCCGAAAGATTTAATACTATTGATTATAAACTCAAAAATACCCCTTGTATTGGACTTTTTCTAAAATGTCCAATACAAGGGGCTCAGTTCACTTTACTTTAAATAATCTTCTTTATTTCATATATAATTTCATCTCGGCAGAAATTTCTTTCATACAAGCACCAAATGCTCCACGTTTTGCTCTTAACTCACTTGAATTAGAATCATCTTTTTTAGTCACGTTCATAATATGGAGAACTTCCGTATTTGTAGATAAAAAGGCCTTTATTTCAACACTCGTTCTTGTTCTGTTAATACTACTAAACAATCCCGTTCTAATATTGTTCTTTTCAATTACAGGAACATCAATAACCAAGAATAGTACTTTATCATAATTACTAAACTTAGCAAACTCAATAAGATCAGTCTTAGTTAGTTGCTGCTCTTCTATGAATCCTTTTTCGAACCAATACTTCTGATACTCACTTTGTATATCCGTTCCTACTACCACTTTTTGATTCGCATCGTTAAAGTACTTTTCAACTCTTTCAAAATAATCACGTGTCTTGAAATCTTGGTCCCCAACCACCACAACAGCGATTTTTTGCGGAACTGATTTTTCAGGTCTTAACATAGAGACATCAGCTGCACTTACCGCTGAAGTTAAGGAAATTGTCATTAGTGCGACTACCCATAGAATCACTTTTTTCACTTAAGTATCTCCTCCATAAATTCTTGTGTAAAAGATTTTTTAATAGGATTCCGATCGTTCACAGCTACACTATCCATCAAATCTTTTCTCAATCTAGATTCTCCTAAAAGCGTTTTTTCCCTTCCAGAATTTAAGAAAAAAACCATATTTTACGTATATAGTTCTTATACTAGCAAGTTCTATTATTTTGGCTGCCGCTATGTGATGATGCTGCCACCTGGGAACAAAGTGTTTTATGATAGTCGGGATGAGGCTATTGGTGATGGGTATATGGCTTGTAAGGTTTATAGGCCGTAGCTAAAATATAAGGTTGTGTTAATAAGACACAGCTCTGTCCACTAATGGATTATTATCTATCATCAAGTTAAGCTATTTGGACAGGGTCTCTCGACGAGGCTCCTCCCATGACCCTCAAGTAATATCTTTTGAAAACAAGAATGCCCTTTTAACATAACTCTTTTTCTCGTAAAATCTATGTGCTGCTTCCCTTTGAAAACCTGAATCCAGTTCAATTTTCTTGCAGCCTTGTACCGCGGCAATACTATAAGCTTCATCCAGCAACCGAGTTCCAATTCCCTGTCCTTTTAGAGCATCATCAACCACCATTGCATAAATATATGCAATACGTCCTTCTTGCCAAAAGTTATTCATAAAAGCTATTGCACAAAACCCTATAACTTTACCATCATATACTGCACATATATACTTGTCAGTATTCCCCTCCATCCCTCGAGAATACACGGTAAACATATCTTCTTTATGTAAATGCTTATCAGGCCAAAGTTGTTTAAACAATGAAAAAACACTATCAAAATCTTCCCTGTCTACTTCTCTTATTTGTACATCCATATATCTCTTCCTCCTCAAAATTGACAACTACTTATAATGTTATGACCTCGCTCTAGAAATTATGACTTAAAGCAACGGTTCTTTTGATTCGGTAATTTGGCAGGGATTTTTCGTTATTATAAATGATACGTTCTCCATATCGATGATTCTTTTAGCTTTTTTTTAAACTCAAGGTGTCGAGTTATCTAAAACTTAAATTTCGTGATAATGAATTGAATATCCTTGTGTAAACCAAATTAGTCTTAAATCCTCGCCCTTATTATTTTCAATACCTTTATTTCAAGCACTTCTTTTAATTGAAACAATACGATCATCAGCCCTTGAAGCATGCATTTCTCGTTTGTCTAATACGTTAAATATACCCCAACATTCTCCAACACAATTAATCCTGTCCTGCTTGAGTTGGGATGAGGCTGTGGATGCGGGGTTTGTGGCTTGTAAGGTTTGTAGGCCGTAAAGTCGATAATTGTCTTCTTGTTGAGTTGTAATTATTCTTTCAGAACCATATCGATACACATAACTGATGCCAATACAAGTGTACGTATATTGTCATCTTTATCAACCGAGTCATTGATTGAAAGCATGTAGTTGTCGGCAGATGTAAAAAGTTCTTTTCCTAGTCCTGCCCATTTTTTTGTTACACTGGCAAGTTCAGTATTGCCTTGGATAAAGCGAAAATCCCAACTTGTCCATTTTCCTTGTAGAGTGCAGAGGATAGCATTCTCCGCACTTAGAACTTCAAATTTTCCACCAATGGAAAATAGCTTTTGTTTGAAGTGACCAACGATGCTTCCATTTTCGTCAGAAACATCAACTTTTGATAAAAATATGGATATGCCACGCTTCACTGAACAGACTAGTTGGCCGTCCGAAGTACGAATTTCTATATTAAACGGTGTCATCTTCTTGTAATCTGTAAATCGAAGCAGTTTGGTAAAAAAACCAAGGTTTGGCTCTCTGCATTCGAGAATCTTCTGGTTCGTTTGAGGATCAAAAATGTCATAGTTATTTGCTGATTTGAACATTCCTACATGTTCTTTTACAAAATATTGATTATTGCGTAACGATGGATGCATATTTCCTTCTCCCTTTGTTGTATTAAAATCCATTACTGAAACCTTCTAGTCTAATGATGGCACAGCACTACTCCACTAATAGATAGGCTATGTTATATAACTTTTCACCATTGTTAGTCTCATTGAGGCGATTCAACAGTTGCTCCTTGGCTGTTTCCGTAAATCGGATAGTTTCAGATGTTTCGATAATCATCCCTTTGCCTACGCGATCATTCAACCAGTCAGTAATGAAGCTGGGGGCATAGCCTCCCGTGCTAAATTCCCCGCTAAAGACGAGTATCATCTCATAATCCTTCAGGTATCTCTCTCTATCAATGCTCGGCTGAAACTTTGTATAGAGCCAGAATTGAAGGTCATACATTAATATCGAAAGCTCATCTGCGTGAAGAGCAAAAAATCCTTTTTTCTCTACTATCTTCGTACAAATCTCCCGGATTTTATCTTCTAGATTTTCCACTTCCGTCGCATGAGCGCAAAGCTTTGCCAGCAATGGCGAAAATTCACCACGCGCTACTTTTTCCAGAGCGGTCTCCTTATCCTTCTCAGAGGTATCGTAAACTTTTTCATTCACAAGTCCACGAATAAAAGTTTCAAAATCTTTAGCAAGGAAGGTAACTTCATAATCGCATTCCTGATCTACATGGATAACCTCCGGTTCTCCATTCCTCCCACATTTACGGTAATCCAACATCACTACATCATGCCCCGCAGACGGACAATCGCAAATCACTACACCGAAGTCCGGATAGCCCCATTCATCAATCATAAATAGACTGCCTAATTGACCGCAAATGGAATATGCTTTTTCACGTCCAATTCCCATGATCCCAGTAATTGCAATATGATCTTCCGCCCATGAAGTCGGCTCATTAGTAGGAAAGCACGTATTTAATGGTATTCCGCCGTTATGAAGCTTCATCATTTCAATATACGAAGCTGGCAACTTGTACCCTAAATCTTGCTCAACAGATGCTATCAGGTCATCTGTTGGTGGAGTGCTCACATATTCTTTAATTGCATAATCGCTATCGTCCCAAAAAGAAGAATTTTTAAACTCCTTAAAATACTCTTTTTTCATATTTGATACCCTCTCGTTTTTATTACCACGTCTGGTCTGCTCCAAGCATATGAACGAAGACTACAATGTTTTTCTAAATCCAATATTCTTCTGATAATGCTTTAAAATAGTTATATCATTATATTTAGTCTAACTTGACATGCCAATATTGTAATATCATGGTAAAATACTCTAAGAAGCATTTTCGTTTGCTTTTTTACTTAATAATTAGGAGGTCTTTAATGATCGAGATTAATCTTACATCGTTAAGCGTCTTATTGAGTTCAATATATATATGGTTTTTGAACAGTTTTCTTAACTTAATATTAGCAAAAAGAATAGGAGATTCTAAAAAACTAGCATTCTTTATCCCATTCTATGGCTATTTCCGATTTGGAACTCTGATAGGTATACATCCGATATGGATAATTATAGCACTGGCCTCATCTGGGGCTGCTCCTTTTTTATTTTGGTCTTTTTTACCTTATAAGCACATAATTGTATTGGCTGCGATACTGGCAGATGCAATAATAGTTGGTCTCTCAGCCTTTAAACTCTCAAAATCAAAATGGGGGTACATAGGGGCTAGTCTCTTACTTGGATTAACAAGTGAAATATTATTAGCACCTTTTATAGCTAGTTTATTAGTTAGCTCCCAACTACCAAGCTCATTTTTTCATTATATTTTACCATTATTGTCCACATTCGTACAGATTCCTAAAATTGTACTAGTGCTATCTACCTCAAAGCCTAAAAAAGTAAACGAATTTGATAAAGTTAGCATATAGCTGAACTAGGTGAAATAATGAAAGCAACTATTAATCTAGAATTGTTTATACAAAACATCTCCCCTATTCCTGCTATCAATGACGTATCCACACTAATTGCTGAGGCATTTTATCAGTGTCTAGTTTTGGACGAGGCGTTACAGGGAGAATGCCTGCTTATACAATAAAGGATGGTTAGATATTTCTAACGGCAGAGCAATGGAATAAAGTTGTTTCTTCAATAGAAAATAGTCACGGCTCATATACAGATATAAATATTTAAGCTTAAGCAGATTCCGTTTAAGCTTTTAGAGTGGTATTATATAGACAAGGCGGTACATCCGCCTTTTTCTTTAATCGCTCAATCGAACATATGTACTAACACACACATTTCTAAGAGCAGTAAAAATTTCGATACATGAAAAGAAGGTGATTTTTATGCGGACTAGTGACAATATGAATATTGCCATCTATGTTCGTGTTTGACCAGTCAGTACTGACGATCAAGCCGACAAAGGTACAATTGAGAACCAAATCGAATTTGCAACAAAATATTGCGATCTTCATCAATTAAACATTGTTAGAATTTATAAGGACGATGGAATTTCAGGAACTCTCCCTTTTGAGTCCCGCCCAGAGGCCTCTGTCATGCTCCAGGATGCACAAGAAAAGAAGTTTGATACTCTCCTCTTCTATCGTCTTGACCGTTTCGGTAGAAGCGCTAGGACGATCCTAAATGGTGTCCATACCTTGGAGCAGTATGGGGTTAAGATTAAATCTATGACAGAGCCATTTGATACCAGCGATCCCTCTGGCCGCTTCTTACTCACGATCCTTGCTGGTGTTGCTGATTTAGAACGCAGCAATATCCTTGATCGACTTTGGCATGGCGCCAATCGAGCAGCTCGCAACGGAAAATGGCTTGGCGGCATTTGTCCATATGGCTATCGCGTTAATACGGAAGGATTTCTTACCGTTTGTGCTACTCCCCTCCCTGGTTTTGATATGTCAGAGGCTGATGTAGCAAGATTAATTTTTCGCCTTACTGTAGAGCAACATATGAGCACAATTAAAATAGCTGATTATTTAAATGCTCTAGGCGTTCCTACTAAATATGCAATTGAAGGTCATAAAGTCCCACACATAAGTGCATGGTTACCAGGACGTGTTAGAAGCATGATCGTACAGACTGCTTACAAAGGGATTCATGAGTATGGAAAACGAACTAATAAAGCAAGAGAAATCATTGAACGCAAAGTACCTGCCATCGTGGATGAAGATACTTGGAATAAAGCTCAACTCGTGTTAAAAGAGAATCAGCTAGAAGCTGTCCGTTGTGCAAAGCATAAGTACTTACTTCGTTCCCTTGTTCGATGCTCACAATGTGGTTTAAAATTTGCTGGAACGGGCTTTCCGAACGCAAAAGGGATGCGAGTTGGTTATTATGTATGTAATGGAAAAACTTCTTATAGAGGCAAGATTCTAGGAAAATGCAAAGCTAAAAATATACCTTCCGAATGGCTAGATGAAAAGGTTTGGAACGATTGTGTTAGCTTTATTAACAATCCCGGACAATTATTAACCGACCTCACACCAGAAATAAAAAGTAGCACTATTTCGATAGAACATGAGCTAGAATTGATCAAGTCTTCCCTTTCGCAAAAGGATACAGAAAAACAGTCCATTCTTGATTTATATCGAAAGCAACTTATAACCGCTAAAGATGTTGAAGAACAGCTTTCTAAAATCATCAATGAATGTGCTGCTCTCGAAGACAGGCAGAAAGAATTAAAAAATGTCCTTCTTGCGACCAATGAAGAAGTTAATCGCAAGAAGGACGCTATTATGCTTTTAAATGATTTAAAGGATAAAATCTCAGGTGAAGTTACGTTTGAAACGAAACGAGACATTGTTAAGCAGCTCGTACGTGAAGTAATCGTAAGTACGGAACATATAGAAGGAAAAGACAAACCAGAAGTAAATATACACGTAAAGTTTGTTTTCTCCCAGGTTGTTATCTGCACGGACAAGCATGTAAATCATAAAATAAGTAAAATTTAAATTCAGAAAGGAGATTAATACAGGAATTAGTTGTAGAACTAGAGATCGTGTTAAAGAGGCTCGAATCCCATAAAGTTGTTAATCAAAACCCTTGCAACTAAAACTGAAATTACTCCAGAAAGTTTGAGCATTATAGCAGAAAAACTCTTAGAGATGAAAAAAACCACCTCCGACTAATCGATGTCTAAATTACTTATAAACATCCTGCCGCTTGGTTGAGATCACGCAAAAGATCCTGGTAGTCTTCGAGTCCGGCATGGAAGCGTAAAATATAACCATCAGGCTTAGGCGTAACTTCGCGATTGGCATGCACCGGCAATACAAGCGATAAATGCCCACCCCAGCTTTCAGCAACCCAAAACAAGTTTAGTGCATCAACAAAAGCCTCGATATGCTTTGTCGATAGATCTGGGCGAAAAACGACGCTAAAAAGACCATTTCCTTTACCAAAATAGCGCTGGAAACGCTCATGATAAGGTGAAGTTTCCAAAGACGGTGAAAGGACGCTGGTAACAAAAGGCTGCTTTAAAAACCATTGGATCAGCCGTTGAGCAGTATCAGCGTGTTGATCGAGACGTTCTTCAGCCGAATCAAGTCTGTGATAAAGTCGCGAGCAAGTAGTTGGTGCGACTGCACCATTACCGTTTGCACGTAACTCATCGGCAATGATCTGCAAATCTTGTGGGTGCTTGGCGATAACAATCCCTGATGGCGTATCACCATATCCACCTTCGTATTTTGTCGTCGCTTGAACAACAATATCAATGCCGTGTTCAAGCGGTTGAAAACGGACATGGCTTGCCCATGTGTTGTCCATAATAGTACGCAACTTGGCATCTTGCGCTATAGCGATCATCCCATGGATGTCGGGTATTTCGAAAGTACCGCTGCCCGGAGCCTCGATATAGACAATCAAGTCTTCACGTTTAGAATATTCGCTAAGTGCTTTTAATAGGACCGAGAGAAATTCATCTTTCGAAGCACCTGCGGAATAACGGATTTGTTTTATTTTGCGCCGGTTTAGAAAGCGAAGCATAGGTCCATATACATTATCAGGAATAAGAACTGCTTTCGGTGAAAACGCGTCTAAAGTCGTTGCAATCGCAGATAATCCCGATGGACAGATGACGGCACCATGACCTTTATGCAAAGCCGCAATTTTTCTACATACAGCATCTGCTTCAGGTGTCTGAGGAACGCCATATTCCGCACCACCATAAGGTGCTTTGCCACATTTATCTGCTGTGCGATAAGTCGCAAGCTTAGGAAACAAAACTGAACTTTGCCCCCAAGAACCCTTTTGCGAAAAGCAGCTTGCTTCTCCTAGACCAGATGGATTGGGATGTCCACAAACGGCATAGGGATCAGAAATAGGATCATGTAAAAGTTGTGTTTTAGGCGAACAGAGCGCGAGAAACGTACGTCTTGCTTCGCATCTAATTAAAGCTTCTGGTATTTTGCTCTCCATAAGAATTCTCCTTTAATTTTATCGTCTATATTTATACTTTTTAATGAAGAAAGAAGTCCTTTTAACAAAATCCACTTCATTCCTTCGATTTTTTGGGAAACTTACGTTAGATAAATTTCTACAAATATCATATACCTTATAATGCGGAAAGACATCCTTGTCCCATTCTTTAATGTAAATCTTTTTTCAACAGTCCCTGAATCGCTTTTGCCAATTCGTGTACACCGTCCGGAGTTGGCGGGGTATTTCTTAGCACCTACAATCCAACCATCTTTTATTGCAAAATTCTTGTTTTTTCTTATCCCCTGCCATAAAAATACTCCTCCTTCATTAAGACACCACCGTCTCAAGGTAACGACTCTACCGTCTCCTCCTTATTAAAGAGATGCTTTACAGTCTTTAAAATTATTAAGAAAACTGTTTAGATTAGACATTTTCACCACCTAGACTTCACTTCTAAAACTTACTAATATAATTATGTATTAGATCTTCTGGAGTTAGTAGTATAGAAATAAAAACTACCAACATGAATAACAAAAAATTTTACGCAATTTATTTGCTAGGATAGATGAAACAACGATTATGGTTTATGTGCTTTAAGATTATACCGAAAGAAGCGTTCTTCGCTACGCATGATAAATCTCGCTGCTGAGTGGAAATAGTTGCTGAAATAAGGGTGAATCAATGTACTGTTTTTGATCGGAAAGATACGATTCTGGCAAAATACTGTAAATTTTTATATTGAGATTATTTTTCCTTTACTCTATAGTATAAAGCTAATTCCTTAATTAGTCCAAACTTATCAGAGATTTACTTTAATTACACTCATACTTTCGCAAACAAAACCTCCAAATAGCTATCACATACGCATGATCATGACATCATTTCTCTCAATCAGTAGTAATTATAGGCTGTTTTCCGCCATTGCAATAAGTTTCATTCCATTCAATCGTTAATAGCTAGATGACAAATAACTTTATCTTACCGTTCTATAAAACATCTACCCTTATCATCAAATAAATAATGCATCTACTGTACTTGTCTATGCTATTATCAAACAATTCTAGCTGCACATACCTATTCCCTTACTAAATCAGAACCATGTGCGCCAATACTACGAACTGGAGTCTTCCACCAGTATTGGTTTTCAATAATCCCATCGCCTTACTAACAATGTCATTAGATATAAATGTCGGTCCTGACAAATTTCCTTGTCCCTCAAAGGATATAAAATCATTCCCTTACACTGACAGATATCGTTAGACGAACTGCCATACTCTCTGCCCAGCAGTACTAAAAAATAGAGACCAGCGGTTCATTTCGTCCGCTGATCTCTTTATTAGTTGGATCATTCTTTTATTTTGCCATGATCTTTTTCATTACATCATCAGTTATATCTTGCCCGCCATAAACTGCGGCTCCTGCATCTATAACAATAGTTAAGCCTCTAGACTTCGCCACGGCTTTGACAGCATCGTTTAATTTGTTTTGAATAGCTTCTAAAAGATTCTGTTGCTTAATTTGAAGACCTTGTTGTAGTTGCTGATAATATGATTGTTTTTCCTGATCATTCATATTAACTGATTTTGTGTCAAAGTTGTATTTTGCTTGTGCAATAGCATCGTTCATTGCTATCTGTGCTTTTGCTGAATCGGGATGCTGTTCAACTAAATGTTGATAATTTACTATTCCAACTGAAGATGCAGCAGCATAGGTAGTACTGATATTAGTAATGGTGATTATACTGAAGAAAACGAAAGATGCTAAAAAGATATTCATAAGTTGCTTGCCGTTTATTTTTATCATTGGTTATTCCTCTTCTCTTTTCTTGATTGATTTTAAGTGCGATTATGCATTAAATTATTTTATTTATTATAATATAAAATTCCACCAAAAGCATCTATCTAAAGATATAGATTAGTGGATATTTGCTTATACTTTTCTACTCTAGTACCATCCTATAATAGAAATTTTCCTGTCGTAGTACGACCGAAGAGATCCGTACCGGTGGAGCAAAGATAATGTTTGCAGTCTTAGAACTGACGTTAAAATTTACGATTAGTATAATAAAAAGAGCATAACTCTGCTATACTATGAACTGGTACCTAGAAATAGGACATTATAGAAAAAAGCCTAAATTAAGCCACAATGAGATGATCCCGATATTGAATCGGGGTCATTTTTTTTAATCCCCATTGATAGCGATGACAGTTATAGTATTCAATATAATTATAAATGGTTTCTTTAAGGTCGTTAAAAGTTTGACAGCTTTTAATATCGACTTCATCCTTCATATGACCAAAGAAAGATTCCATGGATGCATTGTCTAAACAGTTTCCCTTTCGGGACATAGACTGCTTGATATGTAAGTCTTTTAAGGAAAGTTGAAAGTCTGGATGTGTATAGTGAAAGCCCTGATCTGAATGAAGGATTACCTCAGGATGAA
>NZ_FOTS01000092.1 GCF_900114615.1 Pelosinus propionicus DSM 13327 | reverse complement strand
TGAGAGATAAAGAGTATTCTTGTTTGCGGATCAAGGGCTTGAATCGTTTCTGCGGCTTTGTTTTGGTGATCTGCATTGGACAGAAAACAAACCAGCGTTTTGATCTTAACCGACCCATGATTTGACAAAGTTTTCTCCTGCCAAACTTCTTCAAATGTCATCATTTCAATAGCTTCCTGTTTTTTAGGTGCTGCCGGGGCTTGTCTTACCTCCTCTACAGAATCGCCAGATATGCTTTCTGTATCCCCTTGCATTTCCAAACCTTTCATACGTATGCAAACCTTACCCTGGAGATCGCACAGATCAATATCAAACTTTTGTAATGGATCAGCAGCAGCACTGCCTTCACTGTAACGAAGCCAAGCCCACATGGCAGACGAGCAAGGACCAAGAATTTCGAATTCCTGCAAGGCCGCCGGTAGCATTAGCCTGCTGTCTTCTGAATTCAATGTGAAACCGATTGTCCCTTGCATCCCAGCATTCAGCAGGCTGGGATGCAGCATAAATTGCGGGTAGGTCTCTGCGATGCAGGAAGGTATCACCAGCTTTGCCAATACTTGGCCTCTTCCGGCATATACAGCTTCTACTCCCTGGTATTCCGGACTATAATTAAATCCGGCATTTCTCAATGCCTCATAACACTGACTGGCATTAAAATGGTTCCTGCACTGCTCTTGAATAGCAGCCAAGTCCAATTCTATATTCTCCGCAGAAACTCCACTAAATACAGCAGTTCCCTGGCTGTATACGATCGTTTCTTCCACTCTGCCTCCGGGCTGGCTATAGACTTCAAAGATTATTTCGCCGCTGTCCTCAGGTAGTAGTCCAATATGTACTTCAAGCAAAGATTCATCTACACCAATAGGAAACATCCACCTAATATTGGTAAGCAAAATTTTCTGTCCCTCTTGCAGCCTTCCAGCAGCCTGCTGTAAAGCCTCTCGCACCATTTCAAGGCAGGCTGCCTCCGGCAGAGCTCTAAATCCTTTAACATGATTCACGAAGAAGGTTTCTTTTCCAGAGAATGTAGAGGTAAAACGCTGCTCTGTTAAATCCGATGTATTCTGATGAAGCAGAGGATGAAGCATTCGTGCATTTCCAGTACTAGTCAGAATAGGATTGGCAGCCGTTGTTTCAATTTCAGGTACCCAATATCTTTCTCTGGCAAAAGGATATGTAGGCAGACTGATTCTGCGAGGCCTTGCCTTTCCATATAACTTTTTCCAGTCAATGCTTAGCCCTTTCACCCAAACCTCGAGAAGCTTCGTATATTTTCCTTTTCTCATCCAAGAATCAATCATAACTGCCATATCTTCATCCGGACCTAAAGCAGCCAAAATTTCCTTATTGTGCTTATTTTTCCCTCGGTACAACTTTTCGATATTCTCATCTCTTTCCAAAAAACGACTCAATTTTTCTTCCAGCTCTTTAATAGAATTCACTGCAATCGCCAGGCGCTCATCCATTGTTTCCCGTCCAATTTGCAGCGTATAAGCTATCTCCGCCAGATTTGCATCAAAGAACCCCACTTCCTTTATCATAAGCAGCAATTGTCTTACCTTTTCTAAAAGACGCTCTTCATTTTTGGCTGATAATACAATCATTGCTGGATGCTGCTGTGAAATCTGATGTATAACCGGATTTTTATCCTTCGGGATATACTCTTCAATCACAACATGAGCATTTGATCCTCCCGCACCAAAAGATGAAATACCCGCAATTCTCGGCTGCTCTTCTGTTTTTCCGTGTATGGCAATCAATGGTCTTTTCCATTCTGCAAGTTCTTGCTGAACAAAGAATGGCGTATTATTAAAATCGATATTCGGGTTTAGTGTTTTGGAGTGCAATGATGGTACCAGCTGACCATATTTAAGCTGCAGCAATACTTTCGTCACTCCTGCAATGCCAGCTGCACTTTCGCAATGCCCAATATTTGATTTGGCAGATCCAATTGCACAAAATTGTTTGTCTTTGGTATGCTCTTTAAAAAATTTACTCAGTCCTGCGATTTCAATAGGATCTCCTAAAGAAGTTCCCGTACCGTGTGCTTCAATATAGCTGATCATTCTAGGGTTGATTCCTGTTTCAGCAAAAGCCTGGCCAATAACCCGAGCTTGGGCATTGGGATTAGGAACTGTATAGCCATTCGTTTTCCCGCCATGATTGATTGCTGTTGCTTTAATAATTCCATATATATTATCACCATCAGCAATGGCTTGCGTCAGCGGTTTGAGCAGTACAGCGCCAACTCCTTCACCGGGTACATAACCATCACCTCCCTGACCGAAGCTTTCACACCTTCCCTTGCTTGAAATAAACTTTCCTTGTCCCAGTATCAGATATTTGTTGGGATGAATGGAGACATTTACACCACCTGCAATTGCAAGTTCACATCCTCCCTGCTGCAAACTTTGGCATGCTAAATGAATTGCTGTCAAAGAAGAAGAACACATGGTGTCAATAGCCATACTAGGTCCATGAAAATTAAAGTAGTAGGATACTCGATTGGCAACCGACGATGGATTTCCGCTGAGAGCAATGGGCCTTCCCTGGATTTGTTCCTGAGCACCGTAGAGCTGATACTCTTCATACATTACTCCTACATAAACGCCTACGTTTCCCTCAATATTAAAATTCTCTTTTAATCCAAGGCTTTGCCTGGTATATCCTGCATCTTCCAGGGTTTCAAATACACATTGCAGAAACAATCGTTCCTGTGGATCAATATATTGGGCTTCCCGGGGCGAAATATTAAAGAATAGAGGATCGAATTGGTCTACACCCTCTAAAAAACCACCCCATTTACTATAGGTTTTACCAAATTTATTCTTGTCTTCATCAAAATATAAACTATGATCCCAGCGATCTTTAGGAATTTCTGTAATACAATCCTTGCCATCCCGCAAGTTTCTCCAATATTCCTGAAGATTTCTTGCACCAGGATAACGCCCAGAAATGCCAATGATCGCAACATCTACCCCCGCTGCTGCTTTTTGCGGAATGCTGCCTTCACTAAACTCTGGAGGACGCAGCTTCCTGGAACTTCTAAACAATAAGTTTTTCTTTTCTCCACCAGTACTGCTGTCAGATTTAGCCGAAATGGCAGTTCCGTCTTCCACATTTAAAATTTTGATCAGCTCAGTACGATAAACGGCAAGGAAGTAGTCGGTTATCTGGTGGAGACTCTCATATTCAAAAAATAATGTTTTTGGCAGAGAACCAAATATTTTTTCCAGCTCATTGGTTAACTGCATAACCATAATCGAATCGATCCCGTATTTTTCCATTTGCGCATTTTCGTCTATTCGATGCACCGGAAGCTTAAGAACAGAAGATAATTGCTGTTTGAAATAACGTACTGCTTTTTCCTTCAGCAGCTCTTCTTCAAATTCTGTCATTACTTTGCTTTTCTCAGTTATGGGATGTGATAATTCCTTTGCTGGCATCTGGCCAGCAAGCATATCGCAATGTTCATTAACCAAGTACTCGGCAAAGCTCTGTATGGTTAATTGTGTGTAAAATATGCTCGGAAGCAGTTCAAGCTTATAGTCCTGATTTAGCCGATCCGCTAATGCAGCCAGCATAACATGATCGAGCCCGTTTTCATTCCACTGGGCCTCTAGATCAATATCTTCAATTGTTATCCTGGATAATTCAGATGCCATCTGCAGCAAAATAGTCTGTATTTCCTCTGTCAGAGCAGCAGTAGTCTTAGATAACCCATGATTTTCTAGGATGGGAAGCATGTGTTGCTGGGTATGCTTTGCTTTATACTCTTGAATCTGCTTTATCGCATCTTCTCGGTTAATTTTTTTATCTTTTATCTGCTTATATAAAGACGATAATTGACTCTCCATTTCTCTTTTTCTCCCCCTCTTCACACCTTCATTAATGTACTAAATTCTTCTTCTGATAACACTCCGGCTGCTATTTCATCGAAAAGCTTTTGATATAAATCCTGATTTATGATTTTGTCGCCTGCAGCAGCATATACACTGCTGTGTTCACCCCTTTCATCAGGATGATTTTGTTCCAGAGCCACCCTGAGCTGATCTGCTTTCCCTGCCATGACCATTACCTGATTTTGTCCTGGGCCAATACCTTGATACAGTGCCTGGATACCATTTGCTGTCTGCAGTGCAATCATACCCATACTGCGCATCATCATATCTTTCGTTATTTCATCAACCCCCATTCCGCCCTCTTGCCACAACGACCAGTTCACGGAGAGAGTTTTCCCCTGCCTCTGCTGCCGGTCAGCCAAGTCATTGCGATATTCGGCATACGCATCCATAAAGGCATTGGCAGCAGCATAATCAGCCTGGCCTGCGTTCCCCAGACTGCCGGCTATGGAGGAAAACAAGATAACGAAATCCAGCTTCATATCTTTGGTAGCTTGATCCAGATTCACCAGTCCCAGTACCTTGGGTGACAGAACTTCCTGCATTTCTTCCTCTGTCTTTTTCAATATAAAATTATCGCGGATTACGCCGGCACAATGCAGAATACCATGCAAACCGCCAAATTCTTCTTGAATCTTCTCAACCAAATGACTCACGGTCTGCTGATCGCTTACATCTGCCTGCCGATATTCCACCCGTGCACCTAATGTGACAATTTCTTGCCATTTCGTCTGCATTTCCTGGGTGAGGGCAGATCGGCCTGTAAGGATTATGGTGGCTGATTTTGCCCGCCGGGCAATCTCCTGAGCAAAGATAAGTCCCAGCCCTCCTGCTCCTCCTGTAATTAAATAGACTCCCTGGTCTTTCCAGGGAATCTTCACAGTATCTTGCGTATCTTTCATTTCCTTCCACTCAGCAATCCATCGTTTGCCATCCTGATAGCGAATATGACTGTCGAAGGGCTGATGACTATTCTCGATCAGTTTTTCCCTGATACTTTGAGCACTATCCTCAGGTTCTGCCTCAATAATCTGTCCAATCAGTCTTGCGTTTTCCAAATGAGCCGTCTTTAATAACCCTGAGAATCCAGAGAACGGCATCTGTTCTTTGGAGAAAATTACAATCTGGATGAAGGCCTTGCTATTTGTCTTTTCTTTGAGAATGGCTCGAATCTCTTCCAAAATTTCATCTGCATACCTTTGAAACCGTACCGCGATACTTCCCTCTTTCCTTTGCAAAGCAATACAACGTACCCCATTCATATTCATTGCCATACTCTCTTGTATTCCTTGATCCGGCTCGCATAGGATTACCACGTGCTGGTCAATGTGTGGGGCTGCCGCTGCTTGGTCAATGCTTTTTTCCTTCCATCCAGGCTGATACAGTAACATGTCAATCTTTTCCCTTGAATCAATTTCCCTTTCCAGGATTCTTGCAGAAAAACCCTTCATGCGTACACAAAGGGTTCCGTCCTCATTACATAGATCAATATCCAGCTTCTGTACCTTATCTTCCCCTTTGCTCCCCGGGCTGTACCGTACTGCTGCCCACATACTGGGGGTGCAGGCTTCCAGTATTTCCAGTTCCTGCAGGGCAAAGGGCAGCGCAGGTTTAAGACTGCCGGAGCCAATCATCAGACCCATGGATGCCTGCAGGGCGGAGTCCATCATGCTGGGATGCAGGATAAACTGATCCTGCGTATCTAACAGAAAAGCAGGCAGCAGCAGTTTTGCCAGAACCTGATTCTCCCCAATGTACAAGGTCTCAATTCCCTGATGCCCTGGCCCGTATTCCAGTCCCATCTTTCCCAATTGCTCATAGCATTGGCTGGAACTCAACATTTCACGACTGCACTGATTCCGTATCTGTTCTATCGGCAGCGACTGAAGTTCACATGCCGGATGCAATAGGATTTTTCCCTGGCTGTGCACTACTGTTTCTTCAAGACTTTCATCCAAATGGCTGTAGATTTCATAGGCAATCTCTCCATTCTCTTCCGGGAAAAGTCCGATATGTACCTGAATAGCCTCTTCTCCTACCATCATTGGACGGCTCCAAACCACATGTTTCATCTGTATCCCAATGTTTTCTTTCCCGCTTCTTCCTGCTGCCTGCCGGACTGCTGCCCGGGCCATTTCCAGATAGGCTACTCCAGGCAGTACACGCTGTCCCTTCACTACATGATCCTTCAGGAAAAACTCTTCTCCCGTAAATCTGGAACTGAAACGCTGTTCTGAAAAGTCCGATGTATTTTGCTGCAGCAGGGGATGAAGGATTGCTGCACTTCCTAAATGGATCCTGTCAGTGAGTGAACTTTCTATCTCCGGCACCCAATAGCTTTCTTTCGCAAAGGGATAGCCGGGCAGATGAAGACGGTCCGGTTTTTCTTCACCATATAGCTGCCCCCATGCAAGGTCATATCCCTGGCAGTACAGATCTGCCAAAGCATGCAGTATCTCTTTATAGCGCTTCGTATCCCTCTGCTGGGAGAAGCTTTGCGCTAACAGCTCCTGACCATATTCTTCTATTGCTTTCTGCCCGGTAAAATCACGGGCTGCTGTCCCTTTAAACAGGTTGGGGAGTTTTTCTTTACTCCCCATCTGCTGCAGTACATAGATCCCATCTTCTTTGTCCTGCACTACCACTGCGCAGCGATGGGCAAAGTGCTGACGCCCTTCCAGCAGGGTAACGCTAATCTCTGCCAGACCTTTTGTCTCTTCCTTTTCTAAGCAGGCAATCATTTCTTTGCATTTTTCCTGCAGGCTCTCTTGGGTTTTGGCAGAAAAGGCCAGCAGATAGCAGGGCAGGCTTTTCTTCCTTTTCATCCTGTTCTGCGGATAGCTTTCCAGTACCATATGCACATTCGTACCGCTCATTCCAAAGGCACTTACTCCACCCATTCTCCTCTTTTCTTCTTTTTCAGGCCAGGCTTTGCTTTTTGTATTTACATAGAACGGACTTCCCGACCAATGAATGTATTCATTTTCTTCTTGAAAGTGAAGGCTGGCAGGTATGGTTTCATGACGAAATGCCTGAACCAGGCTAATTAAGCTCACCAGACCGGAGGCTGCCAGCGCATGTCCAAAGTTGGTCTTGGTGGACGTCAGGGCGCAGTACCCCTGCTTTTTCGTATAGTCTTTAAAGGCATCATACAGAGCATTGACTTCAATGGGATCTCCTAATTTCGTACCCGTCCCATGCGTGACAATGTATTCAAGGTCTTCCGGGTTTATCTGGTACTGATCATACACCGATTTTAGAAGCTTCGTTTGGGAAGCACCACTGGGAGCGGTGATTCCATTGGTTTTTCCGTCATAGTTGATACCGCTTCCTTTGATTACGGCATAGATCGGATCCTTATCTGCCTTTGCCTGGGACAGGCGTTTTAACACCACTACCGCAACCGCTTCCGCTGGAACCATTCCATTGGCTCTTTTATCAAAGGCAAAGCACTTCCCGTCCTCTGACAGCATACCTGCTTCACTCATCCCTTGAAACATCTGCGGTGTCAGCAGCAGATTCACTCCCGCCGCCAGGGCGGTGTCGCATTCTTGCTGGCGGATGCTTTGACAGGCTTGATGTACTGCCACTAAGCCGGAGGAGCAGGCCGTATTAATTGCCATATTCGGTCCGCTTAGGTTTAGGAAATAGGCTAAACGGGCCGATAAAACGGCATTATGATTGGACGTAATGCTGCTCTTTTCTTTGAGCAGCAAGCGATAATCCCCTTCTTCCACTCCCACAAACATACCGATTTTACTCTTTTGGATCTGCTGCCTTCCATAGCCTGCATCCTCTAAGGCTTTCCAGGATTCCTGCAGCAGCAGCCGCTGTCTGGGGTCCATGCTTTCGGCTTCCCGGGGGGATATTTCAAAGAACAGCGGGTCAAATTCGCTGACTCCCGGAATGGCACCGTATTGATATGGACTTCTCCCTTTTCCTGAGAAGCGGTCTGCCGGAAAGTCCTGAATTACGTCTTTGCCTGTGGCGAGAATCTGCCACATTTCATCAATGGTTCTGGACTCTGGAAAACGGCCGCTCATTCCAATGATGGCAATGGAATCCTGCTCCTGTAACTGCTGAGAAGCTGGTTTCTTTACAAATCTGGACTGTATGGAGGTCTGGCGTTTGGAGGTTAAGGTCACTGACGGAAATTGCTGCGGGTTCATAATCGACTTTGCAACTGTCTCTTGATAAAAAAGCTGCAGCATGTCTTGGTGTTCCTTTAAATAATATTGGGCTAACCGCTCAAGGGTTGAATACCCGAAAAAGATAGCAGGAGTAACTTCTATTCCATAATGGTGAGTTAACAAGTTAGAGAATTGAGTTAAAGCAATGGAATCAAAACCAAATTCTGCAAGGTTTTCTTCCCGATCTAATTTATCCCGGGGAATTTTCAGCAGCTGGCTGGCTTGTTCTTTCAGATCCCACTCAATGCACTGCTCCAGGGTAAATCCCTTCATTTCGACTCGTCTTCCCTGGCGGCCAGACAGGGAAACAGTCGCTGCTGCTGCAACAGGCTGTTCTTGGGATGACAGTCTTAAAAAGCGCTGTACCCGGCTGCGCTCTCCAACTACGATTAAATGCTGGGTTTTGTTTTGTGTTAACAATTGATCAAATATCTCAACGCCTTCGTCGGCTTCTAAAAAACGCTGGCCGCTGGATTTTAAATAGAGCTTGCTGTTCTCTTCCTCACCGACTCCCATTCCTCCATCCTTCCATAAAGGCCAGTTGATCAC
>NZ_FOTS01000069.1 GCF_900114615.1 Pelosinus propionicus DSM 13327 | reverse complement strand
TCAGATACTATTTAATTGAAGCTACTAGCCATGTAAAGAATCATTTATCTGAATATGCAGCTTTTTACCAGAAGAAGTATGATGAAGTTAAAACTCATCAGCACAAACGCGCACTCGCACTTACTGCTCGTAAATTCATCCGGCTGATTTTTGGATTGCTGGCCAACCATCAGCTTTACTCTCCAAGTAGAGTAAGCCAAAGTTAATAGATCCCATTTATTTACTTTTTCTTCGGCTTGAAGAAGAGGCTTGTTTAGTGCACCCATTTTTTGCGGATTACTTACAAAACTTATTTTTTATGGGCTTGACATATTACCAGATTGCTTATATATATATTTGGTTATCCTTTTATGTATATTATGCAATTCTAATATGTAACGTGTATAATTTCAGAAGAATCTTCCTAATTTAAATCATCAATATTGCAAATAATAGTGGAAAAGACATAGAAAAAGTGATTCTGAAAGCAGAAGTGATGTTAGTAATCACAAATAGCTGAGGAGGGATAAAATGTTAGGTACGATGTATAGTCTTGACTGGATAAATAGATTGTTATATACTTTTTAATATACTATACCGGGGTATGGCACTACAAAAAGGAGGTGGATAAAAATGGCTCAAACAGGTGAAATCGTAATAAAAATTGAGGGTATGTCTTGCGGACATTGTAAGGCAGCCGTCGAGGGGGCTCTTAAAGAGGTTGCAGGAGTTACGAGTGCTGCTGTTAATTTAGAGAAAAAAGAGGCGGTGGTGACTGGCTCTGCAGAGCTTGCAGCTCTTCATCAAGCGATAGAAGAAGTAGGTTTTGATGTAGTTGCATAAGTTGATTCATAAACTAAAGAAAATACCCAATAAAGTAGACAAGGAGATGTCTACTTTATTGGGTATTTCTTTTTAATGCAGCAAGGCTAAGGGGAAATTCTGCTCTTTCTATGGTATGATTATCTTAACAAAGCATAAAGACTCTGAACATTCAATTATTACGAAAATACATATGTAAAAGAAAAGATAGGAGTAATCATATATGCATAGGATTGGCATCGTTGGCCCCGATCGCACTGTGGAGCGGATTTTGGAGGTGGCTGCAGATTATAGTCAGGAAGTTGAATGTATACCTTTTCCTTATGATGATGAGATGGAGATACAAAGTATTTTGCATGAAAATCGCAGTAAGGTGAAAGGCTGGCTTTTTTCCGGACCTGTTCCCTATATCATTGCACAGGAGTATATACAGCCTGAAGATACGGTAGCTTATTGTCAGACAATGGGAGGGGGATTCTATCTCTGCTGCCTGCAAATGGCCTTTTCCCACAAAGTGGTTTTAGAACGTATTTCTATTGATTTTATTGAATCTGAAGTCGATATAGAAAAGCTACTCCGTGCTACGGGAATACCATGGCGTGATGTTTTCATTACGTATTACAGCCGCCAATATGACCCTGAAAAAATTATTCAGTTTCATCTTCAATTGTGGAGGGAGGGCAAAATTGATGGAGTCATAACGGCTTTGCGCAGTGTTATGAATGCATTGCAAAAAGAAAATGTTCCAGTCTATCACTTTACGCTAAGTGAGCAAGAAATTAATCAATCTCTCAAAATTATAATTGAAAAAGTACAATCCTCTTATTTCAAGAATACCCAAGTCGGACTGGTGATTATTGAAGTTGGCAATTATGGAAAAATTATAGAAAGGGCTAAAACTCCCTATGATCTTCAGATCTTAGAGTTGAGGCTAAAGGCAATTTTATTGCCTCTTTGCAAGAGTTTAGATGGCTATCTTTTAGATAAAGGAACGGGAGTATATGAGATTTTTAGCTCTCGCGGGGCGGTGCAAAGAGAAATGACGATGCTGCAAGATACGATTGAGCAACTCATATTGGCAGTAAACGTCGATGTTCCTATCGCCGCTGGCATTGGTTTTGGCGAAACGGTTTTTGCTAGTGAAATCAACGCTCATCGAGCACTTCGCAATACGAAAGAACAAAAAGGAGCACGTGTTGTTGTTGTACAGGATGATGGAAAAATGGTTGAAGTGGTTAAATATAAAAAGGCATTAAGTTATGAATTTTATTCGAATGATACTGATTTGTTGAAAAAGCTAAATCAAGTGAGTGTGGGAATTAAGACATACCGCAAAATTGAAAACATTGTACAACGTATGGGGTGGGGTTCTTTTTCTAATTCTCAACTGGCTGCTCAGATGTCAGTGACCGAACGAAATGTTCGAAGGATTATAACGAGTCTTTGTGAAGCTGGATTAGTTGAACAGGTTGGCGAAGAGTATGCAGCAGCTAGAGGTCGGCCAAACAAACTATACCAATTAACCTCGCTTAAAAAAAATGAAAAACATTGATTTATCGAGGATACCTATGCTTTTTGAATGGTATTCTCTTATTTTCCCTTTAGAACAATTTTAGATATACAACGGTACTTGCTGTTTCTAATCCTACTGTTATATAATTATTTTAGGAAAAATACCGTATATATTCCTTAAATAAAAAAGAGGTGATTAGCAAAAAAAAATCATAAAAACAGATTTCTATAATAATTAGGAGTGATGTAGTGGATATTTTGCGTAATTGGAAAATTCATCTTTTAGTACTTATCATTGTTGTTATGTCAGAGAACCTTGGAGTTGTAAAGTATAGTCTCATTATTTTGCTTCCGCTGCTGCATGCATTGGTACTTGGCGGCATCATCAGTTTTCCTAAATTTAAAATTTTATCAACAAAGCAAATGGAAGTGGCTGCTGGGATTTTGCCTATTGCTATGATGCTTTTAATCGTTAAAATTGGCTTAGATATTGGGCCGAATATATCCTTGTTGTTTCATTCGAAAGGAGCGCTGCTTCTTCAAGAAATCGGCCATTTCTTTGGTACGGTAATATTAGGCTTGCCGATTGCTGTATTTTTAAGAATGGGGAGAGAATCGATCGGTGCTACGTATTCCGTTGCTAGAGAACCCAATATTGCCATCATTGCAGAAAAGTTTGGATTGGATTCGCCAGAAGGACGGGGTGTAATGGCTACATATATCTGTGGAACGCTAGTTGGTGCAGTATGGCTGTCGATCTTAACCGGAGTAGTTGCCAAATTGGGAATTCTTCATCCCTATGCATTGGCAATGGGCTCAGGTGTAGGCAGCGGCAGTATGATGGCTGCTTCAGTTGGTTCCATTATCGCCGCCTATCCAGAGATGGAACAGCAAATCCGGGCCTATGCAGGAGCAGCAAACTTAATGTCTACGATATTGGGCATTTATGTAAGCCTCTTTTTTTCATTACCATTGGCGACCAAGCTGTACAATTTTTTAAGCAAGTTTCAGAGCGATAAAGAGACTGCAAAGGAGAAGGTATAATGAATAAATTGCAGAATATGACTGTTGCCATGGTACTATCAGGATTGCTTATGGCAGTTGGTAATGTCATTGGCTATCAAGTTGATTGGTATAGTTCCCTATTAGGTGTTCTTGTCATTATTGTGATTGGTCTTATTGGAATGGCTGTCAGTCAGTTGCCTGGCCTGAATAAATTGCCTATGGTTTTTTGGATTTCCATTGTTGCCATTATTATTTCTCTCCCAAGTTTTCCCGGCAGTGCATGGGTCATTCAAATAACAAAAAAGGTCCAATTTTTAGCCGTAACTACTCCTATCTTGGCTTATGCGGGCTTGTCATTAGGGAAAGATATCGAGTTATTTAAAAAGTTATCCTGGAAAATCGTACCCGTAACTTTGGCTGTGATGACGGGGACGTTCCTATTTGCTGCAATTATTGCCCAATTTGTCTTAAAATGGGAAGGCGCGATTTAAGAATAAAAAATTGGTGCTGGAGGTAGACGATGAAAAAGGAAGAATTAAAACAAAAGATTTGCCAGGCAATCGAAGCAAATAAAGAACAAATCTTTGCGTTGGGAGAGTCTATCTATAAAGAACCGGAGCTGGGTTTTAAGGAGACGAAGACCGCTTCCAAGGTAGAAGAAATATTTCGTGAGTTAGGCATATCGTATGAAAAAGGGTTGGCACTTACCGGTGTCAAGGGACGTATTAAAGGTAAAAAATCGAACCGAACCGTTGCCATACTCGGTGAGCTTGATGCTGTTACTTGTGCTGCTCATCCTGGCGCAGATCCGTTAAGTGGTGCTGCTCATTGCTGTGGTCATAACGTTCAGATTGCAATGTTGATGGCTGTAGGGAGAGCCTTACTGGAAACAGGTGCTATGGAATACTTAGCCGGGGATGTGGTGCTTTTTGCTGTTCCGGCAGAAGAATATGTTGAGATTTCCTATCGCAATAAGCTTCGTGAAGAAGGTAAAATCACGTATCTTGGCGGTAAGCAGGAATTGATTCATCTAGGTGCTTTTGATGATATTGATATGGCTCTGCAAATTCATTTACTCACCAATACCGAGAAGGATAGTTTTATTCGTCTGGGCAGTACCAGTAATGGATTTATCGGCAAATTGGTTAAGTATCGAGGTAAAGCTGCTCATGCCGCAATGGCGCCTTCAGAAGGGATTAATGCTCTGAACGCAGCCATGTTAGGCATAATGGGAGTCAATGCCCAGCGGGAGACTTTCCGTGAAGAAGATTATGTGCGGTTTCATCCGATCATTACCCAAGGTGGCGATTTAGTCAATGTAATACCCGAAGATGTGCGTATGGAAAGTTATGTCCGTGCTGCCACTATGGAGGCGCTGCAAGAGAGCAATAAAAAAATCGACCGCGCTCTGCGCGCCGGTGGGGATGCAGTGGGCGCTGAAGTGTCTATTCAAAGTTTGCCTGGTTATTTGCCAATGTATAATAACCAGGATCTGAATCAAGTATTTAGAGGCAATGCGGAAGTGTTATACGGACCAAGTCAGGTGGTTGACGGGGCACATGAAGCCGGCAGCACCGATACCGGTGATCTTTCTCATATTATGCCGACCATACATCCTTGGCTTGCTTGTGTATCAGGTGCTCTGCATAGTAAGGAATATGTTGTGGCTGATGTTCATACGGCTTATATTAAGTCCGCCCAGGCACTGGCGATGACGATTATTGACCTATTGTATGGTGATGGCGAAGCAGCAGAGAACATCTTGCATGATTATAAACCATTACTGACCAAAGAAAAATATGTAGAATTTTTAAACTCTTTTAATCAAGCGAATTAAAAGATTGGTGTAAGTCGCTAAGTGTTGGATAAGTTAGAAGGGAATCACTCGCCAATGAGTGGTTCCCTTCTAACTTTATATACGGTTATTATGATGTGTAGATATACCTTAGAAATAGGCGGTTAAACTGTTGAGGTTGACAAATTAAATTATCGGTTGCTATTCTTCCTATTTCAAGTAGTACTTATTTTGACTTGATGGCAAGTTCAGGTTAGTATAAGGATAATAAAGAATTCTGTGCGCTGTTTATTAAAAGATGATTCAGTTAATTACTGGAGTCTAAAGCGAGGTAGTCAATTGTGGAAGCAAGAATTTTATTTGTAGCGCCATTTGCGAGTTTAGCAAAATTGGCAGAGGAAGTGGTAGCGGAACGGTTTGCCGATTCGTCACATCTCATAAAAGTAGTCAAGGGAGATTTGCAAGAATGCATTGCAATCGTTAAGCAGGCGGTGGAAGATGGGGTTGAAGTGATTGTCAGCCGTGGTGGTACGGCTGATTTGATTAAAAAAAATGTAAATATACCTACTGTACATATCCAGGTTACTGTAATGGATGTGCTACGCGCATTAAGGCAAAGCACCGAGTATCCTGAAAAAATAGGTATTGCAGGGTTTGAAAATGTGATTTATGGATGTGAGGATTTAGCGACGCTGCTGGGCATTACTTTTGTGGAAATTACTTTAAAAAATGAAAATGAGGCTCCAGAAAAAATTGCTGCTGCAGTAGAAAACGGCGTAGAGCTTATCGTTGGTGATGCAATATCAACAAAATTAGCGGCACGTATTGGTGTGCAGGGAGCATTGATTCAGTCTGGCAAAGATGCAATTTATAAAGCCATCAATGAAGCAGCATTAATTGCACATATCCGGCGGGAGGAGCAAGAGAAATCAGAGCTATTAGGTACTGTGATTGATGCTTCAGCGGAAGGTATTATTGCAACGGATACCAATGGTCGAATTACGCTTTTTAACCCTATGGCGGAAAAAATTTTTCAAATATCTCACTTGGAAGCTATCGGCAATCACCTGCAAACCGTCATTCCTCAATTTTCGCTGGCGGGAAAGGATGATTCCAGCGAAAAGATAGCTGATGTGCAACGCATCGATGATAAGACTTTAACGATTAAATATAATCAAATCAAGGTGAAAGGTGAAATTATTGGCAGTATTTATACCTTTCAACATGTATCACAATTGCAGCAATTAGAACAGAATGTTCGTAAGAAACTACATGCCAAAGGCTTAGTTGCCAGAATAAAAATGGCTGATATCGTTGGATTATCATCAGCTTGTAATGCATTAAAACGCAAAGCGGCCAAATATGCACTGACGCAATCCACTATTTTAATTACTGGAGAGTCTGGTACGGGTAAGGAAATGCTGGTGCAAAGTATTCATAATGTGAGTACCCGAGCTGAGGGTCCTTTTGTGGCTGTGAATTGTGCAGCATTGCCAGAGAATTTACTGGAAAGCGAATTATTTGGTTATGCGGAAGGGGCCTTTGCTGGAGCTAAAAAAGGTGGTCGGCAGGGATTATTTGAACTGGCTCATGGAGGAACCCTTTTCTTAGATGAAATTGGAGAAATGCCATTATCCCTTCAATCAAGATTATTGCGTGTATTACAGGAAAAAGCAGTCATGCATTTAGGAGGTGATACTGTTATTCCGGTAGATGTGCGTATTGTTGCTGCAACCAATCAAAATTTAGCAAAATTAATCGAGGAGAAGAATTTTCGGCAAGATCTTTATTACCGGCTTAATATATTGCGTATTCATATGCCAACGTTGCGGGAAAGAATAGAAGATATTCCGCTCTTAGCAAAAGAAATGATCAAAAAAATGAAACATATCAATGGCAAGGTTACAGGGATTCATTTGGAAGCAAGGGAGTATTTAAAGCAGTGCAGCTGGCCAGGAAACATTAGACAACTCGCAAATACGATAGAACGAGCTATGCTCTTAAGTAGCGGACCAATTATGAGCAAACAGGATATGATGGAAGCCTATGATGAAGAAGGAGAAGCAGCAGGAGAAAGCAGCAGGGAAAAAGGTGGAATGAAAGACAGCTTAGCCATGGCGGAACATGAGATCTTATTGCGTGTGCTGAGGGAAGAAGAGTGTAATTATAATCGGGCGGCAGCCAGGCTTGGGATTCACCGTACTACCTTATGGCGAAAGTTAAATGCCAAATCGGTAAAAAAATAATGCGTGCATGTTGCACAAAATGCGTTGCAAAAATGCAACGCATTTTTTATGTAGCAGCAATAAATCCAGTATTATCAGGGAAAAACATGTTGGCACGAAGTTTGCAATACATAGCAGCGAGGTGCAATAGAGAGAAGGTGATAGAAATGATAAAACTAGCAGTTATTGCAGATGACATAACGGGTGCAAATGATACAGCAGTACAATTTTCTAAACGTAATATAAGCAGTAGAGTGAGAATCGATTTTGATCAAAAAAAAATGCTGAAAGAGACTGCTGATGTAATTGTTATAGATACTGACAGTAGAGATATTGCCCCATCGGCAGCCTATGACAGGGTGAGTTCAGTTTGCAAAATTTTGCAGGATAGTGGTGTAAAAAATATCTACAAAAAAATTGACTCTACTTTGAGGGGAAATCTAGGTGCTGAAATAGAAGCGACGGCAGAAGTATTTCAGCCAGAGATCGTTGTAATTGCCCCTGCGTTTCCCAGTAATAAGCGGGTAACAGTAGGTGGATATCATTTGTTAGATCAGCTTCCAATCGAATTGACGGAAATTGCTCATTCGCCGAAAAGTCCCGTGGATGAATCGAGGATTGTGGAATTATTACATAAACAAACCGATAATAAGATTGGCTTAATTTCGCTCCATATTGTCATGAAAGGATTAGAAGCAGTAAAACAAGCCATTAAAAAATGCCTGGAATGCGGTGAAAAATGGATTGTTTTTGATGCAGTATTAGATGAACATTTGGAATGTATTGTCACGGCAACACAAGACTATCATAAGATTTTGTGGGTAGGTTCGGCAGGCTTGGCAGAACAATTGCCTGATTTTTATCAATGGTCTGCAGAACAAAAAAACATAGGAATTGCAGCAAAAGGACCAGTGCTGGTGATTGCCGGCAGTGTAAGTAAGGTTACCCAAATGCAGATTGGTACAGCGTTAAATTTACCGAATATTGAACTTGTAAAAATGGACGTAGCTAATCTGATACGGAATAAAAAAATAGAAATAGAGCAATGCACAATACGGGCGAAAAGGCAATTGGAGCAAGGCAAAGATGTATTAATTGCCAGTGCAGTTGATGACCATGATGTTTCTGCCGCGGTAGCAGCAGGGAAGAACTGCGGAATTAGCGGCACTGAAGTCAGTGAACAAACAGCCGTTGCTTTAGGTGATATTGCCATACAGTTAACTGAGTATCAATTGGCTGGAATGGTTCTTACTGGTGGTGATACAGCCATCCATGTTTGTCGTTCTTTGGGGGCTGAGGCAATTGAAATACTAGAGGAAGTTGCTGTTGGTATTCCTCTGGGACGATTGGTCGGCGGTTGCTGCCATGGTTTGCAAGTAGTAACGAAAGCGGGTGCCTTTGGTCAAGAAGATGCATTTGTTCTGTCCATAGAGGCAATGCGAAAAGAATGAGTATGTTTGATTTTCTATGTTTTTTTAATACGCTGAGCTCTTAGAAGAATAGCAGGAAAGAAGGAGGAATAACACATGAAACCGATATTAGGAATTACAATGGGTGATGCTGCCGGAATTGGTCCAGAAATTATTGTTAAAGCCTTAGCTTCAAAAGAAATATATGATATTGCCAGACCTGTAGTTTTTGGTGATAAGAAAATAATAGAGCGTGCCATTGCAATTGTTGGTGCTGATGTAATAGGTAAGTCTGTCCAAGATATAGCAGCTGCCGGCAATACGTACGGAATAATTGATATTGTTGATCTAGATAATGTGCCCGCAGATCTGGCTTTTTCACAAGTTGATGGGCAAGCTGGCAAAGCGGCTTACGAATATATTGAAAAAGCAGTTGGCTATGCCCTGAAGGAAGAAATTCATGCAATCGTCACTGCTCCGTTAAACAAAGAAGCATTAAATCTTGGTGGCTGCCGTTATCCGGGACACACAGAAATACTGGGTGCTTTATCCGGACAAAAAGATTACTCTATGATGCTGGTAGGCGGTGCGCTCAAAGTTATTCATGTGACAACTCATGTACCACTCAGAAAAGCTTGTGATCTCGTCAAGAAGGACCGTGTGCTGCGTGTCATTCGATTAGCAGATGACACGTTAAAAATGATGGGCATTGAAAAGCCGCGGATTGCTGTAGCCGGGCTAAATCCTCATTCTGGTGAACATGGTTTATTTGGTACAGAAGATGAGCTGGAAATTGCGCCAGCTGTTGATGCGGCAAAAGAAATGGGAATGGATGTGACCGGACCGGTACCGCCGGATACTGTATTTTATCAGGCGGCAATTCGGGAACGATTTGACATTGTAGTAGTCATGTATCACGATCAAGGACATATTCCCATTAAAGTGCTGGGCTTTGAAACAGGAGTAAATGTTACTGTTGGCCTGCCATTCATTAGAACTTCTGTTGACCATGGTACTGCATTTGATATTGCAGGCAAGGGGATTGCAGATGGCAAAAGTATGACCGAATCATTATTGCTTGGTGCACAGATGGCAAAAGTGAAGTTTGCTAATCTTTTAAAATAAAATCAAATATTAAAAACTGAAAGGATGATCAGTATGTTTAAACCAGAAGGTATTATTGCTCCTATTCTTACTCCATTAACAGCAGAGGAAAAATTCAATGAAAAGGAAATGCGCAGTCAAATTAATCGCTTAATTGACGCAGGAATTAGCGGAATTTTTGCTCTAGGGACAAATGGTGAATTCTATGCATTCTCAAAAGAAGAAAAAATTGAAATCATTAAGGTTACGGTTGATGAAGTAAAAGGCCGGGTACCTGTGTATGCGGGTACTGGTTGTATCACAACACAGGAAACAATTGAGCTGTCGAAAATTGCTAAAGATCTAGGAGTTGATGTATTATCCATTATCTCTCCATACTTTGCCGGTATTTCTCAAGATGACTTATATCGTCATTTCAGCAGTGTCGCGGAGGCTGTTGATCTGCCAATCCTGCTTTATAACATTCCTGCAAGAACAGGCAATAATATCGATTACACTACAGTAAAAAAATTGGCGAAATACGAAAATATTATTGGTATCAAAGACAGCAGCGGTAATTTTGACAATACGTTAAAATACATTGAAAATACCGATCCTCGCTTAAGTGTATTAGCTGGCAGTGACTCCTTAATCTTATGGACATTAATGGCAGGTGGTACAGGGGCAATTTCTGGTTGTTCTAATGTATTTCCTGAATTAATGGTAAGCATCTATCAATTATGGTCACAAGGTAAAATCGAAGAGGCAAATGAAGCACAAAAGAAAATCAGACCATTCCGTAATGTTATGCAAATGGGCAATCCAAACTCTGTTGTTAAACGCGCGGTCAACTTGCTGGGTTACCCAGTTGGTCCAGGCCGGGAACCTTCAAACTGCAATAAACCTGAAATTGATGCAGCGTTACTTAACGTTTTTGAATTATACAAGTAGTAACCAAATACTAAATGGTTTTTAACTATATGAGTAAGAGCATAGAGTGAATGCGTTGCTCAAATGATAGAAAACATATTGACTCTATGCTTATAACTCTACTTTTTAACAAGGAGAGCTAAAAATGAAAAAAGTTGTTATATCCCATAGGTTACATGATGATGGAATGGCTGTTTTAGAAAAAGCAAACGTAAAGGTTGCCATAACCAACAATGGTGATCCAAAGGCAATGCTGCCTGAACTGCTTGATGCGGAAGGTCTTATCATACGCATTGGCTCCATTGACAGAGAAACAATGCTGGCAGCCAAAAATTTAAAGGTTATAGGACGTCCTGGTGTTGGTGTTGATGATGTGGATGTAGAAGCTGCAACGGAACTGGGAATTCCTGTCGTCATTGCTCCTGGTGCTAATACTCGTTCGGTAGCTGAGCATGCCTTTGCTTTTATGTTTGCCGCGGCAAAGGATATGGTGCATAGCGATAGAGAGCTCCGTAAAGGCAATTTTAATATACGAAGCAGTTATAAGGCTTTCGAAATATATGGCAAAACCTTAGGCTTGGTTGGCTATGGTCATATTGGCAGTATCCTTGCGAAGATGGCGTCTGGTGTTGGAATGAAAGTTGTTGTATATGATCCATTTGTTGCACCTGAAACAATTACTGAACAAGGGTATCAGTATGAAACGGAACTGAATGCGGTTCTAAAAACAAGCGATGTGATTTCTTTACATGTCCCTTTGACATCTAAAACAAAAAATCTTATCGGTACAGCGGAACTAAAATTGATGAAGTCAAGTGCCATTTTAATTAATTGCTCCCGAGGCGGTATTATTGATGAGGATGCTTTGGCAAAAGCGTTAGAAGAGAATCAAATACATAGCGCAGCCACAGATGTTTTTGAGAATGAACCGACTACGGTTGATGAGCCTTTATTTAAGTATGACAATATTATTGTATCTCCCCATATGGCAGGGCAAACCAAAGAGGCAGCATCAGGTGCAGCAACCATGGCAGCAGAAGGTGTGATTGCGGTAATCAATGGCGAACGCTGGAAGCATGTATGCAATCCAAAAGCCTATGAACATCCACGGTGGAATCAATAATGTTTACTAAAATAAGACTTTTTTGAAATAACTGAAACTTGAAATATTTTAAATGATGGGAGAATTTATCATGAGTAGTATCTATTCGTTGCTGAATATTGGAAAAATCGTTGCTGGTGCAGGCAGTATTGAACAAATAACAACTATCGCAGCTGATTATGAAGCTAAAAATGTAGTGATTATTACTGATCAAGGTGTTTGGGGTTCTGGTTTAGTGGATAATCCCAAGGCTTTACTTGAAAAAGCCGGAGTAAATGTTCAGGTAATTAATGACACCCCTCCTGAGCCGACGGTGGATCAGGTAAATGCTATATTTCAAGCCGCAAGAGAGTTTGAATGCCAAATGATTATCGGCATTGGCGGCGGCAGTTCCATGGATACTGCAAAAATCGTTTCTTTGTTACTTACAAACAGTGTAAATTTACGTGAATTGGTAAAAGGAAAAGCACAAATAAAACGCCGCGGCGTACCGACACTTATGATTCCGACGACGGCAGGTACTGGCTCTGAAGCAACGCCAAATGCCATCGTTTTAGTACCAGAAGAGGAGTTGAAAGTTGGCATTGTCAGTGAAAAGATGGTACCGGATTGTGTTATTTTGGACCCCAATTTAACGATTAATTTACCTCAGCATATCACTGCGAATACAGGGATGGACGCATTATGCCATGCTATTGAATGCTACATTTCAAAAAAGGCAAATCCTTTCAGCGACACTTTTGCTTTAAAAGCAATTACATTGATTTCTCGCAGTATTCGCACTGCATATCATGATGGACATAATGTAGCAGCTCGTGAAGATATGCTTTTAGGAGCAATGTTTGGGGGCATTTCAATCGCAACTTCTAGTACGACTGCTGTACATGCGCTGTCGTATCCTCTAGGCGGAAAATATCATATTCCTCATGGTTTGTCCAATGCAATTCTGTTACCGGATGTAATGAAGTTTAACTTGGATGTTTGCGAAGAAAAATTTAAAGATATAGCAGTTGCAATGGAACTTGAAATTTCCGGAAGTACTACCAGACAGGCTGCAGAAAAAATGATTGATAACCTATATTCCCTAATCAAAGATTTGAATGTTACTTGCGATTTGCGGGCCAAGGGCATTAACGAAGCGGCTCTCGACGATCTGATAGAGGCAGCATCTAAGGTAACACGTCTTTTGGATAACAATCCGAAAGTGGTAACAAAAGAAGATATGAGGGCAATTTACAAAAAATTATTGTAATTCAGTCCGATTACTTCTTTGAACTAAAAAGAAAGTTACAAATAGCCGAAAGTAATAAGCGTAATAGCAATATATACAATGGAGGGGTTATCTTGTCAACCGAGAAAAAATCGAATGTGCGCTGGGTTGTTGCAGCGTTAATGTGGTCAGCAATTGCTATTAATTATATTGATCGTACTGTGCTTGCAGCCGCAGCTCCTTATATTACTAAAGAATTTAGTATAACGCCAAGCGAGATGGGGATCATCATGTCAGGTTTTTTTTGGTCATATGCCTTACTTCAAGTTCCAGCAGGCTGGTTTGCTGACAAAATTGGACAGAAAAAAAACCTTGGATTTGCTGTAGCTTGGTGGTCAATTGCTACAGCCTTAACAGGGCTGGGAACAGGGTTTAAATCGATATTAGGGTTTCGCGTGGCTTTAGGTATTGGTGAAGCAGCTGCATATCCAAGCAATGCAGGGATCTCTTCCAAATGGTTTCCCGATAAAGAACGGGCAACTGTTGGCGGACTTTTTGACAGTGGCTCCAAATTTGGCGGAGCAGTTGCCATGCCGCTTATTGTCTGGCTTATTGCCTTATTTGGCTGGAAGATGACTTTTGTCATTATTGGTGGAGCGGGAATTGTCTGGTCTATCATTTGGATCATGTACTTTAAAGAAATTCCCGAACAACACAAAGGCGTCAACGCTGCTGAGTTAAAATACATTCGCGAGGGACAGTCCAAAAAAGAAGGCCTTGATAACGAACAGCCAATGAAATGGTACGAACTTTTAAAATACAGAAATATTTGGGCAATGTGCATCGGCTTCTTTATGATTAATTATACTTCTTATTTCTTTATTACTTGGCTTCCTACGTATCTGATCAAGGAAAAAGGCATGGGAATGCTGGCTATGGGCTTTGCAGCGATGCTGCCTCTCTTGATCTCAATGTTTGTTGAAGTTGCTGCGGGCTGGGCGTCGGACAAGGTGCAGTCAAAAGGATGGCTGTCTTTAACTGCTACTCGTAAGGTCTTCTTAGTTGGCGGTCTTCTGATGGCATCTTGCATCGGTTTGGCGGCTTTTGCGGAGTCGGCGGTAACCGCCATTGTACTTTTATGTATTGCAAAATCCGGTACGACAGTGGCTGCTTCCCAGGTGTGGGCACTTCCTGGCGATGTGGCACCTAAAAATATGACTTCAGTGGTTGCCGGACTCCAAAACTCCGTTTCTAATATGGGCGGAGTGGTAGGTCCTATTGTTACCGGTGCGATTTTGCAAGCTACTGGTTCATTTACTATGGCGTTGCTCCTTTCTTCGGCACTTTTAGTTGTTGGTATTTTAAATTATCTATTTTTGCTAGGAAAAGTTAAGCATATTGAAGTTTAAATAGATAACATGTAAGGACAACTGTATTTAAAGTAAGATAGCAAATGCTTTGACGTATCTTGCAGATTTAGCCTGTGCATCAGGTGGAACCACCACCTGATGCATTTATTTTATTATAGGGTATGCAGCATCTTAACTATTGAAGTGATTGAACAATACTGCTGGATAAAGGAAATGTTAATAACCTTGAGTCGATTTGCTATCTATCATATTTGATAGGAGGAATCACTAACATGAGTGTTAAAAAGAAATTATTGTTCATTATGATAGTCATCAGTTTCGTACCGCTTATACTATTGTCGGTTATTTCAGTACGGTATTTAAGTGCGGAATTAGAAAAAGAAACAATTAATCAATGCAAAGAACTCGCAATGGAAGTGAATCTGCAAATTAATGGATATCTTGATAAATCTTTTATTGCACTTAAGACAATTGCCGCTAATCCTACAGTGAAAGCCTTTGATATTCCCAAAGTAAAAACTTTTCTGCTTCAAGTTCAGAAGGTGTATCCTGAGAACTCTTTTGCTCTTGACGATGTAAAAGGAAATCAGGTTGTACGCGGCGATAATATCCCCGTTGCTAACATTTGGGAACGTCCTTTTTATCAATTGGCACTTAAAGGACAAGAGGAGGTAATATCAGGAGTTGTCTTTAGCAAGAACTCGAATCGCTTTGTTATTAATCTCGTAACTCCTGTTCGTAGTACAGATGCAGCAGGCAATGTAATCGGAATCATGCAAGGGTCCATTACCCTTACGAAAATAAGTGAGTTTGTGACGAAATTATCGAATGACAATACTCTTGCTTATGTAATTGACGGTGAAGGTAAAGTATTGGCTCATCCAGATCAAAACTTGGTCAAAGATCGTGTCGATAAGATTGAAGTTGATTTTATAAAACAAGGTTTATCTGAAAAGAAAAGCGGATTTGCAACTATTGAGAACAAAGATGCAGGTAAAAAATTAGTTACTTATACATATGATAATCGAACTGGCTGGCTGATATGTTTAGAGGTGCCTTACACTGTCATAACAGAGAAAACCCATTCTTTGTTAGTTATGATGGGATTGGTTACGCTAGTAGTACTGGTGTTGGTGGGAATAGTAGCCTTTTATATTGCCAAAAGTTTTTCTGAACCAATCTTAAAGATGCAGAAGCTGGCGAGTCAGATTGCCCAAGGCGATCTGACCCAGAAAATTGAGATATCTTCAAAGGATGAAATCGGACAGTTAGCAGCTGCTTTTGCTACAATGGTAACGAATTTGAAAAAACTGGTCGGTCAGGTGCAAGGAAATTCTCATCAGCTGGCTGCGGCATCGGAACAACTGACGTCTAGTGCTGAACAATCTGCCCTAGCTGCAAATCAGGTTGCTTCATCGATAACGGAAGTGGCAGAAGGAGCGGATCAGCAATATCATGTACTGGGAGAGGTAACCACTGTAATAAAACAAATGTCGAAGAATATTCAGCAGGCTGCTAAGAATGCCAGCGGGGTATCACAGCAGTCTCTTAAGGCCGTCGATACAGCTCAGGAAGGCGGAAGGTCAGTACAAGGTGCCGTGAAGCAAATGCTGGATATTGAAGATACGGTTAGCGCTTCATCTATGGTTGTTGCACAATTGGGTGAACGTTCAAAAGAAATAGGACAAATTGTTGATACAATTTCTGGAATTGCAGGCCAAACAAATCTTTTAGCTTTAAATGCCGCGATCGAAGCGGCAAGAGCAGGTGAGCAGGGACGCGGTTTTGCAGTCGTTGCTGAAGAGGTTCGCAAATTAGCAGAACAATCTCAGGAGGCGGCAAAACAAATTGCTCATTTAATTGGCGAAATTCAAAGTGAGACAGACAAAGCTGTAGTTGCTATGCAAGAAGGTACGACGAAAGTTAAAGCTGGTGCCGGAGTTGTAAATGAAGCGGGTGACAGCTTCCAAGAGATTATTGCGATGATAACAAACCTGTCTGTTCAGGTTGGAGAGATATCCGCCGTTATCGGGCATTTGGCAAGTGATAGTCAACACGTTGTACTTTCGGTACAAAAGGTTGATCAATTGGCGAAGGCTGCGGGAGGGGAGGTTCAGAATGTTTCCGCAGCAACAGAAGAACAAGCTGCTTCAATGGAAGAAATCGCAGCTTCAAGCCAAAGGCTTGCCCAGATGGCTCAGGAGTTACAAACAGCAGTTAGTCATTTCCATATTTAGTATGAAGCACAGTAGGAATTAGCATTTGTGTTATAGAAAATACCTGTAGTCTGCCTTATCAGCAGATCACAGGTATTTTTTTATGTAGACTATTGGTGAGCTAAGTGGGAAATGGAACTTATAGAGAAAAATCTTTGAATATTGTGGCATGAAAGGCGGCAAAGGCAATGCAAGAATATATTATACAAATCAATTTTATCAATTGCCCGGGATTAGGATATAAAATATTTCAAATTACTGAGCAGCATCATATTGATAAAATCGCTATGGAGGTCATTCCTAACTATGGAATGGTTATTCAATTTCAATGTGATTCGCCTATGCAAGTTCAAAAATTCGTTGCCGATTTAAGAGAATTGGAAAATATTCAATCCGTCACATTTCGCAGTCAAATGCCTTATAAAGAAAAAGAGCATAAATTACGAACCATCCTCAATTCTGTTAGCGAGGGAGTGCTTGCTATCGATGGAGAAGGGGAAATCTCCCATATCAATCAAGTTGCATGCAAAATATTCAATTGCACCCCAGATGAGGTCGTCGGCTTACCGGTGGAGAAACTGCTGGGAAAAAATCCATCGATTCTCGAAACATTACAGCTGGGGCATACATACCGTTTAAAAGAGCGAAAAATGCAGAAGGACGGCAAAATGATACAATTTCTCTTCAGCAGTGTTCCGGTGAAAAATGATCAGGGAGAAATTATCGGTGCGGTCTTAACCGTTCAAGATCTTCACCAAGTAAAAAATATACTATTGCGATCAGATAAAACCCGCTCTTTGATTACATTCAATGATATTGTGTATCAAAGTCCTCGAATGGCTCGCCTTATAACTGTTGCCAAAACTGTGGCTAAAAGCTCTTCAACCATTTTACTGAGGGGGGAAAGCGGAACTGGCAAAGAATTATTTGCAACAGCTCTTCATACAGGCAGTCTTAGGTTCGAGAATCCTTTTATTGCTATCAACTGCACCGCACTGACAGATACCCTTCTGGAAAGCGAACTATTTGGTTATGAAGAAGGAGCCTTTACCGGCGCTGCTAAAGGTGGGAAGAAAGGACTTTTTGAACAGGCTGACAATGGTACGTTGTTTTTGGATGAAATTGGAGATATATCCCAGAGACTGCAAGTTCAGCTATTGCGCGTTCTGCAAGAGGGGACGATTCGCAGAGTAGGGGGGAGTAAAGAAATTGCGGTGGATGTACGGATTATTGCCGCCATTCATCGCAATTTGGAAGAGTTGATCTTCTTGGGTAAGTTCCGAGAAGATTTATATTATCGGCTGAATGTGATTCCATTGGTTCTTTTGCCATTGAGAGAAAGAAGCGAGGATATTCCCTTGCTTGCCCAGCACTTAATTCGAAAAATCTGTACAAAACTGAATAAGCCTGAAATGTATTTGGCAAAAGAAAGTGCAGCTCTTTTGATGGAGCAAGAATGGCCCGGCAATGTAAGGCAGTTGGAAAATACCCTGGAGCGTTTGATAAATTTGACTGATGCTGCTGAAATTAGATCGGATCATCTTTTGGCTTGGGCCGATATTACTGCTTGCAGCCATAGAGCAAAGAATATCTCACGAAATGAGCAAGCCTTGCAGATTGAGATTCCCCTTGAAGGTGAATGGCCTTCGCTAAAAGAGATTGTTGCCAGCATTGAAAAAGAAGTCATCATGCAGGTTTTAGAAAAATATCCTTCTTCTAGGTCAGCCGGACAAGTTTTAGGAGTGTCAAATACGACAATCTTAAATAAAATCCGGGCTTATAAGATTTGAAAAATACAGATACTTTGAAGAATTTTTTTGGCATAAAAAATGCATATATTTAGAATGAGCAGAGCAGCAGATATAAGGTGAAATTTGAAAGGAGAACAAACATGACTTCAGAAAACCATGGCATGCATCGAAGGTTAAAAAATCGCCATATACAGATGATTGCATTGGGGGGAGCTATTGGTACAGGGCTATTTTACGGATCAGCCCAAACCATTCAACTGGCGGGACCGGCAATTACACTGTCGTATACCATTGGCGGAATCGTGATTTTCTTGATTATGAGGATGCTGGGTGAAATGTCAGTAGATGAACCTGTTTCTGGTTCTTTTAGTCACTATGCTTATAAATACTGGGGAGAGTTCCCTGGCTTCTTATCCGGCTGGAACTATTGGTTTAACTATGTTGTAGTCAGTATGGCGGAATTAACCGCAGTTGGTATTTATATTCATTATTGGTGGCCCGATATACCGCCATGGGTTTCTGCCTTCACATTTTTAGCCATTATTACATTGATTAATTTAGTGGAAGTCAGAATGTTCGGCGAGCTTGAGTTCTGGTTTGCATTCATTAAAGTCATTGCCATTATCGGAATGATACTACTGGGAATCTTGATGATTTTCACAGGTATAGGCACAGGCGGTCAAGCCATTGGTTTTGAGAATCTTTGGATACATGGCGGTTTCATGCCTAACGGCGTGTGGGGATTGCTGCTTTCTTTGGTCATTGTCATGTTTTCTTTTGGGGGGATTGAGTTAATTGGTATTACTGCAGGGGAAGCGGATAAGCCCAAAAAATCAATTCCCAAAGCCATTAATCAAGTGATTTGGCGAATTCTGCTCTTCTATGTAGGTGCGCTGCTGGTCATGCTGATTATCTACCCATGGAATAAAGTCGGCTTGGAAGGAAGTCCCTTCGTACAAATCTTTTCTAAAATGGGCATCCCGGCTGCTGCAACGATTTTAAATATTGTTGTTCTTACTGCGGCTCTTTCCGTTTATAATAGCGGTATTTACAGCAATGCCCGTATGCTTTACGCCTTGGCACAGCAGGGGAATGCTCCTATGGCATTTAGGAAATTAAACACCAAAGGTATTCCCGTAACTGGCGTTCTTGTTTCTTCTGCTTGTACCCTAATCGCTGTGGTCTTAAATTATTTGGTTCCAGGTAAAGTATTTTTATATTTGATTTCAATAGCTGTTTTGGCTGCAGTCATAAACTGGGTTATGATTGTGATTGCGAATTTAAAATTTCGGGCGGCTAAAGGTGCAGAAGCGAAAAAATTAGAATTCAAAGTACCTGGGTATCCCTTTGCCAACTATTTTTGCATTGCCTTTCTACTTATGATTGTAGGGTTAATGTTTCAAATCGAAGATATGAAATTATCACTCTATGTTATGCCCTTGTGGCTGGCAATTCTATGGGGTGCCTTTTGGTTTAAGAAACAGGTTATCATAAAAAAAGAAGAATTGCATCGTTAGGATTCTAAATTGATATGTTTTTTTATCAGCTGAAAAGAAAATGTGTCAAGAAACATTATCAGAAAATTCAACATTCTATTGAATTTGTACATTCACTGATTTGGCATGAGAGTTGCAAGATATAAGGAATGAAATGCCTTACAATATATCTTTGCCAGAAAGAGGAGTGCAATGGATTCATTTGTTCGTTGTCAAAGCAAAGCACTATAAAGGTGGCAGCATAGTAAAGAATGGGGGAATTTGTGATGGCGGTTAAATATATTCCGGAGCCTTTTCGAATCAAGATGGTCGAACCTATCAAAATGCTCACGCATAAAGAAAGAGAAGAAAAGATCAAAAAAGCCAATTATAATCTGTTCAACCTTGCTGGGGAAGATGTTTATATTGATCTTTTAACGGATTCGGGCACCAATGCCATGTCTGATCAAATGTGGGCTGGTATTATGAGGGGCGATGAAGCCTATGCGGGATCTTCCAGTTACTACAAACTGGTTGAGGCTGGAAAGGATATTTTCAACTATGGCTTTATTCAGCCGGTGCATCAGGGACGTGCAGCGGAAAAAGTTCTCTTTGGTACAGTCCTAAGCGAGGGAAAAGTGGCAATTTCTAATATGTTTTTTGATACGACGAGAGCACATGTAGAGCTTTGCGGCGCAAGGGCTATTGACTGCGTTGTGGAAAAAGCAAAAGATCCTGCTAAGAGAGCTCCTTTCAAAGGAAATATGGATGTTGAAAAGATGGAGAAAATCATCTTAGAACATGGGCCTGAAAATGTCGGATTGGTGGTTATAACCGTTACCAACAACTCTGCCGGTGGTCAGCCTGTGTCTGTGCAAAATGTTCGTGAAGTAGCTGCTGTCTGCAAAAAATACAATATCCCTCTGGATCTTGATGCTGCCCGCTATGCTGAGAATGCTTACTTTATCAAATTGCGTGAGGAAGAATTTAAAGATGCATCCATTAAGGAAATTATCAGAACCATGTTTTCCTGTGCAGATATGTTTACCATGTCTTCCAAGAAAGATTGTGTAGTAAGCATGGGCGGTCTTATTGGCATTAAGGATGCTGAATCTCCATTGATTCTACCTATTAAGGCTCGCTGTATCTCCTTTGAAGGCTTTACCACCTGTGGGGGTCTTTCTGGGCGAGATTTGGAAGCGTTGGCTTTGGGGCTTTACGAGGGATTGGATGAAAATTATCTTAGATACCGCATCGGTCAAATGGAATATTTGGCAGCGCGCTTAGATGATGCAGGAATTGCTTATCAGTCGCCAGTTGGGGGGCATGGCGTATTCATCGATGCTAAGGCGATGTTTCCTCAACTGCCTTATTTTGAATTCCCCGGTCAGGTTCTCGCGATTGAGCTATATAAGGAAGCGGGAATTCGCACATGTGATATCGGCTCTTATATGCTGGGGAATGATCCTGATACAAAAAAACAGCTTCATGCGGATTTTGAATTTACTCGTTTGGCGATCCCCCGCCGCGTATATACCCAGGCTCATTTTGATGTAATGGCTGATGCTCTTATTGCCATAAAAGAAAGAGCTCATGAGATCAAGCATGGTTATAAAATTACATGGGAACCGCCCATTCTTCGTCATTTCCAGGCAGCATTAGTCCCAATTGAAGAATAAGGAGCCTAACAAAAGGACTGCCTTGCTACGATGTTTTTTAATCGTATAAGGCAGTCTTTGTTCTAGCATCAGAAAGTGATAAGTTTAAGAGAACGTTGACATAGAGGACACAGAGTTGGCAGAGAGCACAGAGGTTTTTAACCTAGCTATATTTCCTCAGTGTTCTTTGTGTCTTTGTGGTTCATTCGTTTTATATATTTTACGATAGAAGGATTGGTAATGTCCTCAAATTTTATTTACTAAAATGAGAATATTATAAAAATGTCAACAAGTCCTATGACGAAATCGAATTTTGATTTTCTTGAAAAGCATATATAAGTATTATATGATGCAAATAGAACATTATATTTACATTTTAAAGGAGGAACGCCAAGTGGAGAAAGTTGTAGCGAAGCAAAAGGATAGTTTGGGGACACGCGCGACGATTCAAAAGTTCGGAAGGTTTCTTAGTGGGATGGTAATGCCCAATATCGGAGCTTTTATTGCATGGGGATTTATTACTGCTCTATTTATTCCGACGGGATGGCTGCCAAATGAAAACTTGTCAAAATTAGTTGGACCTATGATCGTTTATCTGCTACCTTTGCTGATTGGTTATACTGGCGGGAAAATGGTTTATGATGTCAGAGGCGGAGTAGTTGGTGCCGTTGCCACGATGGGTATTATTGTTGGTTCGACTCAGCCTATGTTCTTGGGTGCAATGTTAATGGGTCCTATTGGCGGCTGGGCGATTAAAAAAGTCGATGAGGCATTTGAAGGCAACATTCCTGCTGGCTTTGAAATGTTAATCAATAACTTTTCATCTGGTATTGTTGCGGGTATTCTTGCAGTCTTGGCATTTGTTGGCGTCAGCCCTGTCATGTTAGGAATTACGGCAGCATTATCAGCTGGTTTAGCAGCCGTTGTAAATGCTGGATTATTGCCGTTAGCAAACGTATTTATTGAGCCTGCTAAAATCCTTTTCTTAAATAATGCTTTAAATCACGGAATTTTAAGCCCTATTGGAATGGAGCAGGCAGCAAAAGCAGGACAATCTATCATCTTCCTATTGGAACCAAATCCAGGACCGGGTCTTGGCATATTGCTGGCATATTGGTTTGCAGGTAAAGGAAGTATTAGACAATCTGCACCGGGGGCCATGATCATTCATTTCCTGGGAGGTATTCATGAAATTTACTTCCCTTATATCTTAATGAATCCTCGTCTACTTTTAGCTGTTATCGGTGGTGGCGTGTCTGGTACTCTGACTTTCCAAGCATTAGGTGCTGGTTTGGTTGCCGTGCCTGCTCCTGGCAGTATTTTCGCATTGATTGCAATGTCTCCTAAAGGCGGCCTCTTTGCCGTGCTTGCCGGTGTTGCTGTTGCAACAGCCGTAGCATTTTTCATTGCCTCTGCAATTCTTAAAATGAGTAATCAGGTGGCAGATGAAGAAGAATTGGTGCAAGCTACTGCTAAAGTACAAGAGCTTAAAGGTACTAAAGTAGAAGTTACGCAAACTGTTTCCAAAAAAGTAAATAAAGTAGTATTTGCTTGTGATGCAGGCATGGGGTCCAGCGCTATGGGAGCTACGATTCTACGGAAAAAATTTAAAGAAGCCGGCATAGACATTACTGTTATCAACACGGCAGTCAATGAACTTCCAAGCGATGCTGATATTGTTATAACGCAAAGAACGTTAACTGAACGTGCGAAAACAAAGCTGCCAACGGCAGAACATATTTCGATTGAAAACTTCTTAAACAGCCCGGAATATGACCAGTTAGTAAAACGTTTGGCATAAGCGAATTCTCTCACTTGCAGTCACAGACATGCATCGTTCCTGACTATGTAACATAAAAAGAAAGAGGCTGTCGCAAAATGCTTTTTGAAAAAAAGCATTTTGTGGCAGCCTTCCTTTCTTGAGCAGATAAAATCCAGGCGAAAAAGAATAAACAAAGAAGCTCTTCTTCCGTTTATGCCCATAGCAAACAGAGGAAGCCTCTTCCCCAATAAAAAAGTCTATTTGTATTTGTCAGGCTGCTTTGGGAATATGCAAGTAAGTTCCACAGCGACCACTTTGAATTTTGTTGTGGAGTTTGTTTAGGTTATACCCCATGCACAGCAATAGAAACTCGGTTTGCACCTTGACGCTGCCTCTCATA
>NZ_FOTS01000088.1 GCF_900114615.1 Pelosinus propionicus DSM 13327 | reverse complement strand
TCCACAGCGACCAAGGGTTCCAATATACCTCGCACGGCTATTTGAACCTAACCAAACAGTACGGCATTCTGCCGTCCATGTCAAGAGCGGCTACACCTCTGGATAATGCCCCTGCCGAAAACTTCTTCGGCATTCTAAAAACCGAGTGTATCTACCGCCAAAAAATTCAGACCATTCACCAAGCACGTCATCTTATTGACCAATACATCCACTTCTACAACTTCGAACGCATCAAGACAAAAAATGGCCATACTCCCTTTCAAATCAGGAGCATGGCCGTGTAATTCTAAGCTATCCTACGACAGGGCGTTTCCTGCCTGTCTATTTCCACGGGAGCGGTCTATCAAGCAGGAATGGGGGAGCTTCAGTGACATCTCGGTCATAGCCCCTGCCTTGCAAGTAGCGGCGGTGAATATCAGCGCCGGGTATTACTCTGAACACTCGCGGCATGAATATGTGAATTTACGGGTTATGGAGAAAAACATAGAACGGGTCGGCAACATGCTTTCTACACCATCGGAAAAGTTCGAGTACATCGAAGCTGTATCTTTTCGCCGCAATTTGTGGGGCGGGAGCTACTACGAGGAGATACTTGATTTTGAGCGATATTACCATGGCGTAAATGACAGTGAAATCAAAACACTCCTGCCTCTGCCGGATACGGCTTACGTTATTCTGCCAAACTGCGATATGGAAGAATGCGACGGACAATATTTGTTAGATAGCAAAGGACATGTTTACGAGTTCCTTTACGACCTTGGCGTGGCGGTTGCGATGAATAGTTGTGAAGCCCGCTCAGAAAATGGTATGCCAGTCAGGTTTAAGGAACAGGACGCTATCGAGGTTGAGGTTGTTCCGGTGGAATTTGTTTTCGATGCCTATGAAGATTTAGGCTAATTAAGGTTATTAAATCGTTGGGGCAATTTGATGATTGTAGTAAGTAGTGAGACTGACTCGATTAAAATCCCAATAGGGTTGCCATAAAAAATGGTACATGCCAAAAATCCAAAAACAACTCTATTGGGACACTTTTCCAATGTGCCGTTAGATTACACCCTAATGGCATATTTTTATGGAGGGAATCTGAATGAAGATCGGCTATATCAGAGTAAGTACAACCGAGCAGAACACAATGCGGCAGGAGGTTCTGTTAAAAGAACTTGGCGTTGATGAACTCTTTATCGATAAGGCCAGCGGCAAAAATACCGACAGGCCGGAGCTTAAACGGCTGCTTACCTATGTTCGGCAGGGCGATACTGTCATCGTTGAATCGATAAGTCGTTTTGCCCGTAATACACGCGATTTGCTTGAACTCATTGAACAACTGGCGACCAAGCATGTTGAGTTTATATCCAAGAAAGAGGCTATCGATACGACAACACCGACCGGAAAGTTTATGCTGACTATATTTGGCGCTGTGGCGGAATTGGAACGCGAGTATATCTTACAACGACAGCATGAAGGGATCGCGATTGCCAAAGAACTGGGGAAATATAAAGGGCGTAAGCCTATCGTACATCCGGAATTTGATAAGGTTGTGTATAAGTGGAAATCGGGCAGCATGACAGCAGTTGAGGCTATGAGCAAGCTAAACATGAAACCGTCTACGTTTTATCGGAAAGTAAGGAAATATGATGCGCAAACGTACTGACCAAGCATATCTGATGCGTTCATGGCTGACAAAATCCATATATGGTTGTCCGAACAAAATATTGAAGAAAAGGAGCGGGAGCGGATGAAGCTAAACCAAACCAATCTTTCCGGCATGGCTGATGAAGAATTGCTCGCTGTCATCCTGGAGAAATCCGTGGCCCGAGAGCTGATGGCGGAATACGGCAGTGTTCAGCAGATGCTCTGGCAAGCTTCAAAGCAAGAGCTGGAAACAATCAAAGGAATTGGAGTTGCTAAAGCCAGGAAAATTCAATGTATAGCAGAGATCGCCAAGAGAGTCTACCGGATGAATAATGCCTTGCCGCCAGTCATCAAGACTCCTGGCGATGCCTTTAAGCGGATGGAGGATATGCAGTTTCTTGCTGTTGAACAGTTTCGGGTAATTTATCTGAACACCAAAAATGGTATTATTGCTGAAGAGGTAGTTGCCCAAGGCACAATTAACTCTACCATCGTAGGAGGTAGAGAACTCTTTCGGCGAGCGGTGCGGTTATTGGCTGCTTCCATCATTCTCATTCATAATCATCCCAGTGGTGATGCTCAGCCAAGTCAGGAAGATATTGTTATTACTAGAAAACTGGTTGAGGCAGGTAAGCTGCTGGATATTGCTATTCTGGACCATATCATTATCGGACGGGGAAAATTCGAGAGCCTTAAGGAAAAAGGAATCTTATAATAACAATAATTATCAATATTAAGAGGCTTATACCACATTTAAGATGGATAAGGTATACAGTTAATGCCCTATTGTGTTTCATCGACGCAATGGGGCACTAACCCTGATATATTACTGCTACTCAATATGATGTTTTTTCATGAATACGAAACAAGAACCAAGGCACAGGTAGACAGGAGATTAGTCAGGGTTTGTTGAATTTAATGTCATAAAAAGAATTTTAATAAAATTGTGCCTTTTATCTTAATGCGACGAATTACTGTGAAAGCTGGTAATCTTGGCCAATAGACCAGTGTGATATGTTTCATTGGATGTCAGAGGCTGCTAGTATTTGAATAGGTCGAATAGATAGTTGGAAACAATTCAAACGCCATGTATGGCTATAATGCCACGCTAGGCATAGTTTTAGGAGTGGTTATGTTGCTCAATTACGCTAATCTTAACGATGTAGAATTTGAATATCTTTGTCAGGATATTATGTCAAAAAAATTAGGTGTCGAATTGCGTCGTTTTGCCGCAGGTAGAGATGGCGGAATTGATCTTATAGATGACATTTCTAAAAAAAATATAATTGTTCAGGTGAAGCATTATATTAAAACTGATATTTCGGGTCTTATCTCTTCACTAAAGAAAGAAATCCCTAAATTAGATGAACTTAAGCCAAACCAATACTACATTTGCTGTTCAAAAGAATTGTCACCAGCAAACGTTAAAGATATTTACACTATGTTTTCTGACTATATGGAGTCGGATGCAAATATTATTACACTTATTGAAATTAATGATTTTCTCACACGTTCTGAGAATATTGATATAGTCAGAAATCATTACAAATTATGGATTTCATCTACTAATATCCTACAGGACATTTATAGCAATGATATATTCATTGATTGTGAAGTTTTATTGTCTAATATACATTTGGATGAAAAGTTTTTCGTCCAAACAGTAGCATATGATCGCGCTTTAGAATGTCTTGCAAAGAAAAAAACGTTATTTATTACAGGCGATCCGGGTGTTGGAAAAACTATTACTTCAAAAATGATAGTTCTATGTTATGCCACAAATGGATATAGGGTTAGATATACAACTGACGGAGCTGATCTATCAGCTCTTAAAAGAGCATTGTCTCAAAATAAGGAAGCTAAAGAAATCATTCTTCTTGATGATTGTTTTGGGCAAGCATATTTTAATATGAAAGAAACCCAGAGTAACGAGTTGCTTTCATTAATAAAGTATGTGAATCTTTCCGAGAATAAACGCCTTATTCTTAATTCGCGAGTGACAATTTATCGTGAAGCGCAAGTAAGGACGCCAGAATTAGTAAAAAGCTTTGATAATAAAGAATACAAGGTACACATAATTGATATGTCCGCAATGTCAGATATTGATAAGGCAAAGATTTTATATAATCATTTATATTTCAACAATGTTAAGGGTGAATACTTTGAATCTATAAAGCAAAACAAAAACTATAGAAGAATTGTGAATCATCCTAATTATAACCCACGTATTATAGAGTTTGTGAGTAACCCTTATAGGTATTCAGATGTCTCGTCAAGCTACTATTTTGACTTTATCTTAGGGCATTTAAATAATCCCAGTAAAGTATGGGACGATGAATATGAGCGAAGGCTATCTAAGGTTGATAGAATGTTACTTACGTCTTTGTTTTCACTTACAGACACGACTGCTTCCCTGGACTTCGTAAATCAATGCTTTAATGCAAGAATTCAAAGTTTGCCTGAAGTAGATTTGACTATTAATCAATTTCAAAACTCTTTGTCAAGGCTCCAACAAGCATTCGTTAAAATAGTCGATGAAAAAAGCAAGCGTACACTGTCAATGGTAAATCCTTCAATAAACGATTACATACGCTCGCGAATCAATACCAATACCGCTGAAAAAGGAGATTTAATTAACACAGCCGCTTCCGTGATGCAGCTTAAAAAAATGCTCACACCGGATGAATTCAAATTTAAAATGCTTTCAGCATTTAATGATGGCTCAATACTTAATTATCTTTTTGCAAGCGATGAAGAGCGAGTGGCTTTCATTACTTATTTTATTTCTTACAACAAAATACTGGACATGCGCTATCAACAATGCATCTTTTCGTATTTGTCTAAAATAAAAAATGTAAATATATATGAAAAACAAGTCGTTTTAGCCATTAGAATATTTGAGCATCTTTTAGATTATGAGGTTTATACCTTTTATCAAATTGACGGTTTTTTGTCTGACTTTGATATGCTGGAAGAAATATTATCTTATTTTGATTTGGAGGATTTAATTGATGCAATTAATTATTGCCATAGTCTATTGGAAGACGAAAAAAAATTGAACTTTATATTTATAGGCCAAAATGTAATTAAGGAAGCAGTAGAAATATATTGTGACTGTGTGGACGCAGATAATTTTGATTTAAATATTGATGATTTTGTTAAAGATTCGTGTAAGGTAGTTTATTATGGGAATGATGAATACGCTGAAGAACCGGACATAGATACAGCAATACAACATATCGAAAACTCAATAAAAGAAAAGGTAAAAGATGAAGTTGGGAATTATCTGAATAACTTACCAGCGGAATTATGTTTGTCAGCCTCTTTCATGGATAAAGTTTGTATTGATGTTTCAGGAGCTGAGGATTTAGTAAAGTCTTATTTAAGAAGTGATGACGATGACGATGACCGATACGTTGGCGCCCCTCAATCGAATTATAGCGAGATTGATCTGATGTTTAATAGATAATTTCCATGATCCATATAATTGAGAGTCGGCATTTGATGACTTAGTTGCCTATTATAGCAATAATGGCAAAATCCGGAACAATGTGCTAAATTCTAATATCGCGTAATTGGGATAAGTGAACTTCAAAAAAATTGCAGTGTCGATCCCAAAGCAAAAAAACAAATAGTCTTAATAGATTTTCGCCTGGACTGTGGGAGTATCAAGAGATTTGAAATATTAATTGCATGTGTTGAGCTGCTTATTATGTTTATATCGAGTCCCGGCCTATATACAACTTAAATTAAGCTGAATTTTTCAAGGTGGTTTATCTTGAAGGGCAACATATGATTTATTACAGTAACTGGGAACAAGGTGAGATCATAGCTGGAGTACAGTAGTCATTCATTTATTAGGATGGCTACTGTTTTTTTCATGGTATTTATAACTCCAAAAATCGATACAATACCATTGAATCATTTATATCACAATTTCTATAACTGGATATTTATTGGTAATAAACTTTAGATATTATTTATATTTTACAGAGAAAATTTGAAATTTCTCAGTGGTAGCATAGCGGGAAAACATGTTACTCAAATAAGCATAGAATCACCCAGAAAACAAATGCGTAAAATGAAGGACGGTCAAAACCGTTCTTTATTTTTTACAATATTTTTTGTAATTACTCCTACAGGGAAATAAAAATATTTTTCTTGTAGGAGCTGATAAAATGAATATCATAAGGGTTTGCCTAGATAGGGTAAGTTATTATTCGAAGCCAGAGGGTAAGGCAATAGCTCAAATAAGTGATAGGATAGCTCGGCAAACAATACCGCTAACCGCAGAGAACATCAGAGGTTTTGTAGGGGATGTGGGGTTGGATGGGCATACTTTCTGCCCTGCGACCTTTAAGAATGGCAAACGGAATAAAGATAACTTTGAGCAGATGCAATTATTTGTTCTTGACTTTGACAATGATACGCCGGATAAGCAAATATCATTTGATAGTGTTAAAGAGCGAGCTGACAGATATAATCTCCCTGTTTTTTTTGCATACGAAAGTTTTAGAAGTAAAAACAAAGATCGCTTCCGAGTAGCCTTTCTCAACGATGTACCAATTCAATCAAACAGAGACGCAGAGGTCGTTCAAGATGCGTTGGTGACGATTTTTCCCGAGTGTGACAAAAGTAGCAAAGATATATCCAAGATGTACTTTGGGGGGAGCAAAGATAAACTATTGTTTTTTGATAAAGAAGCTTCCCAGATGAATGTAGTATCTGCCGTTACTGGTATGACAAGTTATCTTGAGGAACAGCATAAAAATAACTATAGGAGAAAAGTATCGGAATTCATTAGGAATCATGGTTTGAGAGAAAACAGTAAAAAGTTGCCTGATGTTTCGATTGCTAATGAACTTCCAGAACCAGAGAACATCGCTGAGATTACTGGTGTTCCTCATGATGATAAAATCTCGCCAAACTCTACTATAGAATATTCTGAATCTATAATAGAAGGAGTTGGCGAAAATTTATCAAAAAAATATTATTTAATTAAATATGATAACGGCACCAATATCTCAGCGAAGAAAAAAACATCGAAGAACCATAAGGATTTTAGGTTAAAGGACATTCCTAAACTTCGTTTGGTATGTCAGTTATTACGAGAGTTTGAGACTGGTAGTATAAGATTAAGTCATGATGAATTGTTTGGTTTAGCAACTAATCTCACAAATGTAGAAACCGGTAATGATCTGTTTTTAAATAGCTTTAAAGCGAATTCTTATGCAGATGGTCGTGTTGGAAAATATGGGTATTGGGTTCATCAGTTGAAGAAATACATCGCAGGGTATCAGCCTCAGGCTTGCAATAGCTTCTGCCGATACTGTAATAGCTGTTCTCATCTCACGAATCTTTTATTGACGGCTAAGTTGAAGTACCATCAGATGGAACGTATTGCCGGATATACAGAGCCACTGTATACATTAGAAGAAGCTGAAAAGGATTTTCAAAAAAAATTTCGTAATGCGATGGATGATACTAGAAAGATGTGGTTTATCATCAAAGCACAGACGGCTTTAGGAAAAACAGAGACTTATTTAAGGCTTATTAAAGACACATCTAAACGAATTCTAATCGTCGTTCCGACTAATAAGTTGAAAAGTGAAATACGAAGGCAAAGAGCAGAATCGATGGGGATTGAGATGATGGAATCTCCGTCGCTACGTGAAATAAAAGATTATATTCCAGATGTGGTTTGGGATCATATTGAATACCTTTATGCTAGTGGGAAATCGGTGATTCCCTACTTGAAAAAGCTCATACGTGAAGACCACTCTGAATGCGCTAAATTGTTCAAGAAGTACTTAAAGGATTTGGACTCACTTAGAAACTTTGATGGTCATGTTATTACGACTCACAAAAGATTTTTGACAATGGATGTTAGTAAATACGATCTCGTTATCATTGATGAAGACATACTTCTCGGCAGCATTATACAGAACAAGATAGATATCAGCATTTCTGACTTGAAAAAACTACAAAAGAAGACTGCGCCCGGGAGTACGATCAGAAAGAAAGTTAATAAAGGTCTTAAATATATTGAAGAAGATGAAAAAATAAGCGACTATTTTTCTCTGCCATCTATTGATTACGACAAAACAGATGATGATATAGCGATTGGGGTCGATATACCATCATTTTGCTCCGCCACGCGCTTTCTCTATCGTAAGGTATCTGACAAGGAAAATGAAATAAGTGAAGACTGCATCACTTTTATCCCACCAGTGAAAATCAATCCCAATATGAAATACATCATGGTGTCGGCAACTGTCGATAAAACGGTCTGCGAATATTTTTTCGGCGAGGAGAATATGGAGTTTTATGCGTGCAAAAAAGCTAGGTACGAAGGCGCTCTATATCAAGATTACCGCCGCCCTATGAGTAGGGGTTACATTTCTGAAAACAAGGATATTATTAAGGAAATCAAGAAATGGTCGGGGTTTGATGATACCATTTCATTTAAGAGATTCATGGCATCCTACCAGGGTGACTTACATTTTGGGAACTCTGCGGGTTGTGATTATTTAAAAGGGAAAAATTTAGATGTAATCGGAACTCCCCACATACCTGACTGGATATACAAATTATTTGCTTACACTATTGGCTGTGAGTTCGACACGGAAGCGAAAATAAAATTTGGTATTACAGTCGAACACAACGGATGGAAGTTCCGTTTTACATCCTTTGACGACAAGGTGTTAAGAGCGATTCAATTTTATATTCTTGAATCGCAACTAGAACAAGCCGTGGGACGAGCACGGCTTCTCCGAAATCAGTGTAAAGTAAATTTGTTCTCGAATTTTCCTTTGAACCAAGCTAAGATGATTTGTGACTTTGATTACGATAAGGATTAAATCTGCAATCTATTTTAATGGCGCAACCATTTGGTTGCGTCAGTTATTTTTAGCTTTTGATAAAATTGTTCTTTTAAAAAGATGTTGTAGCCCCGTTATGTTTGTATAGCTGTTAGATCAAAATGATATATAATGTACCACTAAAAATCACCGGGAAACATTAGCTGCTAGTTTCATCGCAGATCATTTCATTAAAAAGAAAACCTCCTCAACAATAGTGTAAAAAATAATTGCAATCGGAGGGATTAATATATGTATCTAAATTATGTTTTTGAACTTTCCATGGTGTTAGACAATGAAAAATTCCATAAATTATTAACCAGGGCCTGTAATCGACTAGAATATTTGGATGATAATAAATATGTTGACCGGACGTTGTCATCTAAAGGAATAGTGGTAACTTACCAAGGCAAGCAATATAAAAAGAAAAGTTCAAATTACTATAAACCCAAGTGTTATGCGAGATGGTGGCGAGTTTACTTCGAGCAAGTTAATCCATAAGCTGGAGCGATGTGTTCATGATTATTTCGGGTCAAAGTACAATCTTAACGACTTCAATTTGAAAAGAATGATTCTTATGGCAGACATTGATGTTAATAACCGAGAGAAAGTATCCGCATACATAAAAGTTTTGAAAAGAATCGGCAAAGTAAAAGGGTTTTCGCCACTAAGTTATGATTGTCTAGATGATGATAGTGGTTTTTGTTTGGAGGGAAACAGTAATGGTATCCAATTTTTAATTTATGACTTAAAGGGCTTGCTCACAGGTCAATGTAGAAAAAACGGAACCGATCATAAGAAAATGAAATCTATAATAAAAAATTCCGAAGGGATTGACCTTACCCCGGCTCAATAGACACGATAAACGCACAATATCTAAAGAATTCGTAGGATAACACATTATTTCATAGATTAAGACTGTTTTTGCTAAGCTGCTTTCATAAAATTCATTGGAACTTTATAGTTATTACTCGAATGCTTTCGTCGTCTATTGTAAAATATTTCAATATATTCAAAGATAGCTGCTTTTGCTTCGTCCCTGGTTCTAAACCGATTTCCATATAACCATTCTTGTTTCAGTTTGCCCCAGAAAGATTCCATAGGGGCGTTATCCCAACAGTTGCCACGACGGCTCATGCTACATTTAAACCCATTCTTTTTCAAGACTTCTTGGTAGGCATGGCTGGCGTATTGCACGCCACGATCTGAATGAACCAACAATCCTTCACCAGCTTTAGTCCTGCCAATCGCTTGGTTTAGGGCGTTAATTACCAGTGACTTTCTCATATGGTTAGCCATTGAAAAACCAACAATTGTTCGTCCACATAAATCCATAACTCCAGCCAAATATAGCCCTCCTTCATCAGTCCAAACATAAGTAATATCCGAAACCCATTTCTGGTTAGGCTTATCTGCGGTAAATTCACGGTTGAGCAAATTTTCAGCAACAGGAAGGTCATGATTAGAGTTGGTTGTCGCTTTATATTTTTTGACGGTTTTAGCCTTGATTCCGGCCTCTCGCATCAATCGATAAACACGGTTTTTGCTTGGTGCTGGTGCTTCGCCAGCTTGATCTTTGAGATCATCCGCTATGCGCGGATAGCCATAAATACCTTTTGATTTTTGATGAATTTTCTTAATTTTTTCTAATAATATTTCATTCTCTCGCTGACGGTCACTGACTGGTCTTGCTAAATATGCATAAAATCCGCTCCTGGAAACTTTCAATACCTCAGCCATCTTCGCCACCCGAAACTTGGAGTGATGCGTTTCCATAAACCGAAAACGCTCTATTTCTGGTTTTTCGCAAAGTAGGCGGCCGCCTTTTTTAGGATCGCATTTTCCTCTTTTAAATCTAGCATTTCTTTGCGCAACTTGCGTAATTCTTCATCAGCGCTATGCAGATTACCACTGCCAGGGAAGGCATCTTCACCGTTCTTGCCAAATTTACTCATCCAGCCATGTAGTGTATTAGTGTTCAAATCTAACTCTCTCGCCACTTCGGCTACCGGTTTTCCGCTTTCTTTAACTCGCTTAACAGCCATTAACTTATATTCTTTATCAAATGTTTTCATTGGTGAACCCCTCCCGTATTTATATTATACTACACGTTCTAGGTGTCCATAAAATCGCGGTAGGGTCACTTCTTTAACGGCAACTTTAGCGTTATCAAAAATTAAACGCTTTGGCGTACCGCCAAAGAAATCAAACATAATTTGTTGGGCTTCTAAGAAGGTTTCTGTATTGGCGGCTTTGTAAACTTGGACGAACATGTCACAGCTATAGCATAATCGACCGCAGAAAGTATATACCTTGGTCTTTTCCCCATCTATGTATACAGTCGCTTCACCCCAGTCAATTTGAATAGCTTCGCCAGGTGCGTAAGAAAGTGGTACACTGCTCTGTGGTGGAACCGTTCTTTCAGCTCTAAGAGTTCTAACTGTTGCACGTATTGTGGAATATG
>NZ_FOTS01000086.1 GCF_900114615.1 Pelosinus propionicus DSM 13327 | reverse complement strand
TATTTTAGCATCAAGGGGTTCCTTTACGTGTTGAAAAAATAAAATAAGTTTTGTAAACAACGGCGGATTGTTGCTTACAAAACTTATTATACGAGAGAGGTTGAATATGGATTTTATTCTTGGTGGTTATTTTTTAATAAATCCATCTAAAAGAGCTGACTATATGAGTGCAGATTTAGTTCCTAACACCATTTATTCCGTAAGTAATTGCATATGTGATGTTATTCCTAGTATATGGGCTCTTGATTGGGTTCAACAACGGGATGAATCTATTAAGAGAATAAAATCATCTCTTAATTTAGATACAGATGATTTTTTTAAAATTGAAAAATGGGTAACAACTAATTTTAATAAAAATAAAACGGGATGGCAGAATGGTTTTTTTGATAAAGAAACTGCAATTGAATTTCATCATACTTTTTTAAAGAATAATAAAGATATAATTTTACTAAGTATTGGCTTAGGTTCAGAGGACCTTGATTTATTTTTTGACGAAGAGAAGCCACAAAAAGGTATGGGATCTTATTTAGTCTATGACGTTTTAAAACTTAAAAACAATCTCGCCCCAACTAATTGTATCGGTTACGATGTTTTAGGATTTGATTGTGGCCAATTTCATTCTTATTTATGTAATGGACTACAAAAAGATTTTAATAAAGAGTTTGATATGAAGCCTAATGAGTATGGATTCTTTGATAAATATGAATTGGCTAAGACTGCTGCTGATTATGTTTTAGACGGAGGAATTGGTGCTGAGCCGGCACTGTGGCAAGCATGGATGGTTTGTAAGTATGATTTGGATTGAAGTATAGCAAGAGTTATGTAATATGCAGACAGTGACTCCATCCAAACGAACATACCTTCTTCTCCCCTATTCACTTAGCGTGAGGCTAACGAGTTTGCGCGGCAACTGCTGTTGATAATCAGGCTCTTAACTGGACGATTTATCTTAATTCTAAACGCATAACTAGAAATGAGGTGACATTTTTGAATTCAAATAAATTTCAATACGAAAATACGAGAATAGCTGGTAAACTAAAGGAAATTCTAGAAAAAGAACTTGCAGCTGGGAATAAGATTGGCGATATATACGAAGGTGATTGGCCTGAAAAAGGAGCTCTTATGATCTTCTTATCAAAGCCGTTTAAGACACCTATTCAGCACAATATTCCAAACATAAGATATAATTTAACAAATGATCCTCATTACTGGAAAGCCGAATATACTGACATTATCAATAATATCTATCTTTGCTGTAGTTTTGATGGACCTAATTTTGATCCTTTGTAATACGGTTGGGGCTATTACTTTATGATTGAACATACCTTCTTCTCCCCTGGTCGCTTTGAACGTGAGGCAAATGAGTTTGCGTGGCAACTGCTGTTTGATGAAGAGGCTTGTAGAGTTGAATATGATAATGATCTTGGTCGGTATGTGAGGGTACCAGCGAAGCTGTCACCACCCGCAAAGTAAGTGGTGATGGTAAACCTGTTACGATTGGCTTAAGAATGACTGTAATTATCTCTTTAAACACGAATATTGGCATTTCTTTTTTAAACGAATTGAATCATTTATATGTACCATTTGATGTCGAGTTATAGGCATCAACAAAATACCTGCAACATTTTTCCTTCCCCAAAAATCAACTAACCATTTAGAGTCTTTATGTTCTAGGACTGCACCCTCATCAAATATTCGTTGAAGATTCTGAGGATTATTCATCTTTCTCTTTAAATCCGATGGCTCAAATCCTGAAATTATTTCACATGTTTTTCTACCTACTGCAATTCTATAGTTACGTAATTCCTGCATATCAATTCGCGAACTTAAATCCATTATCTCTTCATCTGTCATTGAATTCCCAGCATCCATGATCCGAGCGTTCATTTTTTCTAGCCATTTTTCTGTATTAATAACTTGAGTCTGACTTTCTATCAGAATATTCATGGTGATATCTTCAATTCTCGTTATATGCCATAAATTCCATGCAATAGTGACATCTTTTAGAGAAGGCATACTTCGAAATGTTTTTTCATCTAATCTTTCCCATAATTCATCTTCAAACGTTACTTTTTTAATCAACGACACTTCAGATGAATGAACCATCGCATGTAATTCTAGACATAACTTAATTGCCTCACCAAATTTCCCCGGTTTTAAAACTATGTTCTTAAATAACTGTTGTTGCGCGCCCCATTCTTTTGTGTTGATCATCCTTTTACCTCTTTTTTTATTTGTTTTTAACCGGTGCGCCGAAATGGCGTGCTTCTTGGTGGGTGATCTCCCCTTTTCGCACATTAGGCTGTCCCTACTGTCACTTAATAAGTCCCTGAACAAACTCCTCCAACTTATTGATATCGGTAAAGTTTATGCTAGTTTGCGTAGGTGGATATACTTTGCTAATATAGCTTTTTCCTTTCCTATCTTTCCCATAAAAAGTTTTTTTCATATCCCTTTTAGCATCTTTCATACAACCAGGTCACCTGTGCGCCACCTATGTAGCGAACCACTCGATAGTCACAATGGCTAGTCGGGTAGGCATCACGCTGAATATTAAAGTCTCACGTAAATAGGTGCTATGACGAAAATTCAAACTGCATATTAGTAAATTGTTCTATGAACATATATGCATTAGTAGAAGTGGATGCTTACAAATTATTTTCATGTGCTATAGATTGGACAATCTTGGCGCGCGATTTCGCACGTTTGGCTAATAAAATATCTTCTCTCGTTTGCTCTAACCACTCAAAAAAACGTTGTATCCCATGACGCGTGTTTGCATCATCTCTGCAGTTCATAATAAAAACAAACTGAATTTTTTGTATATTATCTGCCACAAATATACCAAATGGTGCACTAACAACAGTGGCATCAGGACAACCAAGAAACCTTATTGCTTGTGCTTCAGTTGCAGTTTTGTGACATGCAATAATATGAACCGGACCTCCCTGTTTTCGTGTTATTAAAGAAGCGAACATATAGTCTTTAAGGAAGGGCTGTCCAACCATCTCCTTTGCAGCACTGACGCTTAGTGCTGCAGGTATAGCATGCGGAATAAATAAAATTTCAGTTCCGCCAATACTTATAATTGCATTACCATCTATCTCTTTTGATTTTTGTCTTTTCAATATTGCCTCTTTGCACACACGCTCCATTTCTTTCTGCCGTGCAGCAAAGTCTAAGCGGTTCCAATCTAGCGCCTGACCACTGTGAAAACGTCCTTTAGATGATTCGCGAACACCACGATGCACAAGATCAACCAGTGCTTCACGCAAAGCTTCCTTAACTCGCTGCTTAAGTTTCTCAACATTTGAAACTTCACCGCCCCTAAAAAGGCTTTGGCTCACAATATATTCTTGGAAACGTCGATTTCGTTGATCCTGTTCACTTTCACCAATAGCTATATTACCAAGTGAAATAATCCAAACCTTGCTAGATGCCAAAGACAATCCAGTCATCATCTCTGCGTGGCAGATACCAATATCTCCTGAATTTCCAGCCCACCCTGCATTTCCATTAGAAAGAACTAATAGAATGTCGCAATCCTTTACGGCCTCAATACATACCTCCCAACTATCCCAAGTTCCGCCTCTTGGTGGACTCTCTTCATTAATCCAAACTTCAAATATCCTTTTTCCAAAGATTTCAACGGACTCGATCTCTTGTTTCAATTCTTTACGAATTTCTGTAAGTGTTGGATTTTCATCCCCTTCTGGAAAGTGATCATTACATCGGCTAGAAATCATCACGCATATTTTTGAAGATGTAGCCATGGTATACCATCCTCTCTGTCAAATTCTAAATAGCTTAGAGATTTGACTGGTTATCATATTAAATAGCCTTCACTTAGTATGATTTTGCATTATATCTCTTCTCTAATAATCTCCTTTCACCTGCCAAATTTTCAACAATTTGTAAAAATGCAGATAAAAGAAAATACAGCCCTGTTCCACTAAAGGATGGGCTGTATCTTTCTTTTAGACATTGCTTACGTGAACAAGTCATATATAAAAGTCAGCTGACTCATTTATATGCTAAATTCATATTCGGCAGCCAATAATGATACCAGTTAAGTGACCGTTTTCCACCTTGCTTGATCCAATCTTAGTTTTTTACGGTCTAAAATTTTATTATTTTTTTGGCTTGAATATATTTATCTTTCATTTCAATATTTCCATCTTTTTTACATGTCTCAATTTCAATATCTAATGCATTAAGCATTTCGTCTCTGCTTATTATTCTATAATCCCTTTCAAGCTCAGCATCACCTGGATAAAATTCAGGAAATGTCCAATCAAGATAGTATTCATTTTCCTTTGTTATGCCATAAATAATTACTTCTATTGGTCCTACACAATATTTATTTATAATTACTCTGTTTCCATCTTTATCAGGTTCAAAATTAGGATCTCTATACAAAAATTTTGCCATTATAAACCCCCTATACAGCCCCCAGGTGACTGGAAAGCTGTTTGCTATATTTATAACCAAAGCCAGGTTGGCTCCGGGTTATTTTTCTTGTACTAAAAGATAGATATAATCCTTGCCTCATGCCCCTCTGGAACGTCCCCAAGTGTGGTACAATAAAACTTATCAATTAGAGAACTTATCCTGTAAATATGAATTTAATTAAACAAAAAGGCGGTACATTGGATGAGAATTGAAACAGAAAGATTGGTTATAAGAAATTTTAAAGAAAAAGATGCAGCGGGATTATGGGATTATCTCTCCCAACCACGCGTAAATTGCTTTCTTAATGAAAAGCTCAACACATTTGAAGATGCAATTGCTGATGTTAAGCTAAGAAGTAAAGATGAATCACAGTTCGCCGTTTGTTTGAAAGAAATTGATGCAGTTATCGGGAATTTATTCGCAGCAAAAGATGGACCAGATACCTACAGCGTAGGTTGGCAGCTTAATGAAAAATACGAAGGAAAAGGATACGCAAGCGAATCAGCAAGGGGCTTTTTAAATTTTCTTTTTAATGATAAGAATGCAAGACGGATATATGCTTACGTGGAAGATTATAATGTTCGTTCACAAAAACTCTGCGAGCGTCTCGGTATGCGTAGAGAAGCATACTTTATAGAGTTTATATCTTTCATTCAAAACCCAGATGGAACGCCAAAGTACGAAAATACGTTTGAATATGCGATTTTGAAAAGAGAATGGAAAGAAAAGTAAATAGCAGTCAGAAAGTATCAAAAGCAGGTCTTTCACAGGTTTAATAAAACCAATGTTTTTCAACAAATTGTTTGCACCTGAGATTCCAACAATAATACATAACTAAAATCACCGAATAGAAATCAACCATAAATATCCGATAAAGGTAACAAGCAGCGTAAGAGGAAAACCTATGCGAAAATACTCCCGTGCGGTAACATGGACATGATTTCGTTTGGCAATCTCTACCACAATCAAGTTAGCAATAGATCCAGCAATTGTGAGATTTCCGGCAAGAGTTGAAAATAAAGCTAAAGCCTTCCACCATACTTCCATCTCAGTATCTGGAATAAGAAAACGAATTAATAACACCGCAGGGACATTGCTTACCAAATTAGATAAGCCAACGGTTACTATAGCAAAAACGCCTAAGTCGTTCACTTTTGTAAAAGAGAATTGATCAAAAATATAAGAAACTAATCCACTTTCTTCGACTCCAGCAACAATAATAAAAAGACCAATAAAGATAACCAGCAGGTTAAAATCCACACTGGCATACACTTTATTCGGTTCTACTCGTCGAGTCATTAAAGATACTGCCGCACCCAAGCTGGCTACCAATGCTAAATCATAGCCAAATAAATACATAATTAAGATAAATGCCAATATCAATAAACTTTTGATAATCAAATACATATGGGCATTTACGGGAATTTGCTGACTCTCTTTCCAACCGCCATGAAGCTCTTTACGATAATAGAATGCAATCACGATAAAAGTACAAAACAGCCCTAAGATTGCTACAGGAGCTGCAGTGATAAAATAAGACAAAAATGACATCCCTGACAAACTGCCCACCAGTATATTTTGTGGATTTCCTAGTAAAGTCGCAGCACTGCCTATATTAGAAGCCATGGCAACCCCCAAGAGATGTGGCACTGGATTGCAATCAATTTTCTGGCAAAGAAGTAGTACAATGGGCGTAAACAGCAGGCAGACAATATCATTAATCGTAAAAGCTGAGAGAGCTCCGCTTACCAAAATAATAGCAAACAACAAGCTGTTCCTATTGGATACCACCCGCAGCAGATTGTTTCCCACAAACTCAAAAAATCCAGCTAATTTCAAATTCGCTACTAGAATCATCATTGAAAATAAAATGATAATTGTCTTGTAATTTACTGCCGCAGTGGCTTTCTCAAATGATAAAACACCCGTTCCTATCATCGCTACCGCTCCAATGATAGCAGCTCCCGCACGATCCACTCTAAAAAAGGGGCTTTTCCCTAATGTAAAGACCACCAATACAACTCCTAAAATTAGCCCCGCCAATATCATATGTAAGGAATGTTCCATTACTACCTCGCTTTGTGTTATATAAGTCTTTATCACACATTTTCTTGCTAAATCAAACATCAGTAGTTTATTAAGCCTTGATATTCGCTATACTTAGCTTTTCACTAAACATGTTCTACGCTGGTAAGGTCTTCGGCCATTCTTGCGCCTATTATGTCTTACTTGATTAGCATAAATCAATGCAGCTACGACTACAAAAAATACCCTCCCCCGCTTTGCGTTGTCGCCGTGCTTCATAAAACGGAACCTTCACCCAATATATAAGAGGAGTAGTATTTATTATATATTAGGTGGAAGGGACATTCAATTGGTGAAAGTGTTCCCTAACCTTACAAATTCATCCCTATTCACTTAGGAATTTCCTTACTTGACGCTTTGATTTCTTTTGCATTGCTCGCACATCTTGAGGGACCTCTATAGTATTAATTCGGAGTCAGGTCAGTCGAAGCGCATCTCATGGCACGCAGCCCTCACAGAACCGGACAAATGCAAAAAAAACTACTAGTCTCATATTTGCAGGATTGTATGTCATTTTTCTCAGATTATAGCATTTAAAATGTTACTATTATGGACATGGTACCAATAATATGTAGAAATATGAGTACGAAAAAGACACACAGCCTTGCTCCACTAATGGATAGGCTGTGTGTTTCTTTTAAGCAATGATTGCTTGTACGTGAACAAGTCGGATAACCATCAGTTAACTCATTCAGATGTTAAATTCATATTAGGACTTGTTCTATTACATGGCATCACGGTCACTTAAAACACTGTTTACTATAAGGAGAATTATTCTGCGGTTCAATTACACCAAAAGATAAATTCAGATTATACCCAATTTCTTGAATGATTCTTTGCAATCTCAATCCAAACACGCATTGACTTGGAAAGCCATTTATTCTTATGATAAATCAATTGCGTCGACACATTGTCTGATTTCAAATGCAAATCAACCACTTTCAATCTTCCCTCATCAATATCTTTCTTCATCGTAATTAAAGGCAACATAGATATTCCCAATCCATTAATCACTCCCTGCTTGATTGCTTCGATACTCCACAACTCAATCGAATTATGAGGAACTATATGCTTAGACTTCAGATAGTCCTCAAAAACCAGCCTATATATACAACCCTTTGCATTATATATCACACATTCGTTTACAAGCTGATCTGGATTGGATTCCAAGCTATCGATCTTGCAATCAGCGTTGGCCACAAGAACAAAAGACTCATATGCTAAGTGAATTGCGACATAATCTTTGTATTCGTAATCTGCTGCAGTTTGAAAAGCTATATCAATTTCTCCCCTTTTTAACTTCTCATACATAGGGGCATTAGAGTCATTGATTAAAACAATATCAGCCTGCGGAAAGGTTTGTCGATATTCCCGTAAAATAGGTTCCAAACGATATATGGTCAGCGTTTCAGGAGCTCCAATTTTTATTTTCCCTCTTGTTATATCTTGATCCTTTGCCATGTCTTCAATTTGTATATATATATCTGTAATCTGGGACACGTATTTAATCAATTGGTTACCTGTATCGGTAAGTACTATGTTTCTCCCTATTCTGTCAAAAAGTTTTACTCCCAAATGTTTTTCCAGCGCATGAATATGGGATGTTACTGTGGGTTGGCTGTATCCAAGATTATCGGCTGCCTTCGTAAAACTTTGCAATTCTACAATCTTTTTAAATGTTAATAATTGACGAAATTCCATAATCCCCCCCCCAAATACTCCCTGATATAAACCCATTATAAATTTCTATCGATTAGATTTATTATTTCAATTTTTCAAATGAGTTTACCTGCTATATACTCTTAATAAAGGTATTGGGAGGTAAATATTATGATTGATAAAAACGTCTGCATCAAAGTTGTACTTGCAATTTCTGTGACCATTGTACTGTGGGCGTCTGCATTCGTGGGTATTCGAGCCACACTACAAGATTATCAGCCCACTCAATTGGCAGCTTTTCGTTATATAGTCGCCTCCATCATACTTATTCCATTAGCATATAATCGCAAAATACAACTTCCGAAGTCAAAAGATGTTGTCTCCATCACTTTCACAGGATTCTTTGGCTTTACATTGTATAATATTGTCCTAAATTATGGAGAGAAATTGGTTACCGCAGCTTCAGCCTGTTTTATTGTAAATGGAGGAAATTTGTTTACTGCAATACTGGCTGCGTTTCTCCTGAAAGAAAAAGTTCCCCCAGCCACATGGTTTGGTATGATAGTGAGTTTATTAGGAATAGGAATCATTTCATGGGGAGAATCCGGATCACTCATCGTTATAAGCAGCGGCACATTTCTCGTCTTTCTAGCTGCCTTTTTGCAAAGTATGTATTTCATTTTGCAAAAATCATTATTATTGCGATACTCTAGTTTTGAACTCATCTGTTATTCGATATGGATTGGTACCATTGCCCTGCTTCCCATGAGTAGCAACTTACTTCACAGCATTCAATCAAGCTCGATTCAATCGACTCTTTCGGTAATATATTTGGGTATTTTCCCAGCAGTAATTGCATATTTCTGCTGGTCCTACGTACTATCAAATCTAGATGCTTCAAAGGCCACTGTTTATCTTTTTTTAGTACCAATTGTTACTCTATTGATTGGATATTTATGGTTAGGAGAAATCCCCTCACTCTTAGCAATTATAGGAGGATTAATAACTATTTTAGGAGTTGTCATTGCTAAGTACTGGAGAATAGTATTTGACAACTATCTAGAAAACGTCTATAAAAACTGAATTGGAGAATGGATGCAATATCCCTGTTCACTGATTTTGTTGCAAGTAAAAAGTGCCTAACTCTCAACTTTGAAGTTTAGGCACTTTCGCTTTAAGCAACTATACAACTCTCTCTGGCTAATCACAAAAATGTTACTTTAATGGACATGGCATCACTGCCATGTCCAAAGTGGCAATCCTTTTATTTACTAACTTCTGCTAGCATCTGGTATCCTGGTACAAGATAGGTTGTATATTTTTTAAAAAGCACCAAATCATAATCCTCATGAACGCTAAATTCATTTTTTCTGGGACTTGCTTCTATGACTTTTGGTATTCACCGAAGTCCCTCATCTATTCCTACCTATCAAGAACAAATACTCTCACCCCATGGGTACGCCCTAGCTCATATAGCTCTTCGTCTGAAGCGTCTATATGAACATCAAAGATTTTACCTTTAACCGCCCCACCGGTATCTTCTGCGATACGCCTAAACACTCTGCCGTCAGGCATAACAATCTCAACTTCTGAACCTAATGGAACTACATCCGGATCAACGGCTACAGTCCTGCCTGAGGTAGCTGTTGTGCCTGATGCCGTTTTACCCATATCGTTATACCAGGTCACCTGTGCACCGTCTATGTAGCGAGCCACTCGATGTCCACCACGGCTAGTTGGGTAGACATCACGCTGGAGTGCCAGCTCACGCCTTAGAATCGCTATATCTTTTTCCATGTCCTCAACCTTTTGCTGATTCACTTGCGCCTCAGACGTTATTTGTGCTATTCGCGCTTCGTCTGCTTGCTTTTGGTCGATGATTGTTTTGTAGTTGATGCCAGCGCCAAATAGTAAGGCTATTATAATCGTGCCGATAATCAATTTTAGTCTCATCCTATCACTCCTTCAAATGATATATTAAGGCTTAGCTTATATTATAACGATAAAGTGTAAGTAGTATCAATGGATAATATTTCTTATTGCAGTTAGAGGTCATCAAGGTAACTGTTTTTCTTTCTATCTACAACTAAAATAACCAAATTTTACAATAATATGTAAGTAAGTAAAAAACAGCCCTGATCCGCTAATGGGATGGGCTGCCTTTTACGTTTTGATGACATGCTTATAACACAAGAGTCATATCAAACCACTTGGATCCGCCATGCGTCGAATTTGATATTCCGTTATTTTCAAAGCCAAAAGATTCATAGTAATGAACTAATCGCTCTTTGCACGTCAAAATAACATTTTCCTTACCGTTATTTCTGGCAACTTGAATAAATTGCTTCATTAGCTTAGAAGCAACTCCCTGCTTTCTATATTCAGGAATAACATCCAATCCAAAAACAGCTAAATTTTTCCCATCGACTATATGCCCCTCCGTACTATGAAACAATTCATCATATATGACAGAACTGTTAGTAGAACACCCATTAATAAATCCAATTATTATTCCATCTATTTCAGCTACAAGAAAGGATTCCGGAAAAGCGGCAATTCTTTCTTGAAATGATTCTCTCGTCGCTGCCTCCGCTGCTGGAAAGCATATTGCTTCAATTTCAGTTATACGATCTAAATCCTCCAAACAAACGGCTCGAATCATAACTTCCATTTTATAACCTCTTCCCTTTTTTAATTTATGCGCCATAAGCTAATCAAAGCTCGATACTATAAAAGAACCTCGTAAAATTAGTAACCTAACTGCTTACCTACAATAATAACTTTAATACGTCCTTTCGTAAATTGTCGCTTGATAACTACAAAGTCATTACAGATTCTTTCTTCACTTTTACAATCCACACAATATCCTAAAGAAGCACATGGCGTATTTTTCTGTAACCGTTTAGCATCCAGTGGAGCGGCGTAATTACGCACCCTTTTCTCTGCTTCTTCTAAATTTCTCACAATCTTATTGATTCCCGCAACAATAATAACTTGCTCTGGCCCATATATCATAGCGGCAACTCTGCTGCCATTCCCGTCAATGTTGTAAAGCTCACCATCTTCTGTTAAAGCGTTTGTACTACATAAGAAAGTATCAGCACTAAAGCTCCTCCTCGTATAATAAGTTTTGTAAGCAACAATCCGCCGTTGTTTACAAAACTTATTTTATTTTTTCAACACGTAAAGGAACCCCTTGATGCTAAAATATTTGTAAGAGAATTTAGCAAAGGTAACGTCTTATCCTCCTTGCGAAACCTTTTGGTTATTGCTTATAAAGCTTGACGCCTGCCTTATTCATCAAATACCGCTAACACAGATGTTGCGTCTCTGGGCGAAAGGTATCCAGCAAAATGACTTTCACAGATGAATGCTTATTATGCGAGGCTGCGGTCAGTGAATAAGATCAGGGTATTCCTTTTCTATCTTTCTTATTCTCAGCCAGAAAGGTGGTGAGATT
>NZ_FOTS01000034.1 GCF_900114615.1 Pelosinus propionicus DSM 13327 | reverse complement strand
GATTCTTGCTGCGTGGCAAGCAAAGCGTTAGGACTGAATTCTTGTTCTTGGCGATGGGCTATAACTTAAATAAACTACATAACAAAATACAGCAACAACGGTGCGGAAAAATGCTACACGAAAAAAAGACCGCCTAAAAGGTTGCAGGCACAGCAATTTATGAGGGGCATAATGCTCCTCTAGCTTTGCTATGCCTACTTTACTCCACTTAATTCGCAAAAAAGAGAAAATACCCTATTCGGTTAGGGATACAAAGAAAGAGCTATCTCAAATAGGTTTTAAAAACCTATTTTGAGACAGCTCCCTTTTCCTTTACTTCGCATTAAAAATAACGTCAACTACTTTTCAGTATTAGTCTTTATAGCAGCTTCTTCAACCATTCAGGCACTAAAAGACCATTATCAATATCTTGGATTCGCTGCTCTTCAGAAGCAAGCTTAGCCTTTGCTGCCAATAAAACATCATACATTGCATGAGAAGGTACTACTACCACTCCATCGTCATCGCCCACAATCAAATCACCCGGTTTGACAGAAATACCACCACATACTATAGGACTATTTAATTCACCATGACCGTTTTTCTTTGCTGCTGACGGTACTGCACCTATCGCAAACAACGGCATGTCCATGTCACGCAACACACTAACATCTCGTACTAAGCCATCCACTACAATACCTGAGATGCCACTCTTTAAAGCTGTTTTCACTAGCATATCTCCAATAACTGCATTACTAGCTTCGCCCTTACCGCTTATAACTAGGATGTGCCCCTGCTGGGCAAGCGCAACAGCAGCTATCACTGCTAATGCGCTTCCCTCCTTTGTGTCTACCGTAAAAGCTGTTCCTGCCAATTTAACACCAGGCTTAATTGACTTGATTTTATAATCCATAACACCAGTACCTGCCATGGCATCACTGATCAAGGTAGTACTAAGTTGACTGAATTCCTCTATCATCTCAGATGATAATAGTAATGGCATTGCATGAGTCTTAAGCTCCATAGAAACCTCCATTCTGGGATGAAATATAACTCGATATAAACGCAGCATATTTTAATGATAAACCGCTGAATGACCTGCCCCTGGATCTTTCCAAAAGCCTTGTTGGTTAAACTTAAAAGCTCATTGTTTCACTGGTAATGTCTTCATCTAACCAGACCAGTAAGACAATAAAAATTTCATTTTAATGTACTATCAACATGAACTTAAATCCATATTTCTAACTACTATTGTGCTAAGTATTTTCGCTACTATAATGCATCACTCTTATTGACCTATAGCGTCACATTTGGGAGCTCCCCATTTTCGAATCGTCCATGCAGTTAACATAGGGCATAAAATTGCTGTAACAATAACAGCTGCTGCAATTTGCACAGATGCAATTACTGCTTCACCTTGCAAGCTAGGAACTACTCCCGCTACAATAGCCGGGGTTGCTACTGCGCTGCCTGCAGTACATGACAAAGCTGCCCCTGCGTACCCTGGCCGTCTCAAGACAAGTTTATCTACAGAAATTAATATTAACCCACTAATCATCATAACGATACATCCTAATAAAATCCCGCTAGCTCCTGCCTGAAACATCAGTTTAACGTCTAATGAAGCACCGATTGAGAAGCCAATCAGAGGAATCAGTGCATGTGCTCCGGCTTTAAAATATTTTTGCACTTCTTCGTATAAATTCCCTAAAATAATACCAACTATCATAGGAAATACAGCTGCAAGTAATTGATGAACCGGGATACTAGAAGCGCCTGAAGCCCCTAATGCTAATAAGGTTAAAAAAGGACCATCTTTAATCGAAAGCATACTGTATGCTCCTAAATCAGCCTGATCTCCATATTCACCAGTGATTGCAAGATAGATTGCACCATTAGAACTCAAAATCGCTGCAAACATTGCTAGCGTTGAAATTCCGAATAATCCTCCATGCCCGAATATGCCCGTTATTACCATAACTCCTATATATCCTGCTGCAAATTTTGCAGCCAGCAACACCCCACCACGTTTAATAGCTGCTGGAGCTTCTTTTATTTTTAATTGTGTACCTGCAAAAAATAGAATGGCTCCTGTTAACGGAACTACAGCTGACTTCGAAAAAAGAGCCGTCGTAAGACTTCCCATATTCACTAAATTTGGGAACAACGTGTTAATGATTACGGAAACAAACATTGGTATAATCATGATGGCCGCCGGTACTTTTCTGAATAAAAATTTCATTTTATTTTCCCCTCTCACTTCTTTAAAATTTAAAAACTCTCGGATCGGTGATTTTCCCTGTGATGGCAGAAGCTGCTGCTACCGCAGGTGAACTTAAATACGTTTTAGCCTTAGCACTCCCCATACGGCCTAAGAAATTTCGATTATTCGTTCCTAACAGAACTTCGTTTTCAGCCATAAGCCCGCTGCTTCTCCCTTGACATAACGAACAATAGGGATGCGTCACCATTGCTCCGGCTTTTACTAAGATTTCAATATAGCCCGCGTCTATTGCATCTTTAAAGATTTTTATTGAAGCAGGTGTTACAATAAACTTTACAAATTTACTGACTTTTTTGTCCTTCAGGATGTTAGCAGCTATCGCTAAATCTTCCAGTCTGCCATTCGTGCAGGAGCCGATAAATACTTCATGTACCTCTACATCCTGCACCTCTGTAATAGGATGTACATTGTCAACATAAGGAGGACAAGCGATATAAGGAACAAAATCTTCCGCCGTATAATGCATTATGCTCTCATATTCTGCATCTTCATCAAAGCAAATCCATTTTACATCTTCATAATTTACACCACTGTATTCTGCCGTTTTTTGATCAACTGCAAATAATCCGGCTTTAGCACCACATTCAACAGCCATATTGGAAATCGTAAGTCTAGAATCGATACTAAGCTCATCAACAGTTGTCCCGCAAAACTCCAAAGATTTATAAGTTCCCCCATCGGCTTTGAGATCACCTAAAATCCGTAAAATAATGTCCTTTGCATAAACGCCTTGCGGCAGTGTTCCATCAATTTGAATTTTGATGGCGCTAGGAATTCTAGCCCATAATTCCCCAGTACCTAGAATAGATGCCATTTCAGTATAGCCAATTCCCGTTGAAAAACAGCTAACGGCACCGTAGGTTGTGGTATGAGAATCTGTCACATACACAACATTTCCCGGTTTCGCATACCGTAGTTCAGGAATTAACTGGTGGCTAATTCCTTCTGCTGCGTGGAAGTTGTCAATATCAAATTCTTCAGCAAATTTGTAACCATACCTCAAATGCCTCGGATCATCCTTTAAGCAGGTAGGCAATAAATGGTCTAACATAATCGCAATCTTACTTTTGTCCCATACCCTAGTAAAGCCCATTTCCTTAAATTTATCATAAACAAATGGTGTATAAATATCGTGAAACATAACCATATCGGGCTTAGTTATTACAATATCTCCTGGTCTACAAGATTTTATTTTTGCATTACGCATAAGAATTTTTTCTGCTAATGTATATCCCATATCACACCTCCTACACTAGGATTTGATTTCTTTTTTTCATACTTTTAACTAAACCGCCATCTTCAATAATCGTGAATAAATTTTCGGGCATTGCAGGAATTGCAAATTCTTTCCCATTACAAATCAACTTATTATTAATGTCTACCATCACCATATCGCCTTCTTCACAATGATCCGCCAAATCTGCACTCTCAATTAAAAGCAGTCCATTATTGATTGCATTTCTAAAAAAGATTCTTGCAAAAGATTTTGCAATAATACACTTTATTTTGAGGGCGCACAGTACTTCCGGCGCTTGTTCCCTCGAAGAGCCACAGCCGAAATTTTTACCTGCTACAATGATGTCACCAGGCGCAATTAAATCTGCTAACTCAGGCCTTAAAGGTTCAAAAGTATATTTTTTCATTTCTTCCATAGTCGGTAAGGAAAGATGTTGGGTCGGTATGATAATATCTGTATCAATATCATTTCCAAACTTCCATATTTTACCTTCAAAATTTCGTTGCATACTTCCACCTCCTTTTTATCTGATTCTGGCCTGAGAAATTATGCCTGTAATGGAGCTTTCTGCTGCTGTTACCGCTGATGAAATATATATTTTTGCATTTTTTGCTCCCGCACATCCCATGCAATTAAAGGATCCAGCTGAAACCAGAACTTCATCAGCATCAATAATTCCTTGGGATTTTCCCCAGCATACACTGCAGCCTTGGTTCATGATAACAGCACCAGCATCGATAAATTCAGTAATTAGTCCTTCTCTAAGTGCTTGAACATAAACACTGCTTGTTATTGGTGCCACCATCAAGCGGATACCTTTTGACACCTTGCGCCCCTTAATTATTTTTGCTGCAAGCCGCAAATCTTCAATTCGTCCTCCTGAGCAACCGCCTATAAATACTTCGTTTACCTTAATATTCCCTACTTGATCAACTTCAAGAATATTATCATAGCTTCCCGGGGTCGCAATAGACGGTTTAACCAAGCCTAAATCATATTGATAAGTTGCTCCATATTCATCACCGTTAGAAGACTCACTAAGATTTACAACTGCACTGGCCGCATTTGTTTTTCCTGCCAAATTGCAAATGGTAATTCTGTCATTAAGCGTAAGCGCTTGTAAAGCCTCTCCTGTAAACTCAAGTATTTTTCCAGCTAATTTTGTTGTTCCTACATCTTTAATAACATGTAAGATAAGATCTTTTGCATACACACCTGGAGACAAATTTCCGGAAAATTCAATTTTTATAAATTCTGGAACTTTCATTTCCAATATTCCGCTTTTTACTACTTCTGCTAATCTCCTCGGACTAACTTTAAAAGCGATAGCCCCTACAGCACCCAAAACAGAAATATGTTCACCACAGCCCGCGATAATTTGTCCATCTTTCACATAGTGGTCGAGCATCAATTGATAGCCAACGCCTTCACCCTCATGATAGATAGTGTCATATTTCTTTGCAAAGTTAATCAGCTTTCTTTGTATGATAGAGACGGCTTCTGATCCACTGGGAGTATCATGATCAATAATCACTGCTACTTTGTTTTTATCAAAAATACTATCCTCATCACAAAGGTAGTCAATACTCAAATTTGATACAGCATCATTAATAATGCAATAATCAATTGCGACTTGAATGGTTTCCTTACTTTTCACGTTCATTGCATTAGCTGCCCGAGCTAATATTTCTTTACCTATTACCATTTGTTTCACCTCTACCACAAGTATTTCACCAATATGGCACATTCTACTATAACGTACAATTTTACTTATATTCTTTGGCTTGTTCTTCCCCTCTTAGGACTCGCAGTGCCCCCTCTGTAAGAGCAATCATTTCGTGTTCTCCTGGAACTATTTTGACTTCAGCAATAAATCGTACGCGTTCAGAAATCATTTTTACAAGCATTTTGTCATACGCCAGTCCGCCAGTTAAGACAATAGCATCGACTCTACCGCATAAAACCGCAGCATCAGCCGCTATTTCTTTTGCAATCTGGTATGCCATTGCTTCATATACCAGTTTTGCTTTCGCATCGCCAGCTTCCACCATTTTTCCAACTTCTCTGCCATCATTTGTCCCCAGATATGCTACTAATCCACCCTTACCAGCAATGATTTTCTTAACCTCACTAAGGGTATATTTCCCGGAAAAACAAAGGGCAAGCATATGTCCTGTTGGTAACCCCCCTGTCCTTTCGGGAGAAAAAGGCCCTTCACCATACAAACCATCATTCACGTCAATAACTTGTCCGCCTTGATGCACTCCGACAGTAATCCCCCCACCCATGTGTGCAATAATTAAATTTGCTGCTTCATAGGATTTACCTATTTCTTTTGAAATTTTCCTTGCAACCGCTTTTTGATTTAAAGCATGGAATGTGCTTAATCGATCATAGCCAGGCAAACCAGAGATTCTTGCGATATCAGCAAGTTCATCAACAACAACAGGATCTACTATGTAGGAAGGAATATTCTGTTTGTTTGCAATTTCCTTGGCAATAACACCACCTAAATTGGATGCATGCTCACCTCGTTCTGCCAGGCGCAAAGCTGTCAGCATGGCATCATTAACTGCATAGGTACCGCCTGCAATAGGCTTTAAAAGTCCACCGCGCCCTACTACAGCATCAAGACTCTCGATGGATACATCTCTTTCGTGCAACATTTGAAGAATTCCGTTTTTTCTAAATTCATATTGCTCAATTACACTCGAAAATGGTGCAAGTTCTTCATTGGAATATCGCACTACCTGCTCAAAAAGAAGTTCTTCGTTGTCATAAACTGCAATTTTAGTAGATGTTGATCCAGGGTTAATAGCTAGCACTCTAAACTTATTTTTCATGGCATTTCTCCTCATAGCGACTTGCCATTAAAATGCCGATGGCAATCGAATTTAGTTTTGCAATATCCGAGTCAGCTCTGGAGGTTAAGACAATAGGGGCTTTTGCACCTACAATAATCCCTGCCAAATTACCTCTGGCAAAAAAAACAATGGATTTATAAAGCATATTACCCGCTTCAATAAAGGGCATGAGCAAGATATCAGCATGTCCTGCCACGGGATTTGTAATCCCTTTATGTCTGGAAGCCTCAATTGATATTGCATTATCCAATGCCAGAGGACCTCCAACCACACAGCCCTTTAACTCATCAGTTTTATTCATTCTTACCAATTCTGCCGCATCAGCAGTAGCTTGCATTTTAGAATTTACTTTCTCAACAGCACAAATGCATGCTACCTTAGGATTTTCATTACCTAACGCATTGGCAACTTGAACCGAATTTTCAACAATTTGTTTTTTTGTATTCAGGTCTGGTGCAATATTCATTGCTGCATCTGTAATATAAAATAATCGGTCATAGCCATCTATATCGGCTACAGCAACATGCGAAAGTACATTATCAGTTCTAAGACCAATTTCTTTATCAAGTACAGACTTAAGAATAATAGCTGTATCAACCAACCCTTTCATCAGAACCTGAGCGTCACCTCTTGAAACAAGCTGCACTGCCGTTCGGCATGCTTCAATATTATCCTTTTGTCCTATAATGGTAAAACCATTCAGGTCGATATGATTATCTTGAGCTATTTGCCTAATTTCTGCTTCATTTCCAACTAATATAGCATTAGCAATTCCTAATTCTTTTGCATTTTTTACTGCAAGCAGTACTTCCAGGTCTTGAGCTACTGCTACTGCAATCGTTTTCGGTCCCTTTAGCTTTGCTGCTTTGATAATTTCTTCAAAATTTTTTATCATTGAGTTACCTCATACTATTCTTTATTTCTATGAGGATGTAGGTTTCTACATCCTCATAGCTTATTTATTTCTTTGCTGCCAATTCTTTATAAACTTCGTATTTTTCTTTCGCAGCTTTTTCAGCGGCTGTAAATAATTCTTCCGCTTCTAAAGGAAAACTTCTCACTAAGGATGAATATCGTACTTCTCCCATCAAGAAATCTCTAAAGCTTGCTTTTGGCTCTTTTGAATCCAGTATAAATGGATTTTTGCCTTCTTTTTTAAGTACAGGGTTATATCGGTATAAATGCCAATAACCAGATTCAACAGCATTTTTTGATTCTAGTTGGGCACACCCCATTCCCTTCGTCAAACCATGGCTAATACATGGCGCGTAGGCAATAACAAGAGACGGTCCTTTGAATTGTTCCGCTTCTTGCAATGCTTTGACTAATTGTGATTGATTAGCCCCCATTGCTACCTGTGCCACATAGACGTAACCATAAGTCATAGCCAGCATTCCAAGATCCTTTTTCTGAATCTTTTTCCCTGATGAAGCAAATTGCGCTACCGCACCAATTGGAGTAGCCTTTGAGGATTGTCCGCCAGTATTAGAATATACTTCCGTATCAACCACTAGAATATTAACGTCTTCTCCAGATGCCAGAACATGATCTAAGCCGCCGTAGCCAATATCATAAGCCCAGCCATCGCCCCCATACATCCACAGGGATTTTTTTACAAGATGTTCTTTGTTGTTTAATACATATTCTTTTAAGGCTAATTCTTCGTCACTAAGATCTGCTGACTCCAAAGCTTTCACCAATGAATCACTTACGACTTTACTTACGCTACCCTCGTCAATATGCTCCAGCCATTTACTAATTGCTGCTTTGAGTGCCTCATTCTTCGTAAGCATTGACAACTCTTCTAACTTCATAGCAAGTCTTTGTCTTTGCTGTTGAACTGCTAGGCACATCCCTAAACTAAATTCTGCATTGTTTTCAAATAAAGAGTTTGACCATGCAGGACCATGCCCATCTTTATTGACGGTATACGGGAAACATGGTGCAGCTGCACCCCAGGCTTGTGTACAGCCAGTTGCATTTGCCACATACATTCGATCTCCATAAAGCTGTGTCATCAGTTTCATATAGGGTGTTTCGCCGCAACCGGCACATGCACCGGAAAACTCAAGAAGCGGCTGTTCAAATTGACTTCCCTTTACACTAAACTTATCTAACGGATTTTCTTTGTGAGAAAGTCTTAACGAATAATTCCAGTTTTCAATTTCTGCTTTTTGACTTTCCAACGGTCTCATCATAAGTGCTTTTTCTTTTGCAGGACAAACTTGTACGCAACTTCCACAGCCATAACAATCTAATACATCCACTTGCATTCTATAGTTATATTTTGCAAAGTTAGGTCCGCCATTGGCCTTTTTATACTTATATCCCTGGGGTGCTGCTTCTGCTTCTTCTTCAGTAACTAAGAAAGGTCTGATAGCCGCATGCGGACATACATAGGAACACTGATTACATTGAATGCAATTTTCGGCAATCCACTCTGGTACATCTACAGCAATCCCTCGCTTATCATACGCAGATGTCCCTAAGGGGAATGTACCATCTGCCATTGCAGCAAATGCACTAACAGGAATATCATCCCCCTTTTGGGCATTGATCGGAATCATGATATTCTTAACAAAATCAGGCAGGTTCTCATTTGCAGTTACAACTGTATCTACGGTATCAAGCCAAGATGCAGGAACTTCAACTTTTTCTGCACCAATTACGCCTTGATCAACAGCAGCATAATTCATATGAATCACTTTATCGCCTTTTTGACCATAGGACTTTAGGATTGCTGCCTTCATATATTCAATAGCCTGAGGCACAGGAATAACATTTGCTAATTTAAAGAAAGCGGCTTGTAATATCGTATTGGTACGATTCCCTAAACCAATTTCTTTTGCAATATGGGTTGCATCAATAATGTAAAACTGAATATTCTTTTTTGCCAAAGCTCTCTTTAAACTTGCTGGCAGGTTTTCTTCTAAGTCCTTGCCCTTCCAGCTACAATTTAATAGGAAGATACCATTCTTCTTGATATCACTTACGATGTCGTATTTATCAATATAAGAAGGATTATGACAGGCTACAAAATCTGCAGTTTTTACATAGTAGCTAGACCGAATGGGTGTATTACCAAAGCGCAAATGTGATTTTGTAACACCTCCTGATTTTTTTGTATCATACTCAAAATAAGCCTGAACATACTTATCTGTATGATCACCAATGATTTTAATCGAGTTTTTATTGGCACCAACAGTACCATCTGAACCAAGTCCCCAGAACTTACAGCTAATGGTTCCTTCTGCGGCAAGATCGATTTCTTCTCCTACTGCTAACGATAAGTATGTAAGATCATCCTGAATACCTACTGTAAAATGATTTTTCGGCTCATCTTTTGTCATATTGTTATAAACAGCGATAATTTGAGCTGGGGTAACATCTTTTGAAGATAGCCCATAGCGTCCTGCAAAAATTTGTGGTCTTGAAGCCTTATCAATAAATGCCGAACAAACATCAAGATACAACGGCTCGCCCAGTGCTCCCGGCTCCTTGGTTCTATCCAATACAGTCACTCTCTTTACTGTACTTGGCAAATCTTTTAAGAAATGCTCTAAGGAAAATGGTCTATACAGATGAACTTGCAGATACCCTGTTTTTTGTCCCTGTTTATTTAACGTATCAACCGTTTCTTGAACGGCTCCACTAACAGAACCCATAGCAACAATTACATATTCGGCATCTTCTGCACCATAATAATTAAATAATTTATAATTTCTGCCTGTCAGCTCATTAATTTTATTCATGTAATTTTCTACAATACCAGGTAGTTTATCATAATAAGGATTGGACGCTTCTCTTGCCTGAAAGAAAATATCTGGATTTTCTACACCGCTTCTCATCACAGGTCTTTCTGGATTCAAGGAATTTTTACGGAATTCTTCCAGAGCTTCTTCATTTAACATACCGTTCAAGTCTTTATAATCAATACATTCTACTTTTTGAATTTCATGAGATGTTCTAAATCCGTCAAAGAAATGCATAAAAGGAACACTGCTCTCAATCGATGCAAGATGGGCAATACCTGATAAATCCATAACTTCTTGAACACTGCCTGTAGATAACATAGCAAAGCCCGTTTGTCTGCAAGCCATCACATCAGAATGATCACCAAAAATGGAAAAAGCATGCGTTCCTACTGTACGTGCCGTTACATGAAGTACGCCCGGCTTCAATTGTCCCGACAATCTATACATGGTTGGTATCATTAAAAGCAGACCTTGGGATGCGGTGTAAGAAGTTGTCAACGTTCCTGCTTCTAATGAACCGTGCATAGCACCAATTGCCCCTGCTTCCGATTGCATTTCTACCAATCTTACTGTTTGACCAAATAAATTCTTCTTACCTTTTGCCGACCATAAATCTACATGTTCTGCCATTGGAGATGACGGCGTGATTGGATAAATGGTTGCTACTTCAGTGAACGCATAAGAAATATACGCTGCTGCTTCATTACCATCCATTGTTTTCATTACTTTCCCCATAAAACTTACCCCTTTCACCTAATCATAATCCATTAAGTATATCGATATACTAACGACACCAGTATATAAGTATATCGATATACTGTCAACCATTTTCTAAATATTCTACTTTATAAAGGCATGTTTTTATCGATCTCACATTGGAAGTCTCATTACATACTCCTATAGAAGAAATAAGTATAAGGAGCTTATCATAGAGTGCTATCATATATCACTCTATGATCTTAGTTTCCATTTATTCAGCACATCGATTTATCAAAGGAAATATTAAAATAAATCACGAATAATTATATAATTTATGTTATAGAGAGGTATTACGCTCTTGAATGTTTAACATCTTGCAGAATAGAGAATATATAATAGTTTTATAAAGAAAGAGGTAATTTAAAATGGCTACGATTAAAGACGTTGCAGCCCTCTCCGGAGTGTCGGTCTCCACGGTTTCAATCATATTAAACGGAAAAGCCAAAGATCGAAAAATATCGGTTGAGACGCAAGACAAGATCATGGAGGCAATTAAGGCACTTAACTATAGACCAAGTGTTTCTGCTAAAAAGCTTAGAAGCCCTAACGCTAAGGAGTATACAATAGCCTTGTACTGGGCATCTGACTTTCGTACTAACTATTTAGCGAGACTGATATCTGGATTCCAATCTGAAATTTCAAACTATCAATACCCCATTAACATTGTGATCTGCCCCTATAGAAGTGGCTCTTTATTTTTGGAAAAAGGACTTCAAAGCGATCACACTTTTAATGCTGCAATTATTGCAAATACATCTATATCAGACATGGAATATTTAAATAATAATTTGCCGAAAATACCAACTGTGCTTTATAATCGTTATTCAGAGCAATACAATACTGTTACCATAGACAATTTTGAGGTCGGTAGAAAAGCAGCTATGTTATTGATAAACAAGGGTATTAAAGATAACATCGGACTGGTGCATTTTAAAGCTCCCTACCTGGCAATGACGCTAAGAAGTCAGGGATTCATTGATACATGTATAAAACATAGTATTCAATTCTCGGATGAAAATGTTATAAATACTGAAGGCTCTATTCAAGGTGGTGTTTTGGCTGCTGAAATTTTTTTAAAGCGTAAACATCTTCCTAAAGCTATTTTTTGTGATTCAGATTCTCTTGCGCAAGGTCTGCTGCATGTTTTTAATAAAAAAAATATAAAAATACCTGAAGACTCTCAAATTATAGCTGTAGGTCTTGGAAGTCCCGAAGCTAGTCAATACAGTACACCACCTCTTACTGTCGTAGAGATACCTCTTGAAAAAATGGCGGCTGAATGTCTTCGGCTTATAATCAACGTATTGGAACATAGAACAGATACATCATTTCATGTCAATTATGAGTCTAAATTAATAATACGAGATTCATGCAGTTAGAGATAACTACTCCTGCTTTTTAAACTACTTAAATTTCCTAGACATACGATTTATTTCGGCTAATACTAAAAAAAGATACTGCTTGCTCATAATGAACAAGTAGTATCTTTTTTAGTAGCTTATTAACGTAAATGACTCGTGAGTACTCCAGGTTTAATAATACTTACGATCTGCCAATCAAGGCTCCCAAAATCGTCTTGCTGCTGGTTAGCACCATATCGCCAAAGCTCTTATTATTAGCAAAAACGTCTTCCAATGCTGCCAGTAATGTATCAAGCTGCTCATAAGAGACAATGAGAGGCGGTTCTAAGCGTATTACATTCGGGTTATTCAGCGTATAAGCCGTAATAATCCGATGCTTATTTAAAAGCTCTCCTGCTACCATAGCGCCTAAATATTCACTGGCTAGTTTTTCTAAAGCTCCCCCAGTCAATCGATTGAGCAGTCCCTTGCCTGGCTGAGCAAATTCTAGCCCAATCAAAAGTCCTCTGCCGCGAACCTCTTTTAAAAAAGGATATTTCTGCTGCAGCTCCCGCAATTTGCCCATGAGATATTTTCCTTTTTCCGCAGCCTGACGAGATACATCATCTCTATACAGAATTTCTAAGGTAGCAATTCCGGCTGCTGCCGCCCTAGAATTTCCACCAAAAGTCGACGTATGCAGTGTTCCTTTTTCTACGCTGCCATAGGCTTTTTTCCATATTTCTTCTGTTGTGGTATAAGCAGCTAATGACGTTGAGCCGCCCCCAAATGATTTGGATAGACATAAAATATCTGGAGCAATGTTATCCTCCTCACAGGCAAACAACCTTCCTGTACGTCCAAACCCAGTTTGGATTTCATCCAAAATCAGCAGTGTATTATAAGTATTGCAAATATCCCTAACTTTTTTCAAATATCCTTCTGGTGGAACGATAATTCCTGCTTCGCCTTGAATCGGCTCTACAATAAAAGCCGCTATATCATTGTGGCATAATGCGTTTTCCAGAGCCTCGGCATCTCCATAAGGAATAAACTCTACACCTGGCAGTAGAGGCTCAAAGGGCTTCCTATACTTCTCCCGACCTGTTACCGACAAAGCCCCGAAGGATTTTCCATGAAAAGAATTCTCACAAGAAATAAATTTAATTCGTCCAGTTGCGGCTCTAGCTAGCTTTAAGGCCCCTTCCACTGCTTCTGCCCCGCTGTTGCAGAAAAATGAGTACTGCAATTCTCCAGGAGTGAATAAAGCTAAATTTCGTCCTAATGCTCCTGCTAAGGGGTTTAAAGATGCTTGCAGCAGATTAGGAAGTCCCTGCACTGCTTCGAGTGCTGCATTAATTTCAGGATGATTGTGCCCCAGATTTAATGCTCCATATCCCCCTAAAAAATCTAAGTATTCGTAGCCTTCTCTATCCCATATCGATACCCCTTGTGCTTTCACAAAGGACTTGTCAAAATTCAAAAGCCCCATGAGATTGACTAACTCTGGATTGATAAATTTCCGATGATTATCCCGATTTTCCTCCCGGGATAATTCCATCGCTTCCCTAAGTCCTAAAAACTCGGGCATTACCTCTCTGATTTGTCTTTCCACTGCTATTCCTCCTTATCTAAAACATGTGCACATATTGTACACATTCATTCATTAAAATATTCTCCATGCTAGCAGTTATTCCCTCTAAATCATACCATCTTCAACTGAAAGAATGATATAGTCCTATCCAACAAATTTAAGTTAACCTTATTAATTTACATGGTTGACTAGATGATCTGATTCATTTATACTTTTTCTTAAGTTATGAATATTAGAACGGCTAAAACGTGTTTTTACGCTGATCATGGAGGAAAAGAATGCCTAGAAGAAATAACGTAACTGATTTTGTTTATTCAGCACTTTTTGCAGCTTTAATCGCAGTACTCGGACTAATCGCCATACCACTGCCAATTAGTCCTGTTCCTATCACAGGACAGTCGCTGGCCATTATGCTGGCAGGCAGCATACTAACAGTAAGACAAGCCGCTTACAGCGTATTAACCTTTCTACTGCTTGGTGCCGTAGGCGTGCCTGTCTTTGCAGGAATGACGGGGGGAATTGGTATTATTGCCGGTCCAAGAGGCGGCTATCTCCTTGGCTACTTAGTGGGAGCCATTGTGATTGCCCTGTTAAAGGGTCAAACCAATAACAAATGGCGTCTAGCTCTCGTAAATGTACTGGGTGGTATCATTATTGTCTATACTTTCGGAGTACTATGGCTGGGTTTTGTTACTGGCATGGGATTGGAAAAGGCTTTCACAGTCGGTGCTCTTCCCTATATACCTGGAGATTTATTTAAAGCCTTTATCGCAACCGTTGTGGGCACAGCTGTGAATCGGCAACTCCAAAAAGCCAGGTTGCGCTGATGAATCCAGTATATATGATTGGCGGGCTGAGAACCCCCATAGGAAAAACGGATGGATTTTTAAAAGATCTGCTGCCTGAGCAACTCGCATCTATTATCTTAAATGAAATAGTTCATAAATACAGACTATCACCAAATGACATTGATCAAGTCATCTTGGGAAATGCGGTAGGTCCAGGCGGTAATATTGCCAGGGTTTCGGTACTTGCAGCAAGCTGGCCGTATAGTATTCCTGCCATTACTGTTGATACCCAGTGTGGTTCCGGATTAAGTGCTATTAATTGGGCCGTTAGCCAAATCCAATCGGGCCAAACGGAACTAGTACTCGCAGGAGGCGTCGAAAGCACCAGTCTCGCTCCTAGACGACAGTTCAATCCCGCTGACCCGCGCTTTCAAGGAGAGCATGTGTATTACGAAAGGGCTCCCTTCTCCACTCCCGCAGTCGGTGATCCAGAAATCGGGGATGCAGCAGAATATCTTGCAGAATCTCTGTCCATTTCACGTGAAGATATGGATGCATTAGCTCTTGAAAGCCATAGAAGAGCCTCTATGACAAAAGAAAAAAAGATATTTAAGGATATCATCGTTCCTATCGAAACAGCAGGAAAACACGTTGATTCTGATGAATGTATCAGAAACCGCATGAGTCTGAAACTCTTAGAGCGAATGCAGCCGGTTTTTAAGGCAGAAGGCAAAATCACAGCGGGAAATACCTGTTTAAAACATGATGGAGCCGCCATAATTCTCCTAGCCTCTTCAAATGCCTTAAAAAAATATAATTTAAAACCACAAGCAATGATCACTGGTACCGCAAGCTGTGGCTGTGACCCCAACCTTTTCCCCTTAGGACCCATTGCCCCTATTCAAAAACTTCTGCACCAAAGCAATTTACGGATGAAAGATATCGATGCCCTTGAAATTAATGAAGCGTTTGCCGTAAAAATCCTGGCCTGCTGCCGTCAGTTAGATTTCAGTCTAGATAAGACCAACATGCTGGGAGGTGCCTTAGCCTATGGTCATCCCTATGGGGCCTCTGGAGCAATTATCTTACTGCACCTAGTAAAAGCCTTGCAGCAAGTAAACGGGCATCACGGAATTGCTGCGATCGGAGCCGTAGGAGGCATGGGAATTGCAACCCTGATTGAAAGGTGTTAAAAAATGCTGATTTATAGTGGTTTATATGAAAAGCCAGAAAATAAAGTTTGTCTCATATATAACAACATGCGTCTTACCTATGGGCAATTTACACAACATGTTGATGATCTTGCCCACCGCCTTGCCATGCACATAAAAAAAGGGGATAAAGTTCTTCTTAAACTTGCTGACCCTCTTTCTCAGCTATGTTATTTTTTAGGAATCGTCAAAGCAGGAGGTACTTGTGTTTTCATCGATCCCGCCACCTCGGAAGAAGTATGTGCAAGTCTTATGAGCAATCACCAGTTAACACTTTCTATCGATGGAAGCTTTCAGCTTTCAGCCGCCTCTGCTCCATTTCTGCCAGAGATTCACCCGGAAGATCTCTTTTTAGGGGCCTTGAGCTCGGGAAGTACTGGAACTCCTAAGTTAATATGGCGAGATCACCAAAGCTGGACTAGGGCTTTTCCAAGTCAAAGCATGGTTTTTCAGCTTTCAAGTGCAGATACTCTCTATGTAGTGAGTTCCCTTGTATATACTGCAAACTTGAATGCCTGCCTGCATATTCTATTTGAAGGCGGCACTGTGATGTTTGCCAGTACTCACATGCCTCGCACCTGGGTGCGAGAAATCGAGTCTTGCGGTATAAGTGCTATTTTTATGGTGCCTGCAAATTATAAAATCTTGCTTAAACATATTAAAGTGCCACTGCCAAAGCTGCACTCACTAGTAACCTGCGGGGCAAAGATGGATCTTTTGACTCTTAAATCCCTTTTATCATTCTTTCCGTCAGCTAAAATCTTTGAATACTATGGTGCGAGCGAACTGGGTCATGTAAGCTACTGCACTGCCAATGATCTTTTAGAACGTCCAGATTCCGTAGGCCAGGCATTTCCTCACGTAATCATCTCAATTGAAGATGATATCATCTGGATTGAAAGTCCCTACATCGCTCCCGCCTACCGACCAAAAGCATCTGTAGAGGATTTAGGCCGGTTAGATGAGAAAGGCTATTTATATTTATTGGGTCGTAAGAATGGCATCATCAATACTGGGGGGATCAAGGTAATTCCAGAGCAGGTAGAAGCAGTTCTGCTCCAATGCCCTGGAATCGCTCAAGCCGTTGTCGGAGGAATTGAGGATTTAATTCGGGGACAAAAAGTCTGTGCATGGATTGTAAAAAATCAGCCTGCTCTCACATCTGGCGATGTTTTAGATTTTTGCCATAAGAAAATGCGTCCCCATTATTGCCCTCAAAAAATTATCTTCCTTGATGAAATACCCTTGAATTCGAATGGAAAAATTGATAGAATCAACGTGAAGAATCAAAACAGTTACATATCATAAAAAAGGTCAGAATCTCTCCCTAGAGAATCTGACCTTTTCATTCCCCAATAGACTGTCAGCAGCGAGTAGACAGATTCTTTTAGGAGGCTTATCGCATGAAAGCTATTGAAACATTGCTCCCACAGCGTTACCCATTTTTATTTGTTGACGAAATTATTTCTGCAAATCGAGATGAGATCATAGGAAGGAAAACCTATGATGCGGCCTTTTTATATTTTCAAGAATATTTCCCTGGCAAAAAAATCGTGCCCCAATCCATTCTGATTGAATCGATCGTGCAATGCGGAGGTGCAGGAGTCAATGACACGGGTCTATTTTCTAAAGCCCTATGGGGATTAGCATCTATCGAAACGGTTCATTTTTTCGATTTTGTTGCACCCGATGTCCCAGTTACCTTGATCGTGAAGAATCTTAAGATTACTGATAAAATACTCAAACAAACCGGATTTGCTTCCTGCGAAGGAAAGAAAATTCTAGAAGCAACTTGGATGTGTCTCAAGTTGTAAGCATAGTCTCTCTACTTTTTGCTGCCTCAAATAAATTCACTGCCTTATATTTGATAAATAGGTGTCACTTAAAAGTGCCTACTTGTGGAAATTCAAAATCGACTATATACTCAACATATAAATGGTATTCTTTAGTAGATATGTAACATGTATTAATAAAAATAGGAGGTCATCGTATTATGGCAAAGAATCTGCAAGACACAGTTACCTTAGCGAATGGAGTAAAAATTCCTTGGCTTGGTTTAGGAGTCTTTAAAGTAAAAGAAGGTTCTGAAGTTGTTGACGCTGTAAGAACTGCCATCAAATATGGTTATCGAAGTATTGATACAGCAGCTATTTACAAAAATGAGGAAGGTGTCGGACAAGGTATTAAAGAGGGTTTGCTGGAAGCTGGTATTGTGAGAGAAGACTTGTTTGTAACCTCAAAAGTCTGGAATGCAGATCAAGGATACGACACCACCTTAGAAGCGTATCAAAAAAGCTTACAAAAACTTGATTTAGAGTATCTGGATTTATATCTGATTCACTGGCCAGTAAAAGGAAAATATAAAGATACATGGAGAGCTTTAGAACGCATCTATCATGATGGGCGGGTCCGCGCCATTGGAGTGAGTAATTTCCATGTTCATCATTTAAAAGATGTATTTCAAGGTGCTACCATAAAACCAATGATCAATCAAGTGGAATTTCATCCCCGCCTCATACAAAAAGAGCTGCGAGCCTTTTGCAGAGAACAAGGTATCCTGTTTGAAGCATGGTCTCCCTTAATGCAGGGCAAACTGTTAGATAATCCTACATTACAAAAGATTGCTGACAAATACGGCAAGTCAATCGCTCAGGTAATCATACGCTGGGACTTGCAGAATGGTGTCGTAACCATTCCCAAATCAATAAAGGAGCATCGTATCATTGAAAATTCAAATGTGTTTGACTTCGAACTAACCAAAGACGATTTGGAACAAATCGATGCTTTAAATCAAAACCAGCGTGTTGGTTCGGATCCAGACAATTTTGATTTTTAATACAAACGATTAGATATAAAACACCACTACACTTTTTATACGGTGGAGCCCACTTCAAAAGAAAGGAATGATATGTATGGAACATCAAGAAAAAGAAAGTTCTCAAGAAAAACTGCAGGAAAGAATATTAAAAACCAGATCAATTATTATTTCCGGTGAAATTACACAAGCTGTCGCGGCAAAAGTTATGGCACAACTATTAATCTTAGAGGAAATGGGAGATCAGCCAATTAAGTTGTTTATCAACAGTCAAGGAGGACATGTTGAGGCTGGCGATACCATTCACGACATGATTAAATTTGTTAAGCCGCGTGTCATCGTAATTGGCACTGGCTGGGTTGCCAGCGCCGGCATCACGATTTACCTGGCAGCAGATAAAGAAAATCGTTATTCTCTGCCAAATACTCGCTATATGATACATCAGCCTCTGGGAGGAGTTCAGGGACAAGCCAGTGACATTCGGATTGAAGCTGATGAAATTATTAAAATGCGCTCTAGAATCAACAAGTTAATTAGTGATGGAACTGACCAGCCTCTGGAAAAAATAGAAAAAGACACACAGAGAAATTACTGGCTTGGCGCACAAGAAGCGATCGAGTACGGTATCGTAAATCAAATTATTACCGAATCGACGGAACTAAAAAATCTCTGATTACGAGAAAATTACAACTAAAAACAACACCTGCAAATTCTCATTTGAGTTCTTGCAGGTGTTGTTCTTTTTTTGGGGATACGCTTACTTCCTATTTTATATATACATCCACACTTGTTATCGTTGCTGTAACAGTTCCAGCTGGAGCAGAAGGATAGAATTCAAAGGTAGCATACTCATCCTTTAAAACATCCCGCAGTATGACAGTGCCGTGATCAAGCTGTACTCCATTAGCATCATAAAAACCGCACCTTAGCCCAATGAATTCGACATCTTTACCAGAAATATTCTTCAATGTTCCAACAAAAATATTCGCCCCTTTAGAATCAAAATTCCATCCTGTTCTTTGAAACTTTATTAAATCCGAACTAATTCTTTCGGAAGCGCTGCACATACCTAGCACTGCATTCAACATAAATAAAGCAGCTAGGAATAAATACAAATATTTTTTTCTATGTATCATGTTAGCCCCCTCTTAGGTAGGATTATTACCCGTATAATGATCATTTGAAACTCAAAAAACCCTGCTACATTCCATATTATCATTTTTTCTTTTATTATAAAAGCAGAAAACTCCCGAAAGATTCTTTAACCTTTCAGGAGTTCCCCTCTTTTAAGAATTCGATTTCGGCTTTACTTTAAACCAGGCAGCATACATAGTAGGCAATACTAATAGTGTTAAAATGGTCGCACCTAGCAATCCGCCGGCAATTGCTACTGCCATCGGTCCCCAGAAAGTGCTGGGAATCAAAGGAACCATACCTAATATGGCAGCTGCTGCAGTAAGCATAATGGGACGGAATCTCAATATAGCAGAGTCTATGATAGCATCCCAAGGGCTTTCACCCGCCTTGATATGCTGTTCAATCTGATCGATTAAGATAACCGAGTTTCGAATGATCATACCGCTAAGGGCAAGAATGCCAAGCTCAGCTACAAATCCCATTGGCCGCATGGTTAGCAGCATAGAAAGGCTGACTCCAATAATCCCTAAAGGTGCTGTGAGGACAGCGAGGATCATAAGTGAAACTTTCTGGAGCTGTATCATCAACAGCGTTACGATGATGAGTATCATTACTGGAACAGGTTTCAGCAGGAACTCCATGGATTCTTGACTGCGCTCTAATGAACCGCCAATCATAATACTATAACCAGGAGGCAGACTCTGACGCAGTGCTGCAAGGTCTTGATACACGTTCTTGGTTGCATCATTTCCTGTTATTTCTGGTCTTACATCGGCTTGAACGGTAATTGTCGGTTTGAGATCGCGCCGCCAAATCATCCCGTCTTCTGCATCATAGCTGATTTTGGCAATTTGTTCGAGAGGAACAAATTTACCACTGCCAATATGAATAGGAAGATCTTTAATGGAAGATAGATCTTTGCGATTTTGCGAATCCATGCGAAAGACAATACCGATCGTTTTATCCTCCTCGTAAAACTCCGCAATGGATGCTCCTGATAACTGCGTCTGCAAGTCAAGGGCTAAGCTTTGGCTGTTAATCCCTAGCAGCCTTGCCTTATCCTGATCAACCGACAAATGCATAACTTTATTTTTTTCATTCCAATCAAAATTAATGTTATGCAGCTTTGGATTTGCATGCATCACATCACTGACCTCTTGGGCAATGTTTCTCACCTTTTCATGATCATAACCGCTAACTCTTAGCATGACAGGATAAGGTGAAGGCGGCCCTGTTTGAATGAATTTTACATGTCCTCGCACATTTGCAAAATCCTCTGCAAAGATCGTATTAATTTTACGATTCAACGCCTCCCGTGCTTCTAAATCCTTGGCAACAATGACAAACTGCGCATAGTTGGCTGCCGGCAGTTTAGGATCAGAAGTTAATACAAAACGCGGTGCTCCTTGCCCCACATAATAACTGTAATTGTTAATGTTAGGATCATCTTGAAGCTGTTCGGCAAGTTTTTGGGCTTCCTGCTGAGTCGCAAGTAAAGAAGATCCTTCCGGTAACGTCATCTCTACAATCAGTTCAGGGCGTACTGAGGGCGGAAAAAATTCTTGTTTTATAAGTGTAAGCAGACCAAGAGAGCCAATAAAACATGCTATAGTAATCCCCAGTACTAGTTTACGATGGTACAAGCACCAAGTAAGAATCTTGCGGAAGAACCGATAAAATCTAGAATCATATGGATCATGAGCTTTCTCTTCTTTACCTTTCAGGTTTATGAGCTTATATCCCAGCAAAGGTGTTACCAGAACGGATACAAACCATGATATCAAAAGTGCAATGGTTACTACCGTAAAAATACTGCTGGTAAATTCGGATGCAGCTCCTTTAGAAAATCCAATAGGAATAAAACCTGCACAAGTGATTAACGTTCCTGTAAGCATCGGAAATGCAGTAGCCGTATAGGCATAGCAAGCAGCATCAAATTTACTCCAGCCTTGCTCTAGCTTTACCGTCATCATCTCTACTGCAATAATGGCATCATCGACTAAGAGACCAAGAGCAATGATAAGCGCTCCTAAAGAAACTTTGTGAAGATCAATTCCAAAAACTTGCATACATGCAAATATCCCTGCTATTACCAAAGGAATACATAGAGCTACAACAATCCCCGCCCTAACACCAAGACTTAAAAAACTGACAACCAACACAATGATGATCGCTTCTTTGAGAGATTTCGTAAATTCGCCAATCGATTCTTTAACGACCTCTGGTTGATTCGAAACCTGATGTATCTCTAGGCCAAGAGGCAGCTCCTGTTTAATTTGTTTTAACGTTTTATCCAAATCTGTTCCTAATGTAAGTACATTGCCGCCCTTATCCATCGCAAGGGCAATACCGATTGCCGGCTGACCATTATAATACATCCTTGGTTCCATCGGCTCAGTATAACTGCGCTGAATCTTTGCTACATCTTCTAGCCGAAAGGTACGATCATTGGCGCGAATCGGCAGATTTTTAAGATTGTCTATATTTTCAAATATTCCGCTAACCCGCAAATACACATTATCTGTTGCCGTTTCTACCATTCCAGACGCCGCCATAGGACTTTGTGTCTTCACCGCATTAATAATCAAATTGGGGTCGACGCCAAGCTGGGCTAATTTGCTATTTTCCATCTCAATATAGATTTTTTCCGTTTGTACACCAATTAAGTCTGCCTTTTTAACATTTTTGACTCCAAGCAGAGTCCTACGCACTTGCTCCGCGTTTTCCCGCATTTCTTCATAACTGTACCCATCAGAAGTGAGGGCATAAATGCAGCCGAATACATCATCAAAGCGGTCATTAAAAGAAGGTCCCACAATGCCCTGAGGCAGTGTGCTTTTCATGTCGTTAACCATATTGCGCACTTCCAGCCAAGTCGGGCGGACGTCTTTTTCATTTACTGTATCTTTTAACGTAACGTAAATAACAGCTTTTCCCGGTTGTGAATAGCTTCTTAAATAGTAAATACCGGGCACATCCTGCAATTTTTTTTCAATTTTGTCAGTAACCTGTTCTTCTACTTGAAGAGCACTGGCTCCAGGCCAAGATACAGATACAATCATTTGGCGAATCACAAAATCAGGATCTTCCATTCTCCCTAGCTGCTGATAGGAAAAGATCCCCATGATAAACGTCACCATTACCAAAAAATAAACTAATTGTTTGTGATTCAGTGCCCACTGGGTTAAATTTAGGTTCTTCATTTGCGCACCTTCTCTCCTTCATGCAGCTTTTGCACCCCTGCCGTAACAATATTATCTCCATCCTGGAGTCCTTCCAGGACTTGAACCTTATTATCGCCGAAAGCACCTACTTTTACAGAACGCAGGGTTACCACATCATTAACAATGACCCATACATGCGGGGCATCTCCAGTCTGGTAAATGGCCGAAAGAGGAATATAGGTGGCCTGCTGACCGCCAGTTTGCGCAACAATCACATTGGCTGTCATACCTAAATTGATGCCAGGAGGAGGATTAACTAAACTAATACGTACTTTATAGGTTCGAGATACTTTATCGGCAATTGGTGAAATTTCTCTAATATTTCCTTGGACTGTCACATTCGGCAAAGCCCAAAAAGTAACCTGAATTTGCTCAGCCTTACGCAACCCATCTACCCGATTTTCAGGAACATTAATTTCAACTTCTCGTTCTCCATCCTTAACGAGTGTAAGCAACGCCTGGCCAGAGCTTACGACTTGCCCTGCTTCCGCACTGACACTGGAAATAACACCTTCGCTATCGGCAACTAGTGTACTGTAACCTAACTGGTTGCTGCCTTGAGTATATTGAGCAGAGGATTGTCGAACAGCTGCCTGAGCAACCTCATAATTATTTTGATATTGATCCAATTGGGCACGACTAACAGCCCCTTGCTCAAAAAGCGTACGATAACGCTCTAGATTTATTGCAGCCAATTGCAACTGAGACTGAGCGGAAGATACTTGAGCTGAAGAAATATTGACATTTTGCTGAATATCCTTAGCATCAATTTCCATTAGTACATCTCCAGGGATGACTTTGCTGCCAAGGTCAACATTTCTTTTTATAATCTTCCCACTGACTTGGAAAGCAAGCTGAGTTTCATAACGGCCGCGAACTTCACCAGAATAGTTTGCATTTTCTCCTAAACTGTTTATTTTTACCGTCTCAGAGCGAACCAGCGGTATTTCCTCTATCGTTGTGGCTGCCTTGGAACAACCAGCTACTAGCAATGATGTAGTACTTAAAATTGCAATGATAATTAAAAGACTTTTTTTCACTTAGATTACCTCCCAATTGTTACTAATAAACTATTTTAGTATTACGGTTTATTTAGGGTAAAATAGAATGCGATGAACCTAATCATAAAATAATATACAGCTTATTTCTTCACAAGTGCATGAACAATAAAATCAATTAATACATCCGTATAGTACCCTTGCTTATCTTGATCTGCAAGAAATTGGCCTGTTTGCATATAACTAAACGATTGAAAAAGCTTAATGCCAGCATAAGCTATCACCTTTTCATCCACTTCCCTAAAAATCCCTTGTTGTTTTCCTTCATTAATAATTTCAGCAATTCGAGAAATAATTTCTTGATCAATCAGTGTATGATATTTTCGGCTTAAAAATGCCGAAAACAAAGCATCGTCATTCTTTAGTATCCTGGTTACAAAGATATCTTCATTGAAGTAAGATATTGCATTCCTAATAAGGTGAATTAATCGCTCTAATGGATCGGCTATCTCACACACTTGGGAAAATATAATTTCTACAGTTTCATGGCATTCTCTTGTTATTAAACAAGTAAATAGATCTTCTTTATCTTTAAAATGTTCATAAATCGTTTTTTTAGAAATTTTACAATCTCTGCTGATTTCGTCCATTGTCGTTTTTTTAAAGCCAAAACGATCCAATCGTTCTTTTGCCTTATCAAGAATATTATTTTTTATATCATCCATAATGATCACCTGCTATTTTATTGATTTCTATAAGAAATTTTCCACAAATCTCCCTACTCATAAACTATTATAGTATTTTAGTTTCCAAAAAGCAATAAAAAAGTCCGAAATACCATTATTCGATTTTGAAGGCTGGTCGGCTATCGTAACTCTTGCCATTATAATGTTTCGTATGTCTTTTTCAATAATAAAGCATCATATTCAACTCTTGGCCCTTCACATATAACGCAGCCTTTTACATCGTAATCTTTTAGTGCTTGCAGGCAAGCTGTAAAGTTGAAATCACTTTCCTCTAGGGGAAGGTGATTTCTCTCACCTTTTTCACTGTACTGAATACCTCCCATATGAATATGAAGATCATGTAAAGCAGCCCGCCCTAATTGATCTGCTATATATTGAAGCAGCTTGGCAAAATCATCATACTTTTTTAAGATGCCATTGTTTCTCGCATGTATGTGAGCGAAATCAACACATAATTTGCAAGAACTGACTTCTTTACACAACGATACTAATTCTTCAAGTGTTCCGAATTGCGTCCCTTTTCCAGTAGTCTCTAGCCGATAATCAATTCCCTTATATGGAAGTTTGGATAAATTTTGTCGTATCGTTTCATACGTCATCTCTTTAGAATCCTTTAAATAAAATCCTGGATGGAAAATAAGGCTTCGCCCTTGGATTTTGGCTAGTGCTTCTGCCGCATTTATGATTCTTTGCATTGACTCCTCTTGTTTCTGCCGCTCATTTGCATTTAAATTTATATAATAGGACCCATGAGCCGATAAATAGAAATCATGTTTGAGTTTGTTTTCTAATATAGCATCTTTGTTCTTATCCGATACATTAACAGACCTGACAAAAAGTAGTTCCATGGCATCCAGACCAACCCCTTTCAAATAGGTTATCCCTGACGCATAGTTAAATTTTTGCCCCTTACCAATAGGAAGACCCGATATTCCAAAAAGAAGTCTATTTATCGTTCTCACCTTCCCAATAAAACATACTATTTCGAATGCCGCCTTAATCAAACACTTTATTCATTTCCGAGGAAATAGTAACTGCCTATATAAAATCACTGCTGCGGCTCTTCGTTAGTCTGATTCACAAATGTTTTTATTATACGTTTTATATCATTCAGCATATCTTCTTCTCGCTCATATTCTCCATCATACAGCAACAATGATAACCACATCTTTTGCAGAAAACCACATTTTCTAATACTTGCAGTACGAATGCCATTCCAGTTATAAAATTAAGCGATCGTATTTGGCCGTTTATCTCATGCTGCTGGTCTAACTTAATTTATAACACATATGCTATATAGATACTAAATTCCCATTTAATGGGGTGCAATTTATTGGAGAAATATAAAGAGGTACCAGATGATTCCTTATTTTATGACCTATCTCCAGAAGAAATAACTTTACTTTTTTATCTATTAGGAATTGCTCTCTCACAGCCCTTAACAGTCGACGAAATTAGTCTTTTAGCAAATGGCTTATTTGAAACCGCACAAGTGATGTTTGTCATTGCCGCCCAAAGATCCTTAGTGAATGACGCTATCAGCGAACAGCAGGACAAGGAAGAAAAAAAATCTACTGAAAAATTGGAGCTGGAAGTCAAGAAACTACAAGACAAAATTGAAAACTTACAAAAACAAATTAATGAATGGAAGAGATAATAGAATAGACCGTGCAAGCTTTTCTGTTCTTGCACGGTCTGTCCTATTTTTGTGCATATGATTACATGTATCGTCATTTAAGGCAACTGAGCGCAGGAAAGTAAACGAGAGAAATAGAATAAGAGCAAAAAAGGGGGGATATTATATGACATCCGAAAATCTATGGACAGCCTTTGGTCTTACTCTATTTGCAGGATTATGCACGGGAATTGGAAGCGCACTAGCATTTTTAACAAAACGAACGAACAAAAAATTTCTTTCACTCGCATTAGGATTTTCAGCAGGTGTAATGATTTATGTCTCCATGATAGAAATCTTTAGAAAAGCGCAGGATTCTCTTATACTAGGGCTTGGCGAGAAAATGGGCTCGTGGATTACTATAGTATCCTTTTTCGGAGGTATGTTATTTATTGCTGCAATTGATAAGCTTATTCCTTCTCATGAAAATCCACATGAAATGCACAGCGTTGAAGAAATTAGCGAATCGGAAAAAACAGCGTATCCCAACGCTGAAAAAAAATTACTTCGTATGGGAATTTTTACAGCATTAGCTGTGGCCATTCACAATTTTCCAGAAGGGTTTGCAACACTCATTGCCTCATTGCAAGACCCTGCCCTAGGAGTAAGCATCGCTATTGCTGTAGCCATTCACAATATTCCAGAAGGAATTGCAGTATCGATTCCTCTTTACTACGCAACAGGCAGTCATAAAAAAGCCTTCTATTACTCTTTTCTCTCCGGACTAGCAGAACCTGCTGGTGCCATTATTGGGTATCTGATCTTAGCGCCTTTTATGACAGATACCCTTTTTGGTATCGTTTTTGCAGGGGTGGGTGGCATCATGGTTTTTATTTCATTAGATCAATTATTACCTACTGCCCGAGAATATGGTGAGCATCATTTGTCCATTTACGGTTTGGTCTTAGGGATGCTGGTCATGGCTGTCAGTCTATTACTATTTATGTGATGAGAAAAATACTATGCATCACTAATTTTTACTTGCACCACTTAATAATGCTGGATGCCCAGGTTAAGCCTCCGCCAAATCCTGCTAACGCAACAATATCACCCGACTGAATTGCTCCTGATTTTACAGCCTCATCAAGAGCGATTGGTATTGAAGCTGCAGAAGTATTTCCATACTTATTAATGTTTACTACTACTTTTTCCATTGGCATACCGAGTCTTTTCGCTGCTGAGTGAATAATGCGAATATTAGCTTGGTGAGGCACAAGATATGTGATGTCACTTGCAGCAAGATTTGCATTCTTCAATGCCTTGAGAATGGTTTCCCCCATTACCTTGACAGCAAATTTAAAAACCTCGTTTCCATTCATATGAATGAAATGTTGTTTCTGCAATATCGTTTCATTTGTTGCAGGGTGACGTGAACCTCCTGCCGGTATTTTCAAAAGTTCTGCACCGCCGCCATCTGCTCCCAAATCCACTCCTAAAATACCATAGCCTTCTGGTGTTTCACCTAAAACAGCAGCTCCTGCTCCATCACCAAATAGCATTCCTGTATTACGATCGCTCCAATCTGTAAATCGTGAAAGGGTTTCTGCGCCAATTACTAACACTTTACGATACATACCTGTTTTTATAAATTGGCTGCCCGTTATAAGGGCATATAGAAATCCGGAACAAACCGCAGAAATATCAAAAGCGGCAGCATTTATCGCTTTTATATTATCCTGCACTACACATGCTGTTGCGGGAAATGTCATATCCGGTGACGCTGTTGCTACAATAATTAAGTCTATTTCTGCTGCTGAAAGCTTCGCATCTTCTAATGCCTTGCGGGCTGCTTTAGTAGCTAAATCTGACGTAGATTCATTCGCTGCTGCAACGCGCCGTTCATGAATCCCTGTACGTTCAACAATCCATTGATCAGAAGTGTCCATTATTTGTTCCAGATCCTTATTCGTCATGATCTTCTGAGGCACATACGATCCTAGTCCAATAATGCCAACGCATTTTTTATTCATACATAAGCCCCTCCTCTTATTTAAAGCATTTAGATCGCTCTTAATAGTAACAGTTTCTACGTTCCATTATAGCACCTGGTATTAATACCAGGCAATATTTTTTAATAAGTTAAGTACGTTATTTTTATGATCGGTGAACACTTTATCATAAAATGACACCAGGTAGATTTCGCCTGGTGCCATCAAAATTTAACTGACTTTATTTAATTCCTTGTTTCTTCTATTCAACAAGCCAGGCTCCCATTCGTCTAGCCTCAGCCACGACCTCCGCTTGTTTATAAAAGTCCTCCGACTTGCGTGTCCCTCCAGCGATGAGGATTTTGTAATTACCAAAACCGAGAAAGGAAAGATTCTTCCCCATATGTTCAAAATAGTTATGAAACATAGACGTGTCAGGTCTGCCCTGTGTGACTGCCAGCAAGACTTTCTTGCTAGGAGCTAAGTAACTGGAATAATCAGGTTTTAAGAAAGGATACAAACGATCAACCGCCTGTTTTAATTGTGCCGTCATCTGCCACATATATACGGGAGTAGCAAAAACAACGCCGCTGGCAGCATCAATTTCATCATATAACTCCTGCATATCATCCTGCAGGATACAGCGGTGGCTTTCTCCTTTACAGGCGTAACAACTCTGACAGCCTTTTATATTCATACCATTAAGGTAATAAGATCGAATCTCAGCCCCTTGCTCACTTGCCCCCTTACTGATTTCTTCTACCATTGCAGCTGTAGAACCTTGCTTACGAGGACTGCCATTAAGAACAAGAATTTTTTGCATACTTATACCTCTATCTTTGAATATCTACATCAATCAGCTAATTTTCTTTGCAGGACATTTTGTGTGGTCAGTAAACCATAAGCATTTCCTAGACGAGCCTCCACAGTTGTGGCACTGCTGGATAGGCTCCTTTGCAAGAACCTTGTTTGCCCAGTTTTCATCAGCATAGATCCCTCTCCCCACTGCCGCGAAATCTACATAGTCATTTTCTAACAAGAAACTTGCCTGCTCCGCAGTAAAAATTTCTGACACAGCAATAACTGGAATTGTTACATGCCTTTTAATCTCGCTGCCGTTAAATACAATTGTACTGCATTTAAAATCAGCAGGAATATCATTTTCGGGCTCTTTCATGCCAAAAGAAACATGAAGGAGATCAATTCCTAGTTCTTCAAAAACCTTAGCAATATCAATTGCCCCTGCTAAATCCGGAATATTGCCTCCCATGCGAACGCTAACAATGGAATCTTCACCAACCGCGTCACGAATTTGCGATATGATCTCTGTTAGAAAGCGCACTCGATTTTCTAAGCTTCCACCATAATTATCATTTCTTTTATTGAAAGTTGGATCTAAAAATCTGCATAACGTGTAACCGTGGGCAAAATGATATTCAAGACCATCAAATCCTGCTTGTACTGCTCTTGCAGCAGCTGCAATACAGTCACTCTGCATCTGGCGAATCTGTTCTACTGATAACTCATTAATGTCTACATCGCCACAAGAAAGCTGCATCATTACGATAGAACCATAATCATGGCATCTCTTAGCAATTTTCTTCAGAGGGTTCATTTGTTCGTCACTCCAAACTCCACTCTGCTTAGCTGCACCTGCAACAGGGGTTGCTTGTACAATGATCAAACCGGTGCCGCCTTTTGCTCTTTTTGCGTAGTGTTCAACATATTGCTCACCATACATTCCTCCATTGTCTCCTTTAAAAGAAAAACACATCATCGGAGGCATAACAATTCTGTTCTTTATTTTCCTTCCTCTTATAACTATTTCATCGGATAAATGACTCATCTATCTATACCTCACTTTACTACTATTCATAAAATGCATTTGATATCATATATAGTATATACTATTGCAATAAATAGCAAGTACGAACTTTTATGTACTATAGTATCATTTTATATACCATGATATAAACAAATTTTTAAAATCGGAATTCAGTTTCTAACTCAAATATGCTGCAAAGATAATCCTTTTTCTCTTCTGGCAGCATGAATTATCTTTTTTATAAATCCAATTTTAGAACGAGTAAATTTTGCAATGCTGCCGCCATTTCTCATATTTATATACCTTTCAACTTTGCTATATTCAAAAGCGACCTCAGGATGATCACGTAAATAATCCCGCAGCAAAAACCCATCACGCATATAAAATTCTTCATCGAAAGGAACAATATGTAAGTTATGTGTCCAAACATCATTTTCATATTTTTTAAATAGATATCGATCATTCATATCGATTTGTATATAGCTATAGTCTTTTAAACTAAACATCGATTGATAAAAGCCAAATCCCCTAAATGGCACAACACCAATCATGATGGATATTACCGATTTTCCTTCCTTCTGGGGAATAGCTGTGCTCCCTACATGTTCAATAGCAACTGCATGAGAACCAAGGATCATCCGTATATTCTTTTTTTCTTTCTCAAACACTTGTACCCAATCCCATTCCATAACTTTTACTGCATTTTTCATATGATCTCCTCCAAGTTGATAACCATTGTAATTTTTTACCATCCCTTTCTTTTGGATATATTTCCCATTTAATAGTAAAACTCCTGCAAAATTAAGATATATTTTGCAGGAGTTTCTCATATTATTTACTTTAACTCGAATTCGGATTTAGCGGTAAAACTAGTAAACTTTTTTTCAGTCTGCTTAACAAGGGACATATCATTTTTGAGACCTTACAGGAGTTTACATTTATAAAAATTACGAATAATGCTGAAAAAATAAGAAATATGAAAACATCAGTGCATCGGGTATTGACAAACGTATGTAAAATCCATTATAATCGTACCAATACCATATGTGATATTGGTGATGACGGAAAAAAGTAATTGTGCCTTTTTCATACAGAGAGCTAGTGGCTGGTGTAAACTAGTTGAAAATACACAATGAAGTTCCTTCCCGAACTGCAGGCTGAAAACATAGTAGGTCTTGCCGTATTGTCTACGTTACAGGCATAGAGCTGATCTGATGATCAAACTAGGGTGGTACCGCGGTGATTCGTCCCTTATACGGTATCGCTTTTTATTTTGTCTGTGATCAAATTTGGGTGGTACCACGGTCACTATCGTCCCTCTTTTTAGAGGGGCGTTTTTTCTTTTATAGCCGGCATAAAAGAAAAAAGATGAAAAATACTCTATACCTTAAGGAGGTTTACCCATGAATATTCCATTTCTAATTGTATGTATATACATTCTGCTGCTCTTTATTATTAGTTTTTTTGCTAGAAGAAGGTCAGCTGGCAATGCCAGCAATTACATCCTGGCAGGCAGACAGCTTACCACTCCGTTGATTACTGTATCCATTGTAGGTCTTGCTGTTGGCGGAGCATCAACCATTGGTGTGGCGGAACAAGCCTATAAAGTCGGTCTCTCTGCAGGCTGGTATACAACGGCTTGGGGGCTCGGAGCCATCACAATGGGAATGTTGGTTGCCCAAAAATATCGTCAGCTGAATATCACCACAATACCTGAACTTCTAGGCAGATTTTATGATAAAAAAGGGATGATCGCAGGTATTTCCTGTCAAATTCTCATTCAACTTGTTGTTATGTCACTTCAATATCTGGCTGGCGGAAGTATCCTTTGTGCTTTAATGCCTGAAATCTTCACACTCACTACCGGCATGCTTACAAGTGCCGTCGTATTTATTAGTGTTACGATGACTGGCGGTATGTGGTCAGCCAGTCTTTCCAATCTTTTAAACGTATCATTAAAATATATTGGTATTATCTTAGCTACCATTGTCAGCGTAACACATGCAGGCGGTCTTAAAAACATTGAAACTCAACTGCCTGCCACTGTACCATATCTCAGCTTTTTTGACGGTGTAGGCATCACCGGTATTATTACTTGGATACTCGTATTAGTAACTGTCAACTTGTCTTTGCAAAGTATCATTCAAATTTCGTTGGGAGCAAAAGACGTTCAAACAGCTCGCCGTGGATTTGTGATTGGCGGCTTGATGATGCTTCCAATCGGTTTTGTCAGTGCGCTACTGGGCATAATAGCAAAAACCATGTTTCCTGATGTGAGTCCTGCTATGGCCCTTCCAATGACCATTATGTCATTGAACCCGGTATTAGCAGGGATTACATTAGCAGCTTTATGGGCTGCTGACGTATCCACAGCTTGTAGCCTGCTGCTCAGCTCAGCAACTTTGTTTTCCCAGGACATTTATAAAAAGTTTGTAAATCCTAATGTGAGCGATAAAACGTTTCTAGTTGTCACCAAGGCATCCGTACTCATTTTAGGGCTCTTAACCCTGATTCTCGCAATGACGATTAGCGGTATTATCACGACTCTTATGATTGGCCTTAGCTTAACAGCTTCCTTTAGTGTGATTGTTCTGTTTACTTTATTCGCCCCTTCTCTTTGCCGCAGAAACGCTGCATTTTATACGATTATGGCAAGCTTAGCAGTTCTAATCCTCTGGCAGACCATTCCTTCCGTTCGCATCTTCCCTCATGTAATTTATCTGGAATGGATTGCTTGTGTCGGAACCTTCTTATTAACGTACCTATTTGATTCAAAGGTTATTTCAGCCTCTGAATGCGCCTAAGAAATCAATAAAAGAACGCCTGCCGGAATTCTCGTATGCAGAATTCCGGCAGGCGTTCTTTTATTTTTAATATATATTACATTATTATTTCTTTTTCAACCTTACAAACTCTCAGCCCAAAGGTACTGTACCATGTGTCTCTGGCATTTTTTTGTGCTTCTTTATGAGCAGCAAGTTCTTTAAACTCTTTTATGGATTCCAATGAATCCCAATAAGAAATAGTAATCCCCAATCCATTTGCTTCTCTTACACTTTCAGCACCTAAAAATCCTGCCTGTTTTTCAGCAAGACATACCATCTTATCTGCAGTTTCACGATATCCGTTATCTCCTTCTGTTCTTTGTGATGTAAAAATTACAGCATAGTAAGGAGGAGGCGGTGTTTTAGAAATTAGCATAAATAATCTCCTTTATTTATAGGATTGCATGATCTTACAAGATCGTTACACAAACCTTTCGCCTTCTAGTACCATCAAATTCACAAAAATAAATCCCCTGCCAAGTGCCTAAATGGAGACTTCCATTCAGTATGGGAATGGTGACGGATGCCCCAATCATAGACGCCTTCACATGAGCACGAGAATTCCCTTCACTATGTTGATAATCTAGCTCGGGTACCATATGATTGAGTGCAAGCAGCATATCCTTTATCACATCGGGGTCAGCATTCTCATTAATTGTTACTCCTGCTGTCGTGTGAGAGACAAAGACTTGACACAAACTCTTCTCGCCTTGATATTGTTTCACTAAATCTGCCACCTGACTCGTAATATCGATAAACCCTTCATGCGGAGTATGAATCGTAAATTCTTTTAGCATACTAGCCTCCATATCGTCATGCTTTATTTTTTAAAAGGCAGCTTATCAAACGCTACGTTTAAAATACGCTTCATTACTGATTCTGGGCCAGAATGATCATATTCTTTTCCAAAAGCACTGGATGCACGGTCCCTTCTATCAGAATACTTCCATACATCTTTCCAAGTGCGAGAATCAACAATTCGAAATCGCAGATCGGCACTATCGTAAATCCGATAACCAGCATCATAGTGTACAACAACGGATCTTGGCACTTCCATCCAGCCGGAGTATGCCTTTCCATCTGCTGTTACTCCTCCATATCGCACTCTATCAATAACAGTTTCCGTAGAATAATAGGAATCATAATGTTCATAGAACCAGCCAAAATCATGAATCTCCGTAAATAGTACGAGATCGGCATACTTGGGTATTGCTTTCATCAAATCTTCCGACAGATCAGAACCGATTGCAGTATCGATTGGGGTATTAGGATCAGCCTTTACTTTTTCTATAATATAGGGCAAAGTAACATAATGAAATCCAGTTACCTTTTCCCATCTACTTGCCAGCATCTTCCCAATCTTTTCTTGCGCATCAGGATAGTTATGAAATTGATTTTTGCCGCTGCTATCAAATCCATCATTAAAAAATTCCGTATTCATAATTAGAATTGTTTTTACTTTTGAAAAGTCATAAGCATTCTCTTGCCACTCAGTCTGTTTCGCTAAGGCTGTTGAAAAAATTCCAGAAAGAATACATATCATTACAATAAAGATCCTTATTGCAGTACGCATATTATATATTCCTCCTCTAAAGTTACTTGCAGGTATTTTTTATTTCTATTATAAGGGAGAAAAGGAATAATTGAAATCATGTTTAGCGAAAACTTGCTGATTATTTTGCTTCATAATATTGAAGTAATTCTGTAACTGTTACAAACTCATAGCCGCGAGACTCCAGACTTTCGATAATAAACCAAAGAGCTTCCGGCGTCGTAGATGGATATTTTCCATCATGAAGAAGAATAATGCTTCCAGGCTTAACCTCTTTAACCACGAAATCCACGATTTCCCCTACTGGAGGAGAAGGAGAGCGCCAATCAATCGGATCAATTGACCAAAGAATAGTGCTGTATTCACTCTCTCTTGCAATCTTGATAATTTTCTTATTGCTAATTCCCCCTGGAGGTCGAAAAAGTGTCGGTTTCGGTGCCACTTCTAAAATTTCTTTTTCTGCCTTTTTTAATTCCTCTTCAACCATCCCTTCTTGTAAGCTCGTCAGCGTGGGATGACTGTAGGTATGGTTACCGACTTCATGACCTTCTGCGATCTCTTGGGATATAAGATTAGGATACCGCTTCACTTGTTCTCCCACTACAAAGAAAGTCGCTTTTATATTTTTTTCTTTCAATATATTTAAAATTTCTGGAGTAGTGGTCTTAACAGGCCCATCATCAAATGTTAATGCGACGACCTTGCGAGAAGTAGGTACTTTCCAGATCACATCAGATATATCAATTAAGTGGTCTTCTACCTTTCCAGCTAACAATACTGTAAAAAAAAAGAAAGCCCCAAATAACATTCCTCTGCGTATTTTCATCAGTAGCTCCTTTATAGTAAAGTAAACTTACTGCAGGCAAAATTTGACTAACTCTACTATCTTTATACGCATGACGATAAAAAAATATACTATGATAGAATGATAAAGTGCTACACCAAAAGCTACTCTTAAGTGAAGCAGCTCTTGATGTAGCACTTTTTTTATCTTTTTTTATCCTTTTTTATGCTTCTACAATTCCTAAGAACTTTAAAAGATATATAACTCCAACAAGGAGTGCTACATTTTTAATTTGATGTAATTCATGAATATTCATCTGCTCACCTAATTCCTTTAGATTTGATTTGTATCTTTCCATTTCTTCCTAATATTAGCATAAATCATTTTGAGAATGATTACCTCTACCGAAAGGTATAGTTTTCCATTTTTTTTGCTGTTCTTTGGTTTCTGCGAACAGAGTGAAGCAACCTCTTTGCAGACTTCATTCATTAGCGCATATAAAATAAATAGGCAAAAAGTTCTGTTAGAACTTTTTGCCTTCAATTTTTTTGATCAGCTGCTTTCCAATATATACTAATTATTTTCACTCGTCAAGAGTAAATTTATTCTATCTTTTTTATCATTTTATTACTTGTTGACATACTTCTTCATTCCCATTACAATAAAATCATCATACGTGCATATACACACGGATAACCATTCAATATTTCATCAAGAAAGGTGACCATTTAATGGAAAATAATCATAAACATTTTAAAACACCCAGCCCTTGCAACTGCTTGAATATTAGGCGTGCCTCTAGAGCGGTTACCCATTTTTATGATAAGATTCTACAACCTAGCGGACTTACCATTAGTCAATTATCCTTATTAAAGCATCTTAAGCAAGTCGAGCCGATTACGATCAGCGAATTGGCTAACATTATGCGTATTGATCGAACAACACTAAATCGAAACATGAAGTCATTAGTCGATCATGGTTTGATAACGATCACTCCTGGTCAAGACCCCCGAACAAGACAAGTGATGATGACCTCAAAAGGAACAGCCACCGTAAACAATGCATCCCAGCTCTGGGATAAAGCTCAAGCCTCTGTTAAAGACTACTTGGGAGAAACCGATTTGGCTATATTAGTTAAATTACTTTCCAAACTAGAAGCATTAGTTCCTTAGTGGAAATAGAATAGAGAATACTTTCTCTTTATTCAAAGGGATAGCGTATTCCCCATCGAGCTCGAACTTCATCCATAATTTCCATGACATCCATTGATAATTCTACGGTATCCATTTTCACTTTGTTCAAAATGCATTGATTCATATCCTCTACTTCATATACGAATGCTTTCTCTGCTTCACCAGCTTCTATCACTTCCACTTTTCCATCTAGATAATGTATTGTAGCCTCCGATGCCCTTGGAAAATTATCAACTATAATAAATCCTAGTTCTCCTGCTATAACACCGCGCTTTGGCATCTTTGCTCTCATCGTTAGAGAAATTACCGCCATTTCGTCCTGGAATTTTTAAGCAGAATACCTGACTGCTCATCTACACCTGTTTCAAACTTTTTCGCAGTAGTCAATACTTCGTAAGGCTGACTGGAAAGGAAGTATCTAGCAAAAGACAAGGCATACGTCCCAATATCAAGTAGTGCGCCCCCTGCCAATTCTTTGCTAAAAAATCGATTGGCAACATCGTATTTTTTGCAACTTCCAAAAGATACCTGAATCATCTTAAGTGTACCAATTTTACCTGAGTCAACAATATGACGCAGCTTCTTAAATAATGGCATATGATATACAGTCATAGCTTCTGCAACCACCAAATTCTTTTGCTCTGCAGCAGCAACAATCTCTCTTAATTGTTTGCTATTCACTGTAATAGACTTTTCACAAAATACATGCTTATTATTAATAAGGCTCTTCATTATAAAGTCATAATGGCTACTATGAGGCGTTGCAATGTAAACTACATCAATTCCAGGATCACTCAGCATTTCTTCGTAATTGCCATAGACCTTTTCAATATGATACATACTTGCAAAGGCCTTTGCTTTTTCAAGATTTCTTGCACCTACTGCGCAGATACTGCCATTCACTTCTTTGATTGCTTTTGCAAACTCTAAAGCAATTGCTCCAGGACCTAAAATTCCCCAATTTAATGTAGTCATATCCTCACCTCAAAAAAGTTTTTTAAACGAATATCTTGCCATATTGCTGCTTTTTTTCCAATTTATACTATTTTACAATACGAAGCAAAACTCCTGCAAAGCAAACAACTTTGCAGGAGTTTTTATAAGAAAGCACCGTTAAAAGGACTACTCCCATCTATTTTTGCATAAAATGAGTCATCTACTACTATGCAGGGAGTGATTGGCTGTGAAAAATCAAAGGAATCATGAACAACACCCAAAACAACTTTATTCCTTGCCTGACCCTTATCCAACTCCCAGAGTTACGGGTAAAAGCCCTTACTATGCATCAATCTTATTAGAAGACTATGCTGGTATTTCTGGAGAATTAACAGCAATTCACCAATACATATATCATTACCTTACAATGGAAGAATGCCATACCAAGATCGCAACGCTTGCACACCAAATCGCCATCGTTGAGATGCATCATTTAACCTTATTGGGTAAAATCATTTGCTTACTTGGTAACTATCCAGTTATGCATAGCAATGATCATGGATTTATGCGATTTTGGAATGCTGATTTTGTCTACTACGGCGATACTGTTTATGATAAACTATCGGCAAATATGAAGCACGAAATGGATGCAATCCAAAATTACAGAAGGCACCAGCATCTCATTGATGATCCTTTTATTCAAGAATTACTGGAACGCATAATTCTCGATGAGGAGCACCATTTCCAATTGTTCAAAACATGCAGAGATGAATTCTGCGCTACTTTTCCCGACTAGCTGTATATTTCTTCTGTACATACTTCTATGCCTTTTTCTTTAAGCATTTTAGCAAAGATGCCATCACCGGAGACTATAGTACCCGAAAATGTACCATCATAGATCCGCCCTGAGCCGCAAGTTGGCGACTTGGATTTCAATACCGCTTTTTTGCACTTGCTAACTACTGCGATTTCTAAACCCATTTGAGCACCCGCCGTATATGGGTCTGTCTGGTCATCACCATTTAAAGAGATGATCTTTCCTTTAATTTGCTCTACGGGAGGACGAGGAGTTGGCAATCCGGCAAGTATTTCTGGACAGATTGGTATAGCCTTACCTTGTATTACCATATCTACAATTTGCGGAACTGAGCATGCCGAGCCATTATATCTACATTCGACACCTGCTAAACAAGCACTTACAATTATCATTGCTATCATGATCCTTTTCATCTTAATTCGTACCTTAATGTACTATTTCCGATTAGAATGATAAACTCCTGCATGGTCTGAGCCGTACAGGAGTTACTATTGTAAAATCTTTTTTTATTTTATAATTCTTTCTTATAGAGCAGTTCATACCTTTTCTGATCGCTGGAACAAGGGACAGCCTCCTCGCTAGGTTGCTGGGGAGAGTAAGACAGAAGTCGTGTAGAGTTCATTACAACTGCCAGGGTACTAGCATTGTGCAAAACAGCTGCTATTAATGGTGAAATTAATTTCGCGGAACCCAGCCCTAATCCTATGATATTCGCCCCAATAGCAAAAAGAAAGTTCTGCCTGATGATTTGTAAGGACTTCTTACCAAGACGAATGATTTCCACAATTTTCTCTGGATTATCTTCTCGCAAAACAATACCAGCGGTCTCAATTGCTGCGTCTGCCCCGCCGATCCCCATCGCAATGCCAACATTGGCAAGAGCTAAAGATGGGGAATCATTAATTCCATCCCCGACCATCCCGACTACATAGCCTTCTTCCTGAAAGGATTTTATGATATTAAACTTATCCTGCGGGAGCATATTGGCCCAGAATTTTTCCACTCTTAAAAGATTGGAAATCTCTTTTACCCCTGTATCTGCATCTCCTGACATAATTCCAATATTCGTAAGCCCTTCTTCTCTAATACTGCGGATTGCTTTCTCTGCATTTGCACGAAGGGAATCTACGATTACAATCACTCCAATAAGCGCCATGTTACCAGCTATGTATACTAACGTTGCACTTTCATTCTTGTTCTGCATTGTAAAAGGATTGCATGAAGGAATCTTTATACCCACCTGGCTTAAATATGAAGAATTGCCAACGTGAACAATCATTCCATCAATCGTGGCCTTCACACCACGGCCAATTGTCATTTCACTGTCAGGAATACAGGATAATTGAATCCCTTGTTCTTTTGCAGCTTCCTTTATTGCACTCGCCAGTGGATGATTTGCATTCGCTTCTGCCCCAGCAGCTATGGCTAAAATAGATTTGCAATCATAACCTTTATGAATCGGGATGACATTCGCAACAGTTGGTTTTCCTTTTGTCAGCGTACCCGTTTTATCAAATAGTAAATAATTTATTTTACCTGCCTCTTCTAGATATCGACCACCCTTTACTAAAATTCCCCGGCTGGCAGCATTCCCAATCGCTGCGCTAAGAGCTGTAGGCGTTGCCAATCCAGCTGCACAAGGGCAGGCAACAATCAAAATCGTCATGGTTCTTCTAATATCTCCTGTTAGCAGAAACATCAGTAAAGCCAAAAGAAAAGAGCTTGGAATGAGACGTGCCGAATAGGCATCTGCCATCTTTTGTATGGGAGCTTTTGAATGAGTCGCTTGCTCTACAAGATGTATCACACGGGCAACGGATGTTTGATCCCCCACTTGCTCAGCTTTAACATATAGGGTCCCCTGTTCAATTGTGGAACCTGCTAATACCTTATCACCAACTTGCTTATGCACAGGCAGAGGCTCTCCAGTCAACGCCGCTTGATTGACTATCGCTTCGCCATTCATAACAGTTCCGTCAACGGGAATTTTACTGCCAAGTTTTATGGATACAAGATCTTCTTGCTTTAGCTGCGAAATAGGGATGATGACTTCTTGACCATTCACAACAATCCAGGCATCTTTTTGACTGCCTTCCAGCATACTCCGAATGGTACGGCGTGATCGATCCAAGGTAAGAGTTTCGATTAATGTACTAAGATTCACCAGCCACACAACTACTAAGCCCGTAGCACCTTCCTTTAGCAATACAGAGAGAATAATAGCCGTTCCTATCAAAATCTCATTATTTAAAATTCGGCGTAAAAATAGATTTTCGATACCACTGCGCAATATGGGAAAAGAGGTAATTAGTGTTGCCAAACTAGTTAGACTCAAAAAATTGGCAGAAAGAGGCCCTAGGCGAAACAGATAACGAAACAGATGATAAAGCAGTGTTAAACCGCCAATAGCCACTAAAGCAATTTGAGTTGGAATAGGCACATCCTCTACTTCAAAAGGCTTTACCTTCTGCCGTTTGAAACTCTGGTGCCCAGAGGTCTGTTTTGTGTGCTGCTGCAAGAAGGACCATACTATGTCTTCAGCAATTATAGCCCTATTATATTGGATCAATATCTTACCCGACTTAGGATTTGCGCTGCATTCCTGAATCCCTTTTTGCTTCCTTAAAAGTACTTCAAGCTGTATAGCAAACTTAGGATTCTGTTTTATTCTAGGATAATAGATACGAATCCGCCCAGGTATTTTGTGAACAATTTTTAGACATGCTGCAGCCAAACAACGTTTCCCCCTTTGATATCGAACTTCCAACTAAGCCACTCGCACTTGGTATTTTCATTGCTTTACTATCCTCTTTGCATTCTCTACGATCTTATACCTTCTAAAAATAAACGCAAAAAAATCCCAGACACTGGGATTTAAGAGTGTCTAGCAGGTTTAGCACCCACTAGAAAGTATTATATGGAATACAACTTTTTATTATACAGCTGCTTCCGTAAGCAACAAGTAGGAATTTTGCTTAATGGTTATCAGCTGTTCACTAATTTGCTTAATGATTAATTTCTCCCAATCATAGAGAAAGTTGAGAATACGTCCTTTGATACGTTCAGAAAGATCAAGCATTGCTTGTTTCATTTGCTGTTTGCTGGAACAACCTAATGTCTCCATGGCCAATGTTGCTACATCCACCTGAAAAGGAAATATACCTTTTGTGACCGATTTCAAAGAATAGCTGCACGCTTTATTGCCCAAGAATTCAACACAGCGAGTAGCACGCAATGTAGAGCGATGTTCTTGAACTACAGGCAGCAAGGATTTCAGAGAAAGAGCAGGAAAAGGTCCTCTTAATGCTAAATTTCTCTCATAAGAAAAACCATGAGCCTTCACTTTTTCATTCAGCTTATTCAGAAGGCGATCTAAAATTCTTCCTTTTTGCAGTTCCAGTAAAATTGCAGGCCACGCAAGAGAGCTTTGGCAAAACAAAGAATCCGCTAACGTATGAATTTCTAAAGAAGAAATTTGGGAACGTATTTGACAGAATTCCCCTCGTATATCATTTATACATTCAAGCTGCAATGCTTCAATTGGTTTTATATATATTGACATAGGCATAATCCGCCTCCTGATGATAGCAATTATCATTATCACTATTATTGATTATACTATAGAAAATTATGCACCGTCAATATGATCTTACAAAAAATCTCATCAAAAAGACGTATACAACATGGATAAACATGGGAACAATACTAATGATTACATCGTATAAATTTAGAAAGGTAGGGTTATAATGTCCGATATCGAAACAGGATCCTATAATGAATATGAGCTAAAATCTAAAGTAAAACAAAGCAGAGGGCAGCTCCTGCGTGCGCGGGCTATGGAAACTTGCTGTGAGGACACGACCTTAGGGCTTGAACAGGTTTTTGAAGCCAAATTAGCCGCCATACGTATATATGAACAGAAATTAAACACAGTTACCGATCCCTATGCACGTAAAGCATTACTGCAGATGATCCGCAAAGAACGTAAGGAACTGCTGGAATTAGCAGAACTAACAGATTTAGTAGAAACAGGCCCGGGAATGAATGGCTTAACTAGAAGAAAACGCTGCTTTAATCATGAAGTTAAAATGCGTACTGGACATAATGTAACCTTTTGGATAGGAGCCATTGTCGTCGCAGCCGCTTTGATGCCAAGTGTTAGAGAAAAACTTCGCCCCTTAGCTGTAAAAGCGGTACAGGGTGTAATCGGATTAACAGAACAGGCACAGGGAGTTTTCAGCGGTGTACGGGAAGACATTGAAGATTTGGTAAGCGAAGCTCAATTTGAACGTTTTAAAGACTCACTTGATGAAGTTGATGATAATCTAGAAGACGCTAGTGAAGAAACATTCGATACTACTAAGACCGATCCTAGCTAATCGATATATCAGGAGGAACAAGTGGCTATTACAATTGAAATGTTACGCCAGAAGATTACAAATGCAAATCGTGAACTGCATGAAGCAATTGATATGAGTATTGAACTTAGACATCACTCACCAGAAATAAAGGGAGAGGTAATTCGCATTTGGGAAGAATTCTTGGGACAGTTTTTTGGTTATATTAAAAAAAGAAGTAAAGAATCAAAAGACAATCTGCTTGCTGGTATCTCCTGGGCGCGTTTAAAGCTTTTTTAGCCAGCAGTGCAGATTTACATTAGCAGCAGGGAATCATTCCTTGCTGTTGTTGCTTTCATTACTGTAGATCGTATCTCGAGGTCTGCGTCTCAGCTTCCTTTTTCTATTAATGGCTATACCTGGTTGTTTTCCAAAGAGTATTGTAAGCACAAAGGAGGATACTTTTCATTGACAGCAGCTAATCTTACAACGAACCAATACAATTTATTGTCAGGACGATTACGAATATCCATCAAATCACTTTTGCAAAATCCGGCTTTTGCTCACTATATAACAACAAAATTAGTAAAAGAAAAATTTATTTATTCCGTGACAGCAAATCCACTAACAGGCCGAGCTCTCATTCATTTTCATCCAACTTATATTTGCCTCGCCGAAATTCAGTCATTGATTTCAGTAATAGAACAGCGCTATTCAATCGAAAAGTCTGCTATCCATAAGAGCGTAAAAATGGGTTGTAATCTTTCCCCGGAGCTTATCAAATCACCAGGGACCTATGCCGTAACAACCGGTATTATTCTAGTTGGACTAATCGCCAAACGCTTTTTTTCAGGGAAATCGCTAAGGTCTTCTTCCCCACAAATTTTCACGTTTGCTGCTCTTGCAACTTTAATGGCCGGCTACCCCCTCTTACGTAATCATTTTGAAACTGCCGCAAAGAAACACAATATGAACTATGAATTTCTTTTGTTTCTGCCTACCTTACTACTGCTTACCATACGAGAAAGCATTACAGGGTTGTCTGTGCTCTGGCTAGTCCAATTAACCTACTTACTTGGCACAACAGCGCAGGAAAATTCCCATAAAAGCATCTCGAATCTTCTAATGAGAAAGCAATTGCAAGCACTAAAAAAAGAGAAAGAAGCAGAAAACACCACCTCCGTACATGAAAATGAGCTGCTTTCTGATTGTAACCAGATTGCAGCAAAAAAACTGCTGCATTACAAAGAAAAAGAATCTTTATCCTCTTTATTGACTGAAAGAATGATATGGTATTCCTTCGCTGTTTCAGGAATTAGCTTTCTTCTTACTAGGAACTTTATGCGAAGCCTCGCGATATTACTTGCCGGGTGCCCCGCTGCGATTTCCTTATCCAAAGAAGCAGCAAGACATTCTGCTGTCAGACAAGCAGCCGAGAGAGGAATTTATATAAAGCAGATTGGAGCTTTAGAACACCTAGGAGATGCTGATACCGTGTTATTTGAACATGAATGCTATACAGGAATAGACCAGCTGCATTCTTTAGGTATCAAGGATGTTCGTGTGATAAAGGGTGATCGTAGTGCTAACCGGCATGCTATGCCCCCTGACGATATAGTAAAAACAATTAACGATTTGCAATCCCTAGGAAAGAAGATTGTTATGATCGGAGACGGGACAAATGACTCTCGCGCTTTTGCTGCCAGCGATGTTGCCATAGCGATGGGCAGAAAAGGAACAGCGCAGGCAATTGACACTGCTGATATCGTCATTGCTAATGATGATCCTCGAAAAGTAGCTGAAGCCATCTATCTTAGCAGGTATATGAATAAGGTTATCCGCCAAAACATATCCTTTGCTGCGGCCTTCAATATAGCCGGTGTGGCGCTAGCTGCCACTTCCTTCATTACGCCAATAACTGCAGGATTACTGCTGAATATCGGTACGCTGGCAATCGTTATGAATTCAAATTGCTCATTGTTCGATAAGAAAGCATTTTCAACCGCTAGTAGTATAAAAACACAATAAAAAAGCGCAGAAACAGAAAAAGCTGAGAGTAATTCAATAAAATTCTCTCAGCCTTTTCTGTACTTCTGCAGCTGCGTTATTATGCGCTCTAAAACATATAATATCCACTTTTAGCGAATGGCACGACGTCTTTTCGCCTCATCTACAATACTTTTAAATTCCGCTTGTGCCGCCTCTTTGAATGTCAATATCTTGGCTGTCGTAGCAACGGCTATCCGATGCCCTTTTTCTCTTGTCGCGCCGCCGCGACAAGAAGAAGTACCTCTCTTTTGACGTGCTTCTTCTATGAAATCAGAAGCTTTAGCACTCACTTTTGCTGCTGCATTTCTCACTTCGTCCTTGGCAATTAAAGCCTTTTTCGTCACCTTTACTGCACTAGACCGTAGATGACGGCGATCTGACAATAACGCCAAAGCAGCACCACCAGCTAACAATAACCAAAAAGAGTTCTTACTAAACATCTTCGCACCAAATTTTAATAAATTCATCACATTACACCTCCTCGCACTTATTCTAATTTTCCCGTAGTATGAAAGCTTTATGTATTTTTAATTAAGGATTCATTCGATACTACATTATCATCAATTATCACTACTTTTAGCATCACTTTTAACCAATATGGAATAAAAAGAATAGGTACATATCGCCACTAGTAATGCTGTCGTTGAAAATAAGACGAAATATCCCAGATGTTCAGCTACACCGCCTAATATAGCAGCAGAAAGAGCCGTTCCAATATCACCGGCTGCAATCATAATTCCTAGAGCGGTTCCTCGATTGGTTTGCTGAATTCGCTCTACTAAAAGTAAAACTAAGGTAGGATAAACCACACCAAATCCCAGTCCAAATAAAAAACCTGAAAGCACCAGTATCATAGGTGAAATTGTAATCATTAGCAGTACAATCCCCAGCAGCATCGTGATGCTCGCGTATATTGTTGCTTTTACTAGTCCTAAAATATGACTAATTTTTTGCACAAAAACTCGGGAAAAGACCACTGAAATGGCAAAAGCAATAAAGAAAAGAGAGTAGAAATTAACCCCTTTATCAATCGCAGCAAGTGGAATGAAGGTTAGGGCTGCACTAAAAGCAAAACTTGTTGCAAATTGAGAAAGAGTCGATGCAAAAACAACATTCGATTTTAGTACATCCATAAATGGTACTCGATCAACATTTCTCACAGATAACTGAATTGGCTGAGTACGCCACTTCATCACATTAAAAGCAATTCCAATTAAAATAACACTAATGCCAACAAGAACATTGAAACCAACATTATCAAAAGCTACTTGAGCCATGCTCATACTAAGACCAAGACCACACATGGTAGTTAACGTATACATGGCAATCGAGTTGGAATTACTTTCTCCAGATCCGATACTGCTGGCAAAAGTGACTGCGCCTGTACCATAAAATGCCTGTCCAATACCGTAAAGAAATCGCAACACAAAAAATCCTAAAAAACTGTTCGCCCACCAATATCCAATCGTTGATAAAATAAGTACGAATTGTCCAAGCAAAATCACCGGTCGACTTCCTCTAGTATCCACCTGAAAGCCGATCCACGGCCTTATAATAAGAGCACTCATTGCCGTAGCACCCATAATAATCCCGATTTGCGTCTCACTTAATCCGCTATTGTGTAAAAAAACAGGTAATACAGGAACAAGTAAAGAAGTACCAAGGATTGTATTGAAATGAGAAATTGCTATACTTTGAAATTGCCTATTCTTAAAAATATGAAATAAACTAGACATGAATAACCCCTTTTAGACAACGCAATATCGTACATGAAATCAAGAAAACGATACCGTTCTTTTTTACTGTGAAATATTCAATCCTGCAAAGTTAAACTACTTTGCAGGATTCTTCTTGCCGTCTTACATTATTATACATCAACATAATGTTTATAACGAATTAATTTTTCTATTAAGACTTTGACTCCATCTGAAAGCGATCAAACTTGCTAATCGTATTAACCAAATGATTATTAAAAATTTGGCGCGCTATCACCAACAGTTCTCGAATCATAGGATCTTGCAGTGAATACGATACTCGTGTCCCGTCTTTGCGAGTTTTAACAATGTTTTTATTTCGAAGAATCGCTAATTGCTGGGAAATAACAGCTCCCCCAACACCACACAGAGACTGCAGCTCATTGACATTCTTATCACCATCACTCAGTATCTCTAAAATATTAATTCGCAATGGATGAGATAAGGCTTTAAAAAATTCAGCCTTAAACTCTTGAATTTCTCTATTCATACGTTGCTCCTTTTAGACCAGAACCTCTTCTGTCCACATTTCATAATAATAACCTATTGATTAATAACTCAAAGATAACTATATAGCATTTATTGAATATATGATACTATATAGTTATCTATATTTCAACATAATAATGTTTCACATTTCCTATATAGAGGTGTATAATAATGAACATATTGTTTTCGGACTGAAAGGGGATTTACATGACACGTGCTATTAGAGTTCCACTCAAGCGTTATTTAACTAGATTTTTTAAGAAAGATTTATTAGCAGGGCTGACGGTAGGTGTAATTTCTCTCCCTTTAGCAATGGCTTTTGCAATTGCTTCTGGTGCCAATCCTGAGAATGGTATTTATACCACAATTATTGCAGCTTGCCTAGTCGCTTTATTTGGTGGAAGCCGATATCAAGTTGCTGGCCCTACGGGTGCTTTCATCCCTATCTTACTCTCCATTGTACTCACCTATGGATTTGATAACCTTTTGATAGCAGGATTCTTATCCGGAATTATTCTTGTTATCATGGGACTTTTAGATATGGGATCTCTCATTAAATTCATTCCTCGCTCTGTTACCATCGGTTTTACTGCCGGTATTGCTGTCAACATTTTTGCCGGTCAAATTTCCAACTTCTTTGGCTTAACCGGACTTGAGCGACATGAAAGCTTTTTACTTAACATGCAGGAAATCATGACCCATTTTGATACAATAAATCTTTATAGTACATTAACAGCATTCATTTGCTTAGCAGTAATTCTCACAACACCTCGTTTTTTACCAAAAGTACCTGGTTCTCTAGTTGGACTCATCCTATCAACAATAATCGCAACTCTATTCTTTCCAAACGATGTAATTACTATCGCTTCTGCTTTTGGCGGGATACCTAGCGGTTTACCTCATATGCAATTTCCTGACATTACACTAGATAAAATACAACTGCTGCTTCAGCCAGCTCTTACAATAGCCATATTAGGTGCCATTGAATCCTTATTATCTGCTGTTGTAGCCGATGGTCTGACTGGCACACATCATAACAGTAATCGCGAATTACTAGGACAAGGACTCGCCAATATGGTGATTCCCTTATTTGGCGGAATCCCAGCCACAGGTGCCATTGCCCGTACAGCAACCAATATTAAATCTGGCGCGGCAACACGATACTCTGTTGTAATTTCCGCCGTCTTTGTACTCCTTACCATGCTCGCTCTTGCACCCTATGCAGGACTTATTCCATTAGCAAGCATGGCTCCTGTTTTAATGGTTGTTTCTTATAATATGAGTCAGCATCAAGCCTTTATTAGCATTGCAAAGGTCAAATCCTTAAGCACCGGAGTTTTACTGATTACCTTCTTCCTGACCGTATTTGCAAACTTAACGGTAGCTGTGGAAATCGGTTTATTGCTTACTATGATGCTATTCGTGAAACGAATGAGTGAAATCATGGTCGTAACACAAGTTGTACCCGATCACGAGAACCATTTAATTGATATCGCAGACCAAAATGCACTTCATACCTATGATTGTTCCCAAATCAGCATTTTTAGTATCGAAGGTCCTTTATTTTTTGGTGCTGCCCAAATGTTTTCGGAAAGCATTATGAGTACAATTCATTATGACCCTAAAATTATTATACTGCGCATGAGTCGAGTCCCCATTATGGACATTACGGGTGAAAACCATTTACGCATGATCGTAGAAAATATCCAAAAAAAAGGCATCACCGTCTTAATGTCGGGTTTAAATGAACAGCCGGAGAAAAAAATGAAAAAAACAGGTCTTTATGCTCAGGTTGGACAAGACCATTTCTTTCCTCACACCAATCATGCAATTGCCTATGCACTTGAACATATTAATAAAACTCATTGCAGCACCTGTCAAAAATTAAATGGAAATGAATGCGTGCTCGATAAAAAATAATGAAAATGGAATGAAACGTCTTACAACAGATCTACGATGTAAGCAGTTTCATTCCATTTTCTATTATTTTTATCAATTATATATTATAAGGATAAATGACCTATTCTGCAGCTGACTGCACTTCACCATTTGCCTGTTCTTCTGGTATGCTTTTTTCTACCTTAACATGCAAGGGAAGAATAATAGAAGATGACACGGCTGTAGTATCACTATATGCAGGAGTAAATACCGACCTCTGAATCGATTCCATCACGGCAGCATCAAAAGCAGCATCTCCAGAACTGGTAATAATCTGTACATCACCATCTATCGATCCAGATACCGATATCGTTGCCTTTACCTTTACAGACACGGTTTGCTCAGCAAACTTTTCTTTCACATCTTGAGGCAAAGAAATTGCCGCCAGCGTAATAATCTGGGGAGGAGTCATTTGAGGTTTCTCCTTAGCTAAAGCAGACACTGACATCCCTGTTGTCAATAATAACATAAGTACCATAATCAATTGCAGTTTTTTCACTCGAATACACCTCTTTACTTTTTTGTATCTAAAGATTAGAACTATCGTCCTACTCCATCGAAACCCTCGTTACCATTATAAGGATAATGAAAATCATTGTCAATTAAAGACTTAAAATTGATTAAAAAAAGATAACAGTTAGCATCATTCAACTCGATGCCATCTGTTATCTTTTTGTTCACTCCAACATACTCAGCGTATTTTATAAGCCGTAATATGTCAGCATTTCTTTTATTTTGGGTATTGTCTCCGCCTTTGGTTCTTGAACCGGAAGACGGCATAAACCAACAGGCATATTGGATAAAACTAAAGATTTTTTTAGTACGGAGGGAACTGTCCCCAATTTTAATACACTACGCAGTACTTCAATGTTTTGCTGCGCTTTTTCAGCTTCTTCCAAATGGCTATTTATAAACTTTTGATAAATCGCAACATCATTCTTCATCAAAAGATTGGCTGTTGCTGCAACCGCTCCTTTAGCACCAATTTTAAGTGCTTTTAAAATCAAGGAATCTGATCCAGAAAGCACAGCAAAATTTTCATCTTTTGTCGCCTTTATATAGCCCTCTATATTGTCAATGCTGCCGCTGCTATCCTTAATGCCGATAATATTGTCAACCTTTGCTAATTCGGCAACCGTTTCAACGCTAATGTTAATGCCTGTGTTTTTAGGAATATTGTACAAAATGATTGGAATCGTTACGGATGCAGCAACTGCTTTGTAATGATAAAGCAATTCTTCCTGAGACGGCACTAAAAAATACGGTGTAATAACCGATAATGCATCAGCACCAATTTGTTCCATGCTTTTAGATAAAGCAATCACATTTGCAGTGCTATTCCCACCGGTACCAACATAAACGGGAACTCTTTTCCCCACTTCATCAATAACACATTTAGCAAACTCTATTTTTTCTTGATTGCTTAGCAGGTGAAATTCACCATTTGTTCCAAGAATGAAAATCCCATAAGCGCCATCAGAAATTAATTTATTAACCAATTGTTTTGTTGCCTGAAAATCAATTTTCTGGTTTTCATCAAAAGGAGTGACCATTGCCACAATAATCCCTTTAACCTCCATTAAAATCCCTCCATTTATTAAACGCGAGATACTACTTGCTCAGTTCCTTGTTTATCTCTTTGCCTAGAGATCCGCCTGGGTGCCACTTTACATACTGTTCTATTGTCAGACCTTTCTCTGTCTGCAATACTACACTCAGCCCCTGTAAGACGATCATTTCTGCCATGATAGAGGCACGAGGCGGTTTATTTAGCACATCGCCTTCTGCCTGTACTCCGGCAAAAAGAAACACATCGCTTTTGGCTGCTAACCAAGAATTTGCATTACCGCTGACAGAAATAATCTTTGCTCCATTTCTTTTTAGGGTTTCTACAGTCGCTTTTAATTCATTCGTTTCACCGCTATTGGAAATCGCAATCACAACATCACCTGGCAGAACTTGACCAGCTGAGCCGTGAATTGCTTCTGTGCCATGTAATTCATAGGTTGGCGTTCCTGTAGATGACAATAAGGATGCAATATAGCCAGCTATATGTCCCGGTTTTCCAATACCTGTCACGTGTACTCTATTCTTATTTTTTTCTGCCGTCAAAATTAAATCTTTTGCAGCATCAATGCTCTTGATATCCAGCTGTTCAACAAAATCATCAACTTCCGTCATAAAAGCTCCCACATACTTTTGCAGAACTTCTTTATTGCTTACACTCATCATTCCCTCTCCTTAGCTATGCTCAACCTGCCGCGGTGCCAATAGTAACACAAAAGCAGATTTGCAGATTCATAATACTAGTTAAAAATTCGTAATACGCTATTGAGAATCATTCCAACAATATTATAATCAACATTTGGGAACGTTGAACCAAGCACACCCATTTCTCCATAGAGCGGATACAATACGCATGGTAAAAACGCTAGTAGTAAACCGACGGTAAAGGAACCTGCCACAGCGCCTCGCCAGCCGCCGAAGGAATTCCCAAACACCCCTGCAGTACCGCCGGAAAAGAAGTGGATATGTGCTGCCGGAATAATGATCACCGAGAAATTAAAAACAACCATGACTACAATAGCAAATAAGCCTGCTGCATAAGAGCAAAGAAATCCAACGATAACGGCAGTCGGTGCATATGGAAATACAGTCGGTACATCCAATGCCGGACGAGACCCAGGAATAAACTTTTCAGAAATAGCAACAAATGCTGCCGTGATTTCTCCTAAGAACATACGTACCCCTGTCATTAATACGGACATACCAGCCGTAAACTGAAATGCTTGTAAGAGAGGGAATACCAACCAATGGGTCGATCCAGCCAGCTTCGCAACAGCATCCTCCCCTGCGGCCAAAGCCGAAACATAGAACAATAATGTCATAACAAATGCGCAGCCCATCAAAAAATCGCGGAAGAAAGATAACCAAGCAGGGAAACTGATATCTTCTGTGGTTTTATCACCCCACTTTGAAAAAAGTAACTTGCCGATATAACCTGATAAAGCATAACCAAGCATGTTGAAATGACCAATAGCTTGATCATCATTACCAGTCAATTTACGCATAAACGGCTGACAAAGCTGTGGCAAAAATGCCGAAAAGAATCCTAAAATGGTGCCTCCTGTAACAATTGCCATGCCATCATTGAAACCATGGAATTTTAGAATCAGCCCCAATACACAAGCGAAAAACAAGCTGTGTCCTCCTGTGAAAAACACATTTTTAAACTTCGTAACACGTGCAAATACAAGATTCATAATAAAACCTACAATTAAAATCGATGAAGTTACAAATCCATATTTGCTCTGCGCTAAAGCGGTAGCAGCTTCCGGAGATGTAATAACTCCCGAAATATGGAAACCAGATTGGAACATCGTATTAAAATTTTTTAATGCTCCTGTCATCGTTCCAGCCCCAATACCAAATACCAAAAAACCGATCGCCGTTTTTGATGCCCCAGTTATAATTTCTGTTCCCGTTTTTTTCTGCGCCAGCAATCCAACAAAAGCAACTAAACCTAGCAGCACAGCCGGATTACTCAATAAACTAACTATAAAATCCATAATTTCTGCCTCCTATATGTAAGAAATATTTTGTCATGTTCCTATTTTCGATGCTTATCATCTATCAGTGCATTGTTATTAAAAAAATATTCCATAAATTCTGATATTGTCGATTTTAGCAGAATACATAGCAGCAATTTCTTGTATTTTGAAATATCAATTGTATAATACTGGCATTTTTATTTTTCATATGCTAGACTGAAACTGTACATTGGAAATGCCTCCTGTTTTGATATTGGCGTAAGGCCCCAATATCATTTTATTACGGGAGGTTTTTTCATGCTTTCATGATGTTTAAAAGCATCACTCCTATGTCAGACTGACATCACGCGTTACGATTTTAATCCGTTTTAACATAGGAGCAGCCTATCTACAATTGTCATCTGTCGCATCTTGTTTTACTTGGCTTCAGCAAGAAAAGCATTTAATTTCGTCAGAATTTCCCCCTTGTTCATAATGTTGTCGATGCCAATAATTTTCTGCGGCAACTTTTTGGATTCCAATTCTTTAGCAACATCGCTCAACGTAATAATTAAAGCTCCAGTAAAACCTGCAACTGAATCTAACGAACCATGTTCAACCTTGATGGGAAGCTTATTTTCGCTAATCACCTGTTTAAGTTTGATATTTAGCATCAAACTTGATCCTACACCTGCACGACAAGCAACTAATCCTTTAAATTCCATTTTTCTATACCCCTTTTCTATATATTTTCAATATATTGCATTACCTCAGACGCATCTTTCGCTTGATCCAAGAACTTGTAAAAATTTTTACTTTCCAACAGTCCTGTCAAATCTGCTAAAGCATTGATGTGACTCTCACTATCCTGAGCACTCAAACAAAATAAATATTTTACTGGATCATTTTCTTTATTTCCAAATACAATCGGCTTTTTTAATGTTGCAATACCGATAGCACTTTCAATTGCCCCGGCCTCTGGCCGAGCATGAGGTAAAGCAACATGTTTCGTAAGAACGAAATAAGGCCCGCCCTCTTTAGCCGTTTTTATGATTGCATCAATATACGATGACTTTATCTTTCCATTCTGCAGCAAGGCATCTGCTGCTTGGCGGATTGCGTCTTCCCAATCTTTCGCATCAATGTTCAGGCGAATCAGCTTCTCACTGGTCAAGTCCTTTAACATCCTACCCTAGCCCCTTTTCCTACTATTCTCCTAGTTTTTCTATCAACACTTCAAATTTGGCATTTTTGATCAATGTATTCACGCCAAAATCACTAATAAAATACCGATATAATCTTTCAAAAACGGGTTCCCACACCCGACATTTGCTTTTTGGAATACTTAACAAAAATACAACCTGTACTTTCTCCTTATCCCAGAGAATGGGCTTTTCTAAAACAGCTACAGCAATGGCCGCCTCCTTGCTATGATTTTCTAAAGCATGGGGAATAGCAATTAAGCTTCCTAATTCCGTTGACGCCATCAGTTCTCTGGAAAATACCGATTTTTTTCCTGCTTGATCGATGTATCCTTTTTTCAGCATCAGATCCGTCATTTTCTCTAGAACATCCATTTTGGAATTTGCCTTTAACCCCGAAAAAAACAAGTCTTCTCTAAAAAAATGCTCTTGGGATTCTACTTCATTTCCATGAATGATCATCTCGATTTTTCCCAAATCCTCTTCGGTCAAAATTGACTCTACCTGAATAATCTTCTCAGAATGAATTCCTCTAATCGGTACAGTTGTAAAGACAAAATCAACACTTTGTATCGTTTCTTCTGTAATCTCATAAAGCGGACTTACCTTCAAAATTTGCAGCTGCCTGCCAAACTTTCTTTGCAGTTTGCTTTTTACAAACATGGCAGTGGAAAGACCTGTTCCACATGCAATGATGGCCGTCAGTGCCGTTTTGGCACTGCATTTTCGCCGCTCTAATGCTGCACCAAAGTGAATGGCAAGAAACCCCATTTCATTTTCATTGGTTCGCAGCTTTTCCTGATTCGTCAATACTTTGCTGGCGATAACCGCCATTTCAAATGCTAAAGGATAATTTTTTTTAATAGGAGCCAAAATTTCATTACGAATGTTCATATTAAATTTTAATCGATTGACGGCTGCTCCTAAATGAATCATAAGCCCAGAAATCAATTCTTCATCAACAGACAAATCAATTCCAATATCCATTTGGATTTTTGATAAAATACTTTCAATCAGTGTCCGGTACTCCAATTGAGCCTGAGTATTTTCGCCGCTTCCTATTAATTTCTTGCTGGAAATAAAATGCTGCGTTAAATAATACACTTCATTTGTAATGTCAATATTAAGTTGATTTAAGATAATATCGATAATTTCCTGAGCTACAGAAAAATCGATCGATTCTTCTAAAATCAGCATTTGGTCTTTGCTATATTCTGTCGTATTCTTTCCATCCGCTCTTTTCAGAGTAATAATGATATGTACTAATAAATTTTTAAAAGCAATATCCGTTAAATGAATGTTGTATTTTAAGATCACTTTCAGGATGATTTGCTTTACTTTTTCAATTTCTTCAAGTGAGAAAAGCTTCCGGTAAAATTCATTCTGCGCCAAATCTACTAAATCATTGCTATTGAAAATATATTCTGAAATACAATAACGGATTTGTGCCTCATCCCCTTTTATACAGATTCCATTCATTCGATCCGCGACAATCTCAACGCCGAAGCGAAATAAACTTTTCTTTATATCTTTCATGTATTTTTTCAAGGTCGAAAGACTAATAAAAAGTTCATCGGCAAGTTCGGACTCTGTAACGACTCTTTCATGTAAGGAGTTTAGCAGAAGCTCAGCAATAATAAAGGAAATTCTATCATTGTGGTCTGAAGGAATGATATGATTCTTCAGCCAGCCTTTCCGGCCTTCATTGCTCTGAGCGTCCTTAAATGCCTCATAACGATTTTCATCATAAATCTTCAGCATATACCCGACACCAGTTTCTGCCTGAATTTGTGCACCATGTTTCTGAATCATAGCATTACATTCTTTGATATCATTGCGAATCGTCCTTGAACTTACACCAATTAAAGCAGCCATACTTGCACTATTAAGTACTTTTTTTTCAATATCAAACAGTTCCAGTATTTTTAAAATCCTTTTGTTTTGAATCTCCAATACCTTACACCTCGCTTGCTACAAATTCATTATAACAGCACCTTATGACCCCACCTAGACATTTAACTTCCACAGCTTGTGGAAGTTAATCTTAAAACCTGCATATTCTCTCAATCGAAGGCACTTGACGCATTGAAAACCGAAACACAGCCCGATAAACAACAACATACTTGTCCGCTCAAACTTATTATAAGTTAAAAGAACCATCACCGCCCTTTTTATCTGATATGCTCCCCTTGTAATAGACAGTTGAAATAATAAAACTGTCTATTGCAAGGAAGGAGCATATTTTTTATGGGAAGCAAATTTACGGTTTCATATGAAGAACGCATTGATGCAGTTGAAAAGTACCTACGGAATGAATACTCCATGAACGATCTGTCAAAGCAATTAAAGGTAGCTAATACAAGCATTAGGCGATGGTTAGCAAGGTATCAGTCTTTAGGACCAGAAGGGCTACAGGAAACCTCGAAAAACCTATCCTATTCTTGGGAGTTGAAAGAAACAGTCGTGATGGATTATCTATCTGGTAG
>NZ_FOTS01000019.1 GCF_900114615.1 Pelosinus propionicus DSM 13327 | reverse complement strand
GAGACAGTTCGGTCCCTATCCATCGCGGGCGTAAGAGATTTGAAGGGAACTGCTCCTAGTACGAGAGGACCGGAGTGGACGAACCAATGGTGTACCAGTTATTCCGCCAGGAGTACAGCTGGGTAGCTACGTTCGGAAAGGATAAACGCTGAAAGCATCTAAGCGTGAAACCAGCCTTAAGATGAGATCTCTCATAGCATAAGCTAGTAAGTCCCCTTGTAGATGACAAGGTTGATAGGCCAGGTGTGTAAGTCCAGTAATGGATTCAGCTGACTGGTACTAATAGGACGAGGGCTTGACTTAAACAAGTTAGCAGCTTGGCTGCTAGCGACTAATCCTAACTGCGTTTGCTTATAGCGACATTGTAAAGTTGTAATGATGTTAGCATTTGGATGTTAACGAAGCGACTTACACCAATCTTTTAGCAAAGATTGGGTGCGCTGCTTCTGTGAAGTTTTGAGGGAGCATACTCTTTGAGATGTTTACCTCTGTATATCTGGTGGCGATAGCTAAGGGGTTCCACCTGTTCCCATACCGAACACAGTAGTTAAGCCCTTATACGTCGAAAGTACTTGGTTGGAAACGGCCTGGGAGGATAGATAGTTGCCAGTTTATTCCTTGATAGCTCAGTTGGTAGAGCAATCGGCTGTTAACCGATCGGTCGTAGGTTCGAGTCCTACTCAAGGAGCCAGTTTATGAAAACACCATTCACGCAAGTGAATGGTGTTTTGCCTTATCAGGTTAGAAAAGTAGTATATAAAATTGATTTTGCTTTTCGGATATATTATGTAAGAACATGTAGACATTTCTATAGTGTTTCTTTATACTATACAATAATGTAGTACCAATAGGAGGGTTAAATGTTACAATTAACAGAAGTAGTAAAAATCAGACGCCAAGTTTTATCTAAAATCGCTAAACTTACCTTTGATGGCGAACTCGATAAAGATAATATTGTTGATATTTTAGATAATATTGTTACTGAGGATGGTCCAAGATACCGATGTTGTGTGCATAAAGAGCGTGCAGTTTTAAAAGATCGAGTTAAATTTATTATGTCACAACCGTTGAATATGGGAATAGCTGAAGCAGCTAAACAGGCGTTAAACGGAGAAATTGCAGATATGCCTATTATTAATATTATGCCTGAAGCATGTGATCAATGTCCGATTGATACCTTTTTTATAACTAACGCATGCCGTAATTGTGTTGCTCACAATTGTATTGCAAGTTGTCCTAAAAAAGCTATTAGTGTTGTTCAGAATCAGGCTTATATTGATAAAACTAGATGTGTAGAATGTGGCTTGTGTAAAAAATCTTGTATGTATGGAGCGATTGTTGAGATCACGCGCCCCTGCGAAAGGGCTTGTGATATTGGAGCAATAAAAGCTGATAAGGAACGGCGAGCTGTTATTAATTATGAAAAGTGTGTTCAATGTGGTGGGTGTAAAGTAGCCTGTCCATTTGGTGCAATCACAGAACAAAGTTTCATAGTGCACATTATTCAGCAAATAAAAGCTGGTAAGCGGGTATATGGGATTTTAGCTCCTGCATTTATTAGTCAATTTGGCATGAAAGTAAAACCAAGTCAAGTTATGGCTGCAATTAAAAAAGTTGGCTTTTATGATGTTCAAGAGGTTTCTTTCGGCGCAGATATTGTAACTTTAGAGGAAGCAAAAGAATTTTCTGAGACAGTTCCTGAAAAACAGTCTTTTATGACAACGTCCTGTTGTCCAGCTTTTGTAGGGATGGTGGATAAGCATTTACCAGAATTGAAGGATTATGTATCTAGCACTGTATCACCTATGGTGGCGACTGCCAAAGTAATTAAAGATGCTGATCCTGAAGGTGTGATTGTTTTCATAGGACCATGTCTTGCGAAGAAAGTGGAAGCGCGTAAATATCCTGATTTTATTGATTATGTTCTAACTTTTGAAGAAATGGATGGATTATTTTCAGGTGCCGGAATTATACCGGCAGATATTCCTGAAATAGAGTTCACCTCTATGGCTTCTCGTGATGGTAATGCATTTGCTAGAGCGGGTGGTGTAGTACAGGCAGTTATTGATGCAGCAGGAGAAATTGCTCCTGATTTGGAAGTGAAGCCGCATCGCGCAGATGGGCTGCAAAATTGTAAAACTGCATTACTTCAAATGAAGGCTGGAAAGATTGATGCTAATTTTTTTGAAGGTATGGCATGTAGTGGTGGGTGTGTTGGAGGACCTGGTATTTTAATTGATACACGCATTGGTAGTAAGATGGTTGATAAATATGCTGATTCATCAACTATGATTACTGCATTAGAAAATCAAGAGGCAATTGATAAAAGTAAAAAGAATTTACATTGGCATAATAAGTAGTGACCAAGCTCAATTGCATTGACTCTACTCAAATCTAGAATATATGAAATTGACAGCTACTTTACGAAACAAGTATAATTATGCTAAAATTATTCCTGATTCATATTGGTTGAGGGGAGAAATAATTTATGTCAGGACACTCAAAATGGGCTAATATTAAACATAAAAAAGGTAAAATGGATGCATTGCGCGGTAAAGTTACTACTAAGATTGGTCGTGAACTAACCGTTGCAGCTCGAATGGGCGGAGCTGACCCAACTGGGAATATGCGATTAAAACTAGCATTACAAAAAGCCAAAGAAAATAATATTCCTAAGGATAATATTCAACGTGCTATTCAAAAAGGAATTGGCTCTTTAGATGGTAGTAATTATGAAGAGTTAGTTTATGAAGGATATGGTCCTGCTGGTGTTGCTGTTATGGTAGAAGTTATGACTGATAATCGTAATCGTACAGCGGCAGATGTACGTCATCTATTCTCCAAATATAGTGGTAACTTAGGAGAATCAGGTTGTGTATCATGGATCTTTGATAAAAAAGGATTATTTGTGATTGAAAAAACGGCAGCGGTTGATGAGGAAGAATTAATGATGTTGTCCCTTGAAGCTGAAGCAGATGATTTTAAGGTAGAAGATGATGAGTTTGAAATTACTGTTGCGCCGGAATGTTTTTATTCTTTTCAAGAAGTTCTTGAAAAGAATGGAATTAAAACTTCTCTAGCTGAAATAACGATGATACCGCAAACTACAGTGGCTCTATCTGGTGATGATGCTACTCGTATGATGAAATTAATGGATGCATTAGAAGAGCATGATGATATACAAGAAGTATATGCAAATTTTGATATTCCAGAAGATTTAATGTGAATATAAAAAAGTGTGATATTATCACACTTTTTTTGTATATATTTTTTAGAATTGGGTAATAATGTTGGCAATATGGAAATGAGGAGTTGCTTCTATTGTTGCCATTTACAAAGATTAATAAAAAATATGCTTTACTTGGTGTAGCTTTATTATTAGTAATGGGTATATCAGCATATTATGTGCTCTACCGACCTTTTTACGGGGGAGAAAATCCTATTATTCTTCAAGAAACTGAAGTTGCGAAACAAGATAGTAAAATAAAAATAACAAATAATACAGAGATCGTACAGAAAATTTTATATTTAAAGTGTAATGAAGAAGAAGTTTTAAAAACGAAACCTACAGAAAATTTAATAGGTTTAACTATTTATCAAATGCAGAAGATTTATGAAGGATGGGATTTTGAGAAATTTGATACGAATGAAGCAGTCATGACATTGAAAGTCGATGGTTATTGTCGCGAGCATGCTAATAATATCTTTATCGGAATAAAAGACAATCACGTTGCTGTTTTTTATGGAAGACCAGGATATAAACCTATTGTCAAGGAGATAACTGCCATCCAAGTTAATAAACTCATGCCGCAAGATATTGAAGAGTTACAAAAAGGGATGGTGGTACAATCGAAGGAAGAATTACTACGAACGTTAGAAGGAATGCAGTCAAGATAAGGGGAATCACTTCCTCTTATCTTTTTTATTGCCATCTTCGAAAGGAATCAAGCATGACCTTGTCGAAATTATTATAGTTGGCGAGGGAGGCTATAGTTATGTTAGCATTAGGGATTGATCCAGGGACAGCGATTTGTGGATATGGAATTGTAAATTTAGAAGGAAGTACTCTTCGAGCGATAGATTATGGGGCTATTCAAACGAGTCCCCAAATGAATACAGAGGAACGTTTAGTAATTATTCATCATGAAATTGACGTACTTATAAAGAAATATAAGCCTGATGTAGTAGGAGTAGAAATGTTATTCTTTAATAAGAATGTACGAACTGCTATAACGGTATCCCAGGCTAGAGGTGTTTTATTACTGGCAGTAGCTCAAAATTCTACTAAATTAGCAGAATTCACGCCCTTACAAGTGAAGCAGGCAGTTGTAGGGTATGGCAAGGCTACTAAAGAGCAAGTCATTTATATGACACAGCGTTTGCTAAACTTACCTGCGAAGCCTCATCCTGATGATGTTGCAGATGCTTTAGCAATTGCGATTTGTACTACTCATTGCAGTAATATGAGATCAGAGTTAGTGTGTAATAACTCACTAGATTCTAATAAAGCTCAGAGCCGTGCGTCGTTGAAAAAGCGTCTTGGTATAAAATGTAATTCGGAAAATAAAGTGTGGGGAAATAAAATATGATTGGTTATGTACGTGGAACTGTTTCACATTTAGCAGTAGATCATTGTTTTATTGATGTACAAGGCATTGGATATCGAATATTTATAGCACAATCTACTCGTCAAAAAATTACAATTGATGCAGTAGTGTCGTTATTTACGTATATGTATGTGCGTGAAGATGCATTAATGCTATATGGCTTTTACACGCAAGATGAGTATAATTTATTTTTGCAATTGACATCGATTTCAGGCATTGGTCCTAAGGTAGCGATGGGAATCTTATCGGCAATTGATCCACAACAATTCCGTCTAGCAATAAGCCAAAAAAATATAGGAATTTTAACTAAATTACCCGGAGTTGGCAAAAAAACAGCTGAAAGAGTTATTCTTGAATTGAAAGATAAAATTGGGCTAATGACTGAGGACGATTTGAATGAAGATCATATTGCTGATAGGGCAGTAATGACTGGTGATGTGGTTGAAGAAGTATTACAAGCGTTATTAGCGTTAGGATATAACCAAAATGAAATAATGCCCGTTCTGAAAAGAATAGAGAAGAGTGGTCATTCGGTGGAAGAACTATTAAAGCTAGCGCTGAGGGAATTTATGGGAGGTAATAGATAGTTGTGGAAGAACGAATTATCGCTGGTAATGAACAGGAAGCTGATACGTGGGAATATAGTCTTCGTCCGCGTCGTTTAAATGAATACATCGGTCAAGATAAAGTCAAAAATAATCTTTCAATATTTGTTCAGGCTGCCCTTTCTCGAGAAGAGGCATTAGACCATGTTTTGCTATATGGACCGCCTGGTTTAGGTAAAACTACTTTGGCAGCGATTATAGCGAATGAATTAGGTGTTAATTTTCGTGTAACATCTGGTCCAGCGATTGAACGAGCAGGAGATTTGGCAGCTTTGCTTACAAATTTAGGAGAAAAAGATGTCTTGTTTATTGATGAAATCCATAGATTATCAAGGCATGTTGAAGAAGTCTTGTATTCTGCTATGGAAGACTTTGCATTAGATATTATTATTGGCAAGGGTCCTAGTGCTAGATCCATTCGATTAGATTTAGCTCCCTTTACCTTAATTGGCGCAACTACTCGTGCAGGAGCCTTAGCTTCTCCTTTACGTGATCGGTTTGGTGTAATTTCAAGGCTTGAGTATTATCAACCTGATGAATTAGCTTGTATCGTGAATCGCACTGCAGAAGTATTAAATGTAGAGATTGAAAATGGTGGAGCCTATGAAATTGCAAAGCGGTCGAGAGGAACGCCACGAATTGCAAATCGTTTGCTAAAGAGGGTAAGAGATTATGCTCAAGTCGCTGGTAATGGAATCATTACTGACGTTACCGCTGATAAAGCATTGGCAATGTTAGAAGTGGATAAATGTGGTCTTGATAAAACAGATCGTAGTATGTTGTTAGCAATTATACAAAGTTTTAAAGGTGGTCCAGTCGGTCTTGATACGTTAGCTGCTATCATTAGTGAAGAGAATGACACTATTGAAGATGTGTATGAACCATTCTTGCTGCAAATGGGGTTTTTGCAGCGTACTCCTAGAGGGAGAGTTGCTACACAAAAGGCATATGATCATTTAGGTATATTATATAAAGCTGATGAACAAGGAAATTTGTTATAAACTGAAAGGAGCGCAATTTTGAATTGTAAATTTGTTGCAATCTTATCGGGAATATTGTATTGTATGCTCTTTTTTCTAGGCACTGTGCATGCATCTCAAGAAGTTACAGAGAGCAATATTCGAGTTGGAATTTGGTCAAATCAGCGTAATATTTTAGTTTCAGCAGATACCGATTATGAAATAATCAATGTTGATAAAAATCAAACATTGGCACGATTCGCTGCTAACGAAAAGGCGACAATTGTTTATAATGGGAAGGAATTTATCTTAAATGGGAAAAAAATTGATGCTGTTAGACTAAGTATTTTGAAATTAAAAAATAGCGATGTCTCTTCCATTGAGGTGAATAATAAAAAATATAGAGGTAATATTAGCATCCATATTACTAATGGGAAGAGCGGAATGACAGTTGTTAATACACTTTCAGTTGAAGAGTATTTATATGGGGTCATCGCAAAAGAAATTTCTCCCAATTGGTCTTTGGAAGCGGTTAAGGCACAAGCTGTAGCGGCTCGTACCTATGCTTTATATAACAGAAATAAACATCAAAATGATGGTTATGATGTTTGTGCAACAACAGATTGTCAGGTGTATGGTGGTAGGGAAGGTGAAGTCCTTCGGGGAATAAAGGCGGTAGATGCCACTGCAGGTCATGTAATTTTATATCAAGGTAAGCTTATCCCTGCTTATTTTCATAGCAGCTCTGGTGGATATACAGAGAATAGTGAGAATGTATGGGGAACCTACCTGCCGTATTTACGTGGTGTAGTTGATTACGATCAGGCCTCACCTCACTACAATTGGGAAAAGCAATTAAGACCTAATGAATTAGAAGAATTGTTATCTAAAGCTGGGTACAATATCGGTATAATAAAAGCCATTGGTATTTCACCCCTTGGTACTCAGCCTATCAATAGTCCTGACCGGGGTATTTCTGGGAGAGTAAAGCTTATACGCTTTATTGGTACGAATGGAAGTATTCAGTTGACTGGTGAGAAGCTTCGTACGATACTGTCGCTAAAGAGTTCTCTATTTGATATTCATGTCATTATACCAGTACAAAAAACAATTGAATTTGAAATTTCTGATGGTATAGGTAATGTGGGGAATAAAAAAGTCGAAATTAATTTACCGCCCACAAATGAAAAAGGATATTTTACAGATAAGGAAGATATACATCGCATTAGTGGCCGCATAAATGAAGTCATATCAATTTCAGGTTTTGGCTGGGGACACGGTCTTGGATTATCTCAATGGGGAGCTAAGGCTATGGCGGAGAAGGGACCTCAGAATGATCCTACATATTTTAAAGAGATATTGAAACACTATTATCAAGGTGTTGAGGTTAAAAAGTTACCTAAAGGAGTTTAGTTGCATGTTATTATCTGAATTTGATTATTTTTTACCAGAAGAATTAATTGCTCAACATCCTTGTGAGCCTCGTGATCATTCTCGCTTATTAGTTCTAGATAAAAATACAGGTGCCATTTCACACAACCGTTTTTTTGACTTGTTACAATATCTAAATGCAGGTGATACTCTTGTTTTTAATAACACCAGAGTGATTCCGGCAAGATTAATAGGTACTAAGGCTGAGACTGGTGGCAAGGTAGAAGTTTTCTTATTAAATCGAAAAACAGAAAACGATTGGGAAGCATTGGTGAAACCAGGCAAGAAGGCTAGGCCTGGTGCGACAATTATCTTCAGTGATCGGCTATCTTGTGAAATTCTAGAATCGACTGATTTTGGTGGCCGTATAGTTCGCTTTCGATATGAAGGGATTTTTGAAGAAATCTTGGACGAGCTGGGAGAAACGCCTTTACCTCCTTATATTACAGAGCAATTAGCGGATAAAGAGCGGTATCAAACTGTGTATGCTCATGAACGGGGATCAGCAGCTGCGCCAACAGCGGGTTTGCATTTTACAACAGATTTAATGAAGCGAATAGAAGAAAAGGGAATCCATCTGGCATTTGTGACCTTACATGTAGGTTTAGGCACGTTTCGTCCAGTAAATACAGATAATATTACCGATCATGTGATGCATCGAGAATATTATTCAGTACTGCCAGAGGCTGCAGAGCTGATTAATCGAACAAAACGAGAAGGTGGCAGAATTATTGCAGTCGGTACTACAGCAATACGTACATTAGAGACAGCTACGACCAATGGAATATTGGAATCTAAAAGCGGATGGACTGAAATATTTATTTATCCAGGCTATACATTTAAAATCGTTGATGCTGCTATTACTAATTTCCATTTGCCAAAGTCTACCTTGTTAATGTTAATTAGTGCCTTAGCTGGACAGAAAAAGGTTTTTGCTGCGTATAAAGAAGCTGTTGAACAAAAATATAAATTCTTTAGTTTTGGCGATGCTATGTTAATTATATAAAATAAACGTGATTTACTATTGCCACGAAAGTGGCATTGTATTTTTGTGAATTGCCTTGAATAAGAATCATTTTTAATGGAATCTAGGGGGATTAAAATGTCAGTAACGTATGAATTAGTTAAACAATGTCAAAAAACAGGAGCACGAGCAGGGCGTTTACATACACCTCATGGGACCTTTGACACACCTATTTTTATGCCTGTTGGTACGCAAGCGACTGTAAAGGCAATGTCACCAGATGAATTGAAGGATATGGGTGCTGGAATCATTCTAAGCAATACCTATCATTTATATCTAAGACCTGGACATGAATTAGTGGCAGAAGCAGGTGGTTTGCATAAATTTATGAATTGGGATCGAGGGATTTTAACGGATAGTGGTGGATTTCAAGTCTTTAGTTTAGGAGCATTACGCAAAATAACTGAGGAAGGTGTTACTTTTCGTTCTCATATTGATGGCTCTAAACATTTTTTATCTCCAGAGAAGGCCACCGAGGTACAAATGGCATTAGGTTCTGATATTATTATGGCTTTTGATGAATGTGTGCCATTTCCCGCTGAGCATGATTATGCTCGAAAATCTACGGAGAGGACTACGCGCTGGGCCGAGCGGTGTAAAAAGACGCATACTCGAGTCGATCAAGCTTTATTTGGTATTATACAAGGTGGTATGTATAAAGATCTAAGAACTATGAGTGTTAACGATTTGGTTTCCTTAGATTTTCCTGGCTATGCTGTTGGTGGATTAAGCGTTGGTGAACCTAAAACGTTAATGTATGAAATGTTAGAGCATACAGTACCTTTATTGCCTGAAAAAAAACCTCGTTATTTGATGGGCGTTGGGACACCTGACTGCTTGGTAGAAGGAGTTATGCATGGTATTGACATGTTTGATTGTGTATTTCCTACACGAGTAGCGCGTAATGGTACCGTTATGACCAATTGGGGGCGACTTGTTGTTAAAAATGCTGAATATGCAAGAGATTTTAGGCCTTTGGATGAAAAATGCAGTTGTTATACTTGCAGGAATTTTTCGAGGGCTTATATTAGGCATTTATTTAAAACCGATGAAATCTTTGGTTTAAGATTAACAACCATTCATAATTTACACTTTTTATTGAATTTCATGAGAGAGATGCGTACAGCCATTTTAGAAGATCGTTTTCCTGATTTCAGGCAAGAGTTTCTAGCTGGATATAATCGATAAAGAGGATTTAAGTGCTTAATGTGGAATATAATACTAGTAATATAAAAATAAGGGGGTGATTTATATGCCAGAATTATCGCAAGAAATGATGCAGACTCTAGCGGCGTACGGGCCAATCGTTTTAATGGCGCTAGTTTTTTACTTTATATTGTATCGTCCTCAGAAAAAACAACAGCAGCAACGTGCAGAAATGTTAAATAATTTAAAAAAAGGTGATCGTGTAATTGCTGCAGGTGGTATGTATGGTACGATTGTAGCCTTAGATGCCAAAAAAGTAACTTTAAAAGTTTCTGAAAAAGTTGAAATTGATTTTTTACGCTCAGCAATTCAATCATACCAAAATGATCCTAAAAATACATAATATGTGTTTATTACGTTTACTGGATAATAGGGTAAGGTAGTAATATGAACATAAATTCTTATAATAAAGCGGATTTACGAACAGAATTATTATTAAGAAGACGTAGACTAGATAAAAATAGGATCAATGCTCAAAGTGATAATATGGCTAAACAATTAGTTGCGTGGCCATATTATCAACAAGCGAAGGTTATAATGTTGTTTTTGTCTATGTTTGATGAACCACAAATGGAAAAAATAATTGAGAACTCTTGGTCACAGGGGAAAATAGTTTGTGTACCTCATATGAGAAAAGAGTTTGGTGTGATGGATGCTGCCGTAATTGAGAATTGGGATGAGTTAGTTACAGGACGTTTTAATTTAATGGTACCTAATCCCGAGTCTCTTCAGATAATGAATCCAGCGCTTATTGATTTAATAATTGTTCCGGGAGTCGGCTTTGATCGTTCAGGTAATCGCTTAGGAATGGGTGCGGGCTACTATGACCGCTTTATTCCTCAGGCTCCTCAAGCTATATTAATTGGTGCTATATGGACTTCACATGTTTTAGAAAATATTCCACATAATCATTATGATAAGCCTGTAGATTATTTGCTAAACGAAGATGAAATTATAACGTGCAATAGAATTAATGCACAGTATTAGCAATAATAGATTAGCACGATAAAGATAGTGAAATATAAGAGTGGCAGGAGACCACATAGTGGTATTTCTGCCACTCTTATATTTGTGCAGTCAGTGATGTGCTATATTTAAATCATCATATGTCTTTTAATGGGCATATCTGATAGTGAATAAGTACATAATAAATAATAAAAACTAAGTTAAATCCTCATGCCGAAGAAATAAAGAGATCCTAATATACTGTAGTTAAATAGAAAAGTAAGATTAAACATTTTTCGATAAAGTAGAGTATGTACGTTGTAGCACAATTATAGTAATTGTTAGGTTTGAACTACAGACCTCAAAGGTGGCTTGAGTAATGAAGCGTGTTTGATGAATGCTAGAGTATACTAGGAGGGAAACTCTCATGCCAAAAATAACTGTCGAAGATCTAAAGAAAGATCATGAGATAGCTGTATATCTTGCGTGCAGTACAGCATATCTTGGTCGTCTTGGTTTTACGGAACACGGTAAGCGCCATGCTTCAATCATATCAGATCGAGCTTACCATGTGTTAGACGATTTAGGTTATGAAGAAAGAGAATGTGAACTGGCAGCAATAGCCGGATATATACATGATATTGGCAATATGATTAATCGTTATAATCATGGCGGTACAGGTGCAGTCATGGCATATAATGTGCTATCTCGATTAGGAATGCCGCCAGAAGAAATTGCTCTAGTTATTTCAGCCATTGGGAATCATGAGGAAGAAAGAGGTAATGCGATTAATCCAATAGCTGCTGCATTAATCTTAGCTGACAAGTCAGATGTGCATCGCAGCAGAGTAACAAATAAGGATTTTGCTACTTTTGAAATTCATGACAGAGTAAATTATGCTGCTAATAGCAGTAAACTAGTAGTTGATAAGCAATTGCGCAGAATTGCTTTGGAAATTGCAATCGACACTACGATTTGTCCAGTAATGGAATATTTTGAGATTTTTTTAGCTCGTATGATTATGTGTCGAAGGGCAGCAGACTTTTTAAATTGTCAGTTTAGCTTAGTCATTAACAATAATCAATTACTATAGCTGCATTACGTTGACATTTTTATAACATTGCAGATATAATTAAACCTGTGGAAAAACTTGACTTTTACTAGGTATTTAGCTAGAATGCTATGCCTAGTAATTGTACTTATTTAAATTAGATAAGAAGAGAATGGGGGAGACATTTTGAGAGTGGGGAATGTGGTCAAGTTTTTGATTGTAGTTGCGGTGATTGTGCTAGGTTTTAGTTATTCGATCTCGCCTTTAACTGCTTCAATTAAACAAGGTCTGGATTTGCAAGGTGGGACACATGTAGTACTAGAAGCCGTTGATACTCCAGAAGCAAAAGTAGATGAAGATGCTGTTCGACGGGTCGTCAAGATTATTGAGAAACGTGTAAATGAAATTGGTCTGACAGAGCCGATTATTCAACGGCAAGGTGAAAGAAGAATCATTGTGGAGTTGCCTGGTATTAAAGAACCAGAAAAAGCTATTGAGATGTTAGGTAAAACCGCATTGCTAGAATTTCAAGACGAAAGCGGCAATACTGTCATGACAGGTAAAGATTTAAAAGATGCTAAGGCAGAAATGGGGCAAAATAAAAACAGTGTAGTTGCTTTGGAATTTTCTGATCAAGGCGGTAAACTCTTTGCTGATTTAACTACTAAAAATGTTGGCAAACATATTAGTATCTTACTTGATAAACAAGTACTTACTAGTCCGGTAGTAAATGAACCCATTCCTAATGGGAAAGCTGTTATTACTGGCAGCCGATCAATTGAGGAAGCTCAAAATTTAGCTATTTTATTGCGATCTGGATCACTTCCAGTAAAAGTAGATGTTTTGGAAATGAGAACAGTAGGACCGACACTTGGACAAGATTCTAAGGAAAAGAGCGAAAAGGCTTTTAGCATTGGTATTGCATTAATTGTAATATTTATGCTAGGTTTTTATCGTTTGTCAGGTTTTGTTGCTACGATTGCACTTTTAGTCTATGTATTACTTTTGGTAGGCTCATTAAAAATGCTTCAAGCAACTATGACATTACCAGGTATTGCTGGTATTATTTTGTCCATGGGGGTTGCTGTAGACGCAAATGTATTGATTTTTGAAAGATTTAAAGAAGAATTTCGTAGCGGTAAAACATTAAGAGCAGCCCTTGATGCTGGCTTTTCAAGAGCTTTCAATACCATACTAGATTCAAATGTTTCTATTATGATTACTGCTACAGTCTTATTTTTCCTGGGAACTGGCCCAATCAAAGGCTTTGCTATAACACTTGGACTTGGAGTAATTCTCAGTATGTTTACGGCAATTACAGTAAGTCGTTATTTATTGAGGATGTTAATGCAGGCCAATGTAACTAAAAATGGCAAATACTTTGGTGCGTAAGGGGGGATTTAAATGAAATTTGATATTATTGGAAAACGATATTGGTGGTTTGCGCTATCGTTAATAGTCTTAATTCCTGGTTTAATCTCCATGGCATTCCAGGGATTTAATTTAGGAATTGATTTTACTGGTGGAACGATTTTGGATTTGAAATTTGCTTCTCCAGTGACAGTCGCTCAAGTTCGTGAAGTGCTGGTCGAACATCATTTAGAAAATAGTGTAATTCAGTTGGTTTCAACCGATCATGCAGAGGCTTCAAATAATTTATTTATTAGAACCCATGTGTTATCTAATGATGAAAGTCAAATATTATTTACCGATATGGAGAAACGTTTAGGAGCATTTGAAGTTTTGCGTAGCGAAAAAGTGGGTGCTGTTATGGGATCTGAGCTAACGCAGCAAGCACTACTCAATTTAACCGTAGTTTGTGCTTTATTAATTGCTTATATCTCCTATCGTTTTGAATATAAGATCGCAGTTTCAGCGATTTTAGCTATATTGCATGATGTATTAATTGTACTAGGTATTTTCTCCTTATTCCGCATAGAGATGGATTCTTCTTTTGTTGCAGCGATTTTAACTGTTATTGGATATTCAATGAATGAGGCTATTGTTGTTTTTGATCGAATCAGAGAAAATTTAAAAACACATCGTAAGACAGAGTCATTCCAAGATCTGGTTAACCGCAGTATCGGGCAAACATTTACACGTACTCTCTATACGTTACTTACAGTGTTATTTGCTTGTGGATCATTACATTTCTTTGGTGGTGAGTCAACAAAGAATTTCTCATTAGCAATGTTAATCGGTTTTCTCAGTGGTGCTTATTCTGCAATTTTCAATGCCAGCCCAATTTGGGTTACTTGGAAAGAATATGAAGAACGTAAAAGAACTGCGTTGAAAACTGGTGGATCTAAATAGAATCAATTATATTTAAAAAGGTTATTGCCAAGATTACACTTGGCAATAACCTTTTTTATTCACCCTTGGCAAAGCAATCTAATATCATATAAGCACAGAGGTGGTGAATCTATGTGGATGATATTACCAATATGCTGTTTAGCGATGTTGCATATTGCAGGAGATCATGTTGCAGTCATTCCCGATTTAGCCGGTATATTAGCGAATAAAGAAGTTTATGTTAGTACGTTGTATGTATTTATTATTTTAGGCTTGCTGTTTTCCACTATACTGGTTTGGGTTGGTGTGAAGACTGGAGAAGAATTAGTTGTTGTTATGAAAGAGTTGTACGGATTACGGGGAAAAAAAATATTAGCATTTGTGATATTATCTGTATGCATTCCTGCAAGTGCTTTAACAGGTGGCTATTATGCTTCTCAAATCTTACATTCTTTGACAGGTATCTCGCCTTTTTTTGCAAGTTTCATTTGTCTATCATTATTCTCTGTGCTAGCTGCTGGTTACGGGCGTTGTTTATTAATACTATCAAATTATATTGGATTATTGTTGGTTCCTTTAGTGCTTATTTTCCTAATTCTTTTCGAATTTAAACTCGATATTGTTATGCCGAGGCTCAGTAGTGTTAATTGGCTACTCGCTTTAGGACTATTAAGCTATAATGTTGGCGGTATGTGGTCTATTTTAGTTGTTGAAATGGGAGCATATTTATCACAAAAGGGTCATAGAGCTATTAGTTTGATTCTACTAGCAAAGTCTGTTGAGGGCGTATTTACGATACTGATTGCCTATTTAGTATTAGCTGCAAATATTTCTGGTCCATTGGCATTAACAGGTATTGTTAGTAAAGTGGGCGGTACTGTTATGGTATTTACTTTTAATATTATTCTATTTTGCACTTTTACAAATACAATGGTTCCAGCAATGCTAGTTAATGCTCGACAAGTTAGTAGTATTATACAACTATCTTTTTTACCAGCCTTAACATTAGCTGGAATTATTATATCTTTAGTAAGTTGCATGAATTTTATAACGATATTATGGATTATGAGTTATTCAGGTTTCATAATGATCATATTTATTATTTATACTGCGTATTTAGTACATAAATATAAGAAAAATCAGCAATAATGATAGTAACTATAGTTGGGTAAGAAAGGGATTCACATTGATAGTACAAAGCGGTATATTGTTAGTCATGTTCATAGGACAGTTATGTACGTTGGCTCCTAATTTCTATGGGACAATCATTATTTTAGCTTCTGCTTGTCTATATGCGTTGCTAGCTGGAGTTAGTACATATCCTTTATGGGTACTAATTACATTAGGGGCTTTAGTTTTTGTTGCAGAAATTGGGACAAGAGGGCTTAGGAGATATTTGACGCGTAATTATAACGTTTCAAAAACTTATAGTGTGAATACTACCGTATGTAATCTGGCTGGAATTATTGTGGCAGATGCTTTATTAGGTTCCATAATTGGTCTTACCGTATGGGAATTAGTAGTTGGAAAAGCATTAGTACCTTATTTAGACAGTATTAGTAAAATATTAGTGAGGTTAATGATACTGGCAATAATACGCTTTATATGTGGAGTAATTATGATTACTATTATATGCAAATACCTACTATACATATAGAGTTAAGTCAATATGTCATAATGCATCTAATGGTAAAGGTAATATTTTTTATAGGAGGAATTTTCGTGAAACCTTATTATGAGCTTGTGCGACACACAGGAAACCAAGATCTTTTTAGGGCTTTAGATCTGTCTATCGCTGCACTGCACAATGAAATACCTTTGCACATTCATGCAGAAGGACTGCGGGGGACAGGGAAAACAACGATCATGAGAGCTGTTAGAAACGTTTTGCCACCAATTATTCGTGTTAAAGGTTGCAAATATAATTGCCACCCTAACGCCCCTCATTGCCCCGAGCATCGGTGTCTGCCACTTGAAGAGGTGAAGAATATCGGTACTGAAATAGTACCTTGTCCTTTCTTAGAAATATCACATGCTGCTAAAGTTGGGACCATTGTTGGTAGTATTGATTTAGGGAAACTTACAAATCCACAAGAAGCTTCAGCAGCTATATTACCTGGTACGATACCACAAGCACATCGGGGAATTATATTTATTGATGAAATCAATCGGTTAGCTGATACATCTCCTGAATTAGCTGATATATTGCTTGATGTAATGGGAACTAAGCCAGGTCATCTTCAAATTGAAGAGGCTGGTATGCCAATTATTGAATTACCCGTATCCGTAAGTATTTGGGCAGCATCTAATCCAGATGAAGAGCCTGGAGCTTTAAATCGCATTAGAAGACAGTTATCTGATCGATTTGACCTTAGTATTAACATGGGACGTCCTAACAACTACTTATCTGTATATAGTATGCTAGAAAAAAATAATAAAAAAGAGACACTCATAGTAGATGGCCAGAGCATCGCTCCAATTGGCAGCTTAGATCAGATTGTTGTGGAAGAGCGAATTAGAAAGATCATTGCTAAAGTCTATGTTGATTTTAAATTGGAAAGCTTAAGGGCTGTTGAAACGATGGAATTTGCGGCTAGTTTATCTTGTTTACTAGCAGGACGGAAAACGGTTGAGATTGCAGATATCAGCAGCATTCTAACTTTAGCACTAGCTCATAGAATTGACGGAGAAACAATTGCTGCAATTTTAAAATATTTGGACGATATTAAGAATGGTTGCTTGAATCCACAATGTCTTACTACTTATTGTACTAGTGAGAAAGAACTAGATCATCCAGTGAAAGAGCAAGTGGATAAACAAGTTACATGGTGGAGATTTTTAATCAATATGTTATGCAGCAAAATAAGATTTCCGATTAAAAGCAAGCAACGAGCAGGGTACGCTGGGACTGAAAATGGGGCTTTATCAGGTAGTAATATAATAGATCCGACTAAGGCTACTATAATAGCTCCGCCAAATAAAGGCCTAGCTTTGAAAGAGTTGCCAGTTGAAGAATTTATTATTAGTGAAGGAAATTTAAATAATGATAAGCCGTGAAGGATATTTATCAGAGCCTCAATTCTTAATAAGAATAGCATCTATAATAGATAAATTAGTAAATTCAGTAAGTATGGGATTAGGGGTTCGCATTGGACAAAATACTGTATGTAGTCAAAAAATGCATAGTTTTCAGCCTGAATCTCCAGAAGAAGTAGAAATTCTACAAGATTTTGACGCTGGACAGGCCTTTTATCAGAGAGTAGAGACAGGTAGTATTTATCATTTAGATGTTTTTCATCAATGTGGCTTAGTTTCTCATAAACTCATTGCTAAACGAGTTCATGAAAGTATTGATTTATATAATGAACATTATGCTTTATTAGGTAATAGGATGGAAGGATATTATGATAATGTAAAAGCAGATTTTATTGATATTCAAACAGGTACAGGTGGTGGCCGCATTACAGGTAATTTAAATTTTGGTCGTAAATTATCCTTGCGAAAAGCTCACATCAATCATGTTCACCTTACAATTATGGTGCCAGCACCACATTTATCTTGCCTGATCTATATTATTATGGCAGTAGAAAACGTTATTTTATCATGTAATTTAGAGTTGCGATGTAATGAAAAGATAAAGATGATAAAAGGTGTAGGGAGGCAGAAAAGTGATTTGACAGCCTACATTGATGAATCGGATTCTCTATTAAAAGGAAAAGAGAACACGATGACTATCATACCCGATCAAAAAAAAGAAGAGGAGAATATTTTATTATCTCCTTCTGGTCTGGCAATGGATCTAAAGAAGTTTAGTGAAGAATATCATAGTAAAAGAAGATCTAAACCTGCTGGTAGTGTAAATAGTCAACGGGTAGCTCAGGATATTAATCAGAAATGGGTAATTGATCTCTCGAATCCTAACCGTAACGTAACAGAATGCGGTAAGCAGTTTAAGAGCTACTTAGAAGAGCAGCTACCCAAAATTGAAGCTCACTTAAAAAAAGTAGTACGAGAAACTAAAAAAAAATATTTCAAGTGTGGGAAAAGTAAAATTTATGAAAATAAAACAAAAAGCTTAGAGAATAAGAAATATATTCATCTTGATGCTAAAGACAATGAGTACGGAGAACTAGCAATTGGGGAAATGATTAACGCTGCTGCACGCAGAATGGTTCAAACAAATGAAACAATATTTCATTTTTCTCATGATGATGTCCGCTATTTTAATCGAAAAAAAAGAAGAAAAATTGAATTTTGTTTATTAATGGATGCTAGCTCTAGTATGGAAGGACAACGTATTGATGTTGCCAAATTATTAGCACGATATTTATTTTTCTCTACGAGGGATAGAATTAGTGTCATTGCTTTTCAGCAAAACCGAGCTTGGGTACAAACTCCTTTTACTCACGATTTTGGAGAGTTAGAACAAAGTTTAAATGAGATAAAAGCCTACGGAGAAACTCCATTAGCATTAGGTTTAACAGCTTGTCTTCAGTATATAGAACAGGAAAAAGCATATAATCCTTTTATCATATTAATTACAGATGGTGTACCTACGCTAGGCATGGTCACAAATAATCCCGTGTATGATGCACTTTTAGTTGCACAGCAAATAAAAAGTAAGAATTATGGTTTTACTTGTATTGGTCTTAAGCCTCACTTATCCTATCTAAATAAGCTATCAGAAGTTGCTGCTGGGAGTATTTTCGTAGTCGAAAATTTGGAAGAAATGGGTATACGTTAGTGGAGTGTAAAAACCTTTTTTACACTTTTTTTTTGCAAAAATTAAAAGGATTATCATACTTATATCAAGAATATTATAAGGTCGAAGAAAATTTATAATTATTTTCTTTAAGTTAAATACATGGATTATTTTGCATAATATCCTCATATTGGGTATAATGTTCTAGATAAAATGGAGGCTGTATGCCAAAAGTGAAACCGTTATGGCAGGTCATGCAAAAAAGTACGAATCTAAGACAAGAATTAAGTAATGCATTAGGTATATCAGATATAATTGCTCAAGTTTTAATCAACCGAGGTATAGTAGATACGGTCACTGCTAACGATTTCTTAACTGGCGGAATCGAAAATTTAGCAGATGCATATTTATTAAAAGACATGGAGAAAGCTGTTATCCGTATTGCAGAGGCAATCACACGTCGACAAAAGATCATTGTATATGGTGATTATGATGTTGATGGTATAACATCAAGTGCACTATTATATAAAGTAATTAAGGAATTAGGTGGAACGATTGAGTATTATATACCTGAAAGACAAAGTGAAGGTTATGGTCTAAATCATACCGCTCTCACATCTTTAATTCAGTCAGGTACAGAACTTTTGATCACAGTTGATTGTGGTATAAGTGCTGTTGATGAAGTAAATGCAGTTGCACATCAATTGGATATTATTATTACGGATCACCATCAACCACCTGCGGTTTTACCGTTAGCGTATGCCATTATTAATCCTAAGCAGAAAGACTGCTCTTATCCTGAGAAGAACTTAGCTGGAGTTGGGGTAGCATTCAAACTATCTCAAGCATTATCGCGCCACTATTATGGACACGATGATAAGTTTTTAAAATACCTTGATCTTGTTGCGATTGGCACAGTTGCAGATATTGTCTCCTTGACTGGTGAAAATCGTATTTTAGTGAAGCTAGGCTTAAACGCGTTCATCCATACTGAGAGTATAGGCTTAAAAGAATTAACCGTGGTCTGCCGAGTGGATCTTGGTAAGATTGATGCAGGTAAAATTGGTTTTGCAATAGCTCCACGTCTTAATGCTGCGGGCCGCATTAGCCGAGCTGACTATGGCGTTGAGCTGTTGATCACTAATAATATAGATCGAGCAAGAGAGCTAGCAACTTACTTAGAATGTGAGAATATTCAGCGTCAAACGGTAGAGAAAGATATTCAATCAGCTGCAGAAGGTGTTGTAAGTGAGCTCAATTTGAATATATCTAAGGTACTTGTTGTTGTTGGACATGACTGGCATCCTGGAGTTATTGGTATCGTGGCGTCACGGTTAGTTGAGAAATATTTCCGTCCTGTTTTTATGATTAGTATACGGGACGGAATTGGTAAAGCTTCCTGCCGTAGCATCCCTGCCTTTGATATATACGATGCTTTGAGCCAATGTTCTGATATATTGCTTCAATTTGGTGGTCATCGTCAAGCTGCTGGTTTTAGTGTTTTACCTGAAAATATTGAGGAGTTAAATGCTCGCTTGAATCATATTGCGTGTACTGTGCTAACACCTGATGATTTTATACCCATACTTACAATTGATTCATTGCTTTCTTTAGAGGAGGTAAATAAAGGATTCTTAGAACAATTAGGTTGCCTTGAGCCATATGGTATGGGAAATCGCAGTCCAGTCTTTGTGTGTAAGGACATAGAGGTGGAGCAGGTACGTACTCTTGGACAAGAAGCTCGTCATTTAAAACTTAAAGTTAAGCAAAAGAATAGTACAAATGATGTTGTTGCTTGGCAAATGGGTGAATTGGCTGAAGAAATACAGCCCGCAGAAAAAATAGAGATGGCATTTTTTCCTGAAATCAATGAGTGGCAGGGGCAGCAAAAAATTCAATTGCGTGCTTATGATATTCGAAAAAAGGAAATTACAGAAGTTGAAAGGCTATATTCATTACATGGACAAAAAGAACTGCAATTCAGTTGTTTGGAGGATTGTTATATTGCGGAAAATATAGTTGCTCTTAAGAATGACTTAAGCCAACAGCTTCATTGGGAATTAAAGGATTATCGAAATGTTGTTGATAAAACCACACATATAGTGAATTTAATAAAAATGCAAGAGAAAACCTTAATTTTCGTTAATACTCCTCAAGCTGCATTTGAACTGGCACAAGGAATACGAGAGTCTTTGTCGAAATATAAAGAGCGAATTGGTTTTTTTCATTCGCAATTGGATGAAACTTGGCGAAAAAAGGTTCAGGCATGGTGTAAAGAAGATCAATTTATTGTATTATGTACAACTCTTATTGGCACAGAAGATATTGCAATGGACGATATACGACATATTGTAGTCTATAATGTACCTCTCAATATGCAAAGTTTAGTACAGCAATGTAAGTTGGTAGGATATAATAAGACAATTAATATCCATCTTTTATTTAATCAAAATGATTTGAAGGACAATCATTCTTTATTACAAAAGCTCAGGCCAGAGCGCATCGTAATAGGTCAAATTTATTTGGTACTTAAAAACTATGCAGAAGATTTTATAACAGACTTACAAGTAGCTGAGCTGGTACGAAGCAAATATCAAACAGTTATTTGCAAATCATCCGTTTCAATTGCTATTGAAATACTTGAAGATTTAAATTTATTAACTCATGAAACATCAGGAAACAAAAGAAAGATTACGTTCTTGGCGGCTCCGAAAGAAAAGTTGGATATTGAGCAATCTAAAACGTTTCGTGAAGGTATGCTCCTTAAAAAAGAGTTTGCAGAGTTTGCCGAAAAAATAATGAATCTATCAAGTACTAAACTGTTGCAAGAAATGAAAGATATTATGTTTAGTATATAAAAATAATGATCCGTGGTTAAAAAGTTAAGAATATAAGTCAATTATCGTATAGAATGTATAGGAGGTTTATTTCATGGATTTTAAAGAAAATATTAGGGTGGTAACTGACTTTCCAGAAAAAGGTATTCGCTTTAAAGATATTACTACATTGTTGAAAGATGGAATTTGTTTTCACCAAGCGATAGATGCTTTAGCTGAACCGTTTCAAGGGCAAGGGATTGAATTGGTGGTGGGGCCTGAAGCGCGAGGATTTGTTATTGGTGCTCCTGTTGCCTATGCCTTAAAAGCTGGTTTTGTGCCAGTGCGTAAGCCTGGTAAATTACCCGCTGAAACATTAAAGCATGAATATAACTTAGAATATGGTAAAGACTCTTTGGAAATACATAAAGATGCAATTATTCCAGGCCAAAAAGTATTAATTGTTGATGATCTGCTAGCTACTGGCGGTACGGTGCAAGCTACAATTTCTATGGTTGAAGCTTTAGGAGGAGTCGTTGTAGGTCTTGTTTTTTTGATTGAGTTATCTTATCTTGAAGGACGTAAAAATCTAAAAAATTATAATATTACGTCATTGTTGAAATATTAGAGAGAATATAGTGTATTGAGGTGTGCATATGGGTTGTGACGGGCAAAATACGATCGAAGAGATTATACATAAAATACAATCCTATCAAATTGATGCTCCTATTGCAATTGTTCAACAAGCTTATGAGCTTGCTGCTGATGCTCATAGAGGGCAAACGCGAGCTTCGGGCGAAGAATATATTTGTCACCCACTAGGAGTAGCTAAAATATTAGCCGAATTACAAATTGATGCATTGACTATTAGCGCATCCTTATTGCATGATGTTGTGGAAGATACAGCTTTTTCCTTGGAGCAACTTGAAAAGTTATTTGGCAAAGAAGTTGCTATGTTGGTTGATGGAGTAACTAAACTAAGCCGAATTGAATATAAATCAAAAGAAGAACAGCAGCTAGAGAATTTCCGTAAAATGTTTTTAGCAATGGCAAAAGATATCCGCGTAGTATTGATAAAATTAGCTGATCGCTTACATAACATGCGAACTCTTAAGCACATGCCGGAACATAAACAACGCAGGATTTCTCAAGAAACCCATGAAATCTTTGCTCCTCTTGCTCATAGGCTAGGAATATCTAGTGTAAAATGGGAATTAGAAGATCTTGCATTTCGTTACTTGGAGCCTGAAAAGTATTATGAATTAGTTGAAAAAGTTAAGCAAAAACGTCGTGAACGAGAACAATTAATTAATGAGGCAATCAAAATCTTGTCGGCACGTTTAAATGATGTTGATATTAAAGCCGATATACAGGGACGACCTAAGCATTTTTATAGCATATATAAAAAAATGTTAAAGGGAAATAAAGATCTTAGTGAGATTTATGATCTGTCTGCTGTTCGAATATTAGTGGATACGGTCAAGGATTGTTATGGTGCCTTAGGTGTTGTACATACATTGTGGAAACCTTTGCCCTTGCGGTTTAAAGACTATATTGCGATGCCAAAAAGTAATATGTACCAATCATTACATACAACGGTAATTAGTACCGAAGGACAGCCTCTGGAAATTCAAATCCGTACAATGGATATGCATCGTACATCTGAGTATGGTATTGCGGCTCACTGGCGCTATAAAGAAGGATCTAAAGGTGCTAACAAGGATTTTGATGAAAAACTGACATGGCTTAGACAAGTATCTGAGTGGCAGCAAGATTTGCGAGATCCTCATGAGTTTATGGAAACAGTTAAAATGGATATCTTTTCGGATGAAGTATTTGTTTTTACTCCTAAAGGAGATGTAATCGATTTACCTGCGGGGTCCACGCCTATTGATTTTGCGTATCGTATTCACACTGGAGTCGGAAATCGTTGTATTGGTGCCCGTATTAATGGTAAAATGGTTCCACTTGAAACTAAATTAACGAATGGAGACATTGTAGAAATTGTTACAAGTAAAACGGGAAATGGGCCTAGTTGGGATTGGCTCAACATAGTAGGTTCTTCCGATACTAAAAACAAAATCCGCCAGTGGTTCAAGAAAGAAAAACGAGAAGAGAACATTATAAAAGGTCGTGAAATGCTCGAAAAAGAGAGCAAGAAGATTGGATATGACTGGCGTGAGCTAGCTAAAGGGGAAAGGTTAGCTGAAGTTGGGAAGAAATTTAATATACAAACAGAAGAAGATTTGATGGCTGCATTAGGCTATGGTGGTGTAACAACTCATGGCATAATGACTAAGTTAATTGAAGCTTACAAAAAAGAAGTAGGGAGCACTAAAGAGGCTTCTGATGTCTCTAAATTGTTAGCTAAACTTAAACCAAACAATAATACGAATAAATCAGGACATGGTATTTTAGTAGAAGGTGAATCCGGTTTAATGGTACGGTTAGCCAAGTGTTGTAATCCATTACCAGGCGATCCTATTATCGGTTATATTACTAGAGGTCGTGGAGTATCAGTACATCGTGCAGATTGTACTAATATTTTAGTTCAGCCCGAGGAATATGAACGAATGATTGAGGTAAGTTGGGATTTAACCGCCGGTAATCTATATAAAGTAATTATTGAGGTTACAGGTGTAGACCGTTCTGAATTATTATCAGATATTCTTCTAGTTACTTCTGAAAGCAAAATTAAAGTTAGCTCTGTAAACGCTAAAGTCTTAAAAAGCAATATAGGTTCCATTACATTAACTTTAAATATTAGTAATTTAAATCAATTAGAGCATATTATGACTAAGATGCGTCGTGTTAAGGATGTATATAGTGTACATCGGACTATGCCTAATTTAGGCGGTGTGGGATGAGAGCGGTTGTTCAGCGTACATTACAGTCAAGAGTAGCTGTTGATAATGAAATAATAGCTACCATTGGGCAAGGGTTGACAGTGTTATTAGGTGTAGGACATGACGATTCACAGGAAGATGTATCTTATTTGGCAGAAAAAATTGTAAATTTACGAATTTTTTCTGATAATAGTGGTAAAATGAATTTATCACTATTGGATATAAAAGGAGAATTGTTAGTCGTTTCACAGTTTACTTTGTATGGTGATTGCCGGAAAGGACGACGTCCAGGCTTTGATGGAGCAGCTCCACCGGAATTAGCTTTAAAATTATATGATGCTTTTGTTGAGCGTTGTAAACAGCTCGGTGTTATTGTCGCTACTGGAAAATTTCAAGCAGAAATGACAGTGTCCCTAGATAACCATGGGCCAGTTACGATTTTACTTGATAGTAAAAAAAAATTTTAGGAGGTGAAATTTTATGAAGGTTATTCGATTAGAAGTGGGAAACCTGAGGGCTAACTGTTATATTGTTTACAGTAAAGAAACTTTAGAAGGAGCTGTAATTGATCCTGGTGGTAATGCTCAGGATATTATCAATGTCATAAGACGAGAAAACATTAAAATAGTGGCTATTATTAATACTCATGGACATGCAGATCATATTGGCGATAATGATAGAATAATGGAGCATACTGGTGCGCCTATACTAATTCATAAAGATGATGCAAATATGTTAATCAGTGCTCAAGGTAATTTATCTATGTATATTGGTAATAATCTTATATGTAAGGCGGCAGATCGTCTATTAACAGATGGTGAAATCATTCAGGTTGGAGAAATGAAGTTTCAAGTAATACACACCCCAGGTCATACTCCTGGAGGAATATGCATTAAAGCTAATGACGTTGTATTTAGCGGTGATACCTTATTTGAACAATCTGTAGGTAGATCTGATTTTCCTGGGGGGTCACATCCGCAATTAATAAAAAGCATTAAAGAAAAGTTATTAATTTTGCCTGATGCTACTAAAATATTGCCTGGACACGGATCAGAAACAACCATTGGAAATGAGCGTTATAATAATCCATTTATTCAATAACCTTATATGAATGGGGGAGGTCTATGTCATTTAAATCATATGATATATGGTTTAAAATCGGCATTTTATTATTAGGACTTTACATAATAATAAAGGTTACGCCGATTTATTTTCCTATCATTCTTGCTATGATATTGGCATTTATTTTAAATCCACTGGTAAATTATATTACTAACATACGATTTGGTCCCCAAAACAGACATATTGGTCGAGGTATTTCTGTAATATGTGCATTTTTAATCCTTATTTTATTCCTTTTGGTAGTGGGGACTTTTGTATTATTGCCCTTCATACATGAATTTGATAAATTTATTATTGATTTACCTAATTTAATATCAAAAATACAAAACATCGCTATTAAAATTCAGCAACGTGCTCAATTATTAGACCTTCCGGCAAATATTAACACGTTTATTGAGCAGGCGATTGCTAGTGCCGCTTCTTTTTCTGCTGATTTAGCTAGACGTATATTGCAAGCTGCATTTGGCTTTGCATCAAGTATCGTTGAACTTGTAGTTGTACCTGTCCTTGCTTATTATTTTTTAAAAGACTGGAGTATTTTAAAAGATAAGATCGTATCATTATTTACAGTAGAATCTCGAGAGAGAGTTCGTAAAATTATTGAGGAAATGTCTCTGGTTATTAGTGCTTATATTCGAGGACAAGTGATCATCAGTATTATTATTGGTATTTTTGTATTTAGTGGTATGTATATGCTAGGGGTGGATTATCCTTTGGTGCTTGGGCTTCTTGCAGCGTGTACAGAATCAATTCCCATTATTGGACCTATTATTGGTTCTGTTCCAGCCATTATGCTAGCGTATTTAATTTCTCCCACGTTAGCATTTAAGGTGATTATCTTTTATATTCTTGTGCAATTAATTGAGAACCAGATTGTTGTTCCGAATATTATGGGGCATACGATTGATTTACATCCTGTTGTGATTATTATTAGTCTGTTAATTGGTGGCCAGTTATGGGGAATTATTGGCATGATGTTAGCTGTCCCAGTGGCGGCACTCTTGAGGGTATTAATTAGACAGTTATGGATAACAAATGAAAGATAGGTGGATAAAATGGCAATTGACATGATGGATATTAGACAAAAATTTCAAGAGAAGCAATATAAGTTAACACCTCAGCGTAGAATTATTCTAGAAGCTTTCGTTGATCATCAAGATGAACATTTAAGTGCAGAAGATGTACATACAATTGTTCGGCAACATTCATCTGAAATAGGACTAGCCACTGTATATCGTACTTTAGAATTATTTAGTGAATTAGACGTTCTGCAAAAAATGGATTTTGGTGATGGACGCAGTCGTTATGAAATTAATGAAAAAACTACACCGCACCATCATCATCACTTGATTTGCTTATCTTGCAATAAGGTAAAAGAATTTGAAGATGATTTATTAGAAACTCTTGAAACGGTGATTTCCCGCAAAAGTAATTTTACTATTGTTGATCATCAAGTGAAATTCTATGGATATTGTGACGAATGTCAACAAAAGCGTGAGATTAGCGAGTAACTTTTAGCATTGCTAGCAAGGTGAGCACTAGGGAGTTAACAGTGATAAGGCTGTGTTAGTAACTGATGTTGCTATGAGGCAACGTCAGTTTTTCCCTTTTCAGAATGATGCTAACGGAATAATAAGGAGGAACACTATGTTGGTAACAGGCCCGCGTGGAACAAAGGATATATTGCCTGAGGCAAGCGGCAATTGGCAATACATTGAACAAGTTATCCGGGATATTTGTCGTTTGTACTTATATAAAGAAATTCGGACTCCGGTTTTTGAGCATACAGAGTTATTTTTGCGTGGTATTGGCGAAACAACTGATATTGTAGAAAAAGAAATGTATACTTTTACTGATAGAGGTGAGCGTAGCCTTACTTTGCGACCAGAAAATACAGCTGCAGTAGTACGTTCTTACTTAGAAAATAAATTATATGCAGATACGTTATTAAACAAGCTTTTTTATATAGGGCCAATGTTTAGATATGACCGTCCTCAAGCTGGAAGGTATCGTCAATTCCATCAATTTGGTGTGGAAGCATTAGGTTCTAAAGGACCTGCTATTGATGCTGAAATTATTATGTTAGCAGTGCAATTACTAAGAAAATTGGGGTTAGATGATTTAACATTATATTTGAATTCCGTAGGATGTCCGCAATGCCGACCCATTTATCGTGAAAAATTACAGGATTTTTTACGAGAGAAAACCTCGCATTTATGCTCGGATTGTCAATCGAGATTTGAACGCAATCCAATGCGAGTTCTTGATTGTAAAAAAGAGAAGTGTACAGAAGAAACCCAAGGTGCTCCTCATATTGTTGATTGTTTATGTGATGAATGCAGTACACATTTTAATCATTTAAAATCATTGTTAACTCTAGCGGAAGTAGACTTTAAACTAAATCCTCGTTTAGTTCGCGGATTGGATTATTATACGAAAACTGCATTTGAGATTCAATATGCACCTCTTGGAGCACAAAGTGCTGTATGCGGTGGTGGCAGATATGATGGTTTGGTTGCTGAATGTGGAGGTCAACCAACTCCAGGCATTGGTTTTGCAATTGGCATAGAGCGTATCTTGCTGGCTTTGGAAAAGCAGAAATTATTACCTGTTTTTTCAAATACTATTGATGTATTTGTTGCACCAATGGGAATTGATATGCAAGGAATTGCCTTTAAGCTGCTATGTAATTTGCGTGAAAATGGCATAACTGCAGAAATGGATTTTATGGAAAAAGGTATTAAGTGGCAGATGAAGCAGGCTAATAAGTACTCAGCAAAATTTGTCGCGATTATTGGTGAAGAGGAAGCTGCGCAAGACAAAATCATGTTAAAAAACATGTTAACAGGTGTACAAGAATTGATTAATATAGATGAAGTACAGCAAAAGATAGAATTAGATGTGGAGGCTTAATATGGAAACTATGATAGGTTTAAAACGAACACATTCGTGTGATTTTCTAAACAAAGAAAATGTGGGGCAAGAAGTTGTATTATGCGGATGGGTGGCGCGTCGTCGTGACCATGGGGGACTTATTTTTATTGATTTACGAGACCGCTCTGGTTTTGTACAAGTTGTTTTTTCTCAAGAGGTAGATTTTGATTCTTTTAAAAAAGCAGAGTCAGTTCGCTCTGAATTTGTATTAGCGGTTCGCGGCACAGTAAAATTGCGAGATGCATCTACGATAAATGCCAATATTGCAACAGGTGAGATTGAAGTTTATGCTGCAGAGCTTAGAGTTTTAAATGCTGCAAAAACTCCTCCATTTTACATTCAGGATAATATTGACGTAGATGAAAATTTACGTTTAAAATATCGTTATTTGGATTTACGTCGTCCAGAGATGCAAAGAAATTTAATGTTGCGTCATCGTGTAACCAAAAGCATGCGGGACTTTTTTGATAATAATGGTTTTATGGAAATTGAAACACCTGTACTTATGAAAAGTTCTCCGGAAGGTGCTCGAGATTATTTGGTACCAAGTCGTGTGAATTCTGGGAAATTTTACGCACTGCCTCAATCTCCTCAAATTTTCAAACAAATGCTGATGGTTGCAGGGATGGAGCGCTATTTTCAAATTGCACGCTGCTTCCGTGATGAAGATTTACGAGCGGACCGTCAACCAGAATTTACACAGCTTGATATTGAAATGTCATTTGTTGACCGGGAAGATCTTTTGCCAATGATGGAAGAGATGACAGTTCAATTGTTTAAAGAAGCAATTGGCGCTGAACTGCAAACGCCTTTCTTACGCTTGAGTTATGATGATGCTATGAATCGTTTTGGTTCTGATAAGCCTGATGTGCGTTTTGCTATGGAACTTATTGATCTTTCCGATGCTGTTAAAGGTTCAAATTTTAAAGTATTTGAAACTGTATTAGCAAATGGGGGGCAAGTAAAAGCAATAAATGTTAAAGGGTATGCTCATGCCCCAAGGCGCGAACTGGACGGTTTAATTGAGTATGTGTCTATTTATGGTGCTAAAGGATTAGCTTGGATTAGCTATACTGCTGACGGTATTAAGTCCGCCATTACTAAATTTTTGTCTGATGATATCATGGAGGAAATCACCAAGGCCGCTGAAATTGAAACTGGTGATTTATTGCTTATTGTTGCAGATAAACCATCTGTAGTCGCTAATGCACTAGGTCAGTTACGTTTAGAAATGGCTCGTCGTCTTAATTTAATTGATGAGGATAAGTTATCTTTCTTATGGGTTGTAGATTTTCCAATGTTTGAATATGATGAAGAAGAAAAACGCTGGGTTGCTATGCATCATCCGTTCACTTCACCAAGAGAAGAAGACATACAATATCTAGAAAGCGATCCTGGTCGAATCAAAGCAAAAGCCTATGACATGGTACTGAATGGTACTGAAATCGGTGGTGGTAGCATGCGAATTTATAATCGTGAGCTACAAGAACGGGTATTTACAGCTATTGGATTATCTCAGGAAGAAGCAGTGGCTAAATTTGGTTATATGCTTGAGGCATTTGAGTTTGGCACACCACCTCATGGTGGGATTGCATTTGGATTAGATCGTCTTATTATGTTAATGGCAAAACGTTCTTCCATTCGCGATGTAATTGCTTTCCCCAAAAACCAAAGTGCTACTGATGTAATGACACAGGCGCCATCTGAGGTTGATAATAAACAGCTAAGAGAGTTGTCTATTAAGACAACAGTTTCATCTAAAGCTAAAATATAATAGCATAACGCAAAAAAGAGCAAGGGATGGTAAAATGTTCCTTGCTCTCATTCTTGCTATTTAATGATGGATTTGATACTATAAATTTAAGATCGTGATGACTCTGCTGTGTGCGTAAACACTAGTTGTTTTGATCCAACACATTGTATTAGGGAGTCTATCTCTGCTTACTGCGGTATGCCCGTTTGGGAAACTTTATGTAAGCAGGAGGGCACCCACCTGCTTAAGCAGGTTCAAAACACTAGACTACGGCATGGTGGAGCGTTATCTTATTCCAGTTTTTTAAAGCCGCTCTAAGAGTCTCATCTTATATAAGTGAGACTAAGAGCGGCTTTAATTTGATCTCTATGTGTGTCTAATAATAAAACCATCGAATGTAGATGGTTTATTTTGCAATTAAACTTTCATGTATATGTACACGTTTATCCAATTTTTGAATATCTTCCCATGCATAACGTAAATCTTTTTTTATAGAACTAGTATCTTTTTTCAATGTTGTAGTATCCTTTCGAATGGCCAAGACATCTCCTTTAAGATTGGAAACATCGCTGCTCAGACTGAGAAGATCATCTTGTAAATTATCAAGCCTATCATTGATAGAAGCTTGTCCTTCTGTTAAACTATTAAGTTGTTGATCGATAAGATCAAACCGTTCTGTAATTTGTTTTTGACCTGCGAGCAGCTGGCGAAGGATGTCTTCCATAATTTTTATCCGTCCTTTAATCAAAAAAATTAATATTAATTTTTAAAAAATCAAGTTACTACAAGCACTTACATAAAGTATAATAAAAGCTGTATATAAAGTCAAAGAAAAATATTACTTGAATTAATTTGTAATAATATGTAAATTTGAATATTTTTTAATAAAAAGGTGATATAATGGATTTATTTTCATATTCCAATCAAGTAGAGAATAACCAAACAGCTCCTTTAGCCGTACGTATGCGTCCAAGAATTTTAGATGAATTTATTGGACAAAATGATATTATCGGTAAAGATAAATTTTTACGAAAGATGATAGATGCTGATAATCTTCCTTCTATGATTTTATTTGGACCACCGGGTACAGGCAAAACAACTTTAGCACAAATTATTACTAACAGTACTGGTAGTCATTTTGAAAAATTAAATGCAGTGTCAGCTGGCATTGCAGATATTCGTAAGATTGTTGAGGCGGCAAAAGAAAGGCTTGGATTTTATCGCCAGCGCACGATTGTTTTCATTGACGAAATACATCGATTTAATAAAGGGCAGCAAGATGTATTATTGCCTTATGTGGAAGATGGCAGGATCATTTTAATTGGTGCAACAACAGAAAACCCTTATTTTGAAGTAAATGCTGCCTTATTATCTAGAATGAGAGTGATTCGTTTAAAATCCCTTGGAGTAGCTGAACTAGTAGAAATTATGGAACAAGCCATTAACGACCATGAACGTGGCCTCGGCAAGTTCAATCTTGTATATGACCAAGAAACATTGTCGATCATTGCTGATTTGTCAGGTGGTGATGCGCGAGTAGCATTAAATATTATAGAACAAGCAGCCACTATGATGAGTTCCATGAATACTAAAAAGATAACGATTTCCATTCTCAAAGAAGTGGTGGGAGAAAAAATACAGCCTTATGATAAATCCGGAGATCATCATTATGATATCGTTTCGGCTTTTATTAAGAGCATGCGTGGATCGGATGCTGATGCTGCAATACATTACTTAGCACGTATGGTTGTTGCAGGAGAAGATATCAAGTTTATTGCGAGGCGTATTGTAATCTGTGCAGCTGAAGACGTTGGTAATGCAGATCCTCAAGCATTAGTTGTTGCAATGGCTGCCGCCCAAGCAGTTCAGTTTATTGGAATGCCTGAAGCACGCATTATTTTATCACAGGCTGTAATTTATATCGCAACAGCGCCAAAAAGTAATGCATGTTATATGGCTATTGATCAGGCAATTAATGACCTTACACAAAAAAATTGCGGACAAGTTCCTTTGCATTTACGAGATGCACATTATCATGGTGCAAAAAAATTAGGTCATGGTGCAAATTATTTATATCCCCATAATTATGAAGGAAATATTGTCAAACAACAATATTTACCGGATGAATTAACTGGCACAGTCTACTATAGGCCTAGCAAAAATGGTAAAGAAGAAAATCTCAAAAAATAAATAATTCATTTTGACAATCTGTAATAATTTTGATATATTAATAAATAAGAAAACCTACTATGCTACTAGGAATGCTAGGATATAGCAAAGAGGAGAGGCTAATGTGAAAATATCTACAAAAGGACGTTATGGTGTGGCGGCCATGTATGATTTAGCCATGCACTATGGAGAGGGACCAATATCTTTAAAAAGTATCGCACAGCGGCAAAAGATTTCTGAAAATTACTTAGAACAACTCATGAGTACTTTACGTAATGCTGGATATGTTAAAAGTATTCGTGGTGCGCAAGGTGGATATTCTTTAAGCAAAGAACCTGAAAAAATTTCAGTTGGTGATATTATAAGAACGATGGAAGGTCCGATTGTTTTAGTTGATTGTTTGTTAACAGATGCAGAGGACAATGATTATTGCGAGCGAGCTGAAATTTGTGTAACCCGTGGTGTTTGGGCTAAAGTTTGCGACAGTATAAGTTCTGTTTTAGATTCAATTTCTCTTGCTGACTTGTGCCAAGAAGAACAATTACAAGGAGATGTATGTGATAATGGAAAGAATTTATTTTGATCATTCGGCTACTACACCGGTGGATAGGGAAGTAGCAAAGGTAATGCTAGAATATATGACAGAAAAATTTGGTAACCCTTCCAGTGTTCACTCTTTTGGTCGTGAGACACGTAAGGCAGTAGAAGAAGCAAGAAGCAGTGTAGCAGCTTTACTTGGTGCTGCTGCAAATGAGATTTTTTTTACTAGCGGTGGTACAGAGTCAGATAATCTTGCATTAAAAGGCATTGCTTTTGCTAATCGAAAAAAAGGAAACCATATCATTACTACAGCTGTTGAGCATCATGCGATATTACACGCCTGTGAATACTTAGAGAAACAAGGTTTTACAGTTACTTATTTGCCAGTTGATGAAAATGCTATGGTTAGCGTAGAAGATGTAAAAAATGCCATTACTGATAAGACAATACTCATCAGTGTAATGTTTGCCAATAATGAAGTTGGGACGATCCAACCTATTAAAGAGATTGGACAACTAGCAAAAGAAAAGAAAATATATTTCCATACGGATGCAGTACAAGCTGTAGGGAACTGTCATATTGATGTAAATGAACTTAATATTGATGTACTTAGTTTGTCAGGTCATAAAATATATGGACCCAAAGGCATTGGAGCTATTTATATACGTAAAGGTGTAAAAATTGAATCCACACAACATGGTGGCTCTCAAGAACGCAAACTAAGACCTGGAACTGAAAATGTACCTGGAATTGTGGGACTAGGAAAAGCTGCTGAACTTGCCAAAATTGAACTAGATCAAAGAATTTCTCATCTTACAAATCTAAGGGATAAACTGATTAATGGGATCCAAGAAAAGATTTCTGATATTAAGCTGAACGGTCATAAAGAAATTAGGTTACCTGGTAATGTAAATATTAGTTTCTTCTATGTGGAAGGAGAGTCTCTTCTTTTAAATCTAGATTTGAAAGGTATTGCCGCATCAAGTGGTTCAGCATGCACTTCAGGATCTCTCGACCCATCTCATGTTTTATTAGCGATGGGGCTCACACATGAAGTCGCACATGGATCACTTCGACTCTCTTTAGGTCGTGGAAACACAGAAGCTGATGTCAATTATTGCTTAGAAGTATTACCACAAATTCTTGAGAGATTGCGTAGTATGTCACCATTAAATGCCAATTCCAAATTAGCAGCGAATAATCCTTGTAGTCAATGCGATCATCATTAATTTAATTATTGAAAGGGGACAATTTTATGTATACTGAAAAAGTAATGGATCATTTTACAAATCCTCGCAATGTGGGTGAAATAGAAAACGCTAATGGTGTTGGAGAAGTTGGCAATGCCAAATGCGGAGACATAATGAGAATTTATTTAGATGTTCAAGATGATATTATTAAAGACGTAAAATTTAAAACTTTTGGCTGTGGTGCTGCCATTGCGACTAGCAGTATGGTAACAGAGTTAGTAATGGGAAAAACCCTTGATGAAGCTTTAAAAATTTCAAATGATGCAGTAGCTGAAGCTCTAGATGGTCTTCCACCCGCTAAAATGCACTGTTCCAATTTAGCAGCTGATGCATTGCATGAAGCGATTAAAGACTATATCAGCAAAAAAGGAAAGTGATTTAATTCATGAGTACAAAGCCAAGAGTTCTTGTAGCGATGAGTGGAGGGGTGGACAGTTCTTTAACTGCCGCCCTTTTGGTGCAGCAAGGATATGATGTCATTGGTGCAACTATGCAAATATGGGATAAAGATGTGCCAGAAAATGATGCTGAAAATCGTGGATGCTGTTCACTAAGTGCAGTTGATGATGCCCGCAGAGTTGCAGATAAAATAGGTATACCTTATTATGTTTTAAACTTTCGCGAAATGTTTGAATCTACTGTTATTGACTATTTTGTAGCAGAATATGGAGCTGGAAAGACTCCTAATCCTTGCATTGCTTGTAATCGTTACGTTAAATTTGAAGGTTTATTGCAAAAAGCATTAGCTTTAGGTGCTGAGTATGTTGCTACTGGTCATTATGCCCGTATAGGATATGATGATCATTTAGGTAGGCATACATTGAGTAAAGGTATTGATCATACTAAAGATCAATCCTACGCTCTATACCATCTGAATCAAAATACACTAAAACATTTTTTGATGCCTTTAGGTGATTATACAAAAGTAAGAACAAGAGAATTAGCAGCTGAATTTGGATTGTCAGTTGCTAATAAACCTGAAAGTCAAGAAATCTGTTTTGTGCCAGATGATGATTATAAGGGATTTTTGGCGGACAAATCGCCAGATTCTTTGCGTCCAGGTAATATAATTGATATACATGGAAAAATAGTAGGGCAACATCAGGGATTGCCACTATACACAGTTGGTCAACGTAAAGGGTTAGGTCTTGCAACAGGACAGCCGCTATATGTAGTAAAATTAGATTTCGACAATAATCAAATTATTGTTGGCTCTAATGAAGATGTATTTTCCTCTGAACTCATTGCTGAAGATTTAAATTTTATTGCAATCGATCATTTGGAAGCACCAATTACAGTTTCGGCTAAAATTCGATATGGCTCTCGTGAAGGAGTTGCTGTAGTATCTCCTTTGCCTGAAGGTCGTGTACATGTAAAATTTCGTGAACCGCAGCGCGCCATTACGCCGGGGCAGTCAGTAGTCTTTTACGATGGGGACATGGTTATTGGTGGAGGTATTATTAAAAATTCTATTTAAAAATATCGAAGGACAGGCTTTATTTTAAGGACTTGGCATTATGCCAAGTCCTTTTTTTCAGAATTACGATGAATTTCATAGATTATAAAAATAAGGGATTTTGGTAATACTAAGATTACAATCTACATTACGGAGGCCATTTTTTTATGCACAGGTTGCAAGATTTACTTGGATTGCCATTATTGGAAACAGAAACAGGTACACAAATTGGCCAAATAAAAGATGTAGTCCTACATATCGAAGATGCAAAGGTGCAGGGTGTAACACTTGATGAAGAAAAACAGAGCTCCTTTGAAATGGGGATTGCTTATGTAGATCTTTTAAGTGTTGGTCGTGATGCTGTTATGATTCGGAATCATTCTGTCGTACATCAATGTGCCTCTATCTTTGAGATAACAATCAATTACTATGTAAAAGATTTATTTAAGAAAGAAATTATTACAGATGATGGCTTGCGATTGGGTATGTTAGTGGACGTTTTTTTTGATGCTAGTACTGGCGAATTGAAATGGTATCAAGTATCAGATAGTATCGTAAGTGATTTACTATATGGCCGTAGAGTAATGCCGCTGCCCAAACTACAAATCGTTGGTAAAGATACAGTAATTGTTCCAGGTGAGATGGAAAAATTATTGCATAAAGAAGAGTAAGAAGAATAAAAGCTATTATTCGATTATGAGAGGTGTATAAGTATGACAGCTTGCCCTGTATGTAATAGTAATCGGGCAATTGGTAAAGTGGGAGCAGCACAATATTATTGCTGGGATTGCTGCATAGAGTTTATCATACGTGGCGATGACATTAAAATTTTTAGTGTTCAGCCAGATGGTACATTAACACTTTATTTAGATCCATTGGAAACAGCTGCACAGTGAAATGTATGAAATGGGATACATCTTTAGATAAAGTGGAGACCTAATGGTCTCCCTTTTGTTTACTCACCAGAGTATATGATGATATTATAAGGGGGTGAATTTATGTTAGTAAGCAAATCAACGGTTAGAATTACTCTTATTATTGTTATTCTTATTGTTTTTTTATATTTTTTTTGGATGGTTCGTAATGCATTATATCCTTTTATTATTGGCTTATTTTTAACTTATTTATTAAATCCTGCAGTATGCTATTTAGAAAGAAAAAATATCGGAAGATTATGGGCAATTATTATTATATATATTATTTTATTTAGTGTTGTCATCATTGGAGGAAGTAAGTTGCTTGCTCTATTTATTAAAGAGCTACAATCTTTTGCACTGGATTTGCCAATTATGATAGAAAATATTAATAAACTATTAATACAAATGCAGTCCCAGTATCAAAATTCTGCACTACCATATTATTTGCGGATAGCAATTGACGATAATTTATTGCTATTAGAAAATGAAATGCAGGATTTTATAGGGCAAGTGGTAAATTTCATTATTAAAATTATTAGTCATTCTATTGGTTTAGCCATTAGCCCTATTTTAGCTTTTTATCTTTTACATGACTGGTATAAAATCAAAAGTGAACTTTTGTCATTTGTGCCAAGCAGCTGGCGAACAGAGTTAATCTTATTTTTTCGAGATGCCGATACAGTCTTGGGAGGGATTATTCGCGGTCAATTATTGGTAGCTTGTATAATTGGTGTGTTTGTAACGATTGGATTGTATTTTCTGCAGGTTAAGTTTGCTATAATTATTGGTATCTTAGCAGCCTTATTCGATGTAATTCCATATTTTGGTCCTATTATAGGAGCTTCGCCAGCAGTCATGCTGGCTATTTTGGAATCGCCTTGGCTGACGATGAAGGTTATCTTACTCTTTTTTATTATTCAGCAAATTGAAGGAAACATCATTCATCCTAAGATTATTGGCGAAAACATAGGCCTTCATCCGTTAACTGTAATTTTTGTTGTTTTTGTTGGTGGTGAAGTAGCTGGAATTATTGGGATGTTGCTTGGTGTTCCAGTCGCAGCAATTGGAAAAGTATTGATCCGCCATATTGTAAAAGTGTTGCTTTAAGGTAGCCATTAATTGACATTATGCAATAATTTATGTATAATGTCGAACGAGAGTATGCCTAACTTATCTGGAGGTTGAGAAACTTGAATTATATAAGTGGAAATGAACTACGTAAGAAATTCTTAGATTTTTTCAAAAGTAAAGATCATTTGATTTTACAAAGCTATCCATTAATTCCTGAAAATGATCCCACATTATTATTAGTTGGTGCAGGAATGGCACCATTTAAGCCTTTTTTTACTGGTAAAATGAATCCGCCCCATCCACGTATTAGCACGAGTCAGAAATGTGTGCGTACAGGTGATATCGAAAATGTTGGACGTACTGCTCGCCATCATACTTTTTTTGAGATGCTAGGTAACTTTTCTTTTGGTGATTATTTTAAAAAAGAAGCAATTGCTTGGGCTTGGGAATTTATTACTGAGCATTTAGAAATGCCTAAAGATAAGTTGTGGATAACGATTCATACTGAAGATGATGAAGCATTTGCCATATGGCAGAACGATATACATATACCGGCCGATCGAATCATTAGAATGGCAGATAATTTTTGGGAGATCGGTCCTGGACCATGCGGACCATGCTCAGAAATTTATTTTGATTTAGGTGAAGAAAGAGGCTGTAATAAACCAGATTGTGCAGTAGGTTGTGATTGTGATCGCTTTCTAGAAATCTGGAATTTGGTATTTACACAATATGACCGTGATGAGGCTGGTAATTATACTCCTTTAGCAAAGAAAAATATTGATACAGGGGCAGGACTTGAACGTATTGCTTCTGTCTTACAGAATAAAAGATCAAATTTTGAAACAGATTTATTGTTTCCGCTCATTGAACATGCAGCAAAAGTTGCAAATGTTCAATATGGCTTTAATAATAAGACCGATATTTCATTAAAAGTAATTGCCGATCATATTCGTAGCATGACAGTAATGATTGGTGATGGTATATTGCCTTCAAATGAAGGTAGAGGATATGTACTGCGTCGTATTTTGCGTAGAGCTGTTCGCCATGCCCGTTTATTGGGAATTGAAAAGATATTCTTGGTTCCGATGGTTGATATCGTCAATACCATTTTTGCTGAAGCATATCCCGATTTAGTAGAAAAGCAATCCTATATCAAAAAAGTGATTCAGTTAGAAGAAGAACGATTTCAAACAACATTAGTACAAGGCATGGAATTATTGAATGGACATATTCAAAAGTTAAAGGGATCAAATATTTCTGTACTTGATGGTGCTACTGCATTCAAATTGTACGATACATTTGGTTTTCCTTGGGAGCTGACTTTAGAAATATTAGAAGAACATGATATGCAGTTAGATAAACAAAACTTTGATTCTGCAATGAAAGAACAGCGTGAGCGAGCACGCTCTGCTCGCCAAGACCATGAAAACCAGTTGATTATTCCAGATTTATCTCATCTGGAAACAGAAAAGCTTATTGTTGATGAACACGCTGAAAAAGGAAACATTATACTTGCTTGGAAAAATGGTATTCTGGCTGATGAAGTTCATGATGGTGAAGATGTAGCATTTATTCTAGATGTAACTTCTTTTCATGCTGAAGGCGGTGGACAAGTTGGTGATACTGGTTTTCTTGAAGGACCTTTAGGAAAGATGAAAATTACGTCTACTAAAAAATTAGTAAATGGTACAACCTATCATATTGGAAATGTTACTGAAGGTTTATTTAGAGTCGGAGATGTTGTCAAACTTAAAGTTGATGAAAACAGACGTCGTAAAATTGCTCGTAATCATACTGCTACTCATTTGTTGCATGCAGCTTTAAAACAGGTATTAGGTACCCATGTAAATCAATCAGGGTCTCTAGTCAGCTCCGAAAGATTACGTTTTGATTTTTCACACTTTTCTCAAGTAACTTCAGAACAACTCCTAGAAATAGAGAAATTAGTAAATCATGCAATTTTAGAAAATATTTCTGTTACTATCGTAGAAACTAAACAGGATAAAGCCAAGGAAATGGGTGCAGTAGCATTATTTGGTGAAAAATATGGTGAAACAGTTAGAGTTGTTTCTGTTGGCAGTATTAGTAAGGAATTATGTGGTGGCAGTCATGTTATGAATACGTCTGAAATATGCATGTTTAAGATTGTTAGTGAAGCGGGAATTGGTTCAGGCATACGAAGGATTGAAGCAGTAACAGGTAGCGGGGCTATTGAGTACATTAATGAACGAGATCAAGTGTTATTAAGCACAGCGTTAAAATTGAAATCACGTCCTGAAGAACTTATTGTAAAAGTAGACAGTGTTATGAATCGCGTTAAAGAATTAGAAAATGAATTAGCTGCTCTTACTAGTAAATTAGCGCATAGTGAAGTAATGGATTTATTATCGAAAGTGCAAGAGGTTAATGGTGTACAAGTTGTTGTTGGCCAGGTAAGTATCAGTGATATAGAGGGGTTGCGCACGGTTGCTGATATGGTGCGTGATCACTTAAAATGTGGTGTTGTAACTCTTGGATCTATTCATACTGATAAAGTGAATTTTGTTGCTATGGCGACGAAAGAAGCAATTAATAAAGGTATTCATGCTGGTAATATTGTAAAAGAAGTTTCTAAAATTACTGGCGGTGGCGGCGGCGGCCGTCCTGATATGGCCCAAGCAGGTGGTAAACAACCAGATAAGATTTCGGATGCGTTGCAGTTTGCTTTAGAAGTTATTAAAAAACAAGTTAAATAACTCGAAAGTGTACTTAGAGGGAGTTTTACACTCTAAGTACACTTTACTTTTTGAAAAAATAAATATAAAGCATTTTTTTGCGAAGTTTAGAAAGATAAGTATTTTTATTTTTCTAGAGGAAATAACTAGTCAAGGTAGAATATAATGGTTAGAGGCGGAGATAATATAAGAGAGGAGGATGCTCAATGCCTAATATATCAGAAGATACTATGATGTTTCGTGTGGATAATGAAGAAAATAATGCAGCCATGGTAATTAATGCTGTATATCAGTCATTAATTACCAAAGGATATAATCCAATTAATCAATTAGTCGGGTATCTACTATCTGGAGATCCTACATACATTACCAGCTATAATAATGCTCGTGGGTTAATACGAAAATTAGAACGGGATGAGCTTCTCGAAGAGTTGGTAAGAGCATATCTCAAAGATAAATAATATGTTTGGTATAGTGGGAGGATAAATGCGCATACTAGCTCTTGATGTTGGTGATAAAACAATTGGTGTGGCAGCAAGTGACCTGTTATTATTAACAGCACAGGGGATTGAGGTGATTCGCCGTACCTCTTTAGAAAGAGATCTTAGTCGTTTAGATGAAATTATTACTGAGCTTGAGGTCGGGACAATTCTTATTGGTTTGCCTAAAAATATGAATGGGTCCATTGGCCCTAGAGGTGAATTAATGCAAACATTTGCGAATCAGGTAGCTGAAACATTTCCTACAATAAAAGTTGTTTTATGGGATGAGCGTTTATCTACTGTAGGGGCGCAAAAGGCACTTATTGCTGCAGATGTAAGTCGCGCAAAGCGTAAAAAAGTGATTGATAAGATGGCGGCAGTATTTATTTTACAGGGGTATCTAGATAGCCTGTCTTGTTAATAACTTCCTTGACAGGATAACTTTTCTAAGATAAAATTACATGTACATTAAAAGGAAGAGGTGAAATGAATGGCTGATATTGAAAAAGATGACCTCGAAGAATTGGATGAAGAGCTCGTAGTCGTTATGACTGATGAAGAGGGTAATGAATATTATTATCGTGAGGAAATGATTGTTCCAGTTGGTGATAAGCAGTATGCGATTTTGATTCCTATTGAAGATGGCGAAGAGGAAGAAGATTGCGGATGTAACGCTGGATGCGGTTGTTCTGAAGATGAAGTTGATGTATATATTGCGCGCATTGATACTGATGAAAATGGCGAGGAAATATATGTCGATCCTACCGATGAAGAGTTTGAAGAAGTTCGTAAAGCTTATGAAGAACTAATGGTAGAAGATGAAGCCGAATAGGCTTCATCTTTTTTCAGTTGATATAATGGTTGAAAGCTAAGGCTTTTGCCTAAGTCTAAGACTTGGCGGAAGCCTAGTCTTTTTTTGTCTTTTTGTGTATAATAAAGAAGTCTTTTAGAGTAATTGCATTAACAGTTAAATATATAAAGATGCAAACAGAGGTGAGGTACCCATGTATAGATTGAAGCAGTTTAAATGGCATATTGTATTGGTGTTAATTTGTCTATGTTTGGGAAGTATTATATATAAGTTAACACAACCTGTTACTTCGCCTGCAGGAGAAACATTTGTCATTTCTGTTAAACCTGGAATGGCAGCTAATGAGATTGGGGAGCTTTTAAAAGAGCAAGGTGCTATAAAAAGTGTTTTTGTATTTCATGTTGTTGCCAAATCTCAAGGTTTAGCAAATTCCCTACAGGCTGGTGAATACGTTTTAACTAAGGACATGACAGTACAGCAAATTGTTGCCATGTTGGCAAAAGGGCAAAGGTTATATCAACAAATTACCATACCAGAGGGATATACTGTTGAACAAATTGCTAAACTAATACAGGAAAAACAACTAGGTAGTGCTGAAAAATTTCAACAGTTGGCACAAAGAGCAACTCCCTTTACTTATATGGCTAATCAGAATCCTAATGTAGTATATAAGGCTGAAGGTTTTATTTTCCCTGATACGTATCAAATTAATAAAGGAACTACTGAGGAACAGTTGCTTAGCATGATGATATCTCAATTTGATAAAGAATTTAATGAGAGTATGCGGTCAAGGGCAAAGCAAATGGGCTTTTCAATCAAGGATGTTATTATATTAGCCTCTTTAGTGGAAAAAGAAGCGCAAATAGAAGCTGATCGTCCAATTATCGCTGGAGTATTTATAAATCGTTTAAAATTAGGAATGCCTTTGCAGTCTTGTGCTACGATTCAATATATTTTAGGTTATCCTAAAGCAGAGCTATCAGTACAAGATACTGAAATTCCATCATCTTATAATACCTACCAACATATGGGTTTACCTCCCGGACCTATTGCAAATCCTGGAATAGCAGCTATTAATGCTGTTTTATATCCTAAAGAAACACAATTTGTATATTTTGTGGCTGATCAAGAAGGTGCACATCATTTTAGTAAAACATATGACGAGCATCTTGCGGCAATTGAAGAGGTTCGTAAATAATAGGAGTGATACATTGAACTTATTTAAAGAAATTGAAGATTATGCTGCCGAATATAATGTGCCAATTATTAATAAGAAAAGCAGTAACAGATTAATTGAGATCGTAAAACAGAATAAACCAAAATCAATTTTAGAAATAGGTACTGCAATTGGTTATTCTGCTTTGCTTATGGCTCATTATATGCCTTTAGATAGCAAAATTATTACAATAGAGCAAGATGCTGCTCGTATTGATATTGCCTATGATTATATTGCTAGAGCTGGTAAGAGCGAACAGATTCAACTTCTAGATGGAGACGCAAGCACAATTTTATTACAGCTTGAGGGAACATTTGATATGGTATTTATTGATGCAGCTAAAGCACAGTATCTTGATTATTTGTGCAAAATTATAGATAAACTTGCTATTGGTGCCGTTGTGATAGCAGATAATGTGCTGTTTCGAGGGATGGTTCTGAGCGATGATCCTCCACTACGGCGTTATAAAACAATTGTTAAGCGTCTAAAAGAATATTTACAATTTGTAAATACAGATCCGAGATTTTCTACTACGCTTCATTTTGAGGGTGACGGAGTAGCTATTTCTTATTATCAAGGAGCGAACAAAAAGTGAAAAAGATCGAACTTTTAGCACCAGCAGGTAATCTCGAGAAACTTAAAATGGCTCTTTTGTATGGTGCAGATGCAGTTTTTTTGGCAGGAAAGTCTTTTGGATTACGAGCTTTTAGTGGCAATTTTACAGAAGAAGAACTTAAAGAAGGAGTTGAATTTGCTCATAGTCTGCAAAAGAAAGCTTATGTAACGGTAAATATATTTCCTCATAATGAAGATCTACCAGCTTTGCCCGATTATATCCGATTTTTATCAGATTGTAATGTTGACGCGGTTATAATCGCAGATTTAGGAGTATACCGTATTATCAAAGAAGTTGCACCTAATCTGCCCATACATATCAGTACTCAAGCAAATAATACTAATTGGTCATCTGTTCTATTTTGGCAGGAATTAGGAGTTAGTCGGGTGGTATTAGCTAGAGAATTATCTTTGGAAGATATTACTATCATTCGAGATAAAGTTAAGATTGAATTAGAAGCGTTTGTTCATGGAGCTATGTGTATTTCATATTCTGGACGTTGTTTGATGAGTAATTATTTTACAGATCGTGATGCAAATCGAGGCCAATGCGCCCAACCCTGTCGTTGGAAATTTAATTTAGTGGAAGAAAAACGTCCAGGAGAGTATTATCCTGTTATAGAAGATGAACGAGGGACCTATATCTTTAACTCAAAAGACCTATGCTTACTCCCTCATATTCCTGAATTAATCAATAGTGGACTAAATAGCCTCAAGGTAGAAGGTCGTATGAAAAGTGTACACTATGCTGCTACTGTAATTAAAGTCTATAGAGAGGCTATTGATGCCTATGTAAACAATCCTGAACACTATAGTGTTAAAGATGAATGGCTTGAAGAGTTACAAAAGATTTCTCACCGTGCTTATACTAGTGGATTTTATTTCAACAAGACAACTCAAAATGATCAAATCTATGGATCTTCGTCTTATGAACAAACCTTTGATTTTATTGGTTTAGTCAAAAGTTATGACCCAATAACCAAAATGGCTACAATTGAACAACGTAACAATATCAAAGTGGGGCAGGAAATAGAAATTATGCAGCCGGGAAAACCTAATTTCACTCAGGTAATAACTGAGATGTTTGATTTAGATAATAATTGTATTGGTGCTGCGCCTCACCCTCAACAAGTTTTTAAGATGCGAATGCGCCAAGAAGTAGCAGAATACGCTATGTTACGACGTGAGGTACCAAAGAATGTGTGAGGAAATTTTAATTCGTCTTGATGTAAAACATATTAATTATCTAAATCGAATTATGGAAGGATATGAATATTTTGGGGTAGTGACCACCGTAAAGGATTCGACAGGAGTATTGCGAATTCGCGTTACACCTGATACCTGTAAAGAGGTGCAGGAGATTTTAGCAAATCTTCCGATTGATTTTGATTATGTATAGATTAATAATAATAATTTTGCTAAGCAATGCCATACTATCATTGAGGTGATCGTATGGCATTGCAAATTTTACGTATTTATAAATTGTTAAGTTTCTTTTTGCTTTTTGGTAGTTTATTGATTATACGTTTGTTTTATTTGCAAGTTATAGAAAATGATAACTTCGTACTGCAGAGTTTGAGTATGCGTGTTCAGGAAGTACCTATTGAGGTTGCCCGAGGAGAAATTGTAGATCGGAATGGATTACCATTAACAAATACGGCGCAGCACTATAAGATTGCTATTTTTCCCGGACAAATTCAAAATGTAGAAATGGTTGCTGAACAATTGTCTGAATTAACAGGAATCTCAGTATCGAATCTCTTATCACAAATTACAGAAAATCATCGACCATTTAAAATAAAAAGTAAAATTGATGCAGCTATGGGAGAACAAATTAACAGGGCATTAATTCCAGGTGTTGTGGTAGTGTCTGAAAAGATTAGATATGGAAATCCAATGGCTGCACATGTTAAAGGCTATATTAATCTTGCTGATAATCAGGGAGTTAGTGGTATTGAAGGAATGTATGATGATATTTTAAGAGGCAATCAACCAGAATATGCAGTTGCGTTAGTAGATGCTGGACAACAAATTATTCCAGGACTTGGCTATAAACGATTACGTTTATCCACCCACTCAGGTCCAAGTAATGTGGTATTAACTATAGATAAACAAATTCAAAAAACAATAGAGAATATAGTAGATAAGCATGGTGTTAAGGGAGCAGTAGTAGTATTGCGTCCTACTACTGGCGAAATATTGGCCATGGCTTCAAGACCTAATTTCAATGCCAATCATCTTGAGGAGTATTTAAATCAAAGTAGTGCACCTTTGCTAAATCGAGCGATATCCCCCTATCAGCCTGGGTCTGTATTTAAGTTAGTAACAGCTGCTGCAGCATTAGAAAAAGAGAATATACAGCCAGATGATTTATTTTTTGATCCAGGGTATATTGAAGTTGATCATCTACGCTTTAATGGATGGGATTACGATAAGGGGGGCCGGGGGCAGATAACGTTTAAGGAAGCATTAGCCTATTCGAGTAATCCTATTTTTATTGAAGTGGGCTTAAAAATAGGTGCAGAATCCTTACTTTCTTATGCACAAAAATTTGGCTTTGGTCATAAGACGAGTGGAGATTTTAACGATGAGGCAGAAGGGTATTTGCCACCATCTGATAACCTTTATTCCGGTGAACTTGCTAATTTAGCTATTGGACAAGGTACACTAGAGGCAACGCCTCTACAGATCGCGTCCTTAGTAGCTACCATTGCGAATGATGGTATAAAAGTAGCGCCTTATGTCATTAGTAAACTGACAAATGCTGATGGTATAGTTATAAAAACATACGATACGCCCCCAGGTATTCGAGTCTTGTCTTCAAAAACAGCTTTGCAAATTCAGGATATGATGATGGGTGTCACTCGCTATGGTACTGGTCAAGCGGCTTATGTTGAAGGAATAGGATCGGCGGGCAAAACTGGATCCGCCGAAACCGGGCGAAAAAACTCAAATGGGCAAAGCATCAACCATGCTTGGTTTGCAGGGTACGCACCTATAAAAATCCCTCAATATGCGGTAGTAGTTTTCGTTGAGGAAGGAATGTCTGGTAGTGATATTGCTGCACCTCTCTTTTATGAAATCATAAAAGAGATTACCAAGCCATGATACATATAGATTATGTAATGTTAATTCCATACAAAGAACTAGGCAATAATTTAAATCTATGATAAAATATAAAAGATAATGAATTCTTATGCTAAGGCTGTGATAAGATGAGAGACAAAGGAATTTGTGATTTGCCTATTCACGAACCGAATCGTTTCTGCTTATGGTCTAGATACGATTATCTTTTGGCATTGGAGGCAGTTGCTGATAAAATTAGCAGCGTGAGTTAATATGGAAAAAAGATTAATTAAACTTCGTAAGTTTATGAAAGAACATCAGTTAGATTGCATGCTAATTCATAAGCCAGAGAATAGACACTATTTCAGCGGATTCAGTGGTTCAGCGGGTATATTACTGATTTCTAATAACGAAAATCTCTTATTAACCGATTTTCGTTATATTGAACAAGCCACTATGCAAGCTGCGCAATATGAAATTGTGCGTTATCATACTGTCGGTAAAACTTTGACAGAAATGATTAACAAACTTGGAGTCTTTCAAATCGGTTTTGAAAGCGACTTTGTTACTTATGATGGACATCAAGAACTAATTAATTACTTGCATTCTGTAAATCTAATTCCTGTCCAGTTGGATGCTTTGCGTATGGTAAAAGATGAGAGTGAAATTGCATTGATAAAAAAAGCGGTTAAAATTGCTGATGATGCTTTTTCTAGAATTATGTCATTTTTAAAGCCAGGTATGACTGAGCAAGAAGTAGCTTTAGAATTAGAATATTATATGCGACAGTTAGGAGCAGAAAAGCCAGCTTTTGATACTATTATGGCCTCTGGCAAACGTGGAGCGTTGCCTCATGGAAGAGCTTCTGATAAAATAATTGAACTTGGTGATTTTGTAACAATGGATTTTGGCGCAGTATATAAAGGATACCATTCGGACATTACTCGCACCGTTTGTATGGGAAAAGCTACAGCAAAGCAAAAAGAAATTTATGAAGTCGTTTTGGCTGCTCAATTGGCAGGAGTGCAGGCTGTTACTGCTGGAAAAATTGGCAAAGATGTTGATGCTGTAGCCAGAAATATTATTATAGACGCTGGTTTTGGTGAATTTTTCGGGCATGGATTAGGGCATGGGCTAGGTCTTAACATCCATGAGGAACCGAGGCTTTCTCCTGCTAATATACATACTGTCTTATTGAAAAATATGGTAGTAACAGTTGAACCAGGAATTTACCTGCCTGATTGGGGCGGAGTGCGTATTGAAGACACTGTTTTAGTTAGTGATGAAGGGTGTCAAATATTAACTGCTAGTAGTAAACAGTTAATAGAGTTATATTAATATTTACTTTTAATTAAATGGGACTATGGAGGTAATAAAATGATATCAAGTAGTGATTTTCGTACAGGAGCAACAATTGAAATTGATAATAATGTTTGGCAAATAGTTGATTTTCAGCATGTAAAGCCTGGTAAAGGTGCTGCTTTTGTACGTACAAAAATGAAAAATGTACGTACTGGTGCGGTAGTTGAGCGTACCTTTAATCCAGGAGAAAAATTTCCTAAGGCTCATGTGGATCGTCGTGAGATGCAATATTTGTATGAAAGCGATGGCAATTATAATTTTATGGATAATGAAAATTATGAGCAGAGTGAGTTAACATCTGAACAGTTAGGTGATGCTGTAAAGTATCTTAAAGAAAATATGAATATTAGTATCATGTTTTTTCAAGGAACAGTCATTGGTGTTGAATTACCTGTTGCAGTTGAGCTAACAGTTGTTGAAACCGATCCTGGTATTCGTGGAGATACAGCTACTGGCGGTACGAAACCTGCAAAAATGGAATCTGGCTGTGTAGTGCGGGTGCCTTTATTTATTAATATTGGAGATGTTTTAAGAGTAGATACTCGCACTGGAGAATATCTAGAAAGAGCATAGATATATATTAGGATGATTTTTAATTAATTTTAAAAGGAAACTGTATTCTTAGTTAATGAAGAATACAGTTTTTTTATTATAAATATTTGAAAAAATAAATCGAAGAAGCAATATGATTGTTTAAAACAGTAAGAATGAACTATTTAAAAAATGGGTATAATGACAATATCGTAATAACTATACTTTAGAGGGGGCTTTATGTCTATGGGAAATATTAAAGAACGAGTAGCTTATTTACAAGGATTAACACAAGGACTTAATGTCAATGAGCGTTCGGCTGAAGGGAAGTTGTTGATAAATATTATAGATGTACTTGATGATATGGCTGAAGAATTTAATAATATTCAAATGGTTCAAGAGGATCTAGAAACATATGTAGAAAGTATGGATGATGATTTAACTGATTTAGAAGAAGAAGTCTACGAAGATATTGCTAGCGAAGAATTAGTAGAAGTTCAATGCCCCTCTTGCCATGAAACTGTCAGCTTTGAATCTAGTTTATTAGAATCGGATGATGATCTGGAAGTTTCATGTCCACATTGCGGTGACATCGTGTATGATAGTACTTTAGAAATTGAAGTTAGTGACATGGGGAATGGACAAGTTAATTCTGATTTTAGATATGGTATCCATCCAGGAATTTGACAAAAGGTTAATATCATTTTCACGATGTAACAGCAAGAAGAGGACTAAAACTTCTTGCTGTTTATTTTAAATTATACCAATAATAAAAAAATTCGATGTCGAGTTTTTTTATTATTGGTATAATTTTCTTTTTGCACCATATCTATGTTAAGAAAGGAAGTAGTAGATATGATTGATAATAAAATTATTTTACTTAAAAAGATATTGGAAGAATCAATTTATCCAGTTTTACCTGTACAGATAATTACCATGATTAATGCAGTACCTTTAGAACGACTGAAAGATTTGACCGAAATCCGTTTACGAATTAATCAACCTTTAATGCTTGTTTTAGGAAATCAAGATATTATAATAAATCCCTTGGGGAAAGTTGTGTTGGAATATAATGAAGCATATTTATGTAGCCAAGATGATATACAAAGAACATTGCAGCTTATGAGTAAAAATTCATTATATGCCTTTGAGCATCAACTAAAATTAGGTTTCTTAACAATTGATGGTGGACATAGAATCGGATTGACAGGACAAGCAATTATCGATGCTGAGAAGGTCAAGACATTAAAAAGTATAAATGGACTTAATATTCGTTTAGCTCGAGAAGTAAAAGGCTGTGCTGATCAAATCATACCTTATATTATTACAAAAGAAGGACAGGTTTTAAATACTTTAATTGTTTCACCGCCTCGTTGCGGCAAGACAACTATTCTACGAGATTTAATTCGGCAAATTAGCATGGGATCCAAGATGAATAAAGGTTTACCAGTAGGAGTTGTTGATGAACGTTCGGAAATAGCAGCCTGTAAAAGTGGTATTAGTACTGTTGACCTGGGCATCAGAACAGATGTGCTTGACAGCTGTCCTAAGGCAATGGGGATGCTTATGTTGATTCGCTCTATGTCACCTGCGGTTATTGCAACTGATGAATTAGGGCGAGCCGAGGACATACTTGCGGTACGCGAAGCTTTAAACGCTGGTGTAAGTGTAATAACAACAGTCCATAGCAAAGACCTTAGTGAGCTATTACACAGACCTAATGTTAGGGAACTAGTAGAAAGTAAATACTTCCATCGATATATTCTATTAAGTGATAGTCCTCGTATTGGTACAATAAAAAAAATTATAGATAGTAGTAATAATAAAATCTTATGGGAAGGAGCTAAAAATGTTGAAATTAATAGGTAGTCTTTTAGTCTTGTTGGTTAGCTCATATATAGGATTTAAAATGGCATCCTGTTGCCAAGAGCGACCTCGTCAACTTAGGCAACTCATAACTTGTATTGGCTCACTGAGATCTCATATAAATTATTCCTGTTTGCCTTTACATGAAGCCATTAAAAACTCTACTAATGGTATATATGGACCAGTAGCAGAATTTTTTCAACAGGTTGCCAGTTTATTAGAAAAAAATCCTTCCCTTACGCCTCAAGAAATTATCAAAAAAGTGTTAAGTGACATGGAAGGATGTTTAATTTTAAAAAATCCAGAAATTGAAGTGCTTTATGTTTTAGGAGGAAATTTAGGTGCAATGAACTGCGAGGAACAAGAGAATTATTTGTCTTTAGTCATTGAGCAATTAGAACGGTTTGAAAATGAAGCAACACGGCTGCGAGATCTCAATACAAAAATGTACAGATATTTAGGTATATGCGGAGGATTAGCAATTGTAATAATACTAGTTTGAATAAATGTTCCTATCAAAAGTTTTACAATTTATTTATGTAGCAAGTGTAAGGGAGGAAAAAAATGGGCCTGGATATATTATTCAAAATTGCTGGTGTTGGAATTCTAGTTTCTGTTTTTCATACGGCGCTAAAGCAAGCCGGTAAAGAAGATATGGCACATTTATGTACTTTAGCTGGGTTTACTGTTGTATTGCTTTGGGTTGTGCAATTATTGGGCAAATTATTCAACACTGTACAGGATGTTTTTAAGCTATTTTAAGGGGTGCAAGTTGTGGAAATTATTCAAATTGTTGGATTAGGCTTTATTGTAACTTTACTTATTTTAATCATTAAGAAAGAAAAACCCGAAATTGCTGTGCAGTTAAGTTTAACCTTAGCAAGTATCATTTTTCTGCTAATACTTACTAAAATAACAGTAGTACTAAATTTGTTTCGTGATATGGCGGAAAAAGCTAATATTAGTCAAATGTATTTAAATACTATCCTAAAAATTATTGGCATTGCTTATATTACAGAATTTGGTGCTCAAGTTTGTCGTGATGCGGGGGAAGGGGCCGTAGCAGGCAAGATTGAATTTGCCGGTAAAGTAATGGTAATGGTAATGGCTATTCCTATTATTGCTTTAGTAATGGATACTATTGTGAGATTGATTCCATAAGGTGGTATATAAATGAAAATCTGCGTATTTATCCTAATGCTGTTGCTGGTTAATACCATACCTGTTATGGCTGTTCCTCTAAGTAATTCTGAAATTGAGCAACAATTACTTGAAACCATATCCACTGATCATGTGAATCAATTTATTAATAAAGTGAATCAAGAGCTCAATGGCGACCTACCGTTATTGACAAGTGACACTATTCACAAAATAGCCACAAATGGTATGCATGTGAGTTGGCAAAACATGTGGCAAGCACTGATCCAGAATTTATTTCATGAAGTTACGTTAAATATTCATTTGATGGGGAAATTATTATTTTTGGCTGTACTGTGTGCTGTGTTAAAAAATTTACAAAGTTCATTTGAACAGTCAAGTATCTCTATATTATCGTATAGCGTTTGTTTTATTTTTATGTCATCGATTGCACTTACCGCATTTTATAATGCTTTAAAATTAGCTAGCCAAACAGTAGAATATATGGTTGGTTTCATGGAAGCCTTATTGCCTTTATTGATTTCTTTATTGGCAGGCGTAGGAGCTTTGACTTCTGCAAGTTTGTTTACACCGCTAATGTTATTTGTCATAAGTAGTATGAGTGTAATTGTAAAAGACATTGTTTTACCATTGTTATTTCTAACAGCTGCGCTTGAATGCTTAAATTATTTATCCGATACATACCGCCTAAGTAACCTATCCGGTGTTTTAAAGCAGATAAGTATGGTTGTTTTAGGCTTTTCTATGGTGGTTTTTATTGGAATTATTACCATTCAAGGTGCAGCTGGCAGCATTGCTGATGGACTTGCCCTTCGTACGGCTAAATTTGCAACAGCAACTTTTATTCCTGTTGTAGGAAAAATGTTTGCTGATACAGTTGAACTGGTTATGGGTGCGTCTTTACTATTAAAAAATGCTGTTGGAATTTTTGGTGTTATTGCAGTCTTTCTGATTTGTGTTTTTCCTATTATAAAATTATTATCACTAATCTTAGTTATAAAAATTTCCGGTGCATTAGTACAACCTTTAGGTGATGAAAAAATGGCAAAATGTCTTGATGCAATGGGGAATAATTTGTTACTGGTATTTGGTGCAGTTTTAACAGTTGCCCTAATGTTCTTTTTAGCAATTACTATGATTATTGCTGCAGGTAGTGCAGCTATGATGTTAAGGTAGGTGAGTTTTATTGCTTATAATGTTAACGGATTGGATAAAAAATATTATTTTTGTTGTATTGTTTGCTTCGTTTCTTGAGTTGCTATTACCAAGCAGTAACATGCGACGTTTTGTAAGAGTTATCATGGGGCTATTTATAATGCTGGCAATATTGAATCCAATCATTGGTACAGTACAGCACTTAACCTCTAAAGATCAAGTTCCTGCTTTTGCTGCGAATTTGAGAGACTTGAATGTAATAGAAAATGAAGCAAACCATGTTACTAAAGATCATAACGCTTTATCACTTGAGCTATATAAAAAAGAATTAAGTCAACAAATTAGAATTTTAGTTATGGCAGTGGATGGCGTGGCTGATGCAAATGTAGTGGTAGAGATTAAGAAGGGCAATGCAAGTACAGCTATTGGGATTAATAGTATTATTGTGTATGTTAAACCTGGTATATCTGCAAAGGGTGAAAAAATAGTAAGTATAGCAAAGGTTAAAATTGATAAAGAAGTTAATAAATCAGAGGAAACACACAACGATTTAAAACAAAGAATTGCAGATATAATCTTGGAGCTATATCAGATCCCAAAAGAAAAGGTAGATATAAAAATGCTATATTCATAAAGGAGTGTTGACTGTGAGTGGAATGGAAAGCTTTCTCACTTATGCTAAAAAAATTTGGCCGCAGCAATTATTAAAAGATGGAGTTATAAACACGCGTTTAATTTGGTTAGGTTTGCTAGGAATAATCTTATTGGTGATGGGAGGAGTGATTGATCGTCAAACTGTAAGTCCAAGTCCAAAGGTTAGCAATGAACCTTTAAAAGTCGCTGTACCGGTTAATCTTAGTTATGAAGAGGCTATAGAGGGAAAGTTAACACATACACTGTCTCAGGTAAAGGGAGCTGGTACCGTTGTTGTAAATATAACTTGGGAAAACAGTTCCACTCAAGAGCATGCCAGGAATATAACCAAGGAAAGCAAAATCATTCAAGAAAAAGATACTGCGGGAGGGGTCCGCAGTACGACTGAGACAAAAGAAAGTACGCAAATTTTAGTCAGTAAAGAAAACAATATGGACCATCCAGTTCTTGTTAAAGAAATTAAGCCAATGATAAAAGGAGTGCTGGTTATTGCTGATGGTGCATATGATTCTAATATAAAGGCAGTTTTAACAAAGGCAGTTGAAGCAGGCTTAGGGATACCATCTTACAAAATTACCGTATTAGCGCAAAAAAAGTGAGGAACATATTATGAAAATATTTACCTTTCACAAAAAAAATAGATCCGTTGTATTTGCTGCTTTATTAATGGTTAGTATAGTTATAATGATTCTTATAGCTAATATTGAATCAATGCTGCAATCAAAGGTTAATCATTCGAATGCTATGCAAGTAGCAACTATGAGTGTCGCTGAACCTCTCATACCAGCTAGCAGTCCAGATTTTTTTATCGAATATCGATTAGAAAGAGATAAGATTCGTAGTGAACGTTCAGACTTATTGCGAGAAAGTATCAAAAATGCCAAAACAGATGATAGCAGAAACCAAGCACAAGATTCGGTCTTGAAAATGATTGCTGAAAAACAAAAAGAAGCAGAAATGGAAAGTTTAATCAAATCTCGTGGTTTTGCAGATGCCTTGGTGTTCATAAGAGAAAATTCAGTAAGCGCAGTTATAAAAACTACATCACTTTCTCATGAAGAAGTTATTCAAATAGCTGATGTGATTACACGCACATCAGGTGTAAAAGCCGAAAATATATCAATTAGTGCAAAACCTTAATACAAGTTTGAAATTTATTTAGTCCTAAATTGTAAAGAAGGAAAATATTTGTTATAATAATGTAGTTATAGAAAAGTTATTACCTTGTCATATAGAATTATAAATTTTTGAAATGGGGGGGTTGTTAGTGGATAAGCGAGATAATGAAAAGTTAGAAAGTAATGATGTTGGATCAATTCGAATTGCCGATGAAGTTGTAGGTATCATTGCTGGCATGGCAGCTACTGAAGTTTCCGGTGTAGCTGGAATGAGCGCTGGTTTAGTTGGCGGCATTGCAGAAATGCTTGGTAAAAAGAATTTGGCAAAAGGTGTTAAAGTAGAGGTTGGCGAGCGAGAAGCTGCAGTGGATTTATACATAATTGTAGAATATGGTGTACGTATACCTGATATAGCATTAAGAGTGCAGGAAAATGTAAAACGCGGTATTGAATCTATGACAGGCCTAGATGTTGTAGAAGTAAATGTTCATGTTCAGGGTGTCGGGTTTGGTCAAGAAGGTAAAGAAGAAGATCTTCGTGTGCGTTAAACAATATGCTATAGCAGCCGCCTAGAAAGGAGTAGGGTATGGGAATTTTTGATCGTATTATCTTATCTATTTACACATTGTTATTGGCACTTTTATCATTGGGCGTAGTGTTGCTATCTGTACGCCTTATTTCTTTGGAATGGGTTTGGACAGGCATTTTACATATTAACGGCCGATGGGAAGCCGGTTTACTGGGGATGGTGTTTTTCTTGGTGAGTCTTCGATTATTATTAGCAGGAATTCGTACTCGCCGTGTGAAAGATACGATTGTACATCATACAGATATGGGTGATGTACATATATCTCTTGAGGCCATAAAGAACTTGGTTGAAAAAACATCTAGACACACGCGTGGTGTGCGTGGAGTAAAAGTTCGCGTTAACCATGATGGACAGGGATTGAAGGTAGTCTTAAAAGTTGTAATTAGTCCAGAAAATAATGTACCGAATGTTTCTGAAGAGTTGCAAAAAAAAGTACATGAATATATAAAAAACACAGTTGGAGTTCAACTTGTTGATGTCCAAATCATAGTTGAAAATATATCAAATGATTTTAAAAGTAAACAGCGTGTGGAATAATATTATTATATTTTAGTAAGGTAAAGGAGCAAGCATATGAAAACCGAATTACTAACAGAAATATGGCAGCATCATAGTGGTAAGATCACAGGAATGTCTATAGGATTGTTAATGGGCATATTTATTCTTGTATTTGGTTTTTTCAATACTATATTTGTAATGCTATGCGTGATGGCTGGTTATATTGTTGGTAAACGGATTGATGAGAAGGAAGATATTATGGATATACTAGGAAGGTTATTACCTCCTGGATATCATCGACAATAGACTATATCCATCAAATTGAATCACATAACATAAATAATAGTAATACTTAAAGTGAAGCATTAGAAAAGAGGTATTTTATGAGTCGTAGAAAAGCCCGAGAAATGGCACTTCAGACTTTATTTCAATTAGATTATAATAGTAAGAGTAAAGATGAAGCCTTGGAAATTGTATTAAGTGAATATAGTAATATTGCTGAAAATACCAAAAAATATGCAGCAAATCTCGTTAGTGGTACGCACACACATCTAGCCGAAATTGATAATCTTATTGGTGAAATATCAAATGAATGGAAAATCGATCGTATGCCTGGAATTGATCGAAATATTGCTAGAATAGCCATTTATGAAATGCGTTTTGGTAATGAAACACTACCACCTAATGTAGTTATTAATGAGGCCGTTGAATTAGCCAAAGTGTTTGGTACAGAAGAATCTAGCCGCTTTGTTAATGGCATCTTAGGGGCTTTAATAAAAAAACAGTAAGAAATGTGGCTTACATATAATGTTCTATTGTCCTTCAGCTATTGGTACCCTTCTATATTCCTTTGCATATGATACATAAAAAGATCATATGTGAAGGGAGGCTTTTATTTTGGGGTATATATTATTTGGCGCAACAATTGGTGCAGCGATAGGCTATCTCATCCCTCCAGGGAGCTTTTTCTGGTTTATATTAGGTGCAGCTAGTGGATATATAGCACGTCCATATATTGATCAGCGCCGATATTGAAGGAGACTACCCAGACTTTTGTCTGGTTTTTTTTGTACTCTTGTTATATGATAAAGAAGACTTAATTTAAGTAATATATTACATTTTCGAACAAGGTGATTTATGAATATCTATAGTGTAAGTGAAATTACAAAATATATAAAACAACTTTTTGAATATGATTCTAAAGTTAGTTCTGTATTTATACGTGGAGAAATATCAAACTTTAAAAAACATTACTCTGGTCACTGCTATTTTACGTTAAAAGATAACCATGCCACAATTAAAGCCGTAATGTTTAAAGGTCGTGCTCAATTTTTAAAATTCGAACCTAAAGATGGTATGAAAATAATTGTTGGGGGACAAATAACAGTATTTGAGCGTGATGGTCAATATCAGCTTTATGCGAATCAATTGATACCTGACGGTATTGGAGAATTGAGTTTAGCTTTTGCCCAGCTTAAAGAAAAACTAGAAAATGAAGGTTTATTCGATGATGCGCTAAAAAAGGACTTACCTGTATTGCCTAAAGTCGTAGGTATTCTTACATCAGCTACAGGCGCCGTAATAAAGGATATTATGATAGTAGCAAAAAGGCGGCATCCTGGAATAGTGTTAAAGCTTTATCCTGTCCAAGTACAAGGCCCTGAGGCGCCTATGCAGATTGTACATGGAATTGAAGTCTTTAATGAGCTGGATAATGTAGAAGTTATTATTGTTGGGCGTGGAGGTGGCTCTATTGAAGAGTTATGGGCATTTAATGATGAAAGAGTAGTACGAGCTATTGTTGCTTCAAATATTCCCATTGTATCAGCTGTAGGTCATGAAACGGATTATACCTTGGCAGATTTCGCTGCTGATCGCAGAGCAGCTACTCCATCCCAGGCAGCAGAATTTGTTGTACCAGATGTTAGAGAATTGTATAAATATGTATCAACCTTGCATAATATGTTAGAAAGTAATATACGTCATGTATTACAGCATCATTTTAGACGGCTTGAACAATCTACTCTGAATAGAGTCTTTACCTATCCTTATGAATTGTTAGCAGATCGGCAGCAAGTCTTAGACAATTGTATGCAACGTTTAGAGCAGGCAATAAAGACCGTTGTCCGGGACAAAAAACATATATTTACAATTACTGCAGAAAAATTAGCGATGCTCAATCCTCTGGCTGTATTAGCGAGAGGTTATAGTATTGTACATACTATAGATGGTCAGGTGGTTAAAAACACTACTGCGTTGCAATCTGGTCAAAAGATTGAGATTGTATTAAATCGAGGAAGGGTAGATGCAGAGATAATTCATATACAGGAGGAACATCATGGTAAGAACTAAGAAAAAGGAAGAACAGCATGAAATTAGCTTTGAACAAGCTTTAGAAAAACTAGAAGCTATTGTTAAGCAATTAGAAAAAGGTGAATTACCTTTAAATGAGTCTTTAGAACATTTTGCTGAAGGTATAAACTTATCCAAAAATTGTTTGCAGAAATTAAATTATGCGGAAGAGCAAATTGATAAAATTTTATCTGAAGAAAAGGGGAAAATAATAGAAAGGCCTCTAAAATTACAGGAGGACGGTTCATGTTAAAACAATACTGTCAAGAAAAAGGTAAGATTGTTGATCATGCATTGGCTGCATTTGTTCCTAGTGAAAATGTATATCCACCAAAGATTTTTGAAGCGATGCGCTACAGTTTATTTGCCGGTGGAAAACGCTTACGTCCCATTCTTCTTATGGCTGCTGCTGATTCCATAGGTGGAAAAGGTAGTGACTTTCTAAATGTAGCTTGCGGCTTAGAAATGATTCATACGTATTCTTTAATTCACGATGATTTACCAGCAATGGATGATGATGATTATCGGCGAGGAAAGTTGACCAGCCATAAAGTTTTTGGTGAAGGCATGGCAATTTTAGCTGGTGACGGATTATTAACTGCAGCTTTTACAGTTATGCTTGCTCAACCTGGAATTCAAGCAGATGTGCTAATAAAAGTAGTTGGAGAAATTAGTAATGCCGCTGGTGCTTTAGGAATGATTGGGGGACAAGTAATCGATTTATCTTCCGAGGGAGAAAAAATTGATATTGACACTCTTAGTTATATGCACCAAGCGAAAACAGGAGCGTTATTTAAAGCGGCTGTAAGAGCCGGAGCGCAATTAGCCGGAGGGGAAGAGTGGCAGGTTGCATCATTAACAGAATATGCGAAGCAGTATGGTCTGGCGTTTCAGATTACAGATGATATTTTGGATGTGACAGGAACACAAGAGAAAATTGGTAAACCTGTTGGAAGTGACGTTAAAAATCATAAAGCTACCTATGTTACTTTATATTCTTTAGGTGAGGCTCAAGATATGGCAAATCAAGCTGTAACCAATGCTCTACAAGCATTAAAACGGTTTGGCAAGGAAGCAGATATTCTAAGAGAAATGGTAAGGGCTTTATTAACACGCGATAATTGAGGTGTTTGTTTTGGCAGAGTTCGTTGTTATTCTTGGACAAAATATTATATTGGCCACCGCCTTGTCTGCTTGGTTTTGCGCCCAAATACTTAAGACTTTAACTTCTTATTGGAAACATGGTGCCTTAAATTTTGAACGTTTAGTTGGAGCTGGTGGAATGCCTAGTTCTCACACAGCATTGGTTATGAGTTTGGCCTGGGCTGTAGGACTTCATGATGGCTTTGCATCTTCTCTATTTGCGGTAACCATTGTATTAGCAAGTATTGTAATGTATGATGCTGCTGGAGTACGTAGGGCTGCAGGAAAACAAGCCAAAGTGATAAATAAATTAGTACGTGAATTGCGAGCAGAGCATACGATTCGTGATATTCGGTTAAAAGAATTATTAGGACATACTCCACTAGAAGTATTAGCAGGTGCTATATTAGGAATTTCAATTGCCTACGGTTTTAAGAATTTTGTAGGTTAATTATAGATTGTGGATTATGGGGAACGAGGGGGTTGTTACATTTGAAGACATTACTTGAGGCTATTGACAAGCCCCAAGATTTAAAAAAATTATCAAATGAACAGATTAAGCTGCTGGCAGAGGAAATACGCCAATTTTTAATCTGTTCTGTTTCCAAAACAGGAGGACATTTAGCACCAAATTTAGGTGTAGTGGAATTAACTCTTGCCATACATAAAGTATTTAACAGCCCAATTGACAAGATCGTCTGGGATGTTGGGCATCAGTCCTATGTACATAAGTTATTAACCGGCAGGCGAGAGGGATTCGCGACGTTACGCCAATTTGGCGGCATTAGTGGCTTTCCGAAAATTAGTGAAAGTGAACATGATTTCTTTGGTACAGGACATTCAAGTACTTCTATATCTGCTGCTTTGGGAATGGCGCTTGCCAGAGATATTGCAGGTGATAAAGAACAGATACTGGCCGTTATCGGCGATGGTTCACTAACAGGAGGACAGGCATATGAGGCCTTGAACCATGCTGGTCACACAGGGACTAAGATGATTGTTATTCTTAATGACAATGAAATGTCAATTGCTAAAAATGTGGGCGCTATGTCAGAGTATTTGTCCAAAATACGAACAGAGCCTAAATATACCAAAATAAAGCAAGATATAGAATTCTTATTGCGCCGCATTCCTGCAATTGGTGAAAGTGTTGCAAAAACTGTAGAACGTGTTAAAGATAGTTTACGCTATCTATTAGTACCTGGTGTTCTTTTTGAAGAGTTAGGGTTTAATTATATCGGCCCTATTGATGGACATAATTTTGAATTACTAAGTGAAGTATTAGAAAAAGCTAAAAAAATGCAAGGACCAATACTCATTCATGTTCTTACTTGCAAAGGAAAGGGATATAAACCTGCCGAATGTAACCCAGATAAATTTCATGGTGTTGGTCCCTATTGCATTGAGTCTGGCGAAGTTATAAAAAATGGAAATACGCCAACCTATACTGCTATTTTTGGCGAAACACTACTTCATTTAGCCAAACAAGATAAGCGAATTGTTGCAATTACAGCTGCAATGCCAGAAGGAACAGGGCTTAAGAAATTCGCAGCTAATTTTCCCAAACGTTTCTTTGATGTAGGTATTGCAGAACAAAATGCTGTTACTATGGCAGCAGGTATGGCTACCAAAGGAATGAAGCCAGTTGTAGCCTTATATTCTACCTTTGCTCAAAGGGCATATGATCAAATCTTACATGATATTTGCTTACAGAAGCTTCCTGTATTATTTGCATTGGATCGTGCTGGGATCGTAGGTGAGGATGGGCCGACACACCATGGATTATTTGATTATAGCTATCTACGACATATTCCTAATTTAACAATTATGGCACCTAAAGATGAAAATGAGTTACGGCATATGGTATTCACCGCATTTAATACGAATGGCCCCGTAGCGATTCGCTATCCAAGGGGAAATGGATTAGGAGTGCCTATCGATCAAGCATTGCAGCAACTTACGATTGGAGTTGCAGAAGTAGTAAAGAGCGGAAAAAATGTAGCTTTTGTAGCGATTGGTTCAATGGTTGAGACTTGTATGGAAGCAAGCGAAATTTTAGCCTCAGAAGGCATATTGGCAAGTGTTATTAATGCAAGATTTATAAAGCCGCTAGATGAGCAGATGATAAGAAAAGTGTGTAAAGATATTGGAATCATCATTACTGTTGAAGAAAATGTTTTAGCTGGTGGTTTTGGCTCTAGCGTATTGGAGTATTTACATGATCAAAATATTGATCATGTAAATGTTTTGCGATTAGGATTCTCAGATCAGTTTATTGAACAAGGTTCACGCAAACAAATTTTATTAAAATATGGGTTACATGCAGCCGGCATTGCTTCTACTGTAAAATCATATGTCCAAAAATTAAGGTGTGATGTTAATGGGTAAAATCAATAAAGAACGGTTAGATGTTTTATTGCTACATAAAGGCTTAGTTTCCAGTCGGGAAAGAGCTAAATCTTGTATTATGGCAGGCTTAGTTTTTGTTGATGGACAAAAAATAGATAAAGCAGGTACTTTAGTACCTGTTGAAAGCACGATACTGATTACAGGTGATAATATTGGTTATGTTAGCCGAGGTGGCTTGAAGCTTGCTAAAGCGTTGGAGTTTTTCAATATAAGTCTTGAAGGCAAGATTATGGCTGATATTGGTGCATCTACGGGCGGATTTACAGACTGTGCCTTGAAGAATGGTATTCATAAGGTATATGCTGTCGATGTTGGTTATGGGCAATTAGCCTGGTCACTTCGAACGGATAGTCGAGTCATTAATATGGAGCGTACTAATATTCGTAATGTGACCTTAGAACAGCTAGGAGAAACCTTAGACTTTGTTTCAATTGATGTAGCATTTATATCATTAAATAAAGTATTGCCGGTTATTAAAACATTGATGTCTCCAGATGGAGTTGTTGTAGCTTTGATTAAGCCACAGTTTGAAGCTGGACGTGAAAAAGTCGGCAAAAAAGGAGTCGTAAAAGACCCCTTAGTGCATAAGGAAGTTATTCTAAATATTATTGAGCATGCACATACTGTTGGTTTTACGCCGATTGGCCTCACTTACTCTCCTGTAAAGGGACCTGAAGGGAACATCGAATATCTTGTTTACTTAGCGAATTATCCGGCAGATATAAACGTTACAATTGAGACGATTGTAGAGGTTGTAAAAGAAGCACACGCTAATGCAGTGTAAAAATATAAAATAAAACAGAGGAATTGACTAGTTATGGTGGATTCTATATAGAGATACATTAAGGCAGGGGATTTTATATCTCCTGCCTGTGGTGTACTTAAATAATGGGGGATTGCTTGTGTTGACAGTAGGTCTATTTCCTAATATTGATAAACAAAGTGTTGTCACCGTACTGATTGAAGTGGTACAGTATTTACAAAAGCGTAGTGTGCAGATTGTATTGCTAAAAGATATTGCGGATAAAATTGGCTATCCAGACTTAGGCTGTAGCCAGCAAGACATCGTAAAAAAGATAACTGTAGGCTTAACGATAGGTGGAGATGGAACATTATTAAATACTGCAAGAGAAATCTCTGCTATGGGTATACCTCTTTGTGGAGTTAATATGGGCAGGCTTGGATTCTTGACAGAGATAGAACTTTCTGATTTATATACTTCTCTAGATAAGCTTATTGCTGGAGAGTATAAAATTGAGGAGCACTTAATGTTAGATGCAATGATTCTTCGTCAAAATAGACTCATTCATGTATCATCTGCTCTTAATGACGTTGTTATAAGTAAAAGCGGTGTTTCACGTATGATCAAATTTAATGTATTTTTAGATAATGTACTAACAACAAATTATGCTGCTGATGGATTGATTATTGCTACTGCTACTGGATCTACAGGGTACTCTTTATCTGCTGGTGGTCCCATTATTAATCCTTTATTAAAAGTTATGGTACTAACACCTATTTGTTCTCACACTTTACATGTTAGACCTTTAGTTATTTCTGAAAATGAGGAAATTAAAGTTGAAATGACTGGAAATCAGGAAGATGTTGTTCTGACAATTGACGGCCAAACTGTATATAGTTTAATTGCAAATGATACCGTACTAATAAAGCAATCCCCTTTTTGTGCTCAATTTATACGCTTGAATAACAGAAGTTATTATGAGACTTTACGGGTGAAATTGTGGCGGAGTGAGAAGAATGCAAACCTTTAATACTATAAAATTGGCACAACAGTTATTATTTGCTAAAGTAAATAAAGCAAAAATTTTAGTAGATGCTACAGCTGGTAATGGAAAAGATTCTTTATTTCTAGCACAAAACTCACCGATAGATGCGATCATTTGGAGTTTTGATGTTCAACAGACAGCAATTTTAAATACAAAAGAATTATTGTCGAAATATAGTTTAGATGATAAAGTTAAATTAATAATAGATAGTCATGAAAATATAGATCAGCATATTAATGGAAAAATTGATGTAGCTATGTTTAATTTAGGGTATTTACCAAATGCGCAACATCAGATTACAACACAATATCAATCAACAATAGCAGCTTTACAAAAGATATTAGGATCACTCTCTATAGGAGGGGTAATCTCCATTATAGCTTATTCTGGTCATCAGGAAGGATATCTGGAAAATAAAGCAGTACAAGAAAGACTTAGATCATTGCCTTCAAATATTTTTACGGTTGGCTGTTGGTCAATGATAAATCATAGTAATAACCCGCCAATATTATATATAGTAGAAAAAATGAGGGGGGAAGCATATGAAAGTGCGACGCCACACTAAAATTAAAGAAATTATTGAGGATAATGTGATCGAAACCCAAGAAGAATTAGCTGTTGCATTACGAAAACAAGAAATTGAAGTTACTCAGGCTACGGTGTCGAGAGATATTAAAGAATTAATGCTTATTAAAGTACCTGCAGGTGATGGTCGTTATCGCTATGCTTTTCCTGTAGAACAAAATGCTGCATTTTTGCAACCTCGTATGGAACGTATTTTTCAGGATTCTGTTGTTGATATCGACTATAGTGAAAATATTATTGTTATAAAAACCTTACCTGGAACAGCTCAAGCAGTTGCTGCAGCTATTGATAATACAAAATGGCCTGATATTATTGGTACAGTAGCTGGTGATGATAATATTTTGGTCGTTGTTAAACCAACTGATGCTGTACCTAAGGTAATTGCAAAATTGCAAACATTATCACAGTAGTGTTAGGAGCGATTTAATGTGTTAAAATCATTGACTGTTACTAATTTTGCATTAATTGAACAGGCCGTGGTCGAGTTTGATGAAGGTTTAAATATACTAACTGGAGAAACAGGCGCAGGAAAATCAATCCTAATCGATGCTTTAAGTATCATTTTAGGAAATCGCGCTTCTGTTGATTCTATTCGAACTGGCTGTGATTTTTTTAGAGTTGAGGCAGTGTTTGATATTTCCAAGTTAACTTCTATTTATAAAATAATCGACGAACAAGGTATTACTCTTGAAGATGATGCAGTAGTAATTGTTAGTCGCCGTTTCTCTAGACAAGGTAAAAATAGCATTTTAATTAATGGCTGTCATGTTACCGTAAATACGTTGCGGCAAATTGGTGAAAAACTTGTTGATATGCACGGTCAACATGAAAATCAAGCCTTATTACGTCCAGAATCTTATTTAGCCCTATTAGATGCTTTTGATAAAAACATAAAAATAGAATTGGAACAGTATCGTCAACTACATCAAAAGTGGGTTGAAGTAATAAAGCAGCAAGAGGTTCTTGCGCAAAACTCTCGTGAGAGGGCTCAACGTATTGATATGTTAAGTTGGCAAACTAAAGAAATAGCGTTAGCCCAATTAAAACCCGGTGAAGAGGAGGAGATTGAGCAGCAGATCCCTGTATTATCAAACGTTGAGAAAATAACAACTGCAGTAAATCGATCTTATATTTTATTGGAGCAAGGTACTGATGGAATACAAGGTATTATACCAGCTTTAGCTGAAGTGAAGCATGAATTAGAAATGATTGCACGTTATGATAATCGCATCCAGGAACAACTAGCTTCAATAAGTGATGCATTATATCAATTAGAAGAAAGCTGCACTGATTTACGTCTATATGGTGATGAAATTGATTTTGATCCTCATAAATTAGCTACATTGCAGGAACGTATGGATGTAATTTATAAATTGAAGAAAAAATATGGAACTACTATTACAGAAATATTGCAATATTACGAGAAATCGCTTGCCGAACTTGAAGATATACATAATTATGATCAAACAATAGCAAAATTTAGCCAACAACAAAAAACATTAGAAGAAAAATTAAATTTCCATTGTGAAAGACTTCATACTCTACGAATGCAATCATCTAAAAGGTTATCAGAGCAAATTGGTAAACATTTAACAGATTTAGGAATGGCAAATGCAACATTTGATATTGCAGTCATATCTCGGCCAGATTTTACTATTCATGGTACTGATGAAGTAAGTTTCTTATTTTCCGCCAATCTTGGTGAGCAAACAAAACCGTTATATAAAATTGCATCCGGTGGAGAACTTTCCCGTATTGCTCTAGCGATAAAAACAGTTTGTGCTTATCGTGATGCTGTTGGTATTATGGTTTTTGATGAAATTGATGCAGGAATTGGTGGACAGGCTGGACATATGATAGCTGAAAAGGTAGCAAACGTAGCTTGTGCCAGACAAGTATTATGCATTACTCATTTACCTCAGATTGCTTGTATGGCTGATCGCCATGTGTATATAAAGAAACAAATTGAAGGTGAGAGGACAAATACAATTGTTACGGTTCTCACAAAAGAAGAGCAATTATTAGAATTAACACGAATGATTTCAGGAAATGAGATTACACCGATTGCATTAGAGAATGCGAATCAAATATTTAAATCTGCATTGATAAAAAAAGAAAAATGGAAAAATAAAGCGCAAGCGTAAGCTTGGGCTTTATTTTTTGCTAAATTAACCGAAAATCAAATTTCAAGAGATTATACGCTGATAATTGAGAATAATCGTTTAAAAAAACGGGAATGTTTAAAGTTAGAAGAGAGAGTAATAATTTTTAATTTGATAATTTGCTGTAAATTCCAGACCTTTTCAAGATGCGTAACTAGAAAAAAGATTTAATTTCTTATGTATAAATTAGCACTAGATGAAAAGGGGGAATGTAAAGACATGAGGAATAGTAAGTTTCGTTCCTTCATGGGAATATGCATTGCAGCGTTAATTATTGCATTTAGCTTTTCACCACAATTTCGCACTATTTATGGTTTACCACCTCATATGCGTATTATTGAAGGAGAAGTCGCGTTATTTAATGTTAATTTTCCCTTAACTTTGACAATTCATCCAACTTTAGAAAAAAATATTAAAGAAGAATCTCCTTTATCTAAGTATGCATTATCACGATCAGTTTTTTTAGAAAGTCTTAAGCTAGGAAAATCCACTGTTGAGTTTAAACTTTTAGGGTTAATACCAATACGAACCGTACAAGTGGATGTACTACCACCTGTTGAATTAGTGCCTGGAGGACATTCGATAGGGGTTGTATTACATTCTCGCGGTGTTATTATCGTTGGACTTTCTCCAGTTCCAATTGGTAACGACGAATATGTAACTCCAGCTAAGGATGCTGGTATTAATATTGGTGATGTTATTGTGAGTATTAATGGTATTTCCGTTCAAAGTGATAGCCAAGTTGCCGAAATTATTGATAACAGTGGTAAGGAGAAAACACAACTTGATATCTTGTTAAAAAGAGGAGAAGAGCAAATTCACGTTAACTTAGCACCAATATTATGTAATGATACCAAAAGATATAGAATTGGCTTATTTGTCCGTGATAGTGCAGCTGGAGTTGGTACATTATCCTTTTATGATCCTAAATCCCGTTCTTATGGTGCATTAGGACACATCATTACAGATAGTGATACGAATCAGCCTATTGACTGTGAACAAGGAAAAATTGTATCTGCATCAGTATCGGGAATTCAACATAGTAAACGTGGCCAACCAGGAGAAAAGATTGGTGTCTTTATAAATGAAGATCATTTATTGGGCAATATTGATAAGAATACTAAATTCGGAATATATGGAAAATTAGTTGATGAAGTTCCAAATGAGCTTTATTCTCAAGCAATACCTGTAGCTTCGATGAATCAAATCCAAACAGGTTATGCAGAAATATTAACTGTGGTAGATGGACAAGCCATTAAACGTTTTAGTATCGATATTCAGAAAGTGAACTTACAGGAAGCTCCAGAAGGTAAAGGACTTGTTATTAAGGTTACCGATCCTATATTGCTAGAAAAAACAGGTGGAATCGTGCAAGGAATGAGCGGCAGTCCAATTATCCAAAATGGCAAATTAATAGGCGCAGTTACTCATGTTTTTGTCCATGATCCTACGAGAGGATATGGATGTTTTATTGAATGGATGTTGATAGAAAGTGGAATTGTACCTAAAGCAGAGAAACAATCAGCCAGAAAACTTTTTACGTTTTCTGGTTTTTCTTTTATAATGTAAACTATAGGTTTTCTGAAGAAATATGCAATAATCAAATTTAGAAAAATGTACTACCTACTTTATAAATAGTTATTTAATAATTTTTTGTTTCTTCGATATTTATAAATTTTTTTCGAAAATTAATCTTGATATTCAATATATTTTGCTATATCTTGATTTCTTCTGTAATTTTTAATAAATAATTGTAATTTTCTATCAATAAATAATAAAATATAAATGTATTTTTTTTCCAAAAGAGGAAGGGATTTATATAGCTTTGTCGAACAGTTATTATTATAGAAAATAGCAGGGAGAGGATTATAACGTGATTAAAGAAACAATTAAAGTAGCTATTGCTGATGACAACCGAGAGTTTGTTGGTATTGTTCAGGAATATCTTACTCAACAGGTGGATTTTCAATTGGTTGGCATAGCATATAATGGAGAACAAATCTTATCAATAATTGAGGAGAAAAGTCCTGATGTGGTAATTTTAGATATTATAATGCCGCATCTTGATGGTATCGGTGTATTAGAGCGTCTTAATACATTATCAGCTAAACGTCCTAAAATAATTATGCTTACCGCATTTGGTCAGGAAAGTATCACTCAGCGTGTAGTAGAGCTGGGCGCTGATTATTATATATTAAAACCGTTTAACATGGATGTACTGGCCAGTAGAATTAGACAATTAGCTACTACAATCACGGCACAGCGTCCAGTGGTAGCTCAAGCTATAAAGGCTCGGCCCATAGACGTAGAGGTCACTAATATCATTCGTGAGATTGGTATTCCCGCCCATATTAAAGGTTATCAATATTTACGTGATGCAATCATGATGATAATAACGGAAATTGATTTATTGGGCGCTGTAACCAAAGTACTTTATCCTATGATTGCCGAGAAATATGCTACTACGCCTAGCCGGGTAGAAAGAGCCATTAGGCATGCCATTGAAGTAGCATGGAGTCGTGGTAATATGGACATGATCAACCGTTTATTTGGCTATACGGTCAAACTTGAAAAAGGAAAGCCAACAAATTCTGAATTTATGGCGATGATTGCTGATAAGCTGAGAATGGAGATGCGGGTTTAAGTTCTTTTAAGATATCTGAAAATTAAATTTTTACAGTTTGCAACTGTAAAGCTCTATAAAACTGGCTAAACTAGTTTTATAGAGCTTTTTTGCAAAAAAATATAACTCAATGAACAATTTTATCAATATGCAGGATTTTTGCAAATAAACCTGAATAAATATGTTAAGAGTTCTGTTGAATGATTTGAATATTAACGCTATATGTAAAAATTCTTGCTTAGTACAGATATATGATAAGCAGCACTAAGCTATGTCAATTTATTGGGGGAATAATTATGAGTGACTTAGTAGAGAAACCCTTAGCTTCAAAAATCGTTTTTAATGGCAATTTACTTAACGTGTTTTCGGATCAAGTCGAATTGCCAAATGGTAAAAAAGCATCTCGAGAATATATTAAACATCCAGGAGCAGTTGCAATTGTGCCAATTACAAAAGAAGGGAATATTGTATTAGTTAGACAATACCGTTATCCCATTGGAAAAGTGTTATTGGAAGTACCTGCTGGTAAATTAGATAAAGATGAACTGCCAGATAAATGTGCACTGCGAGAGTTAGAGGAAGAAACGGGTTATGTGGCTAATAATTTGAAGAAGATGGCATCTATTTACACCACTCCTGGCTTTACTGACGAAATAATACATCTTTATCGTGCTGAAGACTTGATATTTTCTAAACCATCTCCAGATGAAGATGAATTTTTAGATGTAGAGACTTATACCAAAGAAGAAATAAAAGAGATGATTGCTGATGGAAGAATCAATGATGCGAAAAGCATGCTCGCATTATTATTAGCGGGAATCTAATTAAATTTTTACAAATTTAAAAAAGACTAAAAATCAGTTTTTTAAACTTAACTGAATTTTAGTCTTTTTTTGCTATTAGGAACAAAGATTATTTTTTCTATATAACATTGGCATAACAATACAACAAAGTAGGTGGACAAATATGGTATAAAGTTTGCTGCCCCATCATATATCATAACAGAACAGACAGGGAGGACGGTTACATGTTAGCTTATTTTCGTCAAAATTTTAGTGCTTATTTAAAAGCAAATATTGTTGCGTATTTCTTTATGATCCTTATATTGGTCATTGGGATAGTAATAGGAGCATTAGCTGTGAAAATACTTCCAGAAGAGCAAAAAGGTGAACTTATTAATTATCTTCATATGTTTTTTAACGGATTAACTCAAGGAAATGATGATGCCTCTTCTAATAATATGATTGGTATGGTTATGTTTAATAATGTGAAAACCGTTATATTGATGTGGATACTAGGATTTACCATCATTGGTATTCCTTTTGTATTGTTTATTTTATTTACGCGAGGTTTCATTATTGGATTTACAGTAGGATTTTTAATTAATGAGTATGTTATGAAAGGATTATTGTTTGCTTTAGCTTCTATATTACCCCATAATCTTTTCGCAGTTCCAGCTATGCTAGTCTTGGGGGTATCTGCCACAACATTTTCACTTATGCTGGTGCGGCGAAAGACTTATGATAAGATTAATATCTGGTATGAAGCAGTGCGATATTCAATGGTTTGCATAATGATATTGGCTGTCATGTTAGTTTCTGCTTTATTAGAAGTATATATATCACCAGTATTTATGAAATTAGCTGCAACATTCCTGACAAAGCACTAATCGCTGAGTGAAAGAAGCAGACTCATTCGTAAATCGGCAGTTTAGTTTCTATAAAATGAGGACTGTAAAATTTACAGTCCTCATTTTATTTATAGTTGAATAAACCAGATAGATAGTGAATAAGCATAATATTAAGTTAAGCTAATTAGGAGGTGGTAGCAAAATGGTAATTAACTTTTCAGGGCAGAACATAATGAAAAAATGTAAATTATATACTAAAATCATAATTTTATTAATTATAGTTTTCTATATTTTACCTAAGTTATTAAGTATTTTATGGTATCTGATTCCTCCAGAAGAAAAAATACGACAAGAACATCTAATTGAAAAACCGATGAGGGTTAGTGAGGACATCATAAAATCAATGTAACAAGAGTTGACAAAAAAATATATTCCAATAGATGGATTTTGTTAATATTAGACAGGAAAAGTAAATATTATGTGGAATAAAGAACTTAGAAAGCAAAAAAGATTTTCGTGAGTATTATTGCAAAAGTAAAAAAAGGGTGGTAAAAATGGAAGGTTATGTTAATGAGTTTATTAACTATCTTGCAGTTGAACGAGGTTTAGCGCAAAATACGCTAGAATCATATGGGCGTGATTTACATCAATTCCAAATGTATTTACAAAACGGTAACATGGAAATTTTGAAGGACTCAAATCGCACTACCATCCTCAGTTATTTAAGTAGTCTTCAATCAAAAGGTCGGGCGGTTTCAACAATCTCACGTAACCTGGCTGCCATAAAATCTTTTTATCAATATTTAGTACGTGAGCGCTATTTAGAAAAAGATCCTGCTGCTAATCTTGAATCGCCTAAGCTAGAAAAGAAGTTGCCTAAAGTCCTTAGTATTACAGAGGTTGAAGAACTTCTTAAACAACCGAGTGGTTTTTTACCCACGGGTCTAAGGGATAAAGCAATGTTAGAACTCTTATATGCAACTGGTATTCGAGTATCGGAGTTAATATCGTTAAATATTTCAGATGTTAATTTAGACATGGGATATATAAAATGTTATGGTAAAGGTGCAAAAGAGCGAATCGTACCTTTAGGATCTATAGCTGCAAAATGTGTGCAAGATTATATTGGTAAAGGACGTTCAAAATTAATACGTACATATGAAGAAGCTGCTCTCTTTGTCAATCATCATGGCAATCGGCTCACAAGACAGGGTTTTTGGAAAATTATAAAAAAATACGCGCAAGAAGCTGATATTAATAAAGCAATTACTCCTCATACGCTGCGCCATTCTTTTGCAACACATTTATTGGAAAACGGTGCGGATTTACGATCAGTACAGGAAATGCTTGGCCATGCCGATATTTCCACTACACAAATTTATACTCATGTTACTAAAAATCGTTTAAAAGAAGTGTATGATAAAACACATCCACGTGCATAATAGTTGGCAAGCAAATGATTTGATCATGTTCAATAGATGATTGTTATAGGAATTGACTGTAGGAGTTGGTGCCTTGTTTAGTGCAACTTACTATAGGACTTTTGATGCAGATACGTCAGTAACAATTACTGGCCGTGAAGGAATTCATTCATTTCTATGGAAAATAGGATTAGGGACCGATCCGTTAAATTCATTTTGAAGTAAAAGTTTTTTTCAATGCCCAAATATCTAGCTATCCCTTTTCCTGTTTGTCCAGATGAATGAATTTAGTATTTGAATATTTGGTAAGAGTTATTTTACTGTTATACGCTGTTTTTCAAGAAAATAGAGGAGAAATTAAATGAGAGTATTAGATGTCATTACTAAAAAGCGTGATGGCCTTGTGCTTACAGATTTAGAAATTAAGTATTTGATCCATGCCTACACCAATAATGAAATACCAGACTATCAGATGGCAGCATGGCTAATGGCAATCTTTTTTAAAGGAATGACTATGGAGGAAACAGCATCCTTAACGATGGCTATGGCTATGTCAGGTACTATGATTGATTTAAGTGCTGTATCTGGCATTAAAGTTGATAAGCATAGTACCGGTGGCGTTGCCGATACTACGACCTTAGTTTTAGCTCCTTTAGTGGCTGCCGCTGGAGTCCCTGTTGCAAAAATGTCTGGACGGGGATTGGGTTTTACAGGTGGAACGATTGATAAATTAGATGCTATTGCTGGATTTAAATCAGCCTTAAAGCCGGATGAATTTATTCATAATTTGCAAAATCACAATGTGGCTATAATTGGACAAAGTGCTGATATTGCACCAGCTGATGGTAAAATATATGCACTAAGAGATGTTACTGCAACAATTGAAAGTATCCCCCTTATTGCCTCTTCAATCATGAGTAAGAAAATTGCTGCTGGTGCTGATAAAATTCTACTGGATGTAAAAGTTGGCAATGGTGCCTTTATGAAAAGTATGAAAGATGCCGTGAGGTTAGCTGAAACAATGGTACATATTGGTCAACTCGTAGGGCGGGAAACTAGAGCAGTGCTAAGTAGTATGGAAGAACCATTAGGACAAGCTATTGGGAATAGCTTGGAAGTCGAAGAAGCTATTGCAATCTTAGATGGGCGTGGTGAGCAAGCGTTAAGGCATGTATGCTTATTTCTAGGGGCGCAGATGCTGAATATGGCTGGCATTGAATCAGATGTAAAAATTGGTTATGAAACATTAAATGGGTTAATAAAAAATAAAGCCGCACTACATAAATTTAAAGAATTTGTAATTGCCCAAGGTGGAGATGCTGATGTTATCTGTAATCCAAAAGCATTGCCACAAGCAAAAATAGAAACTAAGGTGATCTGCTCTGAAGAAGGCTACATACAAAAAATTGATGCTGCAAAACTTGGCTATTGTGCTATGAGATTAGGAGCAGGCCGTGAATATAAAGGACAAGAAATTGATTTATCTGCTGGTATCTTGCTGGGAAAACGCATAGGCGATCGTATTGAAAAAGGGCAAATCATTTGTACAATTTATGCCAATAATGAAGCAAAAATTAAAGAAGTACATTCATTATTGCTTGATGCAATAAAAATTAATAATAAACCAGTACCAAAAACAAATTTAATTTTAGGCGTAGTTGATCATGATGGCTTTAAAACTATATGAGTTTACTTAAAATATCTAAAAGACTAGTTCAACTAGTCTTTTTTTATTTTCCAGTGTAATTGCTTTTTATCTTGGAGAAGCTAAAAAAAAGATGAAAGGAGTGTTTTAAATATGTTTCGATGCATCCACTCTAAAATAGTAATGATTCTTATGTGCCTATTGGTGTTATTAAGTACTTGTAATCCTATTTTACAAGCAGCTGACAAGAAATTATCAGTTACAGGGTTAGAAACAATTGCGCAATCAGCTGTTTTAATGGATGGTAATGGGACTGTATTATTTGAAAAAGATTCACATAAGCGTTTACCTCCAGCAAGTGTGACAAAATCAATGACGCTGTTATTAGCAGTAGAAGCTGTTGAGCAAGGAAGGGTGAATTTAACAGACCAAGTAACAATCACGGAAAATGCCTGGCATCAAGGTGGATCACAAATATGGTTAGAACCTGGTGAACAAATGACTTTGCATGAATTAATGATTGCCATGGCTGTAGTTAGTGCTAATGATGCTGCTGTTGCTGTTATGGAACACATTTTTGGTAGTCAAGCAGCTGCTGTAGAAGCTATGAATCAGCGCAGTACTGCTTTAGGACTGAAAGATACTCATTTTGCAAATGTAAATGGCTTGCCAACCCCAGATCATTATATGAGTGCCTTTGATACAGCATTGATTGCTAAAGAAGCAGTAAAGCATCCTTTCTATATGGAGTTATGTAGTATCAAAGAGTATTGGTTGCGCGATGGAAAAAATTGGTTGGTTAATACCAACAAATTATTATGGTGGTATAAAGGTGCAGACGGATTAAAGACAGGCTGGACGCAAGAAGCTCAATATTGTTTTGCCGGTACAGCGAAACGTGATGGATTACGATTGATTTCTGTAGTTTTTGCTACACCTGATCCAAGATCACATTTAAGAGAGAGTATGAAGTTACTAGATTGGGGATTTTCAAATTTTGCAGCAATGCCAATTATCAACTCAGGTGCAGTAGTGGAACGAGTAAAAGTAAGTAAAGGAATGGAAAAGGAACTCCAATTAGTAGCTGCTGAAGATTTAACATTATTATTAAGCAAAGGGGAAAATAAGAATTTACAAAAACAAGTAGTTGCTGATTCGGCTATATCAGCTCCAATTGTACAGGGGCAAAAATGTGGGGAATTATTAGTATTGCGAGATGGTAAAGAAATTGGTAAAGTAGATTTAGTGGCAGAAAAAAGTGTTGAAAAAGCAAGTTTGATTAAAACATTACAAAATATGTTTAGTAATTTATTTTCTATAACATAATTCAGATTAAAAATAAAAAGCGGAAAATATTCCGCTTTTTTTATTTTTAGGCAGGAAAATATTTCCTATTGAAGAATATTAGTAACAGAGTCAAAAAGAGGAGGAAAATATATTGAATATAGTCACTTCATTGAAACGAGGTGTTTTATTAGTACAAGTCGAAGGCGAGTTAGATATGCATGTAGCTAATGAGTTTAGAGAAACTGTAGATCATGCATTAGAATTGAGCGGGGTAAAACACGTTTTGTTTAATTTAGAAGCAGTAAATTTTATTGATAGTTCTGGTTTGGGCGTTTTATTAGGACGTTACAAAAAAATTAGCGGTTTAGGTGGTATTATGTCTGCCACTCAGATTCAGCCGCAAGTATTACAGATTTTCGAATTATCTGGACTTTTGAAAATTATTAAACTATACCATTCTGAAAAAGAAGCACTAGAATGTTTATGAGGAGGGCATCATGGCAATAAAAAATCAGATTACTATGAGTATTCGAAGTCTTAGCGAAAACGTTGGTATTGCCAGGGTGAGTACTGCTGCTTTTGCAGCTCAGGTGGATTTTACTTTAAATGAAATCGAAGAAATAAAGGTCGCTGTATCAGAAGCCGTTTCCAATGCTGTCATACATGGATATGAATACCAAGATGGGGAAATTCAAATCAAGATGACTTTATATGAGGACAAATTAGAATATGTTATTATAGATCATGGCAAAGGTATCGCTGATATTGCATTAGCACGTCAGCCGTCCTATTCTAGTGATCCGGAACGTATGGGCCTGGGATTTGCTTTTATGGAATCTTTCATGGATGAACTTTATATTGAGTCTGAAGTTAATAAAGGAACACTGGTTAGAATGGTGAAAAAAACTTTGCTTAAGACAGAGCATTAGGTGGGATACCATGCTTGAAGATGAAGAAATTAAAAATTTATTATATAAAGCACAAGCTGGTGATCAAATTGCTAAGGAATATATTTTAGAGAATAATATCAATTTGGTACGAAGTGTGGTGCATCGTTTTACAAATCGAGGTTATGAATGGGACGATTTATTTCAATTAGGCTGTATCGGCTTGGTCAAAGCAATTGAACGTTTTGACACAAAATTTAGTGTTAAATTTTCAACTTATGCAGTGCCAATGATTATTGGGGAAATCCGACGATTTATCCGAGATGATAATCCAGTGAAAGTTAGCCGCCCAGTAAAAGAATTAGCATATAAGGTACACCGCACTCAGGAAAGATTACAAGGAGTACTTGGACGAGATCCAACCATAACGGAAATTGCAAAGGAGCTGAGCCTGGCACCACAAGAGGTCGTGGCTGCTTTAGAAGCAATCCAGACACCGACATCCTTATATGCTAATGTCTTTCATGATGATGGTGACCCAATATTACTGTTGGATCAAATGAAGTATTGTGAGGAAGAAGATAGCGCCTACTTTGAAAAATTAGCATTAAAGGAAATTGTATTACGTCTACCAGAAAAAGAGCGTCTTGTAATTCATTTACGTTTCTTTGCTGATAAAACCCAAGCAGAAGTAGCCCAAATAATTGGATTATCCCAAGTACAAATATCTAGAATTGAAAAACAAGCTTTAAAACTCATGAAAGAATTTCTGCAGACCTCATAAAAAGAGGTCTTATTTTTTTATAAAATAGGCATAATAAGATAAAGAGGTGGAATTTATGTCTGACAAGAGAAAATATATTATTTGGGCTGTAATTGTTGCTCTGAGTAGCAGCATATTTACTTGGCTATTTCTTTATAGTAACTTTCCCCAACGATCGCCAATGGGAGCAAAGCAAGTTTTTCATTTAAATAAAATAGAGTCTTTTCATTCAACATAATTGATAAAATTTCTATTGAAAAGTATGAAGTAGTTGCTACTCGATGAGTATAATACCAATTGTTATGTACAAACTATTGGAGAATCCTATTATAAATCAAGGAGGTAATGGCATGGTTGTAAAAGTAATTGAGTTAGTTGGCACATCTAGCCATAACTGGACAGATGCGGTAGACAATGCGGTAATGGAAGCTTCTAGATCGATTGATGATATACTAGGCGTCGAAGTAACTAACTTTACTGCTAATATCGACAATGGACATATTGCAGAATACAAAGCTGATGTAAAAGTTGCATTTAAAGTGAATCATTAGACTATGACCGTAAAAAAGAGTACCCTGTGTGGTGCTCTTTTTCATGAATAAAGTTTTCTTTTGGAAAAATGCATATTTCAGATTTGAGTGGTCAAAATAAGAAAAGGCTACGATATGTATTGCTTAAGTGATTATAATTTTGCAAAGGGTGACAATATGCCTAATGAAAAGAAAAATAAACAACAAGATAATAAAGAAAAAATGCAGCAACAAAAATATCAAAGTAAGGTAGATAATGTTACACCCAAACCCCCGTTACTTAAGAATCTCTGCTGGGCCTTTATCGTTGGTGGATTAATCTGTTCTTTAGGTCAATTCGTTACAGATTACTTTTCGGGGCTAGGTTTAGCTAAAAAAGAAGCATCTGCTTGTGCGACAGCTGTATTAGTCTTTTTGGGAGCATTCTTCACAGGGATTGGTGTTTATGATGACTTAGGAAAGCGAGCTGGAGCAGGTTCAATTGTTCCTATAACCGGATTTGCAAACTCTATTGTAGCGCCAGCTATGGAGTTTAAACGTGAAGGCTATGTATTTGGTGTTGGAGCTAAAATGTTTGTTATTGCCGGACCAGTATTAGTTTATGGAATGGTAACTGCATTTATAATTGGCTTAATCTATTGGGTCAGACAATAGGAGGCAGATTAAATGAATAAAAAGCAAGGTATGCAAAGTGTTGTTTTTACAAATCCTCCAATCATAACAAGCACAGCAAATATTGTTGGCCCTATGGAAGGAAAAGGGCTATTACAAGGATACTTTGATTATATTATGCCGGATAACCTAAATGGTTTGGCTAGTTGGGAACAATGCGAATCATACTTGATGGAATATGCCATAAAAAGAGCAATAGAAAAAGAAAATAGCACAATGGAGGAAGTTGACTGTGTCTTTGCTGGTGATTTATTGAATCAGTTGATGAGTACTCATTTTGCAATGAAAAATTTAAAAAGACCATTTTTAGGATTATATGGAGCATGCTCTACTATGGTAGAAGGCATGCTATTAAGTGCTATATTACTAGATGGAGGATTTTTTAATAAAATTGTAGCAGCTGCTTCTAGCCATCATGATGCTGCTGAGAGACAATATCGTTTTCCTAATGAAATGGGTGTACAACGGCCACCTGGAGCTCAATGGACTGTAACAGGATCAGGAGCAGTAGTTATTTCCAAAACGGGGAGTGGTCCTCGTATTACTACAGGAACAATTGGTAAGATCGTTGATTATGGTATAAAAGATCCGAACGCAATGGGACCAGCTATGGCACCAGCTGCAGTTGATACGATATGGCAACATCTTCAGGATATTGGTAGAACGCCAGCGTATTATGACATGATCTTTACTGGAGATCTAGGAAGTGTAGGAAGAGATTTGGTCATACAGTTGCTGCAAGAAAAAGGTTTAGATATTTCCACTAACTATCAAGATTGTGGCTGTATGGTATATAAGGAGAATCAAGATGCTCATGCTGGTGCTAGTGGGTGCGCTAGCTCCGCAATCGTATTATGTGGGTACATTTATAAAAAAATACTACAGGATAAATTGAAAAAAATACTTTTCTTGGGGACAGGTAGTTTACATAGCACAACCTCTTATCAACAAAAAGAATCGATTCCCTGTATTGCCCATGCTGTATCAATAGAAATGCCCTAAAATTCTTAGTATTCTCTCCGAAGTTCAAGATGGCAAGAATAGCAGAACTAACACTCTGATCTTGTGCTTTAACTTGCTAGTTCTGCTTACTTTTTGCTTGTTTATAATTTCATAGAATGTTTTTGGAAGAGTATGTAAAAAGGAGGAGATTATCACGTCTTTGTATATAATGGTATTTATTGTCGGGGGAGGTTTATGCGTGATTGGACAATTACTAATGGATCTAACTCCCTTGACTCCTGCTCATGTTTTAGTTTTATTTGTAGTATTAGGGGGAATACTAAGCGGTATAGGGCTCTATCAGCCTTTAGTAGATATTGCTGGTGCTGGGGCAACAGTTCCTTTATTAGGCTTTGGTCATGCTTTAGTTACAGGAACAATCGAAGATATTAATAGCTTTGGTTTTCTAGGAATCTTCAGTGGTGCTTTAAAAGCAACAGCAACTGGAATCATGGCTGCCGTAGTTTTTGGTTTTTTTATGTCAGTATTATTTAATCCTAAAGGTAAGGGCGGCTAATGTTAATTGTCGATTTTATTGGCATAGTAGCCACAACGGTTCTAATTGGCATACGTTACCCCCATCATGTCCTACTTGCGATTAGTCTTCATGAATTAGGGGAAATTGTAATGGCAGTTGTTTTCAATGGACAAATCGATACCATTATAGCAGCTGGCGCTTTCAGCACAATGGCAGTTAGTAATTATAATTCAAGTCTGATAGGGACTTTGTTGCTATTTAGCGGATCTTTAGCCAATTTTATTGCAAGCTCTCTTGCAGGAGGTATTGCTTTTGAACCCACATCTCGCTTATTAAATCCGCTGAGTGCTCTTAAGCATCCTTTTGCAGTAGTAAATTTTCGTTTATGTGTTTTAGCAGGTTTGATTAGTTTATGGAAGATTTTTGTGTGAGGTGCAAAAGATGGAGAGAAGAACTGCGCGACGTTCTATGCATTACGGACGGACAAATGAGGAGCGGCCGATAAAAGATGATGATTCTTCGAATCATAATGATTCAAAAAACTTAATTGCTGATATGGCTCAAGGGTTTATTCAAGCTCAAACTAAAGCAGATAGTGATGATAATAAAGAAATTATTTCACTATTAGAAAAGCTAAATAGCAACTTAGAACAAATGAAAGGTTCAAATAAAGATAGTTCTTTTGCTACTGAAAAGAACTCAGATGACTCTTCAAGTAAAAGGCTCGTTCAGGCAAAAGCATCTGAACAACCGTTACAAGGCGGCAGTGAACAAGGGGATAAAGAATTATTAAAAGAGTTAAAAACATTGGTAAGTACAATGTTGCAAGGCAAAAGTGATAGTGAGGACAATTCTTCAAAGCCACAGAATAATGACACTAAAAAGTCTGATATGAAGCAGCAGCAACAAGATTCTATGGCTGTTCAGACTGTTAGTCAGGTATTAGCTCAAACACAATATGAATTGGCTAACGAACTAGAAACTAGTTTGCAAAAACTTAAAGAAGTCATTAGTAAAAGCGAAAAGGTGGCGACGAATATTAGCCATTTATTAAGCAAAGAAAATATTAAGAAATCATGAGGTGAAAATATTGTCTGAAAAAATAAGGGTAATCTTAATTACAGATGGCGATAGAGTTGCACAACACGTAGTGGAGGATATTGCTATATCCTTAGGTCTTCGTTGTATTTCAGCATCAGGTGGTAATCCTACTCCAATTAGTGGAAAAGAAATAGTAAAATTACTAAAAACTGTTCATCATGATCCTGTACTTGTTATGTTTGATGATCGTGGAAGCCGTCACAAAGGCAACGGAGAAGTTGCAATGGAATATGTTGCTTCTCACCCTGATATTGAAGTATTAGGTGCAGTTGCTGTTGCATCCAATACTACGGGTATAGCTGGAATTGCAGCTGATGAATGCATAACTAGTAGTGGTGATATTGTAAATCATTCTGTCGATAAAAATGGTGTATGCAAAAAGTCACATGAAAAAAAGTCTATTATTACTGGTGATACAGTAGATGTCCTAAATCATGTAGATATACCCTTTATTGTCGGAGTCGGAGATATTGGAAAAATGGACAGAGCAGATGATATTGGGCGGGGTGCTCCAATCACACGTAAAGCAATTGAAGAGATCTTAAAACGGAGTGGTATAGAATATGGAAGAACAACAGAAAATTGAAAAAGATATCGATGACAATATTAATTATTTAAAAGATTTTTTAGGGGTCGGAGAAAGTTTTGATATCATTTTTCGTGAATATAAAATAGGGCGCAAACGTGCAGCATCTTTTTCGATTAATGCAATGACAAATGATGTACTACTGACGAATGTTTTTCAGGATATGCTGACCTTACACCCTGATGAACTAACAATTAATACGTTGCAGAAACTATTTTATACTAGAGTGACTCATTCACAAGTAAAATTAATGGGCAACATGAATGATGCAGTTACGAGCTTATTATCGGGAGAATTATTATTTTTAGTAGATGGCGAAGAAGAAATTATCATTATTGACGCTCGTTCATATCCCGCAAGAATGCCTAGTGAATCCACAATTGAAAAAGTGACAAGAGGTTCAAGGGATTCCTTTGTTGAAACATTAGTTTTTAACACAGCATTAATTCGAAGACGTTTGCGTGATCCGCAATTGCGTTTTGAAATTGTTAAGATAGGAACGCGCTCACAAGGTGACATTGCAGTTGCATATATTAAAGATGTAACGGATCCTAAATTAGTTGACATCGTGAAAGAACGGCTAAATAATATTAATATTGATGGCATACCCATGGCAGAAAAAGCAATCGAAGAATTTATTGTAGGTGGAAGCAAATGGAATCCTCTACCTAAAGTACGATATACAGAGCGTCCAGATGTAGCAGCTGTTCATTTACTAGAAGGTCATGTCTGTTTGGTGATTGACACTTCACCCAATATTATGATCTTACCTACCACATTTTGGCATCATGTACAGCACGTAGAAGAGTTTCATCAACATGTAGTTATTGGTTCCTATCTTCGAATGGTGCGATTACTAGGAGTTTTTTTATCTTTATTGTTGCCACCATTATGGCTGGCATTGGTATTGCAGCGTCATTTACTGCCTGAATCCTTGGCTTTCCTTGGTCCTCAAGATCCAGGAATTATTCCTCTTGGATTTCAATTTATTTTAGCAGAACTAGGGGTAGAATTAGTGCGTATGGCTACTGTACATGTACCATCAGCTCAGTCTACAGCTCTTGGTTTTATAGGTGCTTTTATGATCGGAGAATTTGCTACTAAAGTAGGGTTATTTGGTAACGAAATCATCTTTTACACTGCTGTAGCAGCTGTAGGTGCCTTCGCAACACCAAGTATAGAATTTGCTATGGCAATACGTTTTTTCCGAGCGATATTATTACTATTGGTTATCTTTTTTAAATTGCCAGGCTTATTAATTGGTTTAGCTAGTATCTTAATTGTTATGGCTTCTACAAAATCTTTTGGTATTCCTTATTTGTGGCCTCTACTTCCTTTTAATCTTGGGGGTATGAAAGATGTATTATTACGGTTGCCTTTACCAAGCAAAATATTACGTCCTGCTGCGTTAAAACCACAAGATAAAGACCGCTTAGACAATAACGATGAACAAAATAAAAATGGTAAATAATAAATCCTCGCATTTGCGAGGATTTATTATTTACCATGGTAGTACTCTCTAATGAACCCCATACTTTCATTAATATTGGCTATTTGTTCTTCGGCTGCTCCTTTATTTTCTGCTTCAACAGCATCTTTCAATTGTTTGACAGCTGAATGAGTTTTTGTTATCTCACCAAGTATGCCGACTTTTTCCATGCTCGGTTTAGCCTGCCCCCAAGCTCCTTCTAGTTCTTTCGTTTTGGCTTTTGCTTTATCCCAGTTTTTTTCTTGTACATAAAAGCTAACATTTCGGATCGTATTACCAATCGCAACAATATCTGACAAGGGTGATAATTTATATGATTTTCCTACATCACTAATACTTGCCATAAATTTAATAAGACTTTCATAAGAAGCGCTATTACTCTGTTTATTGATATCTGTTTCTAATGTTGCAAGTGCTTCATCGGCATCTTTAATTCCTTTCTTATTGCCAGTTAAATCCCTAATTTTCGGCCATAAGGTTTGTAATGTCGCAATACCGCGCTCTGCTTGTACCCAGTCTTTTTTATTGATTCCTTGGAAAATTACACCAGCAGCAGCCTCCAAATCATAGAGTTCTTTAGGTGGTGATTCAAATCGTTGACTGATAGGTGGATTGGGTTTTGTTTCCACAGGACTGCCAGCAGGCCCTATTTCAGGTTTTTTTAGTGGAGTAAACATATTACAACCACTTACTAAGAAGGTGAGACCAATAATACTAACTAACTTCAAAATTGAATACTTTGAATATGTCAATGTAGTTCCTCCTTTTGATAATAGCATCTGCTGGTAACATCTTATTTATTCTAGAAATATAATAAAACACCACTTCACTTTTTAATATAATGACGCAAGAAACTTAAATACAATCTAGTTAAAACTTCTTCAGTTGGTTAATATTTTGCTTTAGCTAAAATTTTCTAGTATAATGAGGTTACAATTTGCAGTTTTATAGTCAGTGATATTAGGTTAAGGAGGAACACAAGTGTTTGGTTTTGATGAAAATATGATATTTAGAATTCCAGCATTGCTTATTGCATTAACCATTCATGAATATGCTCATGCCAGAGTTGCGGTTTGGATGGGAGATAATACTCCTAAAATGATGGGACGATTAACACTAAATCCAATTTCTCATCTTGATCCTTTTGGTTTAATTATGTTATGGTTATTTAAGTTTGGTTGGGCTAAGCCTGTACCGATAAACCCTAACAATTTTGATAATTGGCGAAAGGGAACCTTATTAGTTGCTATAGCAGGACCAGTTTCAAATGTAATTATGGCCTTGATGGCAGCAATTCTTTATGCTATCTTAGCTAAGATGCAGCTATTATCCACTGGATTAGCTATGGTACTCAATTTCACATACAGTTACAATATAATCTTTGCAGTATTTAATATGATCCCATTGCCTCCCTTAGATGGTTCCAAGGTTTTAATGAATATATTGCCAGCACGTCAAGCATACATGTTAGAAAAAATTGAACCGTATGCGCCTTTTATTTTATTGGCTTTAGTTTATCTTAATGTAATTCACGTTTTTATAACACCTTTTTATAATGCTATTAGTTTTTTTATTAATCAAATTGTGAAGATAATTCTTTAATCAGGAGGAAATTTAAAAATGACCAAAGGACGAATTTTTAGCGGCATGCAGCCATCAGGTAAATTTCATTTAGGAAATTATATGGGGGCCTTGGAAAATTGGGTAAAACTACAGCATGAGTATGAATGCTTTTTTAGTATAGTAGATTGGCATGCACTTACATCTTCTTATGAAGATACTAGCAAAATTCCAGAACGTATTCATGAAATGGCATTAGATTGGTTAAGTGCAGGTTTAGATCCTGAAAAGAACGTTATTTTTGTACAGTCTCACGTTAAAGAACATGCAGAGTTACATTTATTACTGTCAATGATGACCCCTTTATCTTGGCTGGAGCGTGTACCAACCTATAAAGATAAATTGCAGCAATTAGGAACTCAAGGCAAAGATATTAATACTTATGGATTTTTAGGATATCCAGAGTTAATGACAGCTGACATTATTTTATATAAAGCTGATACTATCCCTGTGGGGGAGGATCAACTTCCACATTTAGAATTATCAAGGGAAATTGTTAGACGGTTTAATAATCTTTACCAACCTATATTTCCTGAACCAAAACCAAGTTTAAGTAAATCTGCTATATTACCTGGTATTGATGGCAGAAAAATGAGCAAATCTTATGGAAATGAGATCCCTTTTGCCGCAAGTCCAGATGAACTTCGAGCCAGAATTCGTCTTATGATAACGGATCCAAATCGCGTAAAACGTACAGATTTAGGAAATCCTGATGTATGTACAGTATATACATTTCATAAAATCTTTAATGCAGAACATTCTAGTGAAATTTCTCAGTCCTGTCGTCAGGCAACTATTGGCTGCGTCGATTGCAAGAAATGCTTAGCAGAGAAGATGGTTAGTAACTTAGCAGACATACATATACGACGTCAGGAACTAGAGAAAAATCCAGGGCGGGTTAAAGAAATTTTGGTATTTGGCAGTGAAAGAGCAAGAACCGTTGCAGCCAAGACAATGGACGAAGTTCGTCAAGCTATGAATCTTGCTTAGTTATGACAGATTATAAAATTAAACTAGAAATTTTTGAAGGCCCAATGGATTTGTTAATGCACCTAATCGAAAAAAATCAAATTGATATCTATGATATACCAATTGCAGTGGTAACGGAACAATATTTAACCTATCTTAAAGCATTAGAGGAGTTTAATATTGATATTGCTAGTGAATTCTTACTTATGGCAGCAACTTTATTGCAGATAAAATCCCGCATGTTGTTACCGCGTCCTTCTCAAATTGTAGAATTACTAGAGGAAGAAGATCCTCGTCAAGAATTAGTTGACAGGCTCTTAGAGTATCGAAGATTTAAAGATATGTCGATGGTAATGGATGAGATGCTAAAGCAAAGAGAACATTTTTTTACTCGTTTACCAGAAGAATTTCCTATAAAAATTCCATTGCCATTGGGATTAAATATTAATGATTTAGTAGTAGCTTTTGCAGCCGTATGGGAAAGTAGTATTGATGATTACGAATTGGTGTCTCGTGAAGAATTTAGTATTCAAGATAAGATGTATGATATTATTCATCTATTATATAAATATAAAGGTACTATTGAGTTTCATCAGACATTAATTCGCAAGGGCACCAAATCTGAAGTAATAGCGGCTTTCTTAGCATTATTAGAATTAGTTAAATTGCAAAGAGTGCTCGTTTCTCAGCAACAACGGTTTTCGACGATTTATATTACATTGAAAGAGTGAATAGCAAAATGTTTTATTTAAAGTATAAGAAACACATAGAAGCTTTACTTTTTGTTAGCGGTGACCCAATTACGATACATAAAATAGCACAAATCCTAGAGATACCTGAAGATCATATTCTATCATTAATGGAGGAACTGATTGAGGATATGGCTGCAGAGCATAGGGGACTGACTGTTATAAAAGTTGCTGCAGGTTATCAGTTATGTACTAAACCTGACTTATCAACAACTTTAGAAAAATTAGGACAAGTTCAGGATAATAAATTGTCTGCTGCTGCCATGGAAACATTATCGATTATTGCTTTTAAGCAGCCAATTACAAAGATTGAAATTGAAAATATTCGTGGTGTGAAAATTGATCGAGTTCTTACTACACTAAATGAACGACAAATGATTAAGGAAATTGGACGAAAAGAGACGATTGGGCGACCAATTTTATATGGAACAACTGAAAATTTCTTAAAATGTTTTGGTCTGAATGGTCTGCAGGACTTACCTCCTTTAGCTGAACTTCTCCCATGACATGCAGCCTTAGGGCTGCTTTTTTTTTTGCATAGATTAAGGGCATTAGGCTAACAATAAAATATAGTAAGAGGAATAAATAATAAAAGAGGCAGCAATATGGAATTTGGATTAACGTTTATCGTAGCAACGTTAATAATCATTTTTCTAATTTCTTTGAGCAAAATTTATATAGAAGTAGAATATAAACGAAATAACGAGAACGATTATGTAGCAGTAAATGTTTATGCATTGAAAAAGTTAATCTTCTATACGATGCAAGTTCCTATACTTAGAGTTGTAGAAAAATCAGGCGAGTATAAGTTGGAATCCACCGTAAGGACTGCAGTCTCTCAGGAAAAGCTCGATCCCCTTCGAGATGAAAAAAGGATAAAAAAAACTGATCAGCTAGTTAAGGAGCATCCTCAAAAAATAAGACATACTATTCAAAAGTTTCATCATTATACAAAACACTACTGTAAAATAATTGAAGAATTATTAAAATTGGTAGTTTGTGAAAAACTATGTTGGAGAACGAAATTTGGATCAGAAGATGCAGCTTTGACAGGTACTTTCGTCGGAGTATTATGGTTTTTTAAAACATTGTTAACGAATCACTTAAAGAGAAAAATTTTTTCCATTGGTACATTAGATATTGAGGTCAATCCATTTTTTGGTTCTGACCAGCTTGAGATAGAGTTTCAATGTATATTCAGTATAAGACTTGGCAATGTTATAAAAGCATTCAGAAGTATATATAATATTAAATAGTAAAGGGGAAATAGAAAGTGTCTGACCATCCAATTCAAGGTTTAATGAAAACTGCTATGGAAAGTATTAAAGATATGGTAGATGTAAATACAATTGTTGGAGATGCAGTTGAAACTCCTGATGGTACTGTGATCCTGCCCATTTCTCGAGTATCCTTCGGCTTTGCTGCAGGCGGAGGCAATTGCGAACCTGATGAAATACTTCAAGATCAGTCCAAAAAGAATTATGCTTTTGGTGGCGGCAGCGGTGCAGGTGTGAGTGTCAAACCCGTAGGTTTTTTAGTATGTTCGCCTGTCCATGGTGTTCGTTTCATGCCAGTAGAGGGAAATTTAATTTACGATAGAATAATAGATTTAGTACCTAAAGTGCTAAGTAAACTTCAAGATATGTTAGATGGTAGTAAAAAAGATCAAAGTGATGATATGGATGAGCTGGCAAAAACAGCTGAAACTCAGAGTCACTAGTTGTTAAAATAATAGAGATGCTATCTAAAAGAAAGTACTCTATTTACTTGATATGTAAAAAGCCGCACATAATTGTGCGGCTTTTTACATATAATGTAATATCGACTTAATTTAATTGGTCTAATTGTTCTTTTATTTGAGTAGCTTGCAATGCTTCTGCTTCAGCAAAATGACTGTACATTTTAGAGATGTTAGCGTTGTTGATTTGTTTCGCAAAACTTTGATAATCTCGTACTAACTCTTGTTTGTGTGTTAATGTATTACGCAAAGTTGTTGCTATATCTAGTGATTCCATACATCTTCACCTCCTAATATTTAATATAATGAGAAGCAAAACATAGCCTGATGCTACGTTTTCTATGCTCCCTAGGTAATATTATTTCCGATACAGCTTGTAATAATGTATCTTTATTTTGACGAGTTGTCAGAAGATCGTTATAATATAAAAGTATTGTTATAAAACCAGCACACCTAAGAAAGGGATAATTAGTCATGATTAAAAAGAAGATTGGTATATCAATAGTTGTTTTAATGCTTTTTATAACAACAAATACGGTTTTTGCAGCGACCAATTATCCAAATGTCACAGCGAAATCAGCGATTGTAATGGATGCTGCTACAGGGAAAGTTATCTACAGTAAAGCAGCTGAAGAACGGCGTTATCCTGCGAGCACAACTAAAATGATGAGCTTGATTGTAGCTCTAGAACATGGTAACCTTGATGATGTTATTACTGTAAGTCAGAATGCTTCGAGTACAGAAGGCTCCTCTTTGTGGTTAACACAAGGAGAGCAGATGACAATGACCGATCTATTATATGGCATTATGCTTATCTCTGGTAACGATGCTACTGTAGCTGTTGCTGAGCATGTATCGGGAAGTGTAAAGAAATTTGCCGAATTAATGACCGAAAAAGCACATGCGATTGGTGCTAAGGATACCAATTTTACTAACTCTAGTGGTTTACCTGATATAAACCATTACACCACTGCCCATGATTTAGCTAGAATTGCGGCATATGGTTACAAAAATCCATTGTTTACCCAAATTGTGAGTACAGAACATAAAATTCTTCCTCCCACTGTCAAGGGCGATATTCGAGATTTGTATAACGAAAATAAAATGCTCTGGTTCTATGAAGGGGGCAATGGTGTAAAAACAGGTTATACAGATGCCGCTGGCCGTTGTTTAGTCTCAGGTGCAAAACGCGATAATATACAACTTATTGCGGTAGTTTTAGATAGTGAAACCATGTGGGATGATTCCAAAACTCTGTTAGATTTTGCATTTAGTCAACTAAAACCAAAAACGCTATTTACTCAAGGTGACATATTAAAAACTACAAGAATAGCAAATGGGAAATCTGAACTTTTGAAATTAGTTGCAAATACAAGCATCATCCTTCCAGTTTCAGAAAATGATAAAGATGAATTCAGTACAATTATTGATGCTCCAACAATCTTAGAAGCACCAATAACCAAAGGACAGAAACTGGGCGTAGCGAGAGTTTTCTATAATAATACTGAGGTTGCTGTGGTTGATTTAGTAGCAGAAGAGAGTATTGAACGAAAATCTTTTTTTGGTACATTGGTTGCATCAGCTTGGAATATTGTAAACTTTTTTCTTAAAAATTTTGCTTAAAAGTGAGACTGAGTTCTCACTTTTTCTTTTTAAAACGCAGTATGTATTTGTTCTAGCGATAATAGATGCAACATACCCTCATAGGGGGTGTGTATATGATTAATCTAATCTGGTTATTTTTAATGGTGACGGGTATACTCTATGCCGGTTGGCAGGGTCGCATAGAAGTGGTAACCCAAGGAGCGATTAGCGCTGCTGAAGGAGCCGTAATCCTGTCCTTTAAGTTAATCGGAGTTATGTGCCTATGGTTAGGAATAATGAAAATTGCTGAATTAGCAGGTATTATACGATTTTTTTCAAGAATGTTAAGTCCACTAATTTGTTTCTTATTTCCTAGTGTACCTAAAAAGCATCCTGCTATGGGGGCAATCATCATGGTCCTTAGCGCAAATATGTTAGGATTAGGAAATGCAGTAACTCCCCTTGGTATAAAAGCAATGCAAGAGTTGCAAAGCATTAATAGAGAGAAAGAAAAAGCCTCTGATGCAATGTGTACACTGCTAGCGTTATGTACAGCTGGATTTACATTAGTACCTGCGACTATTATTGCAATTCGTTCAGCTGCTGGATCAATCAACCCTGCGGAAATTGTTGGCGCAACCTTAATTGTCAGTTTAGGTGCTACAATAAGTGTGATTATCGCAGATCGTCTTTGTCGTATATATTGTCAGCTTCGTGTAAGGAGGTAAACAATGTGTTTAACTTACTTACTGAACAATTATCTCTTTGGGTAATACCTATCATTTTACTTCTGGTTCCTATCGTTGGCTATTTTCGTCGTGTTAAAGTATACGAAGCTTTTGTCGAAGGAGCGTCTGAAGGATTTCATACTGCCATTCGTATTATGCCATTTTTGGTGGCAATGATGATTGCGATAAACATCTTCCGCTTATCTGGAGCAATGGATGTATGGGTAGGTGTTCTAGAGCCGATATTAGAGCTTTACGGAATACCAGCAGAATTGATTCCATTAGGAATTATGCGCCCTTTATCAGGTACAGGAGCTTTAGGGATAACCACGGAAATATTAAACACTCATGGACCAGATTCTATGCTTGGACGTATTGCTTCCACTATCTTAGGTAGTACAGATACAACTTTTTATATTTTAACAGTATATTTTGGGGCTATTGGTATAACGAAACCCCGCTATTCGGTATTTGTTGGTTTATTAGGTGATTTAATTGGTTTTGTAGGATCTATCTACATCTGCACAAAATTATTTAATTAATTCTTCTAAAAAGTATTCTTACTACCAATATAGTGATATTAGATAGGTGATTTTATAATCACCTATTTTTATTTATCTATCGAGTGTCACTTAGTAAGAGTGAGAATAGACTGTAGTGTGATAGCAGAATGATATGGAGGGATGTTTATGCTAAAAGTGGTCGTGGTTGGAGGGGGTTGGGCAGGTTGTGCCGCAGCGCTATCAGCATCGAAAGCTGGGGCACAAGTACTGTTATTAGAGCGCACTGATTCACTACTGGGCACTGGTTTAGTAGGAGGTATATTTCGCAATAATGGAAGGCATACTGCAGCAGAAGAAGCTATTGCAATGGGGGGCGGGGATATTTTTGTTGCCATGGATGCAAATGCAAGACATAAAGGTATTTCATTTCCTGGCCATAATCATGCTTCCACTTACGATGTAACAACGATGGAACCTTTAGTAAAAAAAATTCTGCAAAATTATGGAATCGAAATTAAAACAAATACGCGAGTAGTTGATGTGCTAAAGCATGGAAAAAGAATACATACATTAATTATAGATGGTGGGATTGAAATAAAGGGTGATGTATTTGTAGATGCAACTGGTACTGCGGGATCTATGGGAAATTGTCTTACTTATGGCAATGGATGCGCTATGTGCGTAATGCGTTGCCCATCATTTGGTCCTCGAGTTAGCGTTACGGCTAAGGCAGAAATAAAGGAACTAATGGGAAGGAAATCAGATGGATCTTTTGGTGCAATGAGTGGGTCATGTAAATTATGTAAAGAGTCCCTTAGTATCGAAATCAGAGACTCTTTAGATCGTGATGGTGTAGTAGTATTACCGTTACCAGAAAGATTGCAGAAAAGTAGTTCATTAGGGAAAAAGGCTTGTACTCAATATGCTTTGAATGAATATGCGGTTAATTTAGTACTTTTAGATACTGGGCATGCCAAGTTAATGACACCATACTTTCCATTAGAAGATTTAAGAAGTATTCCGGGCTTAGAAAAAGCACGCTATGAAGACCCTTATGCTGGTAGTATGGGAAATTCTGTACGATATTTAGGGATTGCTCCATGTACGAATTCATTGAAGGTTGAGGGTTTGGACAATCTATTTTGCTGCGGTGAAAAATCAGCAATACTTGTAGGGCATACAGAAGCAGTAGTAACAGGCTTACTTGCAGGAAATAATGCAGTTCGACACTGCTTAGATATGAAATATTTAGAATTGCCAACCTCAATAGCCTCAGGTGATTTTATTGCTTTTGTACATGAGCAGATGAAATTAGAGGCAGGATTAAGTATACGTTATACCTTTTCTGGATCTGTATATTTTGAGAGAATGAAAACATTAGGTTTATATTCTACTAATCGAAATGAGATACATGAAAGAGTCACTCAGGCGGGCTTTAAAGACATTTATAGTGTTTGCCTAGTATAAGCAATCTGGTAATATGTCAAGCCCATAAAAAATAAGTTTTGTAAGTAATCCGCAAAAAATGGGTGCACTAAACAAGCCTCTTCTTCAAGC
>NZ_FOTS01000085.1 GCF_900114615.1 Pelosinus propionicus DSM 13327 | reverse complement strand
TACTTATCTCAGATACTATTTAATTGAAGCTACTAGCCATGTAAAGAATCATTTATCTGAATATGCAGCTTTTTACCAGAAGAAGTATGATGAAGTTAAAACTCATCAGCACAAACGCGCACTCGCACTTACTGCTCGTAAATTCATCCGGCTGATTTTTGGATTGCTGGCCAACCATCAGCTTTACTCTCCAAGTAGAGTAAGCCAAAGTTAATAGATCCCATTTATTTACTTTTTCTTCGGCTTGAAGAAGAGGCTTGTTTAGTGCACCCATTTTTTGCGGATTACTTACAAAACTTATTTTTTATGGGCTTGACATATTACCAGATTGCTTTATATATGTATTATATATGAAACATTATATCATATATAATACATATATACTATATTGATATAATAAATCCTGCCTAAATTATCAATTTATTTAAAATAAATTGATAATTTAGGCAAAAGAAAGCACTCCTTAATCACGATATGATAAAATCTTAACTGATCCTATTTGGCCAGACAATAATAATAAGCCCGCTCGTTGGCAAACTGAACTGAATGCGCTCATAATTGTAAATAAGAATAGCTAAGTATTTAATAGATGGACTCACCTCCTTCCAGCAATTTGAAGAAAAGAACGCAATAATTGAATTTCCATCTTTAAACGGTTGATTTCATTTCTTTTCTTTTTCTTCTTCGGTAGGTAAGTATCCCTTAGGTAGCCATCCACGTTATTTAGGTAAAATTCCTGCCATTACTCGTTCTTTTTTTCTGCGTTGCCACTTCAGATATTGATGAATAACGGTCTTATCTTTAAATCCAAAGAATGCTGCAATCTCTGGCTGTGTTTTCTCCTCTTTTATCATTTGATTGATTTCTTTTCCTATTTTATCGATATGCGTATCAACCTCTTTTTATCATTGACAATGATACCCCCATTCGTAGTTTCATTTCCTACGAATGGGGGTATTTTGTCACTGTCCGTTTTTTATGATTCAGTTCACGGATTTGATAGGAGTTCTTTTTGTCAATTCTTATACTTGAAACTTTTGAACAGCTTCGCGAAGTTCCGTTGCGAGATTTGCTAGGCTTTGGCTAGAAGAAGCAATTTCCTCCATTGATGCAGATTGTTCTTCAGTAGCAGCAGATACCGTCTCAGATTCCTCTGAAGCCTTTTTACTCAAAGTATCAATCCGATTTACTGAATCTACAATTTGCTGGCTGCCATTAGCCATCTGATCAATGGCCAACGAAATTTCCTTCATCTGATCAGACACTTGAGTCACTAGCAGCACTATTTCTTGGAATGCCTGCCCAGCGGCATCAACAACTTCTGCCCCTAATTTAACCTCCCTATTGCCAGCATCCATAGCTTTAACTGCTTTATTGGTATCTTCCTGAATGCCACCAATCAGTGAGGAGATCTGCTCCGTTGCATCTTGAGACTGTTCTGCCAATTTGCGCACTTCTTCAGCTACTACTGCAAAGCCACGTCCTTGTTCACCAGCTCGTGCTGCCTCTATCGCAGCATTAAGAGCCAATAAATTGGTCTGCCCGGCGATACCAGAAATCGTAGCAACAATCTGACCAATTTCCTTAGACCTTTCACCTAATTCTGCTACTGCATGCGCAGAGGATTGCACCGTCTGTTCAATATGTTTCATTTGCATAACCGCTTTGTTTACGGCTGTATTGCCTTCCTTTGCTTTAGCAGCCGCTTGGTTGGATTGCTCAGCCACCCCAGTAGTAGTCGCCGAAACCTGCTCAATACTTGCTGACATTTCTTGAACTACAGCTGATGTTTCATTAGTTGCAGACAGCTGGTCATGTGATCCACTCGCTACACCGGTAATTGATATAGCAACTTGATTCGCAGCTTGAGCCGACTGTTCGGCACTCGCTGTTAATTCTTCACTCGAAGCCGCTAATTGTTCAGACTGAGAGTGCACCCTTGTGACAAGTTCATGCAAATTGGCTCTCATATCACGAAAACCTTTCGCTAACTGTCCAATTTCATCTTCAGATGAAACTTCTATATCTCGTTGCCGCAAATCTCCTTGGGAGAGCAACATGCATTCGTCACGAAGGATCAAAATAGGTTTTACAAACTGTTTTGCAATGAACACAATTGCTACTACTGCTAACAATAAGCAAATGATAGAAATGATAAGCATCATTCTTGTTAAGGTATCGATTTGATGATCGACTTCTGCTAGTGGTGCTACTACCATTACAAACCAGTGCTTATCACCTGGCAGATTGATTGGGGTAACGATTGCAACTCTTTCTATACCATCGACAAAAGTATATTCACCCATCGACTGCTCTCCAGTTTGGGCTGCTGTCTTCAATAAATGAATCAGACGTTCATCAAGCTCACTTTTCTGCAGCTTGAGTTCCGGATTAATTTTCTTTTCAAAAAGATTAAGCTTACCGATAAGCTCAGGCTGCTTAGGATGGGCAATAATCAGTCCCGAATCATCTGTAATCTGACCATAACCTGTTTCTAAGAACTTCAGCTCTTTCATCTGATTCGATAGTCTTTCCATAGAAACGGTTCCTAGTAAGACTCCTGTCAGCTGCCCATTATTTGTCACAGGCACTGCTAAAACAACAGCCAGCTTCCCTGTAGCCTTTGAAATGAGAGGATCTGAGATGACGCTCTTATTTGTTGCTATCACTTTCTTAAAATATTCTCTATCACTGTATGAGGCCTTTTCTCCTGTGCTTGTAACGGCTGACCCATCAGGCGAAATGAAGGCAACAACATCAAAAATACCTAGGCGATTTTTCATTTCTGCCATAGCTTCTGCAATTTGGACCTTGTCAGCACCTGTACGAATCCGCTGGATACTGGCCAGATCCTCTAATTGGACTACCATTTTACCCACATCCGCCCGTACCCGATTGCTATAGTCAGTTCCTACCGCTTTACCTGTATCATCGACACTCTTTTCCAAAGACTCCTTTGCTAAATAGTAACTAACACCAGATAACGCAAGCAACACTACTAGGATAAGAGGTATAAGATTAATCAATAACTTTGTCTGAATATTCTTTATTTTCACTCTACTTCAACTCCTCTAATTAGTATTTTTTACGTAGATCCCCGAATCAGCATAACCCAAAGGATCTTTCAAACCATGTAAAGTATCAATTCAAAACTCTTATTTGTTATCGATATGACATTTTTCATCATTTTTATTTATGTATTTACAATTCACAACATATATTACGCGTATTTTGTCAGAATATGATATGAATGGAAATTCTATATCTCCATATTTTTCTCCTGCTTCTACATTGCGTAATTCGAGAAAACAGACTAAAGTTTCAGGACTAAAGGGAATAGTATAAGCAAAAGAGCTCCTGCCAAATTCATAAAAATTTGTCAGGAGTTCTTTCGCTGCGTAAAACTAACTTTTATGGAGCTGCCAAGCCTGGTAGATATAATAGTCTGCAACCCCAATTACTACGATCATGCAGATAAAAGCTAACAATGCTATGAGGACATGGCTAAATTTAATACGATGTTTCGGCAGAATTGATCCATATAACCATCTGAAACATTGAATCACAAACGTTATTCCTGATCCAAAAGTTAAGATCATTAAGATAAGCTGTACCAAATTTACAATACTATGTCTCATAGAATAGCCGTCACTTAATCGCTGCTGGCTAATATTAAGTGCTGTAGACAGAATCACGGTCGTAAGATTTAACAATACACCTATTGCTCCGTATTTAAAAAAATTCGTTTTAATAAAGGCATTGATACTCAAGTGATCTTTAATGAGCCCTTCTAAACGGGAAACTTGTAATGTTGTTAGTAGTCTTTTAGGAATGATAAGCCCTGATGCTCTTCCCGTCATAAAAAATATCATGTTTTTGTTTCGCTTTACCCCAAATAGTTCATCCCATTTTACATTGGATTTGCTACTACCATCTACGCTAGTCACTTCTATCCCATCGGATGTAATTTCATAAACTACTTCTTTTTGATCCAGCTGATTTGATTTAAATTGTTTCTTTATATTTATCCTTTTGTAACACTCCAACATCGCAAGGATTAAAAGAATATAGGCTATACCAGAAATATCATCGACCATGATATTTCCTATTATGGCTGAAAGAAAAAAACCATAGAATCCATACAGCCATTTTTCATTAGACAATCGGTAAAAATGTTGATAATCTTGTAATTCCAATTTAACTAGCACATGAATTGTTTCCATATACTTCTCCTATACAAATTCAAGTATTTTTCGTCAAAGAGGTTGTATATGATGGTTTCTTTTTGTCATAACACCTCGCGCGGGACTTCGCCCAAATTATAGATAAGAACAGCCAATCTATTATACATCGGATTTACACTGCATTCCTCTCCCAAAAGATATAGATTTCATTTTTCTTTTTAATCAAGACAAAGAAAATAGGCACCCTTTCCAGAGTACCTTTTGTTCTATTCTTCAGTTACCTTCAGCATCTTCAGAAATTCATTCATCGAATATGCTTCTTCCTGCTCTGGCTTATCATCGAATCTTACAAAAATCTTTGATCCTTCTATATTCGTTATCGTTCCGTTATGACAGGTATTAAAATAGAGAGATACTTTGGAACCAACTTCAATAAGCATACGAATGACCTCCTATTCAATTGCTGCAGCTGCCTGCAATCGTGCTTGTACGATTTCGTGGTCTTGCCTGTTATAGTATTGCCCTGTTTTGGCTTCTTTAACATTCGGTATCTTGAAGATTTCGTATGGTTTCACCTAGCGTTCATGTTAAAGGACTTCGTTTCTGCTTCGCTATTCGCAGGTAAAACGCAGGTCGCTTTCCAAAACAGCAATGAATAGTTAAGAAAGGCAGCGGATAAGATACTGGTATTGAATACAATGATCACCGTTATGGATAGAGGAGCAATTTGCCGATGACACCTTATGTACTTTTTTTCGACCAAATCGATCATATAAGTCTGCCTTATGTTGGCGGTAAAGGTGCGAACTTGGGAGAACTGACGAAAGCAGGTTTTCCCGTACCAGGAGGATTTTGCGTAACGACTTACGCCTATCGAGAGTTTATCGCAGGAAGTCCGAAAATGGATCTGTTTTTTGATGCACTAAAGACAATCGACCCTACCGACTTAAACCTCATTCGGGAATGGGGACAACAAATTCGAACACACTTACAGCAGTTGGAGATCCCTTCGCAAATTAGCAACGAAATCATACAGGCCTGGACGAAGCAAGGAGCAACTCATGCATATGCGGTTCGTTCCAGCGCAACGGCCGAGGACTTACCCAATGCTTCCTTTGCGGGTCAGCAGGATACGTATCTAAACATCAAAGGCCAGGATGAACTGCTGGAGCATGTTCGCAAATGCTGGGCTTCTTTATTCACAGATCGGGCCATTGCCTATCGAGCAAAAAATGCTTTTGATCACTCGGAAGTCTATTTGTCCATCGTTGTGCAGCAAATGGTCATGCCCGATATTTCCGGAATCTTGTTTACAGCCGATCCTGTAACTGGAAACCGTACTATTGTTTCCATTGATGCCAGCTTCGGATTAGGAGAAGCCCTTGTATCCGGCTTGGTGTCGGCTGATTTGTACCAAGTAAAACAAAACCGTATCATTTACAAGAAGATATCACAAAAGAAAACAGCCATTTATCCTTTGTCCGAAGGCGGTACGACTACCCAGGATCTGCCGGCCAGGCAGCAAGGACAGCAAGCTATGACTGAGCAGCAGATTCTTGATCTTGCTGCATTAGGAAAACAAATTCAGCAGCACTATGGTACACCCCAGGATATTGAATTTTGCATGGTAAAAGACGATTTCTTTATCGTCCAGAGCCGTCCCATTACTACGTTATATCCTCTGCCGGAAATTCCCGAGCATCCACTGCGGGTGCTGCTGTCCTTTGGTCATGTCCAAATGATGCCGAATGCCATAAAGCCATTAGGCAGATCCGTATTACGTACGGCATTTCCCCCACAGGTGTTTGTCGAGGCGGGCAGCCGAATCTATATTGATCTTACGGATTTTCTGCTGTCTAAACTAGTACGCATCTTTTTTCCAAAATTATTAAAATTAGTAGACGAAGCTATGAGCCGTTCCCTGGATTCTGTCGTCAAACGACCAGGCATTTTCGCAGGAAATCTTCACTCAAATACTCCAGGTACTGCGCGCAAACTCGCAGCTCCCATTCTAAAAAAGGCTTGGAAGGTTCTGCGTACTGGTGATCCCCGGCTGGCTAAACCTAGAATCGAAGCCCTCATCGAGGAAAAAATGCAGCAGACCAGGCAGGCACTCAGCAGCGTGCAGGGCGCTGAACGGCTACAAGTCGTTCAGCGGCAATTAGACGGCATGATAGTAGACATTCTCCAGGAGATTATTCCCTATGTTGTACCTGGCATACTTGCCAACAAACTGCTGGAAAAGATGCTTCTCCGCTGGATGGGAAATGCAGCAGAGCTTCATACGTTAAACAAATCCCTTCCCGGCAATGTCACTACTGAGATGGGCCTGCAGCTGGGTGATTTGGCAGATCTACTGCGAACTCTCCCCGAGGTAGAGGAATATTTAAAAACGGCTGATGATCAAACATTCTATACCGGGCTTGCTCAAGTTGCTGGAGGTATTACCTTTCGGCACGCCTTTGAAAAATTTATTGATCAATACGGTATGCGATGCCCAGGGGAAATTGATCTGACAAATCCCCGCTGGCGTGAAATGCCAACGCAGTTACGGTCTGCCATATTCAGTCATATGCAAAGTGTAAAGCCAGGGGAGCACCGCCAGCGGTTTGCCGAAGGCAAAAAAGAAGCAGATGAAGCCATCCTGCGTATTCTAAGCCATGTGAAAGACAATCCTTTCAAATTAAAACTGACAACTCGTCTCATTGCTGTATTTCGCTATTTGGGCGGACTGCGGGAACATCACAAATATTTAATGAGCCTCATCTTAGACGAATGCAAAAAAGCAATTATGGCTGAAGTCGATGAGCTCGTTGCAATGGGGATACTAAAGAACGCTCAAGATGCCTATTTCTTACGTTTAGATGAACTGATCGAAATGAGGCAGGGCGAATGCAGCGGTAACGCAGCGGATTTGATTGCAAAACGCAAAGAGCAGCATCAATGGCACCAGCATCTAAAACCACCCCGTATAATGACCAGTGAAGGTGAAATTATCATTGTTCCTCCTGATAGAAAGAATATTCCCGAGGGCACATTGATTGGCAGTCCTGTTTCCGCTGGCACTGCTGAAGGTATTGCTCGGATTATCCTAAGACCGGAAAACGCTGTGCTGCGTGAAGGAGAAATTCTAGTTTCACCCCAAACTGATCCAGGATGGACCCCTTTGTTTCAATCGGCTAAAGCCATCGTTACTGAGGTTGGAGGGTTAATGACTCACGGTGCTGTTGTCGCCCGCGAATATGGTATTCCGGCAGTAGTCGGAGTTGATGATGCTACAACGCTCATTAACGATGGCGACAGAATACGAGTGGATGGAGATCAAGGATTTGTGGAAATTCTGAATCTGCTAAAAAAAGATATGCAATCCCTTTAGGATTGCATATCTTTTTTTAGCAGATTCAGAACGTTTCCCATACGTATTTCACAATTCCCTTATATCTTTTAGCTGTTACTCATTACAGCTATTGTGGCAGGTTATTGTAATCAATTGTTGTACCTATACCAAAATGAACATAGATTTCCGGATAGCCTGTTAAGGGCAGCCAATAACCAATCACTTCTTTTTCTCCGGATTTGTTTTTCGAGTACGTAGCCTTCTGCGTGGCCAGTGCCTTATTTGCCAGACAGCCTTTATGCTGTTCGGGAGAGCCCTTGTCCGAACATTTCGTGCCTGCTGCGCCGCCAAAAGAACTACAGGCTTCATTCACCGCCAATATTTCCCTGCTTTTATGCACCAGCATCACCGGCTCGGGAAAGTTTCCCCACATCAGATGAAAAGCCTCTATTACTTTCGAATCAACCATATTGTAAATCCCCCTTTTTCTTACTACTCTTATTGACGAAAAAATCTTATATTTATTGCATCATTTTTTCAAATCACAAAAAATAGTCGGTGACTTACAATGCTATCATAACTTTATAAGAATACACAGTATCAAGATACTGCACCGTGGTTATCTATCTAGCTTGGCAGTTACCGGGATGGGAGCCCCATAAGCACTCATATAAGCTTATGAGAAATACAACTCAATTTTGTAATAAGTCATGCCTGACCCCGAACTCTTATAAATAAAAAGACAGCTTGCCACGATCGGCAAACTGTCTCTTTATTTAGTTAGCTAATAACGGCTTTTCAACAAAACGAATTGCCGCCGCAGCTAATACTGAGGTGGGGTCAATGGATGGTCGTTTAATATGAAACAGTTCAAATGCAACCGGAAGTTCTGTACAGCCCAATACCAATATTTCTGCCCCTTTCTCAAAAAGCTCATCGATGGCTCCATAAAATTGATTAAGGTTGATATTCTTATTTGACGCCTTTATCCCATTATAAATAATATCCATTACACTCCTCTGCCCGACTGGCGAAGGAATCACCAAATCGATTCCTGCCTCCGCTAAGGCCGTATGATACACTCTTGACTTAATCGTCCCATCCGTTGCCAGTAATCCAATTTTTCTTATCTTTCTTCTTTGGACTTCCTGGACTGTTTCTTTTAACATATTTAAAAGTGGAATATCAAAGAAAGGCGTAATCTTATCATAAAAATAATGCGCTGTATTGCATGGCATTATTAATACATCTGCCCCCATGGACTGCAGTCTAACACCGCTTCTCACCATTTCGGGGATGGGGTCTTTTCCCCCTCCAAATATGGCTTTTGTCCTGTCAGGAATATTCGTATTACAATCTATACAAATATGGATATGTTCTTGGTCACACTTGGCATCCGTCATATCTATAATTTTCTTAAACAAATCGCATGTAGCTAACGAGCCCATGCCGCCAATAATGCCGATTGATTTTTGCATGATACCTTTCCCCCTGCTTATTACAATGACTTCCATGATTCCTTATTTGATTTCATTATAAATTTCAACTACAATAGAATCAAATACATATATCAGTATAAATAATATAATCATTTGGTTATAGCGTGGAGGCGTTATGTTTAAAGGAAAAGAATATATCTATGAAGTATATAAAGAAAAAAGCTTTTCAAAAGCAGCACAAAATCTCTATATCAGCCAGCCAGCGTTAAGTGCTTCCATCAAAAAAATCGAAAAACGCCTCGGCTGCTGCATTTTTGATAGAAGCAGTAATCCTGTGCAATTAACAGAAGCCGGCATCGAATATATAAAATCCATAGAAAAAATAATGGACATTGAAAATCGGTTTGAAAACTATCTCAGTAATTTAAACCAGCTAAAAACAGGGCGCCTTTCGATTGGTGCAAGCAATGTATTTGCTTCCTTTGTCCTTCCAGCAATCATCACAACGTTCACCAATAAATACCCATCAATTAAGGTAAATCTAGTCGAAGCCAATAGCGCTCATTTAGAAGACCAGTTATTTTCCGGCGCACTGGATTTTGTAATTGATAATTATCCTTTGAATGAACTCATCTATGAAAAACACTTATTTTGCAGCGAATGTCTGATTTTAGCCGTTCCTCAAATATTTTCTTCAAACGATCTTGCTCAAGAATATCAATTATCAATCGACGACATCCGCCAGGGAATGCACTTAAAACCAACGACCAAACCCGTGCCGTTAACCTTATTTACTCATGATCCATTTATTTGTCTAAGGGCTGGAAACGACACGCGAATGCGTACGGATAAAATTTTCCAGGAACAAGGCATTACACCCAAAATTATTTTGGAATTGGATCAGTTGGCTACGGCCTATAATGTTTCCTGTTACGGCATGGCAATTACCATTATCAGCGATACCCTCGCGCAAAAAGCAAATGATTCTTCCAATATGCTGTATTACAAAATAAATAGTACTCACACATTCCGCAACGTGTTTTTCTATAACAAAGAAAATAAATATATTACCAAAGCCATGGAAGAATTTATAAAAATAGCACAGAACTCAGATGAAAAACACCATTAGGAGCATTCTTCTTTGGCAGCTTTAGTTACCCAAAAAAGGAATGCCCCTAACTGTCACTATGATACATTCAGAGTATGGCTTCAGGAAAAACTGCGCTACATTATGAATGTAGCATCTAGTGAATTTCGATCTACTAATCTCGTATATTGATACTTAGGATAACCAACCATAACTGCGCCAACTACTGTTTTTTCTTCTGAAATATTAAATAAAGTAGTTAGCGGTGAATTTTCAATCGCTGCAAAATGTTCAAAAATACCAGCCCAACAGGATCCAAGTCCTAATGAAGGGGCAAATAACTCCAGATAGGTTAAGCATGAAACAGCATTATTTTTAGCATATGGGAAATTCTTGTCTGCAATCGCTATAATTAAATTTGGTGCGCCGCGGAAAACTGAATCCAGTCCTTTTTCCCTGTAACCGATAATCGCTGCTTCTATTAAATGCCTTACAGAGGATTTTTCTGCCATCTGAATCGTGATTTCAGCAGCTTTTTCAAGTAATTGTCTATTTTCTACGATCACATAGGATATCCCCTGACTATTAGATGCAGTAGGAGCAAGTCTAGCGATATTCACTAATTTTGATAAGAGTTCTCTTGCTACAGGCTTGTCATGATAATTCCTTATAGAACGACGAGATCTTAAAAAATGCTCTGCCTGGTGCGGATTTAACTTAGGAAAAGTATTAGCATCAACTTGCAGCGCCAGTGGTGCATTCTCGTTATCGATTGCCGCATTAGGACATATTGCAACACAATGTCCACAGCCATTGCAATGGGTGCTTGCCGCTTCTTCCGGCCCTTTTTCTCCCATCTGCAGAACATCGACTGGGCATTCTTTAATGCAAAGTCCACATTGAATACACCTTTCATTGACCGTTATTAAGCTCATTGCAGTCATCTCCTTAATAAAAATAACCAACAAATGTTGAATTTCAAACATTTGTTTAATATAATAGTAGCAACGCTGTTAACTGAAATCAATGAGTAAAACGGTCACATATGTTGATTAATAAACAAAATCGATAAAACTGTTCATTTATACAATCGTAAGGAGAAATTTTATTATGGATAGGCGTATTGAAAAATCCAGGCAGGCTATTATGGATGCTTTTACTAAACTGATGTTGGAAAAAGATTTTGAAAAAATTACGATTAACGAAATTGCAGAATTGGCAAATGTCAATCGAGGAACTGTATATTCCCACTATGTAGATATATTTGATTTATTAAATCAATGCATAGAGAATCACTTAAATAAATTATTTGAGAATTGTCAGCCAAGAGGCAATGATAGCAGTATCTCCGGTAAAGATGCGCTTTGTAAAACATTTAACTATCTGGAGCAAAATGCTTTTTTCTATTCAAAGATGCTAATGAGTAAGAGTATCACTGCCTTTAGAAACCGCTTACATGCTTTGATGGTAAAGAGTGTTGAAGAACAACTTGATATGAATGGCATCACTACAGATGGGAATAGGGAAATCATGGTACAATATTTTGCTTCGGCAACCATCGGTGTAATTGAATGGTGGATTACAAATTCAATGCCTTATTCATCAGAATATATGGCAGAACAATTATTGTCGCTGATGGAGAGATATCAAAATGTCACTGCCCCCCTTACAAGAAGCTGATTCGACCCCACTGATAATTCCCACACAAGCAAAAATCCACTATTTACTAAAAACAATAAATAGTGGATTTCATTATACCCTTATACACAAGATTTTCTCCTGGCTGGTTGCATATTTTTTAATCTATGGGTATAATATAAGAAAAGGACTGATGTGCGCAAACACACCAGCCCCACAGGCTGTCTAACCGGAAAACGGTTAGCCCAAACGTTAGTGATTAGAAATAACCGCCGCTTTTGTGATATGCTCCCCTTGTAATAGACAGTTGAAATAATAAAACTGTCTATTGCAAGGAAGGAGCATATTTTTTATGGGAAGCAAATTTACGGTTTCATATGAAGAACGCATTGATGCAGTTGAAAAGTACCTACGGAATGAATACTCCATGAACGATCTGTCAAAGCAATTAAAGGTAGCTAATACAAGCATTAGGCGATGGTTAGCAAGGTATCAGTCTTTAGGACCAGAAGGGCTACAGGAAACCTCGAAAAACCTATCCTATTCTTGGGAGTTGAAAGAAACAGTCGTGATGGATTATCTATCTGGTAGTGGTTCTCATATGGATCTTTGTAAAAAATACGGA
>NZ_FOTS01000064.1 GCF_900114615.1 Pelosinus propionicus DSM 13327 | reverse complement strand
ACTGGTACTGGATATGAAAAGCTTAATAGAAAAGCTAAACCCCAAAATTAGAGGATGGCGTAACTACTATGGATTCAAAAGCGCTAGGAAAAGCCTTAAGAAGATAGATTGGTACATTGTAGTACGGTTTACAATATGGTGGAATAAAAAGCGGCAAGTAAGAAAACATCTGTCAGAAATTAAAGAAGTGTGGCGGATGATGTATCAATCTGGTCTATTAAAACTTGTTGGATAACGAAAGCTGAAGGAAGAAGAATGTCGGAAAGCCGTATGAGGGAGAACCTCACGTACGGTTTGATGAGGAGGGGTAGAATTATTCTACCCCTTACTCTATCCCCTATAAAAAGCTGTCCGGCAAGGGCCTGCCATGATCAAGGGCCTTGCTGCAGCTTGCGATAGGGGGTATATACTTGTCCAGTGAAAGGGAAACCTCACGTATTTTGACAATCTATTATACATACCTTAATGGTAAAGACCGGCGGCCGCTTATCCGTTTGCAAGGCAAATGGCTCCAGGACCTTGGCTTTCAGAGCGGTGATAAAGTTGTGATCGAAGAACACAGCGGGGCTTTGCTCATAAAAGCTGTAGCCGACGAAATAACCGAAAAGGAAAAAGCGAGGTCTAACCACTGAAACGCCCCGACGCCGGTCTTCTGATTGTATCACACCGGTCAAGGCTGCGCCTGCTCCGCTTTCACTGCGCCCCTCCGGGTGACACAGTGTGCCGCGTCAGAATCTTAGCACAATAGGAAGTTTACTCCCGCGCTCTTTTGGAGAGTGACGGCGGCGGGGAGCCGCTGCCGATGAGCGGGAGGTGCGTGGGTATGTGGGACTATCTGGTGAGACGGTGGCGGGTGGAGGCCGCGCTGTGGGCTTGCTACTGGAACGCGCTGGACCGGGATGACCGGCCGAGCGTCCGGTACTGTGCCGACCACAGCTTGCTGCTGTCAGTTTTCTGGCTGGCGGCGCTGATCGGCGGGCTGATGGTTCTGGGGATGGTTATCCAGTTTCTGCAGGGAGGCTGCCGGTGATGCCGGCGGCTTTTTTTGCGGCAGCTTGGTTGCTGGCCATGGCAAAAAAAAAAGACCACCACAGCACGGTGGTGGAAGATGGCAGACCTGTCAGAATGTTCTCGGTCAGAAGACACTTGCGAAGCTGCACGGACTGTGTTATACTAGCAAAGCGTCCGGTGAGCGGCTCCAAAAACGGAGCAGGTAAGGTAAGCTCACCGGTACCCAGCTGTTACTGTACTACAACAACCGTACAACAATGCGGTGAAAAAGTTCTGTGACGGTCTGTGATGAAAATCCAGCATTATCAAGCATTCATGACATCTTGAAAACGAAAAATGATGGCGAAATTTGACTACGAATCAAAAGGTCGCAGGTTCGAATCCTGCCGGGGTCACCATTTTTATAATGCGGGTGTAGCTCAATGGTAGAGCACTAGCCTTCCAAGCTAGCTACGAGGGTTCGATTCCCTTCACCCGCTCCATCATGGAGCGGTACTCAAGCGGCTGAAGAGGACGGTTTGCTAAATCGTTAGAGGTCGTAAGGCCTGCGTGGGTTCAAATCCCACCCGCTCCGCCATTGCTATTATATAATCCACTAGCTTAGTTGTGGAGCATCTTGCTTTTTATCAGGGTGTTGATCATTTGACCGTTGTGGGTGAATATTTATTATGGGGGATTAGCTCAGCTGGGAGAGCGCCTGCCTTACAAGCAGGATGTCGGCGGTTCGATCCCGTCATCCCCCACCATTTTAGGTTATCACATGGCCCAGTAGTTTAGCGGTTAGAATGCCGCCCTGTCACGGCGGAGGTCGTCGGTTCAAATCCGATCTGGGTCGCCATTTGCTGGAATAGCTCAACTGGTAGAGCACCTCACTTGTAATGAGGATGTTGCGGGTTCAAGTCCTGTTTCCAGCTCCATTGGGGAATTAGCTCAGCTGGGAGAGCACCTGCCTTGCACGCAGGGGGTCAACGGTTCGATCCCGTTATTCTCCACCAAATATTCCTGGATAGCTCAGTTGGTAGAGCAATCGGCTGTTAACCGATCGGTCGTAGGTTCGAGTCCTACTCTAGGAGCCAATTATCATGCGGGAATAGCTCAGCGGTAGAGCATCGCCTTGCCAAGGCGAGGGTCGGGAGTTCGAATCTCCTTTCCCGCTCCATATAGGGGTGTAGCTCAATTGGTAGAGTACCGGTCTCCAAAACCGTCGGTTGAAAGTTCGAGTCTTTCTACCCCTGCCATAATGATTTTTAAACCACAGAGAATGATCTCTGTGGTTTTTTGCGCTTAATAGAGGCAGAGTAGCAAGAAATAAGGGGTGCTCCTGACGTTCATATTAATGCAAAATAAGGAACGTTCCCAAAGTGTCTGCTAATATAATAAAAATAAAGTAGATCCTGCTGGTTAAGTCTTCAAACTGGCAGGATTTTAATTTATAGTTTAAGAAGAATTAATATGAGAAGACCTGAAAGAGTTTTTTCGGGAGGAACTGTTATGTGCATTAAAGAAGAAAAAGTGAATTTCTGGATCATGCCCCAATTAAATAATCTTGAATTACTGCATGCTACATATGTTAATCATTCTTTTAGTAAACATATTCATGAAGGATTTGCCATTGGTGTGATTGAACAAGGAGCACTTAAATTTACTTATCGGGGTGAAAACCTTACTGCTTCTTCGGGCTGCATTAACCTGGTAATTCCGGGGGAAGCCCATGATGGCTATGCTGGGTCAAATGAAGGATGGACGTATCGAATGTTTTACCTTGAACCAAAACTGTTGGAGCAGGTCGTTTATGAGATGTCAGGTAAAACAAAAAAAATCCCGTTTTTTACAGCGGGGGTTATAAAAGATAATGATTTGGCTTATTTTATTAGAAATCTTCATATTGTACTGGAACATTCGGCTATTCCATTAATTGAGCAAGAATCACTTCTTTTATCGATGTTAACAGAATTTATTTCACGTCACGCAGAGGAGCGATTATGTGTAAAAGATATGGGGAGAGACAATCGAGCTGTTGAATTAGCACGAGAATATATTGAGGATTCCTATATTCAAAACTTTTCAATAAAAGAGTTATCCTTCATTTGTAATCTTAGCCCGTTTCACTTGATTCGTCTATTTAAAAAGTGTATTGGGGTTCCTCCTCATATATATCTTAAACAAGTTAGAATTAAACGCGCAAAAGCCCTCTTGGCGAAGGGCTTTTCAATGGCATTTATTGCTCATGAAATTGGATTTACAGATCAGAGTCACTTTTCAAAGCAATTCAAACAAATTACTGGAATTACACCTAAAAAATATAGCAATATCATACAAGAAATTTCTCATGGAAGAGTTAAAATGAAATAAATTGTCTGCATATTTTAAGTGGGCTAAAAAACGTATATGGGGGATTTGCTAATGATATATGTTACCGATGCATGGAAGCAAGCACATAAAGGAGCCAGCATAGGATTCATGATTGTAGAAAATGTACTTAATGCAAAACAATCTGAAGCATTGGAGGTGAGTAAAAGGAAGCTAAAGGACGAACTTCAGGCAAGGTTTACGAATAGAGAAGCTCTTTTTAACCATTTTCCAATTTCGGTTTATAGCAATTATTATAAACAGTATAAGAAGAGCTATCATGTTTTGAAACAATTAGAATCTGTTATTTTTAAAGGCAAAGAAATTCCTTGTATTGCAGCAGTTGTTGAAGCCATGTTTATGGCCGAATTGAAGAATGGCCTGTTAACTGCCGGACATGATTATAACGCATTGAGATTTCCATTAACACTAGATGCAGCAGCAGGTGATGAGGCATATTTTCTGATTAATGGAAAGGAGCAGGTTGTGAAACCGCAAGATATGATGCTTTACGATGCAGCAGGAATTATCTCAAGTATTATACATGGTCCTGACTTACGTACTCGCATTTTGCCTGAGACACAAAAGGTTGTTTTTGTAGTTTATGCACCAGTTGGCATTTCTAAAGATACAGTGGTCAATCATTTATCGGATATATATGATTATGTTAAATTAGTATCCCCTGATGCTAAAATAGAATATCAAGAAGTATATACTTAAAATTACTTATTAAATCGAGTAGTCTATAAAATTTTGTATACTAATATAATAAATCAACTAAATTAGCCATAGCTGCTGTTTGTATCACATCTTTTCGTTGTATCAGCATTGTTGTGCAATTTCGTAGATGAGGCGGCAGATCATAAGCAACCAGAATGCCTGATTGAAGCTTATCTTCTACAACTGACCTGGGCAATAAAGAAATGCCGATACCAGCTGATACACCGCCAATAATAGCCTCCAGAGATCCAAATTCAAAACGCCTTAAAGGTATGGAGTTGCTTTCCAATAAATATCGCTCAAGCAATGAGCGATAAGAGCAGCCCAGACGGAAAACTAATATTGTTCTATTCCTCACAATATCCAAAATATCTTGGGTATTTTCTTTTTTCTCGGCCACCAGTACCATTTCTTCACTAAAGCTATCGATTTCAGCGATTTCAGGATGGTTAACAGGTGCTGCGACAAAGGCTAGGTCCAGCTCGTAATTTAGAACTTGATTAATTAAACATTCAGTAGGTCCAGTTTGAAGTGCTAACTCGACCTTGTCATATAAGGAATGGTATTTTTTCAGCAGCGCAGGCAGACGAATTGCGGCTGTTGTTTCCATAGAACCAATTCGCAGTAATCCGCTTGGAACTTCACTTGGACTCAAGATGCGGTATAATTCTTCTGTGAGCTGCGTAAACTTTAATCCATATTCCAAGAAAATCTGACCGGAGGGAGTGAGCTGTACTCCCTTTGCATTACGATAAAATAGATTTACTTTTAAGTTTGCTTCTAACTTTCGTATGCGCGCAGTTACACTGGATTGTGCATATCCAAGTGTTTCCGCTGCCTGTGTCATGGAACCCTGCAATGCTACTTCGCGAAATACTTTTATATCGTCTAAATCCACTTTAATACCTCCTATAGATAAAACCGATTGCTATAATAGAAATGAATCGCTTCTTTTAATGTGATCTTTATAGTACCATATAAGTATATTTTTTGGCTAGGAGGTGGCGACATCAAAAATAATCGTAATCTTTTCACTCTTGTAGGTGGAATTTGCGCCTTGAGCTTAGCCATGGGGATTTCACGATTTGGGTTTACTCCCATTATTCCGCTAATGCAAAGGGATATTGGCGTAACGGAATGGGATATCGCAGTGATGGCGTCTGCAAACTATCTAGGCTATCTGATTGGAGCCTATATTTCAAGAAAACAGTGGATCAGAAAACAGTTACGAATCTGGTTAGGCGGAGGAATCGTTACCAGTATCATTTTGCTGATAGCTATGCCACTCACATTAAATGATTTACTTTGGTCTTTTCTAAGGATGCTTTCTGGGTTTCTTAGTGCAATTTTATTTGTTGTTGCCTCAAGCATTACTTTAGGACAAGGACGAAGCGATTGGGCAGGATATCTTTATAGTGGAGTTGGTCTTGGCATTGCGTTTACTGGACTATTTGTACCCCTGTTTGATAGTATAGGCGGCTGGGCAGCCGCCTGGCAAGGATTAGCACTAGGCGGAAGTATCTTTGGAATCGTTGCGTGGTATACGCTGTCAAAAGCGTCGTTTCCTGAAGCTGGGGAGCAAGGTGAGATACGATCTCAAGATAAGTTTAAAAGGGACTATGAGTGGTATGTTCTTCTCATCAGTTATGGGCTTGAAGGTATTGGCTATATCATTACAGCCACATTTATTGTGCAAATGATAAAATCAATGCCTGAGCTTAGCCATATTGCAAACCAAAGTTGGATATTAATTGGCTTGGCTGCAGCCCCCTCGACATATCTTTGGGCACAGATTGCTAAAAAGACAAGCCTAAAATTGAGCTTGATGCTGGCATATGGGGTACAGGCGCTTGGAATTCTCCTGCCAGTTATCATTCCAAATCAAGTGAGCACGTTAGCAGGAGGTGCTTTATTTGGCGGAACCTTTATGGGGATAACCAGTTTGACAATTACCTTGGCATCCCGAGTAAAACCGAAGGCGCAATTACAAGCTATCGGAGAATTGACAACGGTATATGCCTTAGGACAAATCATAGGGCCTGTTGTCGCAGCATATCTGCAAAAAAACGTTAATATCGCAGCCCCAAGTCTTTTTGCCGCTGTGATGTTAATACTTGCATTATTAGTACTGATGACACCCAAGATAATTAAGTTTAGAAAAATATAAATAGCTATTTTAATATGCAAAGAAAGGGGCAACCAGCTTATGATCTGTTTTGCCCCTTACAATAGATGCTCTTTTTATGCTAATACGAGTTTGCCATAAAACCTTCAATAATGTATATTCTTCACTTGAAAGTCTCCAATCATTATATAATATTGTACTTTTTCAGCAGTTCTTCCATAGTCGTTCCTGAAATTTTGCGCAATACATTTTTTTCTATTAAGCTCGCTATAAACGGAAGTTTTAATTCCGTCAACTTTTTTTCATCCATCATTTTCGATGTTGAATCCAGCAATACGCGAATATCATAGCAAGAAGCAAAAACTTCCGGTACCCCGCGGTCTACATTTAAAAGCGTATACACTGCCTCCATAGCTGTTCGTACAGAATATTCAGTAGTAAACACCGTGTCACGCACAGTATCCGCAAATTGCCCAATAAAGCAAAAGTTTACACATCCGTCTGGCACTACTTTCGGTCTGTCTCCCTTGGTTCTGGGCATAAAAAAGGCTGTAATATAGGGCATCATACAGGGAATACAATGGGCGGATTGGGCAGCCATGTCATGAATTTCCTTTTCTGGCACACCGAGATGGTAGAGCCACTCTTCTACAATTTCCGACCCTGTACATTCTTTCATTGGTTTTTTGATATAATTACCGGGAATATCTGTAAATAACCCATATAACCAGATAACCAATTGATCTTTAGGCTGTTCTATAAAGTGGGGTTGCCGGTTTAATGTATAGCTCATAAGCCAGTTCGAATCCTTTACAGTGATGATTCCTCCTGTAACGACTCTCCCGCTAAAGGGGTCACGCTTACAAATTTTTTCGACATACGGTGGTATGCGGTTATCAAGCGTGGTGATTGTCGCAGATTCCCAATTAGTAGCTTTTATGTTTGTACAGAATTTATCCGGCCTTCCAAAGGTCGGATGCTGCTTGGCGATATTTCTCCAGAGTTCCCAGCAGCCACCAAGAGAAGTATTTGGTTTCGGTACAGAATTGTCATCTCCGAATGAAGAATTCTCTGTACAACTGCCATTGGTAACAAAGACGAGGTCATCTTCTGTCAAATGAATAACCTCTTCCTTGCCACCGGAAAGATACATAATTTTTGTCGCCACTTTTCTATCGCCATCAATATCAAACATCACATTAGTTACCTTGCTATCATATTGTAACTGCACACCATGCGATTCAAGGTACTTAATCATAGGTTGAATTAGCGATTCGTATTGATTATATTTGGTAAACTTCAACGCCGAAAAATCAGGAAGTCCTCCAATATGATGAATGAATCTCTGAATGTAGAGTTTCATTTCCAGTGCGCTATGCCAATCCTCAAAGGCGAACATGGTCCGCCAATAAAGCCAGAAATTCGATTCGAAAAAGTCTTCTGAAAAAACATCGGATATTTTCTTGTCATATAAATCTTCATCTCGCGTTATAGTAAACAGTTTTACAATTTCTAAGGCAGCTTTCTCACTCAGTCCAAATTTTCCGTCCGTGTGGGCATCCTGACCGCGATTCATAGTGACTCTCATGAGAGAATAGTTTGGATCTCGTTTATTTAACCAGTAGAATTCATCTAATACGGAGGCATCTTCTATCTCAAGGGAAGGTATGGAACGAAATAAATCCCATAGACACTCAAAATGGTTTTCCATTTCACGTCCACCACGTATAATAAAGCCCTTTTGGCTGTCATGAATTCCGTCACAAGCACCTCCGGCAATCCCTAACTCTTCCAGAATATGAATGCGTTCCCCTTTCATTTGTCCATCACGGATAAGAAAGCATGCGGCTGCTAGTGATGACAAACCAGAACCGACAAGATAGGCAGATTTATTGTCCACACCTACTGGTTTTTTAGGCCTAGCAAACGCTTCATAATTGCCATTACTATAATACATAATACGTCATTCCTTTCTTGTTTCAGTAGAGTAATGTATTCATATTTCGGTATAATTCTTCATTGACTACATTGTTAAAAAGTTAGATTCTAAAAAAGCTGGATTGGGATATTTGTAAAAACCTTCCCCAGTTTCTTTTCCTTCCTTTCCCTTTTCAAGATATTGTGTCTTCAGCCACTGTGCCAGATACGCGGATTTTTCATCCCCTGCTTCACCTCTGCTCAGCACAATATTATGCACTGTTCTAATTCCTACGATATCTAAAATGGCAAATGGGCCATAATCAGCTCCAGTACCAACCATCCATGCCTTATCGATTGTCTGGTAGTCAGCAATTTCTTTCACGTTTAGCGTTAAAGCTGCATTAAGTAATGGCACTAATAAAGAGTTTAAAATATAGCCAGGTTGTTCTTTATATATAGGCAAAGAAATCATTCCAATTGCTTTGGTGAATTCGACTACCTCTTCAAAGATCCCCTGATCCGTTTTCGAATGTCTCATAATCTCGGCTGTATTGTTTAGCCAAATCTGATTGGCAAAATGAAGCGCTAAAAACTTTTCAGGACGACCGGTTACTTCTGCAAACATGCTAGGGAGAAGTGTAGAGGAGTTGGTTGCAAAAACAGTTTTTTCAGAAGCCACTTTAGATAGTTTGGTATAAAAATTCATTTTTATTGCAACCTGTTCCGGTATGACCTCTATTAACAGATCCGCTTGATTGACGGCTTCCGACAATTCCACAAAAAAAGAAATTCGTTCCAAGGCTCTATTGACTTCTTGTTCTGATGCCTTTAGATCCCGCATATAGTTTAGCTTTAATTGATGGAGTCGTTCTTTTGCCGTATCAATCGCTTGCTGATTTATGTCATAAACAGACACCGTGAATCCTTTATAGGCTGTTTGAAAAGCGATTTGACTTCCTAATACTCCACTTCCGGCAATGGTAATATTTTTGTAATTCATCCTACGATATCCATATCCTTCACTTCATTTTTCTATAGTATACTCTTCGCAGTGACCAGCTATACATCGTTATAATACTGTGAGGAAAGTTCCGTAATATGTTTCATTGCACGCGTTGCCAAATACGAAAAAGCTGGAGGCCACTAATGTACTCTAGTGGTCTTCAGCTTTTTGTGATTACATTATTTAAAATGCACTTTTGGATGATTCATCTTTCAATTCTTTCGTATTTATATCAAATGGAAAAATTCTTTTTTTAACCTGGTAAATTATGCTACAATAAGTGTAACAGGTTGTCTTGGGAGCGGTTGACCACACCCTTTTAGAAAGGGGGTGGTACTTTCTTATATTATACCCATAGATTGTAATATATGCAACCGAGCAGGAAATAATCCTTCTGTCTAAGGAATAAACACATAGCTGCTGCAAAATTTGTTTGAATTTGGCAGGAACTTTATGCTGCTGACAGAAATGTTACAAATAAGAAATATAGTTAAGTGCTAGATTTGATGGAGGGTGATGGTATCTCTTGACCTTACATATAATGAAAATGTATGGATTAGCGAAATTCATAAAAAGGAGATTGATGAATAAAATGGAATTTTTGCGAAAGATCAATTGGGGAATTGCTTTAGTATGGGGATTGTTGTTTGTGGCAATGAGCAGTTCATTTGCATTTGCAGAGGAAACGCTGTCACCGGAAAAGACATATTTGAACGATGTATACAAAAATATGATGGATGTAAACAATTTGCATTATGACGTGGCAGTCAAGGCTGAAACCCCAATGGGAGAAGTCAACATTGCAGCCAATGGGGAAGGCCAGGAAAAACCTCTACGTTATAAACAAGATATAAACATTACCTTTCGTGATGCAAAGAATAAAGAAAATACTGTGATGTTAAAACAGTATATAGAACAAAATCAAGGAAATCTAGTGCTTTATATGTTAAGTAACGAAAAGTGGATCAAGCAGATTGTACCGATTGATCTTTCTTTGAACAAAAAACTTTCTGCAAGTGAGAAGGCATCTGCTCGAATGGATATGCTGCAGTGTATGAAATCAGTGAAGCTGAAAAAAGAAACGCCATCCTATAAATATATAGAAATAACGTTGGATAGTATGCAAATAAGTGATGCGATAAATGCAGCTGTCAAACAAAATAATGTGCAGGATAAGGATATTTTGAGTGCGATTGCGGCAGGACGTCTTGGTTTATTAGCTGCTGGCGATATAAAATATAGCGTTAAAGTTGATAAAGCGACTAAGATGGTAAAAGAAATAGATATGGATTTGACAGAACCGATTCGAAAAGGTGCAGGGTTGTTTATGGAGATAGGCAATCCAAAAGACAGAACTAAAATAGAAGATTTTTTAGCAAACTCAACATTGAATATGCAGATAACATATTCAAAATATAATCAAGTAGATCCGGTAGTGATTCCTCAATATGTCCGAGACGAAGCAAAAGAAGTCAAAACGGTAAGTAAGGCCACTCCTAAAAAGTGAGAAAATCCTGACACGTTATAGGATTGATAGATTTATGGAACAGAAAACATGCCTTTAGTCCCATACAGAAAGCACAGCGTAAGGATCCGCCTATATTTATGTCTATAGGCTTTCTTAGCTGTGCTTAAAATAATGTAAGGGTATTACTTTGTGGACTTCTAATCATTTAAATATTGAACAGTGTCTTTAAGTAAGTATATAAAAAGATACTATACTACTTATATGTATCTACTTGTTATTTTTGATATTACATTCTATTATTATATTATAAAGAACAAGAATGCAGCTCAGATTATCTATTAAGCAAATTAACCATTTAGGAAGAGCGGATATTTGTTGCGCGCAAGGTAGCTGCTAACAGCAAATATGTGTATATACATCTATGCTCGAAATTACAAATAACAGTATTCCGATCTGATTCCTGAAAATGCTAGCAATTAATTCTGATAGGATGCTGAGGCTGAAGATTTTATGGACAATGGCATGACTTTTGAGGACGTGTGTAAAACCCTGAAAAAATTTGGCTTGAATGCTATAGAAATGAGTGGCGGAAGCCGTTCTTCAAGAAAAGGCGAAGGGTATTCACGCACAGACCGACGTGCTCATTCGGGAACGTAATTTGTTCAGTAGATGGAAGGAGGGGGATACGGCCCCAGCAAAATGCATTTCCTGCAATCGTTGTTCAATGTTTGGGAATAACCACTGCATCTTTAATGAGACATGATATGTCAGTATTAATCCATGAGGCAGAAACCTGCTCTAATTTATGGAAGTGCAATATCGAAAATGCGGTAGAGCACAGTTGATGGAAAAGACTAAACTTTTAAATTTAAAAAAGGAAGGTACTTATTTATGAATAACGAACACCAAACTATTTTAGATGCGTTTCAATTTCGGCATGCGTGTAAGCATTTTGATGCAACGAGAGTCATTCCGGAGAAAGATTTTTTGACGATACTAGAAGCCGGTAGACTTTCTCCAAGTTCTTTCGGATTTGAACCCTGGAAGTTTCTTGTTGTGCAAAGTAAAGAATTAAAAGATAAATTATGGCCTATTGCTTGGGGGGCTCAGAACAGTTTTCAAGGTGCCAGCCATTTCTTGATATTTCTGGCAAGAAAAAAACCTGATACTATCTACAACTCGCAATATGTTACCCGCATAATGACGGAAGTACAAAAATTGCCGCAGGAGATAGCGGATCAAAAGAGAAAAGCTTTTGAAAGTTTTCAAAAAAATGACTTTGCTTTGCTGGAAAGTGACCGGGCCGTCTTTGACTGGGCTTGCAAGCAAACTTATATCGCAATGGCAAATATGTTAACTACTGCTGCTCTGCTAAAAATTGATTCTTGTCCGATAGAAGGCTTTAATCGGAAAGCAGTGGAAAAGCTGCTGAAAGAAGAAGGTATTCTGGATACAGAGCGTTTTGGCGTATCAGTAATGGCCAGCTTTGGGTACAGAGCAGTACAGCCTCATCTCAAAACTCGTCAATCATTAGCTTCCCTCGTGCAATGGATCTAATGCTCCGACTAATGAAAATATTATAAGGTAAATGGGTATAAGCCGTTTGGGGATTTTTCCCCAAATTACGAAGTGACCAGCTGTTTAGCTATAACTGACATACAAATGGCAAAAAAATCCTGCACATATAAATTATTGCAGGATTTTTTGCATGAAAATTGTATATAAATTTATAGAGCAATACGGTCTTTTTTATTCAATATGATTGTATTATAACCTTGTCATTACTATGAAGTATCATCAAGAAGGGGGAAGTGTGATGATAGAATCGATTGAAAATCGTAGAAGTATAAGAAAATATCTTGATAAACCAATAGAAGATGAAAAAATTATTCAATTAATTGAGAGTGGGAGACTCGCCCCATCAGGAAGTAATACACAACCATGGCATTTTGTCATCGTAAAATCTGAATGGACTAGACAAAAGCTAGCTGAAGTATCTCATAATCAAAAATGGATGCTAGCTGCTCCAATTTTGATTGTTTGTGTTGCAGATATTCGTGTCAGAATAAGTGATGAGATACATCTAACCTTAGATGAACAAAGTCCACAGGAAGAAGTTAAGCAAATTATAAGAGATACCTCAATCGCAATGGAACATATTTTACTTGAAGCTAGTAATTTAGGTTTAGGTACTTGCTGGGTTGCGTGGTTTACTCAAGAGGAAATCAGACCAATTTTAAATATTCCTTCTGACAAGTATGTAGTTGGCATTATTACCGTTGGTTATGCGGATGAAGAACCTAAAGCACGCCCACGTAAAAAGATTGAAGAAATAATCCATTATGAAAATTGGTAAATCAATTTCGAAACATAGCAATACTACAAGAAGCATCGGGGCGATTCTGATGTTTCTTATTTTTTAAAGACATAATATATTTACAAGAAACATATCTTAAATTAGAGAAGTATAAAATCCACTCTATTAAATTGTTATTTGAATTAGGTACTGATTTTGAAATCATCAATGAAATAGATAAATGCGTAATATGAAACTCAATGGATATCAAAATTTAGTTTGTTACAATGCATAGGATCATAAAATAGTAACGCAGGAGGCAAGAGATTGATATGGATTTTTCCCAAGCATTAACAGATTATCCTGTTATTATTACTGAAGGCGCGATCATAGAAAGATTAAAACGAGAATGTAACTTTGAATTAGATCCGTATGTTGCAAATGCGGGATATATTTATAACCCTGCCCAAAAACAAAAAATGAAAAATATGTATAAACAATATATATATGCGACATGTGTAAAGAGCTTGCCAATAGTATTATTTACACCTACTTGGCGTGCAAGTTTGGAACGCATTAGGCAAGCTCAAATATTGGATAGGGATGTCAACTTAGATTGCTTCCGCTTTCTTAGTGAGATTAGGGATGAATATGAACATTACGCAGAAAAAATTTTTATAGGAGGGTTAATCGGCTGTAAAGGGGACGCATATAATCCTGAAGAGGCATTGAGCGCAGCCGAGGCTGAAATTTTTCATTCATATCAAATTGAACGACTCATATGTGCAGGGGTAAACTTTTTGATTGCAGAAACTTTACCATCAGTATCAGAAGCGTTAGGCATAGCGAAAGCGATGGCTGTATTTGATAAACCCTATATACTTGGTTTTGTAATTCGAGATAACGGTACATTATTAGACAGCACGCCATTGCATAAAGCCATAGCCTTGATAGATGAAGAAGTTGATTGTCAGCCTGTTGGCTATGTAGTGAATTGTGTTCATCCGATAACCTTTAAAAAAGCTTTAACTAATCCTATAAATTCTTCGCTGAGAATTGAACGGATAATTGGTCTATTGGGCAATACATCCACTAAAAGTCCAGAGGAGCTTGATAATGCTGTTAATCTTGAATTTGAGGAACCCCAAGCTTGGGCAGAAGAGATGTTGAATGTAAAGAATGAGTTTGGAATTAAAATAATAGGTGGTTGCTGTGGCACCAATCATCATCATATACAGAGTTTAGTAGTGCAGCTGGCAATGCATGATTTAGAAATTAGAAAGGCAGTAGCTGACGATAGCAAAGTTCTGACTCAAATATCTTTTATGTCCAAGAGGTACTGGAATTATCCTGAACAATACTTTGAAATATGGAAAGATGAATTGACCATTACTCCATCGTATATACAAAATAACATTGTTTACCTTGCAGAAAGAGATGGGCAGGTGTTAGGCTATTTTTCTTTAGTACAAGTTGATGAAGGCTTTTGGTTAGAGCACATATTCATTATGCCCAAGTGTATCGGTAAGGGGATTGGGTCAAAGCTGATTGCCACACTTAAAAGCAAATGCAAGGAATTGAAGATAGATAAAGTCAATATTTTATCTGATCCCAATGCAAAAGGATTTTATGACAAATTAGGAGCTTGCTACTTGGGGGAATCACCTTCAAATATTGAAGGGCGAACAGTGTCAATATATGAATTCAATGTATAAAAGTAATCGTCTTTTGATTATTGAAATATTTTCCATATCTTATAATTTAGCAGGGAAATGATTCAGTATATAGAATGTTTAGTAATGCTTTTCTTTGAAAAAAGAGAATTAAGGTAGTTTTTGCATAATGGCAACAATTTTGTTAGCAATGCAGAAAACTCATACGAGGAGTGTTGTATTGTGCGTAGATTGATTTGTTTCGTAATTGTTATTAACTTTTTGCTGATTTTCATACCGGGCAAGTCGTATTGCTATGCGGCTGATCCCAAGTTCGAGCTGGAGTGGGATTACTTAACTCCATTTACCAGCAATCGCGATATTGATACGGTATCACTACATATAATTACGAAAATTTCCGAAAAAAATAATAAGTCTGTATATAGAGGATTTACAATTACTCGTCCGTATGGAAGCATAGATTTAAAAAAAGCGAATCAAGACAGTTCTGCAGTCGGCGTTGGACCTATTTATATGATTCGCAGTGAAAAAGAAATCTCTGGTAAGCTATCGGCAGCGCTCGATATGAGTGGGGGATTTATCGTATATGACAAAATATTTCCGGCTGGCGGAAGATATTATAATTTCATGTGGCGGGTCGGACCTCAATTCATTTATAAAACTAGCAAAGACTCTTCAGTGAATATGGGGTACATGCTCATGCATGTTTCAAATGGTGGCTTAGGAGGTCATAATCCTTCCTATAATGCCCATGGGGTTTCATTCAGCTTTGTGACAAAATTTTAAATAAGAAAATAGACTTTGGAATAGAGAGGCTCTAACATTTCTTATGCCGAATTGATGTGTTCAGCTAACAGTAGACAATAGGTGAGAGAATATCTACTGAGAAATCTAAGATTTAGACCGTAAATAAAAGGTACTTTTTACACAACGTGAAAAGTACCTTTTGTTTACGGTCTAATTTTTAATCTAAATCTAATCGTAGTCTAATGATCGTGTAATAATGAAGGGCTATTATAAAGTTAAGAAAAACTGAGAGGAGATAATAAAATTGCTTTAAGCCGTAATTGTGTTTCAGCAGCTACAATGATAATCAAATGAATTAAGATGGCAATAAGGAGGCAAAATTTATGTATAAGAGTTTGTGTATGTTTGTAATAATGTTTGCTATGATGGCTTTCCCAGTTTATGCATCTAATGCAAACCCTGAAGGTGTAAGGTTTGTAGTAATGGACAGTTGTAAAGAAAAGTATGGAAATGAACTAAAAAATGAAATCACTGCCAAGTTAGAAAAGCAACTGCCAGGTGGTGAAATGATAAGCAAGGACTTAAGAGAGAATACGCTGGAAAAACTGCAACTAGGAGACCAGAAAGATTTAAATAGTTTGGCAAAAGAATTGGGAAGCAAGTATGTACTTACAGTAGAAATTCTTCCTGTAAAATCTGATTATAGTGATCTATTATATTATAAAAATATTAAAACGGTAGCAACACTTAGAATTCGTTTATATAATACCATTACCCAGAAATATGCGTTAAGTGAAGATGTTATAGGTCGTGGCTCTAATACTACGTGGCTCCCATATACCTCCATTGGTAAGAAGCCCCCAGTGAAGGAAGCGGTGAGAAAAGCAACAGAAGATGGAATTAAAAAGATTAACCAGAGTATCGCAGATTCAAGTGTTCCACCTAAAGACGAGGGTGATCCAAAAGTTTACTTAAAGATATAGCTAATAGCTCTCTTAGTGGACAAGAGGGATGAACGTCCAGTTGTTTCATAAGAGAGCTGTGCATTACGCTTTGGAAGGTAGAGGTAAGTGGAGTCTAATGGTAGTACCTTTTTCTAGTATACTGGTCAAATGAATTTCAATATCATGTTGCTGGGCAATACATTGTGCAATAGAAAGACCGAGACCGGCTCCACCTGTTAATTTTGAACGGGATGCATCAACCCGGTAAAAACGGTCAAAAACTTTAGACTGCTCTTCTTTTGGTATGCCAATTCCAGTATCTTGAATAGTAATAGTTAAGTAAGTGCTGGATTGATGTGAAGCGATATGAATTGTACCGCCAATAGGCGTATATTTAATACTATTTTCAATAAAAATTCGTAACATCTGCTTGATAGAGGCAGAATCTGCATAAATTATGGCAGGATCATTATTAGTTAAAATGATTTGATGATTTGGAGCGATAAGCTGAGTTTCCTGTAGGATTTCTTCAATTAGGCTTTGCATGACAAGGTTATCTTTGTGAACCACTTGATTGCTCTGATCCGTTCGCGCCAAGAAGAGCAGCTTTTCAATAAGCTCATACATATTAGCTGCTTCTGATTTTATTGCGCTAATTCCTTCCTGTAATGCAAATTCGTCTTGTTTGCCCCAACGGTCCAGCATATTGGCATAACCGCTAATCACCGTGATAGGAGTGCGCAGTTCATGGGAAGCATCTGCAACAAACTGCTGCTGTTGTTCAAAGCCCGTCTGAAGCCGATCTAACATATGATTAAATGTTCTTGCAAAATGGTGAAGTTCATCATTGCTATCTTTAACGTGAATACGTTTGCTTAAGTCGTTAATCTCAATCTCTTTGGCAATTGCCGTTATATTTCGAATGGGCTGCAGAATTTTGCGGATGATAAAGATGCCAGACGTAATGATAAACAATAGGGCAATGAGGTTGCTTGCCTTCATAATATTGGATAGGGTTTTTAGAACTGCATTTTTTTCCGAGATTATTTTCATAAAATACAATTGGTATGAATGTCCATTTTGCTGCACAAATTGCTGCAAGTAATAAAAGTGAGTATGATTTACCTCATAGGCATGTCGTGGAATTTCTCTTAGTAACGTATTTTCAATAAGCTGAATGCCTTCTTGTTCTCGCATCTGAGATTTGTTAGTGCTAAGCGTAGAAGGGGCATTATCTATTATTAGGTTACTTTGTTCGTCATAGATCCTGAGAATAACATCGGGTGCAAGAAAATTTTCACTTAATACCTGTTGATCTAAAGGATGACCTGCTGCTAGATAGCTGGTAATGTTATTGGCACTAGCGGTAATGTCATTTTCTGCTTGCATAAACAAGATGTATTGTATCCCCCAGACAGTAAAAAAACTCATGATGAACAGAATGCAAAACAAAATACCAATGTAGAATAGCGTCAATTGAATCGACATTGCTAGGGTGAACTTTTTAATCTTTGACCACATAGCCGATTCCCCTAACAGTATGTATGTATTTTTCACCGAATTGTTCATCAAGTTTGCTGCGCAAATAACGAATATAAACATCGACTACATTTGTATTTCCTGCATATTCATAACCCCAGACATCCTGTAGAATGTGTTCACGATCTAATACGATATGCTTATTGCGTACCAAATATTCGAGGAGACCATATTCTTTTTTTGTCAATTCGATAGGCTGTCCATTGACTTGTGCTTCATAACGCTTTGAGAAGAGAACAAGATTTTTTACGCGTAAATTTCCTTGATCGAGTATCTGGGAGGTACTCGTCTTATTTTTTCGCATAGCTGCACGGACTCGGGCTAGAAGTTCTTGTATTGCAAATGGTTTGGTTAGATAGTCGTCTGCGCCAATATCCAGCCCCATGACTCTATCTTCAATTGTAGCTTTAGCGGTTATCATGATGATCGGTATTTGGGAAATCTCTCGAACACAGCGGCAAATTTCTATGCCAGACATCTCCGGCAGCATAATATCTAATAAGATAAGGTCAAAGTACTCTTGGATAATTCGATCCAGAGCCTGACGCCCGTTAGTCTCAATTACGGTTTTAAAGCCTTCGTGCTCCAATTCCATTTGTAGAAATCGGGCAATTTTCCACTCATCTTCTACAATTAATATAGTTGTATCTCTCGCCGACATGAATACTACCCCTTATTGTTTAATTAAATATCTTAAGTATATAAGAACATTTTTTATATGGATAGGAAGAGAATTTTGAATTTTTTAATCCAATTCTAATCTTTATTTAATCGCCCATGTAATAAAGGTTGATTATTATGGAAGTAGTACTAATTTAAGAAACACTTAATATTGTAGATTTGCATAGAGTAGCAACTAATCTACTTATTTTCGAGGCAAATGCTTACCTATAATGTAAGCGTTAACACTCATGCCTACTGTAGAAATGAATGGTTTAAATCTTTAGATAGAAAGGAGGCTTATATCATGTGTACAATCATTCATGGTATTCCAGTAGTAGCCGATCCAACCTTATCCCAGAAAAAGACCAATAGAATTGTCGCAGAAGTCATCCGGTCATGGAATTGGAAGGGCAGGCAAATTGGAAAAATCGAGTTGATTTGTGATGGAAAATGGGTTCATGTCTGCTCTTATGAAAAACCTTCAATTCAAATTTTTTCTAATAACTAAAGCAATCAGCGTTGCAGGAGTTTTGTATTTTAATGGATAAATAAGGATAGAAATATAGGATACTGTTCCAATAGCAGGGCTTTTATTGCAATCGGAAAAAGGAATATGGTGATTTTGGAGAAAATGTTTCTAAAATACAATTGAATAAAAGATCACAAAGAAAATTATGATATGATTGAGTTAATTGACGAGGAGGCTTAACGTTGTGGAAATGGATTATTATAAATACCAAGCTTTGGGTAACGATTATATAGTAATTGACCCTAATAAATCAAATTTAAACGTCATGAATGAAAATGTAAAACTGTTATGTGACAGAAATTTTGGTATAGGATCAGATGGAATTCTATATGGACCTATCTATGAAAATGAAATTATCAAATTACGAATATTAAATCCTGATGGCAGTGAAGCCGAGAAAAGTGGCAACGGTATTCGCATCTTTGCTAAATATCTAATCGATTCGGGCTATGTAAAAGATAGGGCATTTCAGATAAGCACATTGGGTGGCACGGTCAACATAGAAGTATTAGATGAAAATGCCACACTGTTAAGAGTCGATATGGGGGTGGCTAGTTTTCTAAGTGAAGAAATCCCTGTAAATGGAGCATTACGTGAAGTTATTAATGAGAAGTTATTGATTGGTGATCACGAATATAGAATTAATTGTGTGACTGTGGGCAATCCACACTGTGTGATATTATGCTCAGATATTTCAGAGAGACTAGCAAAGGAGTTGGGACCTAAATTTGAAAGTAACTCCATTTTTCCAAATCGGACGAATGTACAGTTTTTAAAAATCATGGATAAAAACAATATCCAAATCGAAATTTGGGAACGTGGTGCAGGATATACGCTGGCATCAGGCAGCAGCAGCTGTGCTGCTGCAAGTGTTGCTTATAAGCTAGGACTTGCAGAAAATAAAATGAAAGTTCATATGGCTGGCGGTGTCATAGAAATTGAGATAACATCTAGCGGACACATCGTTATGACAGGGAGTGTCTACGGGGTATCACAAGGATTTTTTCATAAGGACTTGCTAAAAAGAGTAAATGGAAAGATTGATGCACGCCGAGTAATTAAGGAGAAGAAGACATGAGATTCATTTGGCAAACACTAATTCATACTCCTTGGTGGGTATATTTATTGTTGGTTTATCTTATTATCGTAGGTTTAAAAGCATCAAAAGCACGTGTTATTCCATTTTGGAAGATTTTTGTTCTTCCGATTATTTTCTTATCCATATCGATACAAAATTTAGCGACTATTGAAAACATAGAATATCTAAGCATAATTAGCTGGATTGCTGCTATATTAGGTGGAAGTTTATATGGATGGTGGCAAGTAAAACGTTTAGATATAAAAATTGATAAAAAAAGTTTGCTTATTCAAATACCTGGTTCATGGGACACACTGATAATTATAGTTATTATTTTTATCGCAAAGTATTATTTGGGATATGAAAAAGCTACAAACCCGGTATTAGTAGAACAATTAAATTTTAAAGTCAGCATGTTAGTAGTATCTGGGTTGTGTACTGGATTGTTCTTAGGAAAGCTGCTTGGCTATATGAGGCATTATAAGAGAGATACATATGGTGATCTTACTTGATTCTGGTATCTAGAGAATCATATGAGGACAAGGATACCATTTAGATTCCCGTTCTCTAGTTTTAAGATAAAAATAGATATAATGGAAAAATTGCTCAAAATACTGCTACACTAGTTATTTAGTGTAGCAGTATTTTGAGCAATTTTTTAGTTTTGACTTGCAAGCTGTTTTAATGCTTCATGATTTATAATTTTATATCCAAAGTTGGTTTTCTGAAGGATTCCTCTTTGTACAAAGCTGGCGATCACATAAAGCAGGTGTCGATAAGTCACTCCTAGATATTCTGAGGCTTCGGTATGTCTTTCAGAATAAATTTCGTTGTGAACTGTAATCTGAATAAACCGAGCAAGACGGTTTTCTAAAGGATAGGCAATATTATGTGTATAAATACGGGAATTACGATCCGCTTTCTTGCTTAAATAGATACAGAGTTCTCGCAGGAATACAGGGTTTTGCAATAAACTTTTACGGCATTGCTGCATAGGCAGGGCAATACAAGTTACTGGAATCATAGCTTGTAGAGCTACTGCCTTTTGTTGAGCATTAAGGAGTTCCATTTCGCCTATAAAGCATGGTGCATACAAAAAATTCACCAGTGAAACTTTACCATTGCTGTGGGTAAGATAAGCTTTTGCCTGACCTTCTGCCACCAAATAAAAATAATCTGGAATCTGTCCTTCAGATAATATAAATTCATTAGCATCAAAACGATGTAATTGTGCATAAGAGAGAGCATCATAAGGAAGATAATCAAAAAATCCTGAGTATTCTGCAGTATTCCTGATTAAATCCGGTGATGTAATTCTTTCCATGATTAGCCTCCAGTGATATGAGATTTCTCATATCACTGTACAATCTATTTTGCTATAATGCAATAACAGGATATACAGATTCGAAGTTAAATGATAGATAACAACCCATTCAATCTGTATTTATAAACACAATTTAACTATGAGAGGATGGAAATAAAAATTATGAAGATTTTTATTGATTTTGATTGTACTATTGCAGACTCAGTTAAAGCATATTGTAATGTATATAATTCATTTTACAAAGATCATAAGGGATTTAAAAAAGCTGATCATAGTAGAGTAAACCGATATGATCTTATGGATCAATGCGGTTTAGTAGATCATCAAGAAACTATATTTTCACATGAAGAACTTTTTAAACATCTAGAATTTATGCCTCATGCTGAAGAGATAATTGAAAAATTAGCAAGTAAATATGAGCTAGTAATCTGCTCGATTGGAACGTTAGACAACATTTCTTTAAAGGCTAAATGGATAAAAAATCATTTGCCTTTCATAAAAAATGTTATATTCATTTCTAGTGCTGTTGCAACTAATGGTATAAGGATGGACAAGAGTAGTGTAAATATGGACAATGCAATATTCATTGATGACCACGTTGAAAATCTTTTAAGCAGTAATGCTGAATTTAAAATATGTTTTGGTAAGGAATATGAGTGGAATAAGAGTTGGACAGAACGAAGGTGTTTGAATTGGCAGGAAGTTGAAAAGCTATTGCTGTAAAGCACGCAGAAATCCATCTTTGGGTGCAGACTGATTTAAAGCAGTTGTTAAATAATCAATATATACCGTAAGATCTTCTGGCAAAAATACATCGTTTCGTTTTACCAAGCCCAGTTGAATCAGATTTCCTTCTTCCAAAGGGATAGAAATAATAGTAGGGTCCATATAATTATTCACGATACAGCCAGTTCCTAAATTATAGCCATCTGTATTAGAAAGGAGATTATTCATAGCACCTCGATCCTTCAAATAGACTATTTGCCTTATATTATCTACATCGATCACTTCTTCTGCAAAATGGAGCAGTACATCGTCCTGTTGATAAGTCAGATACGGATAATTTTCTAATTGTTCTAAAGCAATTGATTTGAGATGTGCTAGGGGGTGTTCTTTTCGAAGAAAAACGTGCTGCTTCATTGAAGCGAGGGGAGTAAATAGCAGCGATTTCGAAATGAAATAACGCTCAAAAAAATTCTTATTTAAATCGGTAAGAGATAAAATTCCGAGAATACTTTTGCTTGCATGCACATCATCAATCACATCAGTTGTCTTTCCTTCTCGAATTGTCAGCTCATATTTCCGTTCAGCAAAATAGTCCATTAGATTGGCAACAGCCTCGATCGCAAAGCCGTAATGTTGCGATGAAATCGCAAATTTCGTTACGTCCGTTGCTTTCTGCTTCTTAAAATGATAGGCGACAGAATCCATTTGTTCCAGAAGCATTTTAGCGTAGAATAATAACTCCATGCCATCTTTTGTAAAGAAAACCCCTTTGTTCGTTCGGTTTAAAATAGTAATTCCTAACTCATTTTCCATCTCATGAACTGCTTTGCTGATACTTGGCTGTGTAACATAAAGAGCAGAGGCAGCTTTACTAATGGAATTATGTTTGGCAATCTCTACAATATACCGAAATTGTTGAAGCGTCATGTTGCACCGTTCCTTACATCTATTCTTTAACAGTTTTGCCATAACTTCATTCTATAGCAAATGAATAATAAAGTCTATTTTACGTTTGGTAAAGTAAGGGTTAAAATATAGAAAAACAAATTCATTGTGAAAGGAATGAAAAAGAATGATAAGGGAAGCAACTCCAAAAGATTTAATGGATATTTTAGAAATTTATAATGATGCGATTTTGAACACAACGGCAGTCTACGATTATAAGGCTCATACTCTTGATGATAGAATGCAATGGTATGAAAAAAAGAAGCAAGACGGGTATCCATTGCTAGTATTTGAAAACGCTGATAAGGTTCTTGCATTTGCGACATTTGGCCCATTTAGAGCATGGCCAGCATATAAATATACAATTGAACATTCCGTGTATGTTCATAAGGATTATAGGAATGCGGGTATTGCAACCAAATTAATGCAGGAAATAATAAAAGTTGCTAATGCAAGAGAATATGCAACACTTGTTGCTGGAATTGATGCAGCAAATGAAAATAGTATAAAAATGCATGAGAAAATGGGATTTACATTTTCGGGTGTAATTAAAAAAGCAGGATTTAAATTTGATAAATGGCTAGACCTTGCATTTTATCAATTGGATTTGCAGGGACCGAAAGTACCTTCAGAAGAATAGATTCATAACAGAAAGAAGAGATTTTATTGGATTTATTTATTAAATGTGTTATGGCTGTTATTATTATAGTCATCGTGCATTATATATCAAAAACAGAGAATTATTATATTGCGGGATTGGTATTGAGTTTCCCTGGTTTAAGTATTCTTGCTTACTATTTCATGTATATAGAACATGGAGCTTCTAAGGTTCGTGAAACAATATATTTTGCTATCGTTTCGGCGATACCATTTGTAAGTTTTCTTTTGGTTTTAAATTTTGTCTTAAAAAGTTATACTATTTCTAAATCCATTTTGATTTCAAGTATGGTTTGGTTGTTTCTCTCGTCAATCTTGATTTTAACTTGGAAAAATTTCAGTTGATTATGAAGAGCAGTTTTTTCCGATTTCTGTTGCTGTGAGTCTTTTGTTAGATTTAAATTTATGAGGTTTATCTAGTAGATGTGAGATTATCTCATATCAAATGTAAGAAATTATCGTTTTACTTTATACTAAAAACCATTGTATATTGAAGCAAACAGAATAACAGGTATAGGTAATTAGAAGAAGGTTTATTGGAAACTGCAAGCCATCCAAGGTTAGGAAGGAGAGCACATGAATTTTTTTATTTCAGAAGAGTTACAACAGCTTTATACAAGTACCGCTCTCGGTGTTTTGTATTATCGGGCGAATGTGCAAAAAAGCACGCCGGCACTATTGGAATTGCTCGACAAGACAATAAGCGAGTTACGCGAGCGGTGTACATTGGAGGATATCGCACACATTGCACAAATAGCAGCCACGAGAAATGCTTATAAAGCACTCGGTAAATCACCATACGAATATAGGAATGCGGCGGAAGCTATGCTGCGGCGCATCGTGAAGGGCAATGGATTGTATCACATTAGCAACATAGTCGAGGTTAACAATTTGGTTTCGATCACTTCCGGCTATTCCATTGGTTCGTATGATGTGAGCAATTTGTCCGGAAATATTACCCTGCACCGTGCGCCGGACGGTGCAAGTTATGAAGGTATTGGCAAGGGTGCTGTTAACATTGAGCATCTACCAACACTGTATGATGATATTGGTGCATTTGGTAACCCAAGCAGTGACAGTCGACGCGCCATGACACAGCCTGGTGATCATGAAATCATCAGCGTGCTGTATGCGTTTGACGGTGGAAATGGACTTGAAAAATGGATGATGCAATTTAAAGATCTATTGCAAACCTATTGCGATGTGCAATCCGTTGAAGCTTCCATATTCCGCGGATCAGATAAAATAGCCGTGTTTGTAAAATAAGATGGTCTTAAAAATCAACAATGGATTGTATTAATTTGGAGAGAAGCATGATGGACAAAAAAACAATAACGAATATGATTCAAACCTATCTGCAAAACTATCAAAATAAAGCAGATATCACATCCCAATGGAGTGAGCCATTAGTTGGATTTGCTGATGCAAATCATCCGGATATTTTAAAACTAAAGGATATTATTTCGCAGCAGCATGTTATGCCGCATGAGATCTTAAAAAAACCGACAATTGTTATTGCCTATTTTGTCCCTTTTACAAAGGAACTTGCAGATACAAACAAAGCAGCTGGTGACGTGGCATCTCCCGAGTGGGCTCGTACCTATGAAGAAACCAATGGGATGTTTGGAGAGTTGAATCATTATCTAATAGAAGAATTAAAGAAAATGGGATATGAAGCAGGGATTTCAAAAGAATCAACAACATTTGATCGAGAAAAATTAATAAGTAATTGGTCGCATCGCCATATTGCAAGAATTGCAGGGCTGGGTACCTTTGGCATTAATAATATGCTAATTACGAAAAAAGGCTGTTGTGGTCGGTATAGTACAGTAGTTACAAATTTAGATGTAGTGCCTGATCAGCCGCTTGATGATGAATACTGTCTATATAAGAGTAAAGGGATATGTGGAGTTTGTGTAAAACGTTGCCCTTCAGGAGCGCTAACTTTTGCAGGATATGATAGGAAGAAATGTTTTCAAGTTTGCTTAAAAAATGCTGATCTTTATAAAGAATTTGGTGATTCCTATCTGGATGAAGGCGGAAAAAGTTCGAATAGTGTTGGCAGCGAAGTCTGTGGAAAATGCGTGGTCAATGTACCGTGTTCTTTCAAGTAAAGAAACTAAAAAAGCCCTTCTCATAGTAGACCGCATCCCAAGAAATAGACATTGAGAGAAAACGCCCCCTGTTGTAGGATAGAAACTACGACAGGGGGCGATTGCATGAAAAGGGAATATACGCACATCAAAATAATGGAACCAGAGATAATCGCCATGCGTGAGCAAGGCAAAACACGCCAGGAAATAGCAGATGCACTGGGGCTCACAAAGGTACAAATCAAAAATTGGGTTCGGCGTTATAACAGGAAACCGGAAGTTTGCATACCTAAAAAGCGGGGAAGACCGCGCACGTCACCATTCACAAAACAGCGTGAAATGGAGCTGCGCATTAAAGCATTGGAACGGGA
>NZ_FOTS01000050.1:9822-38356 GCF_900114615.1 Pelosinus propionicus DSM 13327 | reverse complement strand
TCGATTCAAGTCGAGGGAGCTTTTGGGGTTCTTAAAGAGGACATGGGCTTTCGGCGATTTTTGATGCGTAGTCAAGTTAAAGTGCATACTGAATTTCTATTGCTGTGCATGGCATACAACCTAAAGAAACTCCACAACAAAATCCAAAACGGTCGTTGTGGAAGTTATTTGCATATTCCCAAAGCGTCCTGATAACGGTATATAATTTTTTTGAAGGGAAGTCGATTCCTCTGTTTTGTTATGCCCATAATCTAGCTACGACTTCTTTTTTTCTTCCGATCAACAAGAGATTTCTGCTTTTTTATTAAAAAAGAGGCGTACCGCAAAACGATTTCAATAAACGTTTTGCGACACGCCCATCTTATTCTTTCTCACTTTTTTACTTCTATTCCCATGATCGTTCCATCATTGCTATTTAATCTTTTATCTAGACGTTTTACGCTTTTTTCCATATTAGTTAGTACAATCGGAGTCAATACAGACTTACCTTGCTGCAGGATGTAGTGCTTATCAAACGTAAGTAATGAGTCACCTTGCTTTACTCTATCTCCCGTATTCACATGAGAGGTAAATCCCCGTCCATCTAACATTACCGTATCAATTCCAACGTGAATTAGTATCTCGACTCCCATGGCTTCGATAGCAACTGCATGCAGCGTTTTTGCTACCACAATAATCCGACCATCACAAGGTGCTGTAATCACATTTTCGTAAGGTTCGATACCTACGCCATCTCCTAGCATCTTGTTTGAAAAAACAGCATCCGGAATATTAGTTATATCCATCACTTTCCCTTTAACGGGAGCAAAGAGAATTAATGATTCTTTTTTCCGCTGAAATAACTGAAACATGCTTCTACCTTCCTATCTATAGTATCTGATTCTGATGTTTATGCTTGACTAAATGAGCCGCGCTTTCTTCTATTATTACAGTAACATCTTGATGAAGCTGTAAGATCGAGGCTGGTACTTCTGGAGTAATTCCTCCATACAGTGCATGATAAAGCACTTCTGCTTTATTTTCACCACTGGCAAGCAGCACAAGCTTTTTTGCGTGCATAATCGTTTTAATCCCCATACTAATAGCAAAGCGCGGTACTTCTTCGATAGTAGCAAAAAATCGGGCATTCGCTTCAATCGTCTCATCATCTAATTTTACTTTATGAGTTGTTGCCTCAAACTTGATATCCGGCTCATTAAAACCAATGTGCCCATTATTGCCAATTCCCAATATTTGCAGGTCAATACCTCCCATATTATGAATACTTCGATCGTAGTCCCTGCATTCCTTTTCTACCTCTTGTGCCATGCCATCAGGAATATAGATATTTTGCTTTTTTATATTAATGTGATCAAAGAAATGGTGAAACATATAGTAGTAATAGCTTTGTTCATCTTCTTTTGGCAATCCTAAATATTCATCTAAGTTAAAGGTTATAATTTCAGAAAAGTCCAGTCCGACTTCTTTGTGCACTTTAATTAACTCTTTATACAGTAAAAGAGGAGTGCTGCCGGTCGCCATTCCTAATACACTATTGGGCTTTAAATAAATTTGTCCAGCCACAATCCTTGCCGCCCTTGCACTCATGTCTTCATAATCCTTAGCAATTACGATACGCACCGGTTTACCTCCTGAATAATAAGTTTCCTTTAACAAAAGTTGCATAAATTTCCAAATCATCATGAAATAAGACCATATCAGCCTCCTTACCAGCCTCTAGACTTCCCTTATCTTGATCCACCTTAATTTGCCTCGCAGGATTTAGAGTGACTAGTTGAATCGCCTCAACCAATCCCAAACCTGTATTCTCCATAAAATTACGCACTGCCTTATTCAGAGTTAATATACTGCCTGCAATCACTCCATCTACCAATCGAGCTTCTCCATCTTTCACAATTACATTCTGTCCGCCTAAATCATATTCTCCATCACCTAAAAGACTGGCCCGCATCCCGTCTGTAATTAGAATCATTTTCGCCAGCCCTTTTACTTTTAGTAAAATCCGCTGCATGGCAGGATGAACATGCAAATTATCAGCAATCAGTTCACAAGTTACACCACTGTCCATAGCTGCCCCGATAGCACCTGGAAAACGATGATGCAAAGGCGGCAGTGCATTAAAGGTATGGGTCATATGAGAAGCTCCAGACCGAATGGCTTCCATCCCTTGTTCATAAGTGGCACTGCTATGCCCAATAGATATTACAATCCCTTTTTCAACGCAAGTTTGAATAAATTCTTTGCTATCTGAAATTTCGGGAGCGATCGTAATAATCTTAATACAGTCCAAATAGGATTGAATCTTCGTTATATCAGGAACAGTGATGTACTGCTTATCCTGAGCACCTTTATATTTTTCATGAATGAAAGGTCCCTCCAAATGACAACCTAGCACTTGGGCACCACTGCCTGCTTTCATCGCCTGGCGTATATGCTCCATAGCCCGTTCAAGCCTCTCAAAAGACATTGTCATCGTCGTTGGCATGAACGATGTAACGCCTGTTTGTAATAGACCATTGCTAATGATGGCTAAAGCCCTTTTATCTTCATCCATCGTATCAAATCCATTACAACCGTGCACATGAATATCAATAAATCCAGGAGATAGGTATTGCCCCTGCCCGTCGAACCATTCCACAACAGCAAACTTCCCCACTTCAGTTTCTGGTATAATGCCTTTAATCCGCTCTTCAAAGAGAACTACGTGATTGTACAGGATTCCCTGCAGCGTAATAATTCTGGAATTCACAATTGCTTTCATCATGCTTCTTCCTTTATTGCTTTTTTCAAATATCCATTATGTTTTTTAAGAAGTGCATTAGCGATTGTCGCGTTGATATTTAATGTCAGCATAAGAATTGCAATTTTCGCATTGCCTTTCGCCTTTGCTAATGCCTGCTGAGCAAAGGCTTCTCCCTTTCCAGTAGCAAGGATGATAATATCCAAGACTCGCTGTTTTAACTTACGGTTAATCGGCCTTACATCCACCATTAAATTCTGATAAGTTTTCCCTAGTTTTATCATCGCACAAGAAGATAACATGTTTAATACCATCTTCTGTGCCGTACCTGCCTTTAAGCGAGTGGATCCCATAATGACTTCCGGTCCTACGTCTATCGTCACACACACGTCGCTAATATGTTCCAGCTTTCCAGACAAAGAACAGCAAATTCCAATTGTCTTATTTCCCATAGCCTTCGCATACGAAACTGCTGATATTACATAGGGAGTGTTGCCGCTCGCACTAATCCCTACGAGTATATCGTACCCGCCAAAGCCTTTTTCCTTAAGATCTTTAATTGCTAATTCCTCATCATCCTCTGTATCTTCCCGCCAGCCAGAAAGCGCTTCTTGTCCTCCTGAAATCAGCCCAATCACTGTATTATCATCTGTTCCGAAGGTTGGTGGACATTCAGTTGCATCTAATAGCCCCAGTTTTCCTCCTGAGCCACTGCCAATATAAAACAGTCGTCCCCCCTTCATCATACGTTCCACAATAAGATCAATGGCTGCACTAATTACCTCCGTGCATTTGCCTACGGCAGCAGCTACTTTTTCATCTTCCCGATTAAACATAGTTACCATTTCAATAGTAGAAACCTCATCAATCTGAATGGTATCTTGATTCCGTTGCTCCATATGGTCCTCCTGAAAAGAAACTTGATTCAAAAAGAGAAACACTCCAATGAATCCTATCCTTATTTATTCCCAAGACTTCATATTGAAAAAAGGAATTGAAACTTGGAGAAAGAAATGCCTCAACTCCAACCTTCAATTCCATACATCTATTTTTTAGAAATTCGGTGTTGAAGTAGTATGTACATCTTTTTTGACATGATCTCGTTTTTCAACCAATATCTTTTTCATTTCGTCAGCAATCAGTTCTGCCTTAGTCCCTACAATGACTTGAACACTATTGCCACTTTTAATTATACCTGCTGCTCCTAATGCTTTTATCTCACTTTCATCTAACAAAGCAGCATTTTTCAAAGTTAATCGCAGACGAGTAATGCAAGAATCGACAACCTCAATATTTGCTGCACCTCCCAGTTTTTCTATAAGCTTCAAGGAGAAAGCACTGCTATCAACATTGTCTAACTTTGTATTCTCAGCTTCATCATCAAAACGACCAGGTGTAGGGATGTTAAACTGTTTGATCGCCCATACAAATACCACATAATATAGAGCAGCAAATCCCAGTCCAAGGGGAATCAGCATCGCAGGTTTCGTTGCCAGCCCCCAGTTCAGCAGCAAATCAATCAATCCCGCAGAAAAACCAAATCCATGCAAAATCCCCATAGAACTTACTAGAGCCATCGCCAGACCGGTCATAATGGCATGTAATAAGTACAGCATCGGTGCTAAGAACATGAACATGAATTCGATAGGCTCTGTTATACCAGTCAAGAACGCTGTAAATCCTACTGACAATAAAGCACCGCCGATTTTACTGCGATTTTCAGGCTTTGCACATGTATAAATAGCCAATGATGCTGCTGGCAGGGCAAACATAAAAATTAAATAGAAGCCTGCCATAAAGCCTCCTGCCGCGGGATCCCCGGCAAAGAAACGATTTAAATCCCCCGTTACTACCTTGCCAGTGGCATCTGTATAATTGCCAAAAACAAACCATACAAAGCTATTTAAGATGTGATGAAGCCCAAAAGGAATCAGTAGACGATTGAATATTCCATAGACAAATAATCCTAGCGATCCTGCACCAATAATCCATTCGCCCATACTATGGATGACACTTTGAATGGGTGCCCAAATCACACCAAAAACTCCTGCCATGACAATTGCGGCTGCTGCCGTCACGATGGGAACAAAACGCCTTCCCGCAAAGAAACCTAAAAAATCAGGAAGCTTGATGTTATAAAATCGATTGTACAGGTAGCCTGCTACTAGACCGCTTAGAATCCCCCCAAGCACACTCATATTCAGATCAGGATTAATGGTCTTTAGTCCATTGGTGAGCACGAGATAACCGATGGCACCTGACAAGCCGGATGCGCCTCCATTATCATGAGATAAGCCAATGGCAATCCCCATAGCAAACAATAAAGCTAAATTGTCAAAAATCGCTCCTCCTGCTTTCATAACAAAAGGAATATCAAGAACATCCGGAGCACCAAAACGCAGCAACAAAGCTGCTGCTGGCAATACTGCCACTGGCAGCATCAGCGCTTTACCAATCTTTTGTAGTTTCCCAAACCAATTCCCCACAACGATAAACCCCCTATTGTTTATTTATACACTACAAACTACAAAATGACCTTACAAAGATAAAACTTGATATTACTTTTCAAATATAAAAGAATGCCGATTTAGTGCGATTCATGTGTCACCTTGAAATTTGTATTATATACCTATAGAAGCAGCAATTAACGCTTTAATGTTATTTCAAATTTATAACGGTCACTGCGATAAATAGACTTTGTCACCTCAAAGGGAATATTCTTTTTTGTATAGGTTAACCGTGAAAACATAAGTGCTAAGGTTTTTTGCTTCACCTGCAACATTTGACTCTCATAATCATTAACTAATACAGGCTCGATGGTCTGGTTTGCATACTCAATCTGCAAACCGAACTGCTTTTCTAAAATAGTATACAAAGAATTATTCTCTAATGCCTCAGCCGTCAATCCTTCGCAAAGTGCTGTTGGTAAATAAGCCGTCTCAATGGCATAGGGTTCATCAGTAACAGAACGTAATCGAGTAATTTCAAATACTTCATCCTGTTCCTTTAATTGCAGATCATGCTGCAATTTTTTCGTGGCAGATTTACGTTGAAAAGAAATTATTTTTGTATGAATACGTATACCACGCCGCTGCATATCTTCCGTAAATCCTAATAAATTATGCAGAGGGTGCTTTTCTTTATTTTTGACCACAAAGGTTCCTTTTCCCCTTTCGCGATATAACAATCCTTCATTTACTAAGCTTGCAATGGCTTTATTTGCAGTCATTCGGCTTATTCCGTGATATTCACACAGTTCTCTTTCTGTTGGCACAACTTCATCTGCAGCTAACTCTTCATTTTCAATCATTTCAGAAATAATATTCTTCAACTGATAGTACAAAGGAATTGGCGAATCTTTATCTACTCTTTTCATGCTTACCACCTTTATTATTTATCATATTTGAGATGTCACCATATTGACATGTTGTATATACATTTACAATTGTATTATAACACTTCTATTATCTTTTTCAAGATTATTCTGAAATTTAAATGAGTACGACTTTTTAACCGCAGAGGCGCAGAGAACACAGAGATAGGATTTATATATCCCTCTGCAAGCTTTGCACCTATGCGGTTATATCATTTTTTTGCTTAGCATTGGTATCTTTCTTAAGGCAAAGGTTCATACAATACCACTTTTTTCTCTTTTAAGCTTTCAGACACATCAATAATGCGCTGATTGGCAGAACCCTTGAATAACAAATCATAACTTTTCAATGCTAATTCAAATTTGCCATCAATTAATACATCAATGTACTGCAAAAACTTCAGACAATCCGGCCTATTCAGTAATTCTTCAAAAGTGAAACCAGTATAACACCAAATATTAACGCCTCTACTCTTCAATTTCTCAGCAATCGCAGTGCAGGCAACGGGCTGCAGCATTGGCTCGCCACCGGAGAACGTTACTCCAGACTGCAGTTCTACGGCTAGTACAGCTTGTACCAGATCATTAATTTCCTGCTCAAAACCGCCATTCAAATCTTGCGTATCAGCATTGTGACATCCCTGGCAATGATGAGTACAGCCTTGACACCAAATCACCGTTCTCAATCCTTTTCCATCTACAACCGAATCCGTTGTTATCGGAGAAGCTAAACGAATTTTTACCATACGATACCAATCTCCCTGTTTTACTCTTTCAGACAATAAATCATCTCAATATCAAATTCATAGGATTGCTTCAGATTATTATCCTTCGTAATCAAAACAACATTATATCATTTTTAAACAGAATCGTCTCCTCTTCATTCATACTCACCACTGGATATTATCAGGATAATCCCAGTCATATTGAATTTCATCTACAGGACAATTATAATTTAGAGATTCTTCCAAAACTTCCTCTCTAACCGCTCTATATTCATCACCGATTTCTGCAATTCGCTTTGCTATGGTCGCGATACTTTTTAAGCGTTTTTCCTTACTCATCGCCAGAAATTTACCATTCAAAATATCAATATATTGTATTGTATATCCGTAAAACCATGTATAATCATGAGTTATCATATTCAGTATACGTTTATAAGAAGTCTCCGTTACTACTTGCTTTAGACACTCTCCTACCGCCGCTTGAAACTTATGAACCGCAGCAGTATTCGCATCCCACTCTGGATACTTGATTTTTTTTTGGCGTAACAAAATAAAATCACTCAAACACATAATAATAAACAACATCTCCGGCCATAAAACATGCGTGCCTACATATATATTTTTCTTAGGCGTAATCATTGCTAACTCTTTCATCCGATTCTCATCCATACCATTGTCAACATATTCAAATTCCCGGTTACCCATTAAAGCATGACGTAATTCATAACAGAACCCCAGTACTCTCATACGAACACCCTGGTAGGAAGTATATTCATTCTCCTTACCAACAACGTCATGCAATGTATTATATAGTTCCTCAATATCTAAATAATCACCATATATAGCCACTCCTGCATGATTAGGGGTATGTTTCACAAATATCATTATGCTCCCTCAACTTTGTAAGTTTTTTTGCTCTTTTGACGCATAATGCATCTCTTATTATTACGGCTTCTATTCGTAATATAATGTTACCCACGAAGCTTCTCTTTGCTTCCTTAAATCATTCCATACAGTACGTTCCCATTCCTTCTTCCAGTCTAACTGCTTCGAATAAACTCCAAATATTTGGAGACACGGAATGATATTCTACCTTATTTTTGATCTGCCCGCCTATGCAAGGCGTGACTCATTTAACTAGCATTAGACTGGCAACAATAAGTTTCAATCCACACGCCTACGCAAGGCGTGACCACTAATAGACTCGATTTATTAGTTAACGCAGAGTGTTTCAATCCACACGCCTACGCAAGGCGTGACTCGGTTTAACACATAAGTTGATAGCAGAGCATAGTTTCAATCCACACGCCTACGCAAGGCGTGACCACCTAGCTTTTTACGCTTGGGACATAATACATCGTTTCAATCCACACGCCTACGCAAGGCGTGACTTAGTTGGAGTAAATAATTCCTTGAAATTTGCTGTTTCAATCCACACGCCTACGCAAGGCGTGACGCATACAACCTATGGAAACAACATAAACCTATAGGTTTCAATCCACACGCCTACGCAAGGCGTGACAATGACGAGTATATAAAAAATAAGGATATCGATGTTTCAATCCACACGCCTACGCAAGGCGTGACTTTTGAATTAGCTTCAAATTCCCCTATATACTTGTTTCAATCCACACGCCTACGCAAGGCGTGACAATCATGCCCATCAGCAATCTTCGCACCACACAGGTTTCAATCCACACGCCTACGCAAGGCGTGACGAAGATGATCAATTAAGGAAACAAGGCAAAGAGTTTCAATCCACACGCCTACGCAAGGCGTGACTGGCAGTTATAGGATATAAGAAAACCATGGGTCAAAGCACATGATTTCGCGAACTAGAAAATTATTTCGATTTTAAAAAAGATTTTTCTTACATAAACGTCAAGAAGGCTTGTACCTCCTAGCCTGCGAATACCTCAGGAAAACGATGAGCACTTAGGGTTCGCATTAGATCATCAGAACTCCTTCTGGATCATATCCTGATTTCGCACCCACATGTTCTACGCGATTTTTCCAGTTGCTTCCTAAGAAATAATACCGCAGGCTATCCGTCTCATGATTAATTATACTTTCCAGGCGATGTTTTAACTCTGCAAACTGTGCTGGGTCAAGTAAGCATTCGAAAACGGAGTTTTGAACTCGCTGTCCGTAATTGACGCATTGTTTCGCTACTCTGCGAAGACGCTTTTTCCCCGAATCGGTAGTCACACTTACATCATACGTAATTAATACCATCATTGCTAAACCCTCATTTCCAGAAAAATGGCGGATAATCTTCTAAATCACCACGCATATGCCTCGCCAACAGCATAGCTTGAACATATGGCACAAGACCTAACGGAATTTTTTCTTCCAGATAGGGATGAGTGATCTCTTCTTGTTTGCGCTTTTGCCAAGCAGTCAAGACTTCCTTGCGAGTATCATCATCCATTATCACAGCACCATTTTCCTTTACGACAAAACCTTTTGCTGTAATCTGATTACGATTAATCAGCGTCACTGCTAGACGATCTACAAAATGCGGGCGCAATTCTTCCATGACATCAAGTGCTAAGCTAGGACGTCCTGGCCGATCCCTATGCAAAAATCCAACTTGCGGATCGAGTCCAACACTTTCGAGAGCTGCCACAACTTCATGCGTGAGCAGCGTATATAAGAAGGATAATAAAGCATTTACTCGATCTGTTGGCGGTCTGCGATTTCGACCAAGCATGAGAAATGCTTCTTTTTGATTTAATACTAATTGATTAAAATTAGAAAAATAAAGATGAGCTGCTTCCCCTTCGATGCCTCGTATAGAATCACCATTATATGCTTTTTCCAACTTAACGGGCATCCTTGCCAACAATTGGAGTGCTCTCTCTAACGACTCATTATCAACCACTTCAGGATGATCTCTTAATACACGGTGTAATACCGCCCGGCTATTCATAATTTTAGCAGCAATAAATCGGCGCGATAAGCGGGCCGTTACCACCTCATCATCTGACCAGCGATATTGCGTTCTTCTGAGCAAAACATTACCAGATACATTACCCGAAATACGTCCCATAAATTTTCCATATTGTGATAAGAAAGAAATAGCTACACCCCGTTCACAGCACAAATGCATCAATCTTGGACTGGCTCCCGCAAAACCGAAACAAACAATTCCTTCTAAGTTGTGAACTGGAACTCGAAATTTAATCTCATCATTGACTTTAATCAGTACATTCTCGCCATCACAGGCTAAATAAACATCTGGCAGAGTGACATACAAGGTATTCAAAAGCCGTCGCAAAAGTCATCCACCTCCTCGCGGCACATTCGTGCCAGATACTCTTTGACAGGACGATGACGCAACGTCCAGGTTGGCTGACACTCTTTCACCAAAGAACACTGAGAACAGCGTTTTCCTTTTGTTGCTTTAGGCGTTTTCCCTTCGCGAAAAAACTGTTGCATACGACTAGCAAGTTCAATGGTGTGTAAGCGAAGGGGTCCATCTAATACAATCTTTTCCCGATGTTTCGTTTGGGCATAGAAGAGAAATCCAGTATCAATTGATACCTCCATCATCTCCTCCAACGCCATGGCTTGGGCACACAGTTGAACAGCATCTCGATCATCCTTTTTAGGACGTCCCCTCTTATATTCAACAGGAATCGGTCGCCACCAGCCTTCTCTGCCTTCAAGCTGGCGAATCTTACCTTCGATCCATTCCTTTTCCTGGTGAAATTCCACCACATCCGCAATACCTCTAAGTCCCAGTTTTCTTGAAATAAGCGGCATAGCTCTAACCGTCCGTAAGGTCGTCCTTGTTTCATCTTCAAAGGGATCATCCGTACGCTCGTGAAGATGCTGCCCCTCTACGGTACGAACATTTTCTGCCCAAACCTGCTCAATATGAATCAGTGCCCATTGCCGCTCACAAAAAGCCATGTGCTGGATGCCAGAGAGCATGAGAAAGTTATCTTCTAAATCTTGTATACTCATCTTTCAATAATCGTGATACCATCAGGCCTTTCAGCATGATTGATCATAATCGTATAGTCTGCAAAAGCACGTGGCGGTTTGTTTTCCTCTTTACGTTTTGTCGTTACAAGATCAAATAATTTATGAGCCTGGGCATTACCTAAGGCTGTTTCATGCTCAAAAATCACCAGTTTTCGACTTGCCATCTTACCGCGAGCAGCAGAATGATCATGCTCAAACATATCTACTAATGCCTGCCAAAAAAGCTCTAGATCCTCTTCTGAAAAACCAGTCTTTTTTGCTAAAGGTGCCGAAATATAGCCTTCCACACGATAAAGAGCATAAGGTACAATATGTTTACGTCCCATAGTACGTTCTTTATCTACGTCCTTCTTATGGGTTACTGCCATACGAGTAATCGTAATTTCCTGTGGAATGATAGGATCTAGGCTTTTGGCAAATCCAAACTGTATCGGCCCACGCACTTGCCCACAATTCACATCCGTCGTCATAACAGCACCAAAGGAACGGATATCATAAAATCGATTACACATATACTGGGTTACCCCATTCGCTTGTGCAGCATCTTTGGGAAGTTTTTTAGATTCTACTTTGATGTTCAGATCATCATATGCCTCTTGATTCACATCATTCAAAACAGCCTTTTCACGCACATAGATATCAAAGGGATTGGTCCCCCCTTTGGCAAGTTCCACGTAATTTCTCACCTTACGTTTCAAACATACATCGGTAACAAGACCATGACTCGTCTCGGGATCAATTCGCGGCATATTTCCTGCATCCGGATCGCCATTGGGATTACCATTTTCTACTTCAAAAAAAAGTACAAACTCATACCGTTTATCCAATACATTGCTCATCTTTATCATCCTTCCTTATCTTCATTTTTTTCATTCTTGGTATAGTTAGCTTGATTCTGATGATAATATCCTAAAATAAATAAGCCTTGCTCTTCCATATTCAAATGAACTGGAAATGGCTTTGCGTCTAATCCATTCATCACTTCCTGAATTTTTTTATCTAAATAATCTCCAACTTTCCAATTTGATTCTTTGTTAGCCTTCGCTATATGATGCCTAGATAATCGTAGCAGTAACGGAAATGCCGAGCCAGGAGTCGCAGAAGCCGCACTAAAGTAGCTGTCACGGATAGTAGTATTGATATTGTTATTATGAGCATCTCGTTGGACTTTTTCTAGTAAGGAAAACAATCTCCCTAACAGATACTCAGGCTTCATATTACTTTCATTTAAACTCACGGTGATAATTTCCTCCCTTTCTCTTTTGTTTTGCATCCGATACTTTCTTAACAAAAATGCTTTAATTATAGCTGCGCGAATGGTAGTTACACCGCCATGCTCTCCCCCACTACGGCAACGAGTCAAAGCTGCATGATAGACCATTTGCGGATACATCTGTCCTGATAAAATTGTTTTGAGAAATTGTCCTCCCAAAAGAGGTGGAATATTCTTAGCATCTTCCTGGGTAGCTATTGCTTTTAGTGTTCGCCAAGGAGATACCATTCCTCCTAAACGTTCCATTCCTACAATATCCATATCACTATAATGCTGTGTGATCTTCATGATAACATCACCAAAATTACTAACCTGCCAAAATCGCACCGATAGACGAGCTGCATTGGGGGCAAGTCCTAACAAGTAGCATCTTGTATCTTTTTGAAAGTTATCGTCTTCTACAGATAAACCAGACCGGATACGTTCTAATATTGTCTTTGCGTGACGCTGTACTTCTGGCGCAATTCTTCGTTTCCCATCTTCTTCCTTAGCTTCATTCTCCACAGGATCTAAAAACCAGGTAAGAATTTTCTCTTCACGCTTACCACCTTTTTTATCGGCCCAAAATACCATCGTGGTATCAGCAAGGCGAACGCGATTGGTATCGCTGGCTATTAGATAATTTAATGCCGTACCATAGGCAAAGGCAGCTTTATTACTAATCGGTGCATTATAGCTTTGGGATTTTCCATAGGAGGTAAAAGCAGATGCATTGAATGACACCATAGCTGCTCCACTCATTTGGGAACCCATGATTCCTTTGATTAAAGGATGAATTCTTGCAATAGGAAGAAGATCACCTGTGAGCAAGCATTGCTCAGTTATTTCCTTTTCTTCATTTTGCAAAGCAGCATTCCAAGCCTCTCTTACATTCGATTGCTCATGAATATATCCGATAGACCCATCTACTTTAAATACAAGATTGCTGCCACTCAATAATTCCTCTATTCTCGATAAAATAATAGGGTGAGTTAAAGCATTCTCTGGATTCCATTTTGCTAAAAAAGCCTTAACAGCTGCGACATCACCATTTTTTATATTAGATAAAAAACATTCATTCTTTTTTTTGAAATCTGCATATTTCTCTTGGGAAACTTTTATTTCTCCATCTTTACTTCGTTCTATTCCAATCATATAGGAACTATTATCACAAAGAATATTAGCTGATACCCCAGATGTGCGCATAGCCTGCTCTGGTACTAACAATACCTTGGGTATTTTTTTTTTGCCTTCTACTTTTGCAAGGGTCAGAATATCAACAATATCTCCATCTAAATTAAGAACCAGTGCATAGGATACTTTTGCCGCACTATACCCTGGCGGAGCAATTTCTGAATCTTCTTCCTCTAAAAGACGCTGATAATGGTCATTCAATGCCTGTAAAATCAACGTCCTCCCTCCTTGGGTAATCGGGTATCGATTACACCATTTTTCATTGTAGGTCTAAAAAAAATAGGCTGCATGTTATTAGTAAAGTCAATATCCCAAAGCATCCATCCCAAATCCTGCTCACCAGTCAAAGTTGATGAAGGAATTTCACCCTCCAGCAATTCAAAGTGAACGGGAAATTCTCGACATCCAAAGTAAGGGTGCATGTGACATTGACCTGTTCGAGCTCTTCGTTTAAAGATATCACAATGTTTCCCAGGATTATCCTCTTCCCCTGCCTTATCTGTCATCTCAAAATGAGCTTCAATAATATACTCTACATCTCGAAGCACTAGAGAAGCACGCTGTTGGCGATCCTCTGTGACATATTGATGAAGGTCAATATCCCCGCCCTTCATCGCAGCTTTAATGTTTCTTTCGGAGATTTTATTAGCCACTTCATTTCTGCGAATCGAATCAAAGCGAATTGGCTTCATCACATGAATGCAATCAATTCGCCAAGTTAATGCAGGTTTCCAATGGATAGCTTCCAAGATGCCCCGTGCCGCCGATGGCGTCATCACATCATAACTTACTCTCTCCGCTTTCATTTCTGGACGAGTAAAACAAGCATAATCGCCCCACACTCTGAGCTTAACTCCATATCCCATAAATGTCTCCTTTCTGATTTCAATAAATCATTACATCAGTTGGTGCTTTTACTTCGTTTGCATCTTTTAGTCCATAATGTGAATCATAAAAACTAGAATCGGTCACAAATTTTACAATATCCCCCACTGATTTCACCACTTTTTCTTTTTGTAACGCTTCCAGTTCATATTGATATACTTGCACGATGTAAGGCTGAAGACTGCGCATTCTACTGGCTGGAAAAGGATGATATTCTATTTCTTCCATTAGATCTAGTACATGATCATCCCAAGGAACAATAACTGAAACCGTAGCACTATCAATCAATTGAAATTTACTAGCGATCTCTACAAAAGGAAATGACAACTCTTCCTCACCACCTTTAATTAAGCTAAGAATCTTATGTGCATCCAGCTTATCGCTCTCTACACTAAGTAATTGCTTGAAATAATCTTCAATGGCAGCCAAAGACATCAGATCATTTTCGAATTGTCTAACTCTTCGCTCTGTACTTCTCATTAGGCCAGCAACCAATTCAAATCTCCCTCTTGTAGGCATACCATGCGCCTCAGGTTCAAATACAATCACCAAACCGTCTTTTCGCCGCCCCTCTCGATTGCATCGCCCTGCAGCTTGGGCTATCGAATCAATCCCTGCTGCCGAACGATAAACAGCTGGAAAATCGACATCGACTCCTGCTTCAATTAGCTGCGTAGACACCACACGGCATGATTTTCCTTCTAGTAATGCCTTTTTAATCTTAGCTAAAACCGCTTTTCGATGGGCAGGACACATGCGCGCTGATAAATGATAAACTCCCTCCGTTGTTTGCTCCAGTAACAGATCAAATAATATCCTGGCATGCCTCCTGGTATTTACAATAGTAAGAACCTGTGAATTTTCCATCATGCCCGCTATTACTTCATTATCAGTCATCTTTCCACGATACTGAACCGAAACTCGTTTAAAAGTCTTTTGTAGTTCAGCAGGATCTTCCATAATCTCCACTGGTTCTAAATTCCCTGGAACAAGTTCCTTTATCGCAGGCTGCGTCGCAGTACACAAGACCACTGTTGCACCATAATTTAATACTAGTTCTGTCAACGCCCACAGACAAGGCTTCATATATTCAAGAGGCATCATTTGTGCCTCATCCAAAACAATCACACTATTAGCCATGTTGTGAAGCTTCCGACAGCGCGATCCTTTATTGGCATACAGCGACTCAAAAAATTGTACCGCCGTTGTAACGACTACTGGCATATCCCAATTTTCCGCAGCCAGCCGGTGTGCCTTTTCATACTTGTCCCAGTCCTCAAAGGAACCTTCCGGATACTCAAAATTACTATGATGCTCCAGAACCACATTATCATTTTCCTCTAGTGCTTCTCTAAATACCTGGGCATTCTGTTCAATAATACTAGTGTAGGGAATGACGTAAATAACCCGTTCTTTACCTTGTGCAACAGCATGTTTAAGAGCAAAAGCCATGGAAGAATAAGTCTTTCCTCCACCAGTAGGAACTGTTAAGGTAAAGAGATTCGGTTTAGAGTCTGCCATTTGTAAACATCTTTTTAGAATGTCTTGTCGTGCAGTATTGATAACTGATGTATTTTTACGATTACGTTTTGCTAATATAGCTAATTTCTTTTCTAATCGCTCGAAAATTATTTCCATAGAAACAGTCCCCGGTCGTACCATATATTTCTCTGCATCCATAAATCGTTCCGTATCCAAATAATCTGCATCCACCAAGCAAGAATATAACATACGGATACAGAAGGAAGAACTAAAGGCCGACATCCCAGCATCTTTAGCATGCGGGATGTTACGAAGATCATTATTACATAAATTCGGTATATTAATTTCTTGGGCAAATGCCTGATAATCTGGTATATCCTTTTTTTCAAGCCGTCCCGGAAGATTTTTGATGTCACCCCTATACCCATCTGGCAATCCACCATGATGTCCAGCAACTGTAAATGCCAAAGCTTTTCCTATTGGGCTTTGCCATTTCCTACAAATTTCTTGTGCACCTGCTGTTGCATGATCAACCTTTGTCTTATTGCCTTCTAAACGTTTCTGAAAATCCTTAGAGTATTTTCCAATATCATGAGCTAGACCAATAATTCTACCCAATTTTCCTGCACCAAACTTAGCTGCCCGCTCTTCTGCTAAACGTGCAACCTCATCAAGGTGTTCTTTTAATGATTGCCAATGTTCTTTAGGTAGTATTTCCTTCGTTCGTAAATTTTCCTTGGTATGTCCATAGTAGATCACTTATGCACCCCCATTGGCCAATTAAAAATTCTTACTTATTATTCCTACGACTGACAACTTGTATATTATACCTATTCATACTTTATTTACCATAATGCTACAAAATCCTGCACAACAAATCAACTTTACAAGATTTTAAATTAATGAAAGCCCCTCATTTTCTCTCAAAAAAATAAGGGGCTTTCATTCTATGTTTTTTAATATGTATTATTTATTTTAAACTCCAAATTTTCCTTTTCATAAGTTGCATAGGTCATTAACATCCCTTGATAAATAATCTCATTTAGTAAATATTTGCGTCTTAAATCATTAATTTTGTTTATTCGAATATATTGAGTGCTGAAATTTAAGTGTAATTCGTGTTCTATCTTAACCTCTTGCATTTCCTCACCTCTTCTCTCATTTGTTATTATAGGTAAATATAAGGCTTTTTAAGTATATTCTGATACCTCCTTGCTAAATTCTATTCATCGTATATTTCAAATATGATTTTTATTTTATACATGAAGAGAAACATATTTTTAAAAAATCCACACGCCTAAATAAGGCGCGACATAGTATTTCATACAAGAAGAATTTCAATCCACGCACTCCTACAAAGTGCGACAACACTATTCAATACTTTCTCATTTATAAAATAGCTCTTTTAATCTTATATGTAAAATTTTACCTTATCCATACTAACATGTCAACTATCTTTGACTATGACCTAATGCTAACAGCTTAAAGGTAAGAACTACTTAATATGCTGTATATAAAACTCCAAAGTTCCTTCCAAAATCCCAGCCACCAATTTTATAAATACATCATATTCCCCTTTAACATGGGAATAGTCAAGAGCATTATAATATTCTAGCCTTTGCTCTTTCTTTATAACGATTGGCACGTAGCCATGTTTCATTAGTTCGAAATTCAACAATAATCTGGCTGTACGACCATTTCCATCTACAAATGGATGTACTTTTACAAACTCACTGTGTAAAATAGCAGCTCTTTCCACTACATGCAATGTTTGACCTTCTCCTGCATACCACTCCATTAGTTGGGTCATTTGCTCACGTACATGTACAAATGCAGGCGGAATATGCTCGGCACCACTTATGAATACATTTTCTTGGCGGTAAACGCCCGCATTTCCAGGCAGTATTCCCTTTAATACCAGAGAATGAATATTTTTAATCTGCCATTCCGATAAAGATTCATGATTTGCTATAATTTCTTCTATATAGTGAATCGCATCCTTGTGATTCATCACCTCAAGATGTTCCCGTAATGTTTTGCCACCAACTGTTATGCCCTCTAAAACCACTTTTGTTTCCGACAAAGTAAGAGTATTACCTTCAATAGCATTAGAATGATATGTCCATTCCACTAATAATTTTTCCCTAAGGCTTTTTAGCGTATGGTATGGAAAGGGTTTCTTACCATCTAAGATCGCTTTTTTTTCGTCTATTGATTGTAATAACAAGAAATAGTCCACGCCAACACTCCTCTCAAACTGCTCAACTGTTATACTAATCTTATTGAATTCTTCATACGTTAAAGATGAAATAACCTTAGACTCTTCCCTTACGATAATCGTTTTACTCATCCTTTTACAATACCATTATATCCCAACATGATATTTGAAACAACTTAGGTATATGCCCTTTGTTATTTCATGTATCAACTTCTTGCTGGTCCCCATGTTAAAGTCTGCATTATCAAGCGCATTGCGTCAGAAAATCCTTGACGATAATATACATCCCCACTACTTATCTGCATACAAATATATTCGTCATCCAGTTCCACTAATATCTTGTGCATTTCTACTGGTAATGCATGTTTTATTTGCGTCTGATATTCAAGCATTTTTTGATAAGCATGATAATAATCACTAGAAACTTTCTCCAAGTCTAAGCCATCTAAACTTTCCACCTCACTAGCAGTCACCATCAAATCGAATATACTTTTTACCATTGTACATCCCCCAATCTTATTGGCTAGTAGTCACCAGTTTTCTATGCTGCCAGGAATTAGCAGCAGCCTCATATAACCATTTTTAAATGTGACTAGGAACTCTTTGCAATATCAGGTATAATTAAATTTATATAATCATTCTTAACTACATACGTTAACACGAATATTTTCAGTAAGATAATTTTCGACATAGGTTAGTATTACTAACCTACAATCCCATTATATTGGTTAGTAATACTAACCGTCAAGAGGTTTATCATGTACGACAAAAATATTTTTTCAATTCGATTAAAACAACTCAGGGAATTAAAAGGAGTATCAACCCAAAAACTAGCTGATGCCATAGGATTGAAGAGCAAAGGCAGTATAACGCAATTCGAAAAGACTATGACTTCTCCTTCAGCCGAGACGCTAGTTGCCCTCGCCGACTATTTCAATGTCTCCCTAGATTATCTTGTGGGAAGATCAGATACTCCTGATAGGAAGTAGTTTATTTCCTCATTAAGACATAGTGATTATAAAAATAGGATTCGCACTTTAGCGAATCCTATTTTTTGCATGCAACAGGACTAACAGCTTGTATCCTTATCCACACGCCTACGCAAGGCGTGACTATCAAGTCGGCACTATAAAAGAATGTAAGAAAGTTTCAATCCACACGCCTACGCAAGGCGTGACCATATTAAAAAGTTTTGGTTACATGGCTTTATGTTTCAATCCACACGCCTACGCAAGGCGTGACAATTTCAGTAAGTTGATTTTCATATTTTCTTGAAGTTTCAATCCACACGCCTACGCAAGGCGTGACTGGCAATATTGAAATGCACTAACTACCTAGGTCGAATCCTATTATTTTGCGAACCCCTGGAATGTGCCTTATTTTAATAAAGTATTTTGTTATAAGAAATGCTCAAACCCCTTATCATATCCAACTTGCGAATCTCCCACAAAAATGATGAGCACTTAGGGTTCGCATTAGGAGTCTTTCCCGATTACCTCATTATTTCCCATTAAAAGACAAAATTCCTGCAAAGTAAGTTACTTTGCAGGAATTTTTCACTATTCTTACATTACCTATCGAGAAATGGCTGCTACTTCTTCATATAGCTTAATTTCCGGTTTTTCAAGAAGTAAGTCAGCAATGTTGCTGAATACTTCTTTTAAGTAAGGTGTAGACCCATGATAGTCTAGTGCTGCTTGGTCTTGGTATTTTTCATAAAAGAAGAATTGTCCTACTTTTTCTGTCGAGCGATGAAGTACATAGGCTACTGTACCTTTTTCAAGTTGAACCTGAGGGAATTGAGTCTGTAGAGCAGCTTCCAATTCTTTTTCTTTACCGGGTTTTGCTTGCATATTGGCTACTAACGTAATCATATTTTCACAGTCTCCTCTATTGCATAATTTTTCTAATTATAACACTTTTCCACCGTGTTTATTAGTAGTATTTATCAAAGGCTACTGAGTTCTCACACCATGCTTTACACGGTCTTTTTCTTCTGCACGTTTGCCATCGTTCCATTTATCCATGGTTCCTACTAAGTATCCAGTGATACGGCGAATGCGCTCAAATCCCATGCCGCCTTCCCCTTCTACTCGTCCACATTTAGGGCATTGATCGCCAATCACACCGGTAAAACCACATTTAGGATCGCGGTCCACAGGATGATTGATAGAACCATAGCCAATACCGCACTCTTTCATCTTACGTACAACCATTTCAAAGGCATCGAGATTCTTAACTAAATCTCCATCCAGCTCAATATACGTAATATGACCTGCATTGGTCATTGCATGATAAGGGGCTTCGATTTCAATCTTTCTAGCTGCTGGAATAGCATAGTATACAGGGACATGGAAACCATTGGTGTAATAATCCCGATCTGTTACTCCAGGAATTTCGCCATAATTTTTTGCATCAATTTTTACGAAGCGTCCTGATAGACCTTCTGCTGGTGTCGCAATCAGAGAAAAATTTTGTTGATATTTAACTGCTGCTTCATCCATGCGTTTTCTCATATGACCAATGATCCGAAGGCCAGCTTCTTGAGCAGCTTCTGACTCGCCATGATGTTTGCCGTAAAGTGCGGTCAGTGTTTCCGCAAGACCGATAAAGCCAAGGGTTAGCGTACCATGCTTGATCACATCTTCGAGGGTATCTTCCCAGTCTAATTTTTCAGAGTCAAACCAGATATTCTGTCCCATTAAGAATGGGAAATTCTTTACCTTTTTATTTTTCTGAATTTCATAGCGATCTAATATTTGCTGAATGACCAGCTCAATTAACGAATCCAGCTCTTCATAAAATCCTGCAATGTCAGGCTGCGTTCTTTCTCCTAGAGCAATACCATGCTTAATCCCAATTCTAGGAAGATTTACACTGGTGAAGGAGTTATTGCCGCGACCGTATATCACACCATCCGATTCTGGGAAAATCGAGGATATAACTCTTGTCCTGCATCCCATAGTAGCAATCTCTGTTTCAGGACGACCGGGTTTGTAATATTGCAAATTAAAAGGCGCATCAATAAACACAAAGTTAGGGAACAACCGTTTTGCAGAGACACGGCAGGATAGTTTGAATAAATCATAATTAGGATCTTCCGCATTATAATTAATACCTTCTTTTACTTTGAAAATACTAATCGGGAATATCGCCGTTTCTCCGTTACCTAAGCCAGCTTCTACAGACAATAAGAATTGCTCTACTACCAGGCGTCCTTCCGGGGTAGTGTCTGTACCAAAGTTAATGCTGCTAAAAGGAACCTGTGCCCCTGCTCTGGAGTGCATCGTATTCAAATTATGTAGAAAACCTTCCATGGCTTGGTATGTTTTCTTCACCGTTTCCTTTTTAGCAAAACGGTAAGTAAAGTCCTGAATTTTTTGTATCTCAGCATCAGTTGCAAGAATTTCATGATTTGCTAACGCTTTCTTCAAACGTAGAGCCTCATTTGCATGATAAGCTTGGTATTCCATTTCGCCAATACGAGGATAGTCACCCTCCTCACCGCAATACTCATATACAGTCGTTTCGATGATATCCGTAATCTTTTCTTCATCTAAGTCCATGAAATCAATTAATAAAATTTTCTTCATGTTTTCTGCATATAGTTTTATAAAGGTTTTAGCTACTCCAGCAGCTAAGCCATAATCAAAATTGGGAATCGATTGTCCACCATGCTGATCATTTTGATTGCTCTGAATTGCAATCGCAGCCAGCGCAGCATAGCTCATGATATCTTGCGGCTCTCGCAAATGTCCATGCCCTGTAGAAAAACCGTCACGAAACAACGTTTTAATGTCAATTTGGCAGCATGTTAAGGTACCAATGGCTTCAAAATCCATGTCATGAATATGAATATAACCGGATTGATGAAATTTAGCGTGTTCAGGTTTCAAAATATGATGTATAGCAAATTGCTTCGATCCTGTTGCTCCATACTGCAACATAGTCCCCATAGCCGTATTGCCATCTACATTTGCATTTTCTCTTTTTCCGTCAACCTGTTCTGCATCTTTAAAGGTAATATCTTTATAATCAATCATTAACCGCATGTTGGCTTCTCGTACTTGGGTACGCTTTGCTCGATACGCAATGTATTTCTTAGCCACAGCAACTTCTTCCGACTGCAGCAGGACATCTTCTACAATATCTTGTATTTCTTCTACTGACAAACGCTGGTTTGATCTAGATGCAATTGTATTAAACACCTTGTCCGTTAATAGCTGGAGCTTTTCCTTTTTTACTATGCCATCAAAATTTTCAGTATACGCCTTTTGAATTGCATCATAAATTTTATCGCCATTAAATTCCACTTCACGGCCATCACGTTTTACAACTTGAAAATTACTCATAATTACCACCCTGCATCTTATTTTTTAATGAATTTTGTCCGTTCTTCATTCTTTGCATTTTCTAAAAAAAATCAACGTAATTTCACAAAGATACACCATTTTTCACATGAAATCAGCAAAAAAAATATCCATATGTAATGGAGTAATTTGCTCTTCATAAGTAATTATATCACTATTTTATTTTTAACCAAGACTTGACTTTTTTTTATTTATAAGATCTAGAAATGGTTCAATACACAATATATAGTATTAATAATTTTACTACAAACTATATATTGTATGTTACTTTTTATGATTATGTAAATTTCCAGGATAATTCCACCCTGTTTTTCCAGGATAAAATCAAAAAGATCAGGCAAATAAAGTTAACTCCTTCTGCCTAATCTTTATATGATAAAGGGCGATTTTTTACTATAAAATTCAGCTACATTTTTTTGATGATTTCACCAAGATTCTCTGACAATTCTTTCAAAGTTCCTGTATAGTCAGCTATAAAATCAATTTCTTTTGCATTAATTAGGCAATCTGTAACAAGGTAGGTTTTCATACCAATTTTAGCTGCTGCTAAATCTTCTTCCACATCATTGCCAACCATCAGGCATTCGTTAGGCTGACAGCCAAGCTTTCCGACAATTTCTTCATAATACTGAGTATTGGGCTTACAAAAATGTGAGTTTTCGTAAGTAGTAATCAGTTTAAATGTAATATCACCTAATCCAGCCCACTCCAGCCGCTGCTGCGTAGCGACCAGTGGAAAGATAGGATTGGTAGCCACTACTACATCCAAACCGGAAGAAAGAGCAGTATTCACAGCCACACGAGCAGCAGTATCCCTTTTAGTTACTTCCTGCAATAAAGAAAATTCATTTTCATAAAATTCATTCATGATCGGCAGCAGAACTTCTTCAGCCAAATCCACAGTCGTAAAAAAATGCTTAAAAAAAACTTGCTGATTTGTTTGCTTCCCATCCCCATTAGCAATCATTGCTCCAGTGGAAGCAAGCAGCTGCTTCATAAACTGCTTTGGTTCCATTACATGAGCAACCTTCTTGCCCAAATGAGAAAAATAGGCTCTCATAAATTCATCCATATGAAAAGGCAGCAAGGTCCCATCTAAATCAAAAAGTACGCTTCTAATCATACATTACTCCTTAAGTACTCCAAATTTACGCAATAAAGGAATTAAGCGCGATCCAATCATAGGAACTTGCTTCATATCGTTCTCACTGATGCCGCCAATGACTAACAATACGCCGCCATATACCACAACGCCCAAGGCCATTGCGGTCAATGTAGACAAAGCAATATGCGCCGTTACTGCCATCATAGCATCATAACTAAAGTAAATTGCACCGCCCATAGTAACTGCTGCTATACTTGGTTTAATTAAACTTTTCAAATCAAGAGCATATCCCACATGCCGATGTACGAAATAAATATTTAATGCTGCCGCTATTCCAATATCTGCGACTGTTGCCCAGGAGGCTCCCTTGATACCTAGAGTCGGGATTGCTGTAAGCGTCCAATTTAAAATCACTTTAAAGACAGCAGCCAATCCCATGTTAATCACTGGAATCGCCGTTTTTCCCATCCCCTGCAATACTCCTGTTGTTACCTGATGTATCCCCAAAAGAACAATCCCGATGGATATAATGCTAATAGAATGACTCGCCTGGGGTGCATTATACACCATTTGAGAGATGGGTTCTGCCAAAATCCACAATGCAACAAACGCAGGAATCGTAACTAAGCTTGAGACACGCATAGCAGCAGCGGTTTGCTGATAGACTCGTTTGATATTCCTCAAAGAAAAGGATTCCGATATGGCAGGCACCAAGCTAGTTGCTAAAGCAGCCGTTAAAATCGTTGATAAATTGAGCAAAGGTACCGCCATCCCCGTTAGATAGCCAAATAATTCTGTAGCTTGCTCGACCGTATATCCTGCCGCTTCCAGCCTGACTGGAACAATAAACAAATCGAAATTGGCAACAATGGGCAGCATAATACTTGACAAGGATACTGGCAGGGCAAGTTTGATGATCCGTTTTATAATGCTCATACTTGATTCCTGCAGCCCTTGTGAAACTTGTCCTGTTTCTTGTTTTCTACTTTGTTTCTGCAGTTTCATATAATAATAAATCAATACTAAAAGACCTGCAACAGCTCCTGGAGCAGCCCCTAAGCTCGCCCCGCCCGCTGCATATTCGAGTCCCCTTGGCAGTAATAAGCTGGCAAATATCAGCATAGTGATAACTCTTACCAATTGTTCTGCAATTTGAGAAACAGCTGTCGGCGTCATAATCTGACAGCCTTGCAAATATCCTCGATAACTAGATAAAATCGTAACAAAGAACACCGCAGGTGATAATGCTAACAAAGAATAATACGCCCGTGGATCTCGGATGAAGCGATATTCAATCAATAAACCAGCACCAAAGTACAATAATAAACTAAAGAACAGCCCTGTTAATACTAATACGGTTAATGAAATGCGAAAAACACGATTTGCACCAATAAAGTCATTTAAGGCTCTTTTCTCCGCAGTAATAATGGAAATTGCAACGGGAATCCCTGCGGAAGAGACACTTAATGCCAAAAGATAGATAGGAAAAGCTATTTGATACAGTCCAATCCCCTCACCGCCTAAAACCCGTGACAGGATGATCCAGTTTAAAAAGCCAATTACTTTAACAACAATGCCACCTATCGTTAATATTAAGGTGCCCTTTAGAAAAGAATTGGAACTTCCTTTATTCTTATTATTTTTTTCATTTTCTTCCGTCATCATGTATCCTTTGTTTCGTAATGTAATGCTTGCCTAGTCCTACAATGCAATGCTGCGATTCCCTTTTTCTGCTCAAGCATTCTTACGTTTTTTGATTATATAATAGATCATTAACACAACCAAAGCACCAGCTACCAGTAAGCTGGCCTCATGTCCAACACTGCGTATCACTTCCCAATTGGCTCCCAGCATCATTCCAGCATAGATAAGCGCAATGGTCCACGGTACAGATCCTAAAATAGTATACACTATAAATTTAATAAAATGAACCCTCGCAAAGCCCGCAGGTAAAGAAATAAATGTACGAATCACTGGCAGCAGCCGTGCCACCAATACTGCAAGCAATCCATAACGATCAAACCATTTTTGTGCCATAGTTACTTTCTCATCCGACACAAAAACATATTTGCCATACCTGGTAACAAAAGGCGGCCCTCCGTAATAGCCAATTAAATAAGATACAATTGATCCGGCTAGTCCTCCTGCCACACCTGCTAGTACAGCTGTATTAAAATCCATCTTGCCCAAAAAGACAAGATAACCAGCAAAACCAAAAATTAATTCACTGGGAATGGGTACGTTTGCACTTTCTAAAGCCATGCCAATAAAAACTGCAGGATATCCCCATATTCCAATTAAATAAATTACATATTGAAATATACTTTCCATAAGTCCCCCAAGAAATAAATTATATCATACCTATACAATTAATATAGTGTGAATCTGAAAATTACTTACTATACGCTACATAGAAATTTTATTCCTTTTAGAAGAATTTTGCAAATAATTGTAGTAAAAAACGACAAAAAAATAATGTCATAACAAACAATAACAAAACAACCTTTTACAAAAAGGAGATTGCTTCACTAGCGTTCGCAATGACATTTTTTTAATGCATTATAGTGATTATACTGTAAACACTACTACCTCACCATCTGCAGGAATGAGAACCCGCTCAGCTAGACCTTCTGCTGCAACATGTAATTTAAGTTGTTCTCGCGATAAAAGGCAGTGATTAATAGCCTCCATATGAACTGCAACAACGGTAGTATTTCTTTCATATTTGCAAAGAGCGGATATATCTTGGGCCGTCATGGTGATTGGATCACCTGTACTAAACTGTGCTGCTCCTGCATTCACAATGGTTATATGAGGATGATAGTTCCGAATTGTCCTCTCTACTTCAGCACAATAAATCGTATCGCCAGCGATATAAAGGATTGGCTCTCCCTTAACCTGCAAAATATAACCGGATACAGGCGACATTCTAACACCAATATCCCCTGTCCCATGCTGCCCTCCCGTACGAATCAAAGTGATCTCTCCCCACTGGTATTCCTCATGAACAGGTATAATCTTAGAGAAACCCTCTGCTTGTAATTTTATCTCATCTTCCGGCTGACAGAAAATCAGCTTACCTTTAGGCACTAACTGAGCAGTAGTATCATCGAAATGATCCCTATGTGTATGAGTCAATAGTACAGCATCAATTTTCTGCAAAAAATTTTGAGGATTCATGATGGGAACAAGAGGGTTGCGCCGTTCATTTGTTGAATTGACAATAGGCGGCATAGTTTCTGCCGGACTTAACATTGGATCAACCAGTAACAATCGATCATTGATTGTTATTAATAGAGTAGCATGTCTTATTAATTGAATTTCCATATACACTCCTGCCTTTATTTATCATTCCTATTCTTATTATGACGAATAACTGCGATCTTAACAATTGTACCGTGAAGCAATTGATCTCATTTTACTTACATTATGAAAGGAAATGATCTGATGCTTGATCAAACAGATTGGAAAATACTGCAATGTCTACAAAACAACTCTCGCATGCAATGGCAGGAAATTGGCAAGTTGGTGCATTTAACTGGTCAAGCAGTCGCTGCGCGTATAAAGAGAAATCATTGAAGATTTTACAATTACACTAAACCAAGAAAAGCTTGGCAAACCCCTGCTGGCTTTTATTACTGTATTTATGAAATCCACAAACCATACCGCATTTCAACATTTTCTATCAACGCAAGAAGCAGTTAAAGAAGCTTATCGAATTAGCGGTGAAGGCTGCTATTGGCTAAAAGCAGCTTTATCAAACCAACAGGAACTTAACCAGTTGCTCGATGCTATTTTAGTACATGGCAATTATCGAATTAATCTGTCCATCCATACGATAAAGAAGACTAAAATGCTGATGGACGTATAATCCATTAGCATTTTAGTCTTCTTCAGCCAGAAAAACTATTTCTTTTCACTCATACTTGATTGCTCAATGTATGTAAACCGTTTTACTGTACGTCCCTTAAACTCAACCATTTCCTCAAACATCGTCAAAGGGCGTATCCACATTCCCTTATTTCCGTATAGGGCTTGATATACCACATAATCTTCTTGTGTTTCACTATGTTTTGCAATCATCAGCACCTCATAGAAATTACCTTTAAAATGTTGATATGTACCAGCTATGATCATTTACGTCCTCCTGCTTACCTTGCTAGGCTATGTTATCTACTTATTATTTTATCACAGTGAATGTGCAAGACCACTATGTCATTTACAATAGAAAATCGCCTACCATTACTGATAGAAATTTTAGTAGGCTGTATAGCTTATAGTTCTCCTAACAATCAAGAGTATTTACTTTGCTTTTTTGGCATAGCATTGCGGCTTATAATCTCGTGCATATTCTTCTAAAAGGTTTTCCAATTGCTTGAATGCTTCTTCATTATAGCCATTGTTATTTTTTTCCCGCAACAGCCCGATGAGAAACTCCACTTTTTCATGGAACTCCACCACTAGCACCCTCCTAATAAGAACATATTAACCAATACTGAATTAAAATGCGTTTCCCTGCCACTATTAATCACTTGAAGAGCTTCTTTCTGGGACATTGCTTTCCGATAGGTCCTGTCTGTCGTAAGAGCTTCATACACATCTGTAATACTTAATATTTGTGCAATGAATGGTATTTCATCTCCGGCTTTGCCATTAGGATAACCTTTTCCATTTATTTTTTCATGATGACAACAAACAGCTTCTGCTATGTGTTGTAACGGGCGTATCTTGCTTAAAATTAAAAAACCATATTGCGAATGCCTTTTCATAATCTCAAATTCACTATTTGTTAGTTTTTCAGGTTTACTTAAAATTCGTCGTGGAATTTTTATTTTCCCAATATCATGAAGCAATGCAGCAACGGATATATCTTTAACCATTTGAGAAGAAAGATTAAGTCTTTTTGCAAAGCGAACAGCTATATTTGCAACATTATAAGAGTGCCTAGCAGTATCTACATCATGCTGATGAATTAAGGTTAATAGATAATTTGTTATTTCTAACCGAGTTTTACAAGGGTATTGAAATATGATATCGTCATCTATAATTGAATTTTGAAGCATCTCATTCCTCCTCAAAAGGCAGCATTAGCAATGTAACATAATATACTTGTGTTACGTCAACTGGAAAATTCCCATAATAAAACATATTACGTCATTTTTTCTAATTATCCTTTTTTTTCAAGGAATTAAGATTT
>NZ_FOTS01000050.1:0-9812 GCF_900114615.1 Pelosinus propionicus DSM 13327 | reverse complement strand
ATCGATTTAGAAGATTCTTGCTGCGTGGCAAGCAAAGCGTTAGGACTGAATTCTTGTTCTTGGCGATGGGCTATAACTTAAATAAACTACATAACAAAATACAGCAACAACGGTGCGGAAAAATGCTACACGAAAAAAAGACCGCCTAAAAGGTTGCAGGCACAGCAATTTATGAGGGGCATAATGCTCCTCTAGCTTTGCTATGCCTACTTTACTCCACTTAATTCGCAAAAAAGAGAAAATACCCTATTCGGTTAGGGATACAAAGAAAGAGCTATCTCAAATAGGTTTTAAAAACCTATTTTGAGACAGCTCCTTTTTTTTGTATGTTTAAAGGACACAAAGCGCGGTACTTGCAGCTCTGGTCTCATACAGTACTTACCAAGTGGAATCTAAAGAAAATCAAAAAAAAGAACAGTAGAATGAATTCAATGGTCAGGAATACTGACTTGGAGCAAATTTAAGGAGGACACATAGAAATGTCAAGAAAGAAAGCCTTCGTGAAACCTGCTGTTTTACTGGCAACTAGCTTGCTGGTTTTCAATACCGCTATACCTTTTTCTGCTGCCTCTGAGCTATCCTTAGATGATAGCATTGCTTTGGCATTGGAAAATAATCCATCCATTAAGATGGCAATTGCTGATAAAGAGAAAGCGGTTTGGGGTATAAAGGAAAATGAAGCTGGCAAAATGCCGAATCTCTCCTTGTCGAATAGTAATAATCGGGCATCTGGTGCAGGAGCAGCATCCTCTAGTGATAATTTTAGCACTTCTCTTCGTGCAAGCTGGCCTTTGTATACTGGTGGAAGGACAGAAGGACTGATTGATCAGGCAAAATACAATGCAAATATCGCTACTGTTGGTGTAGTAAAAGCGAAAGAGCAGGTAAAGTTAGATACTACGACTGCTTATTTTAGTGTGTTGCAAAACAATAAACTCGTAAAAGTAAATCAGCAGACGGTTGATAATTTGTCAGAGCATTTGAAGAATGTTCAAGCTCAATTTCAAGTAGGAACAATTGCTAAATCTGATGTGCTTCGTTCAGAAGTTGAGTTGGCTAATGCACAACAAAATTTGACAAAGGCGCAAAATGCTTATGATGTATCCATTGCGACTTTTAATAATATTATAGGTTTGCCTCTCGATAGTCAGAATACTATGAAAGACGATCTTGCTTTTGCTTCATATGATATGTCTCTGGAAGATAGTATTCAAATGGCAAAAGAAAAAAGACCAGAAATTATGCAGTCTCAAGATACAATAAATGCAGCAAAAGCAGGTATTAAAGTTGCTGACAGCGGAAAATTGCCAACGGTATCAGCAAGTGGTACACAAGGCTGGAGCGGCTCTAAATTTCCTGGTGACAATAGTAATTGGACGGTTGGAGTTTCTGCCAGCTGGAATATCTTTGATGCTGGTGTGACCAATGCCAAAATCAAAGAAGCCCAGGCAAATATGGATAAAGTCAGCCACACCGATCAACAAACTCGCACTGCAGTTGAATTAGAAGTGCGTCAAGCATATTTGAGCATGAAAGAAGCAGAGGCTCGTATTGAAACTTCAAAAGTAGCAGTAGACAAAGCAAGTGAAGACCTTAAAGCCTCCCAAGCAAAATACTATGCCGGTGTAGGTACCAACTTAGATGTTATTGATGCACAAGTGGCTCTTACGCAAGCCGAAACCAACGCTACGCAAGCTTTATATGATTACAATGTAAATAAAGCAAAATTACAAAAAGCGATTGGAGCAGGCATTGAATGAGTGCAGCCTTAATGCTGTTAATGATAAGCAGGAGGTAAGAGAATGTTCTTGGTATGGAAAAAAATTCTTCAGAATAAAGTGTGGATAGTTGGAATGGTCGTTGTAGCAGCAATTGGCGGTGCCATTTATATCTACAAAGGGAAAACAACTCCTGCTCAGGTAGGACCAACCGTATCCGTTGAGCGTGGCGATATTTCTTCCATGGTTTCAGCTACAGGTACAATTTCACCAGTTAATCTCGTTGATGTTAGTTCTAAAATCACAGGTCTGATAAAAGAAGTAAAGGTAAAGGAAAATGATAGCGTATCAGTAGGACAGGTACTATTGACGCTGGATGATACGCATCTACAGGCACTTGTATCTCAAGCACAGGCTCGGTTAGCTAATGCGGCAGGTATCTATGAGCGTACTCAGCATTTAGAAGCTCTTGGAGCCGTAACGACTCAGGCGCTTGATACGAGCCGCAGTGATTACAGTGTAGCTCAAGCAGCTTATGAAGACGCGGTATCTCAATTGAATGATACAGTGATTCGATCTCCCATTAATGGACAAGTTATTGGTAAACCAACTCCTGCTGGTCAAGCAGTAGCACCTGGGGTATCGACACCGATGGTACTGCTGACAATCGCAGATATGTCCAAAATGCAGATTGAAACGCAGGTAGATGAATCCGATATTGGAAAAATACAAGTTGGGCAAAAGGTGACATTTACAGTCGATGCATATCCGACCAAGACCTTCAGTGGAGTAGTATCGAATGTTTCGCAAAAAGCTACTGTTGTATCGAATGTAGTGTATTATAAAGTATTAGTCGATGTGGATGCTGCTGAAAACTTACTAAAACCGACTATGACAGCCAGGGTTTCTATCCATGTTGCAGAAAGCAAAAATACCTTGATTGTGCCGTTAGCAGCTGTAAAATCCAATAATAATGGGCAATATGTAGTAGTCGTCAAACAAAATATCTCGCAAAATGTATCTGTTACTACTGGAATCACAGGCGATAGTAAAATTGAGATTGTGAGTGGATTATCCGAGGGCGATGAAATCGTGGCATCTTCGGCTAAAACAACGCAAACAACCCAAACAACAAATTCAACCAAGGGCGGAATAAGGCCTGGCGGTGGTCCTGGTGGCATGTAAAGGAGGGGCTTATCTTGTCAATTTTACTTTCGGAAGTTACTAAGGTTTATCAGCTAGGCGGAGAACGAGTAAATGCCCTTGCGGGAATCAATTTAAGCATAAGTCCGGGTGAATTTACAGCTATTATGGGACCGTCTGGATCAGGTAAATCAACACTAATGAATATATTAGGATGCTTAGATCGGCCGACAGCGGGTTCTTATATGCTGGATGGAGAAGAAGTAGCAACGCTTAATGATGATCAGCTTGCCATCACCAGAAACAAAAAAATAGGCTTTGTATTCCAAAGTTTTAATCTTTTGCCCAGAATGACTACGTTGCAGAATGTGGCTTTGCCCATGGTGTATGCTGGAGTAGATAAAAGAGAACGATTGGCACGTGCAGAACAGGTTTTGGGAATGGTTGGTCTTGAATCACGGATGAACCATCAGCCAAATGAACTTTCTGGCGGTCAGCGCCAACGTGTTGCGATTGCCAGAGCATTAGTAAATGATCCCACCATTATTATGGCAGATGAGCCAACAGGCAACCTTGATACTAAGTCTGGTGACGAGGTTATGAATATTTTTTCAGAGTTAAACTCCCAAGGACGAACCATCATTCTGGTTACCCACGAACCTGACATTGCCGAGTATGCTGGGCGGGTTGTCTATGTTCGTGATGGACTGATCGAACGGGATGAATGGAAAGTGAGGTGAGTTTGTGTTTAGTGAAAGTATTTCTATCGCCTTAGCAGGGCTTAAAGCAAATAAATTAAGAGCAATGCTCACCATGCTTGGAATTATCATTGGTGTTGGCGCAGTCATTGCAATGGTATCCATTGGAATGGGAGTCAAAGATAAAGTCGCAACTTCCATTGCAGGACTCGGCAGTAATTTGCTTGTGGTAACACCTGGCGCATCGAATGCTGGAGGATCCAGGCAAGCGGCAGGGTCCAGCATCACCTTGAATGAGAAAGATGCGATAGCAATATCCCAAGAAGTAGCTGGCATTAATTTGGTTGCACCGGCAGTTACTCGTTCCTATCAGGTGGTATTTGGCAATCAGAACTGGACTACAAGTATTCAGGGGACAACTCCAGATATTCAGGGAATACGGAATTACAATATAGAAGAAGGAAGCTTCTTCACGAATCAGGATCTAGAAACTCGGGCAAGGGTTGCAGTTCTGGGAAAAACTGTAGCAGAAAACTTGTTTAATGGTGGAACTCCAATTGGACAAACGATCCGCATTAACAATGCGCCCTTTCGGGTAGTTGGTGTATTAGAAGCCAAGGGAGAATCTGCAGGAGGAAATCAGGATGATACGGTAATCATTCCACTGAAGACGGCACAGGAACGTTTGATGGGTATTACGTACATTCAAAACATTAACGTTCAGGCAACCGGCACGGATGTGATTTATCAAGTTCAAGATGACATTACAACATTGCTGCGGGCTCGTCATAAGTTACCGACAACGACCCCGGATGATTTTACAGTGCGTAATATGGTCGCGATCATGGCGGCTGCTGATGAAACTACCAGCATGATTACTTCATTGTTAGCCGTTGTCGCAGGATTATCACTTTTAGTAGGCGGTATTGGTATTATGAATATCATGCTGGTGTCAGTTACAGAAAGGACACGAGAAATCGGTATACGAAAAGCACTGGGAGCACGATACCAAAATATCTTATTGCAATTTCTAATTGAAGCCATTGTAATTAGTGTTACTGGAGGAGTACTTGGTATTGCCTTAGGGATTGGTGCATCCTATGGGATTTCATCCGTCGCAGGCTGGAATACTGTGATTTCTAGTTTGGCTATTGTGGCAGCATTTGCCTTTTCTGTCTTCATTGGTTTATTTTTTGGGATATACCCTGCTCGTAAAGCAGCATTGCTTGATCCGATTGAAGCCTTACGATATGAATAATGTAATAAAAAAACAGGCCATTTTCTCATTATGAGGAAACGGTCTGTTTTCTTATAGGTATGAAAAGTAACAAGGGATAATATTAACGAAATGTTAATGTAATCCTAATTTTTTTTAATTACGGTTATGATATTGTCAATATAGAGAGAAATTACAGTAAGAGGTGGGACTATGAAATCAAAAAAGATTCTCATTGTTTCAGCGTCAATAGGCAATGGACATATGCAAGCCGCATCGACAGTAGGTGAAGAGCTGCAGGCGACTGACTCCTGCAATGTAACAATTGTTGACTTTTTACAGGCTGGTCAATTTCGATTCCCTGCTTTAAATCGACTGCAAATTGAGTTGATGGACCTCATGAAATCATCCTATTATGGAATTTTGAAAGTTGCCCCTAACCTGTATAAGGGTCTTTATCGGATAACAGAAAATAAACAGACACGTAAAATAATAGATTTTATTAACGCAGCCAATCAAAAGATGATGGCTAGCTTAATTTCTGAGTACCGTCCTCACGGCATTATATGTACGCATCCCTTTCCACTTGGGGCAGCCTCTGCCCTGCGGCATAAGAGTGGTAATCATTTCACTCTTGCCGGCATTATTACTGATTTTACGGTACATCCTTGGTGGATTACAAGCGATGTTGATCATTATTTTGTAGCAAATCAAATGATGGTCAATGAATTAAAACAATATGGGATTCAAAGACAGCATATTACTGCCACTGGCATTCCTGTAAATCGAAATTTTAAACCTGCTGACAGGAGCATAAGAATACAGGCTCCTCAAATTTTAGTGATGGGTGGAGGTTTAGGTTTTGGGTCCATGGAAGCAACCTTGCGAAGATTGGAACAACTCCCAAATCACACTCATATCACAGTCGTGGCGGGAAAGAATGAAAAACTGCAAAAACGTCTAAAAATATTAGCTCTAGAATTACAAAATCAAATTACCATATTACCATTTTCGCCTCATATTGCCTTTCTCATGAAGGAAGCAGACCTATTAATCACAAAACCTGGGGGACTAACTTGCAGCGAAGCTTTAGCTGTCAATTTACCTATGATTTTACTTAACCCATTACCGGGGCAGGAAGAAGAAAATGCCGCTTACCTGCATTGGCAAGGAGCTGCTTATTGGGTAAAAGAAGAAAATCATATTCCAATAAAAGTTGCAGCAATTTTTGATAAAGAGTCAACAGTATTAAAAGAAATGCAAGATAAATGTAGGGAAATAAGCCCTCATCATGCAGGCATAAAAATAGCTGAAAGAATAAATGATCTTATTGGAAACTCCGGAAAAAGATATACTGGATTGGAATCTTGGCGGAAAGCAGGTGTTTAATAATGCTTAAAGCAGTAGTTGAAACAAGTTTGAGAACCATATCTTTTTTTGAGAATCCAGCATGTCAGCAAATTGATTCTTCTTACTGTATTACTCACCAATATTGCAATGATCAAGCGTTAGGAATTTTACAGAAGAATGGATTTATAAAAGAGGCGATGCTGCTTGCTGCATACTATCAATCCCTTCAGAATGGTGTAATTTGGGCTGATCTGAACTGGAAGAATATCCACCATTTCCTACATCCGACTACTCGCCGCGGATTTTGGCATTTTTCCAATGCAGCTTGTGATTATCAGCAGTTTTTTTCTATAGCGATCAAATATTTACGGCAAGGCTGTATTGAAAGTTCCATTTTTTATTTAGGGGCTGCTGCTCACTTGGTACAAGATATGTGTGTGCCTCATCATGCAAATTGTCAACTTTTCGATGGGCACAAAAAGTATGAAGTATGGGTGGAAAAAAACTTGACGAACTTTTCTTTTACGCAAAGTATAGAGATTGATGGCAGCAATCCTAGTGATTCACTCGTGAAAAATGCAGCAACTGCTTTAGATTTTTATCCCTATGTTAATGCAGAAGCTGGAGTTGAACAATATAAACAAGCAACAGCAATACTGTTGCCTTTGACGAATCAAAGTACAGCAAATTTTTTCTGTTACTTCTTTGCTAGAGTCAAAAAAATCCTTGGATCTTCATCCCTCGACTCATTATTTGAAAATGCTTTCATTTCGCTTTAATTCTGCTTAGTAGGAAATCAGCATCTATTTAAAAAAAGAGAAGAAAGAATCTTCTCTTTCATGTATAAGTGTTAAAGGAAGTACGGTTATGCTTATCTAGGTATAACCGTACTTTTTTTTACTATCATTAACAATTTGTCATTGCGAGCATAGCGAAGCAATCCCCTACTGATCTGAAAGAAGCACTTGGTGTATCGAAGATGCCTAGGCAAGTGGCAAAATTTCTAAGTTTTTGTTATGGCCTTACTGCTAAGTGAATATACAATAAGGAGGTGATAGAACGATATGGGGAGAGGGAAAGCCGCCTTATTATTAACTAGCTGGAAAATTGCCAGATCCTATTGGTTTTCAGAAGAAAAGTGGTCAGCCTGGGGATTGCTCGTTACTGTAATTACCTTGAATCTGGGAATTGTTTATATGTTAGTTTTGATTAATACCTGGCAGGTGAATTTTTATGAGGTTATACAAAGTCATAATTATCAAGGATTTATGGAATCCATTGGTCATTATTGCATCTTAGCAGCTTGTTTAGTTGTAGTTCGAGGCTATCAAATTTATACTCGAATGATGCTTCATATTGGATGGCGCCGGTGGATGACAGAACGATACTTGTCCGATTGGCTGGCTCATAAAACCTACTATCTATTACAGCTTTCTCAAGAGCATGATATGGATAATCCTGACCAACGTATTAGTGAAGATATTGAGATGTTTGTTTGGCTGACCCTTAGGCTTTCGTTAGACCTCTTGCAGGATTTAGTAACTATTTTGTCGTTTATTGTGATTTTGTGGAATTTATCAGGTATAATTACCCTATCCATTGCTGGATTTGAAATCCCTATACAAGGCTATTTAGTTTGGGTAGCTATGTTATATGCTATGGGTGGAACCTATTGGACAGTTAAAACAGGGCGCCCTTTGGTAAAATTAGACTTTGACCAGCAGCGCTTTGAAGCTGATTTTCGTTTTAGCTTGATGCGGTTAAGAGAAAATGCAGAAAGCATTGCTTTATATGGCGGCGAAAAGCAAGAAAAATGGAGTTTTCATCAAGGATTCGGTAAGATTGTTGCTACCTATCGAAAGATTATGAAAGTTCGCAGGTCATTAACTTGGTTAACGTCTTCTTATACGCAAATTTCTTCTATTTTCGCCTCGATTGCAGCAGCTCCTCGTTACTTTACCAGTCAGATTCATTTGGGGCAAATGTTTCAGATTGTAGATGCTTATCGACATGTACAAACAGGCTTTTCCTTTGTTGTCGATAGCTTTACACTCCTTGCCCAGTGGCGGGCGGTCGTTAATCGTCTTAATAATTTCTTAGTAAGTATGGAGATGGTTCGCGGTCAATTGCCTAGAGCATACAAATTAAATATTTCCCGGGAAAACGCCTCAGTATATTCTGCATGCAATCTTCAAATCTTTTTACCAGATGGGGCTCTTCTAATTAAGGATTTATCGTTAATGATAAGACCTGCTGATAAACTATTAATTATGGGAGAATCCGGTTGCGGGAAAAGTACATTGCTGCGTACTTTTGCTGGTATTTGGCCCTATGCCTCTGGCAAAATCATAGTGCCAGATAAACAAAAAGTAATGTTTGTTCCTCAAAAGTCTTATCTGCCTTATAGTTCTTTACGAGAGATGTTAGTTTATCCAGATATCATCAAAGAAGACAAGGATAAGGTGATGCGGGAAACTTTGGTTATGTGTAGACTGCCTCACTTAACAGATAAATTGCATATTGTAGCCGATTGGGGTCATACGCTGTCATTAGGGGAACAGCAAAGGGTAGCTTTTGCCAGAGTACTGTTGCAAAAACCAAATTGGTTGTTTCTGGATGAAGCTACATCTGCCTTAGATGAAAGTACAGAGCAAGCTATGTATAAAATGATCGTTAGTACCATGCCAAATGCAGCAATTATAAGTGTGGGTCACCGCAATACTCTTATGAATTATCATACGGAAAAGATGGAATTAAATCGTTTGGGGAGTTGCGTAGTCACAACAATTAAGTAATAAAAGAGCGCACAAAAGGAAGCTGCTCTTCCATTTTGTGCGCTTTTTTAGGGCGTAATTTCTTCACGATATAACGTAACACAATATACTTGTGTTACGTCAACTGGAAAATTCCCATAATAAAACATATTACGTCATTTTTTCTAATTATCCTTTTTTTTCAAGGAATTAAGATTTATTTATGGCTAAAATCTGCTATAAAACGCAGCTTTTTATAAATTTAGATTAATATATACATCATCTAATTCGTCTTTTGTAATTCCGATATAAGCTAATGTTACATTAGGGGCAGAGTGATTCAGCAGTTTTTGAATTTTGGTGATATCTACGCCTTTTTTGTGTGCCCAATATCCAAATGTTTTACGTAGTGTATGGGTGCCTATGGCGTCGTTAATGCCGATTTCTCTTGCTGCACTATTAATAATTCGATAGGCTTGCACCCGAGTAATTGGCCAATTACCTTTTTTGCTTTTAAATAGGCAACCATCGCTTATTTGAACGGTTTTAAGATATTCATCAATTGCTTTTTTACATGTATCGGACAGGGGAAAATCTTTACTTTTTCCTGTTTTCTTCTCCCTAAGTAAGATGCGATCTTTACCTTTTACATCGGCTACCGTTAGTAATAATAAATCTGATATCCGCAAGCCGCTATTAATCCCTAAGACGAAAAGTAAGTAATCGCGCAAATTCCTATTCTTTAAATAGTTTTTAAGTTGATTGATTTGGGTCTTGCATCGTATTGGTTCTACATATTCGATTTTGATCACGTCCTATATCATGCTTCTTATTTGCTTTTTAGTATACAATATGTTACTTTAATTTTCAAAATAACATTCTAACATTAGGTAGCTTAGGCTACGTATCACTAACGATGTAACACAAGTATATT
>NZ_FOTS01000047.1 GCF_900114615.1 Pelosinus propionicus DSM 13327 | reverse complement strand
AACCGAGTTTCTATTGCTGTGCATGGGGTATAACCTAAACAAACTCCACAACAAAATTCAAAGTGGTCGCTGTGGAACTTACTTGCATATTCCCAAAGCAGCCTGACAAATACAAATAGACTTTTTTATTGGGGAAGAGGCTTCCTCTGTTTGCTATGGGCATAAACGGAAGAAGAGCTTCTTTGTTTATTCTTTTTCGCCTGGATTTTATCTGCTCAAGAAAGGAAGGCTGCCACAAAATGCTTTTTTTCAAAAAGCATTTTGCGACAGCCTCTTTTTACATTATGAGAGCGCGACTACACGATCGGTAGGAGAACAGTCTTTCGATGCAGGAGTTTGATCGGAAAGAAGCACAGCGCATTACCGATAGTCTGCAGTAAGCAATACATTATTGAATGTTATTAAATAATGTTAAATTCATATTAAGTGTATATTATTTATTGATCAAACGACAACCATATGTTATTCTTGAAATACATGAAAGGAGATGGTCACATGGATAATGATATCCTAAATCTTGAACAGGCAATGGAGTTTTTCGGTGTCAGCGAGCGAACGATGATTAAACTGCTGCGAGAGGAACGAATTCCAGCAAGAAAGATAGGGCGCGAGTGGAGGTTTAGCAAAATTGCGTTGTTAAACTGGCTTGGTGAGGGCAATTCTGTCGATTATCTGAATCAAACAGAACAATACCGGGTTGCAAATGATACAAAAGCAAATATGCCGGATTTATTAGAACAGATAAGAGAATCGATTGACAAGCTCAAAGCGAATGATTCAAATATCCACGAACTGTTGCCGGATTTAAATGAAGATATTTCCTTGCCTGATGACGCAACCTTGCGGGTCAGTTATAAACGACAGCGTGAAATTGAAAAATTGACTTTTAAGATTTTTTGGCCGATTAGAAATTAATTATGTTGTAAGAAGGAGCAGTTTTTATGCCGGAACAAAAGCCGCAAAAGAAGTTTATTGCCTCAAATATTGTTATACTGGGATTCGTTAGTTTTTTTACGGATATAAGCACCGAAATGATTTATCCAATCCTGCCGCTGTACCTGACCTCTGTAATGGGAGTCTCGCCTGCAATTATAGGTGTGATTGAGGGTATCGCGGAAAGCTTGGCAAGTATATTAAAATTATTTTCAGGAATGATTGCGGATAAATATAACAACAAAAGGCAATTGGCTTTTATAGGATATATAGCTTCATTTTTTAACAAAGTTATTATTTTATTGTCTGTAACATGGGGCGGGGTTTTGCTTGCGCGGATTGTAGACCGTTTCGGAAAAGGAATACGAACTGCGCCTAGAGATGCGTTGGTTGCCGAAGCCGCCGAAAATGGCAGCTTTGGGAAGGCGTATGGATTACATAAAGCCTTTGATATGATGGGGGCTTCTATCGGCATACTGCTTGCATTTTTCCTGATGGGATTTTCTGATGAAAGCAGCTTTCGCAATATTTTTATAATCTCTATGATTCCAGCTTTAATAGGACCTTTGTGTATCTTTTTTGTAAGGGATGAAAAAAAGCAAAGTGCACCTAAAAAGCTGGATTTTAAGTGGAAGTCATTAGATAGGCGGTTAAAGCTATTTTTAATTATCATTTTTATTTTTACACTTGGGAATTCATCCAATTCATTCATCCTGCTCCGTGCATATCATGCAGGATTCTCTGAACGAGAGGCCATATTGCTATATTTTATTTTTAATATTGTTGCGTCTGCCCTATCGTACCCTATTGGCAATTTGTCAGATAAAGTCGGACATAAATATACATTGTGTGCAGGCTATTTTTTATATGCAGTCGTATATCTCGGAATTGGTTTATTAAGTTCCAATTCTGCTTTTTGGGGACTATTTGCAATATATGGCGTGTATACAGCGCTTACGGCAGGCGGTGAAAGAGCATTAATAGCAGAAACAGCTCCGCCGCATTTGAAAGGCAGCGCCTTGGGACTTCATTCCGCAATCGTGGGAATAGGCCTGTTACCGGCTTCCCTTATCGCAGGCTTTTTGTGGGATGCCGTAGGTCAGGCAGCTCCGTTTGTATTAGGCGGGTGTTTGGCTTTGTTTGCGAGTATAGCCGTTTTCTTTGTGTTAAATATGAAAACGGCGACTATCGAGTAAATTAAGCGTTATCTTCGTTCGCAATGTTTTGGGAAGTACAGATAGCTGCTATCATACATTTACCAATCGGCAGGATAGATATGTATATTTGCTCAATAGTTTAAATATCCCGCTTTTGTGATCTATATCATTGCTTAAGGAAACATAAAAAAATATAATCAATATAAAAAGCTGCCAGGTTCTGGTAAGGTGTTTTATGAAACGCTTACGATGAACTATTTCACGGGAGGGAACGTTGTGTTAATAAAAACTAAATTACTTGCAGTCATCTTAACTTTATTTGTGTTCATTGTAGGGTTGCTCGGAATAAACTTTTATACGTTTGGCGTCTTGGCGGGTGATGCACCGGCCATTAATTTAGCAGGTAATTTACGCTTCCGTGCTTATCGCTTGGCACTATTAAGCAATCAATATAAAGCTGCCCCTGTTGAACAGAAAACAGTTTTGAAAAATGAAATTGTCCAAGAGATGGGAGTATATGACAAGATAATCGATGGGCTTAATAAAGGCGATAAGACGTTAAATTTAGTTCCAATCGCTAATAGCGACAGTCGAAAACAGTACGAAGTGGTTAAGCTGCACTGGGAGGAATATAAGCAGGTTATCATGGCTGTAACTGCGTCAGCCAATTCGGCAGATTTAACTGAAAGAGTTGATAAAGTAAATGCTATGGTTCCTGATTATGTGGCGGAAGTTAATAAATTAGTAGATCTGCTAGACCTAAATTCTCAGAATAAGATTGTTCTTTCAAAGACAATTCAGATTGCTATTTCCCTTCTTGGTTTTATGGTTGCCGCTCTGGCGTTATATGTTATCATTTTCTCTGTTATCAGACCGATAAATGCTCTAGCAGCTTCTTTTGCCAAAGTTGCCTCTGGTGAAGGGGATCTGACGATTCGACTTGATGACTCTCGTCCAGATGAAATTGGCAAAGTAACCAAGCACTTTAACCTATTTATAGAAAAAATACAAAAAATTATTCAGGTTTCTCAAGAGACGGCGCGCAAGGTTTCGAATTTAGCAGATACTCTGTCGAAGGCTAGTGACGAAAGTGGCAAAGCGGTAGAACAGGTAGCTATTTCTGTCCAAGGAGTAGCGGAGGGCGCGCACAGGCAAAACACGAATATGACTGAATTAGCAACCAATACGGAAGCCGTTGCGACTGGTATGTCCAAGATGGTTGAACATGCCCAAGAGGCGTCAAACTTGTCGGAAGAAGCGCAAAAACAGGCAAATAAAGGCGGCGAAAACATAGAGGTAGTAACTGACCGAACAGAAAAGCTAAAACAGACAGTGATAGAAGTTACAGAAAACATCAACTTGTTGTCCACCCATTCCCAAGATATTAGCCAAATTATCGACCTGATCAAAGCGATTTCGGGGCAAACCAACTTGCTTGCTTTAAATGCTGCAATAGAAGCGGCTAGAGCTGGTGAAGCGGGGCGTGGGTTCGCCGTAGTAGCCGAAGAAGTGCGTAAGCTGGCGGAACAAAGCAACGAAGCGGCTAATAGTGTAACGAATAAAATATTACAAGTGCAGCAGCAAGTGGATACGGTTCATACTGCGAATACCTTGCTGGGGGGAGAGTTGAACCAGATTGAATTTGCCGTTGAGGAACTTGCTGTGGCGCTTAAGGAGATAATGAACTGGTCCGCAAATAGCAAGGACGCTGTAGAAAAAATTGCGCAGCTTAATGGACAGGCATCAGCCAGTTTTTCTGGCATTGCTTCTTCCACGCAAAGTATTGCAGGAGTTTCTAAACAAATTGCCTCTCAGTCTGAAGAAGCAGCTGCTGCAATCGAAGAGCAAACAGCATCGATTCAAGAATTTACTGCAATGTCCTATCAATTGTCTCAGCTGGCGGAAGCAATGAATACGCTAGTTGGTAAGTTTAAAATATAGACTACTTTGTTACAGCGGGCAAAAAAATTGTCGTGACTTTAATAGACAAGGAACCAGCTAAGGAAATTTTCTTTAGCTGGTTCTTTATTGCATCGTCTCAGTTACTTATCTGGGAATTTTATAATAAAATACCTAAATTTGCAAATCATAATGTCAATGGTGTGACTATGCCAAGCATTTTAGGAGGGTACATAAATTTTATGCTTAAAATTTACAAAAGCAATGACACTCATCTTAATGGTTTGTCATTGTTGAGTTTAGAAAAAGGGGCCTGGCTCAGCCTAATCAATCCGACAGAAGAAGAACTTGAGGCAGTTGCTGCTTCCGCCAATGTACCCCATGACTTATTAAAGGCAGCGCTTGACGATAAAGAACGCCCCCGTTTAGAAATCGAGGAGAATCATATATTAATCATCACTAACATTCCTTTTATGTACAGCCAAAATAGCTACGATACACTACCATTGGGAATTATATTGACATCAAACTATATCATTACAGTTTGTTTACGCAACAATGAAATTTTATCAGATTTCACCCCAGAAAATGCACGGTTGTTCAGCACTTATAAAAAAACTCGTTTTTTATTACAAATTTTATATAAATCGGCTACGTTGTATTTGAAATTTGTAATAGAAATCAATAACATGACTGAAAAAATTGAAAAAGATTTACTTCGTTCTATGCGCAACGAAGAAATTTATCAATTACTAGAACTAGAAAAAAGTCTTACTTTTTTTGGGGCGTCACTGAAATCCAATGGGATGGTCTTGACAAAACTTCTTCGCTTACGTAATAACAATCGACTAAATCATTTAATTAAGATGTATGAAGATGACGAAGAGTTACTAGAAGACGTAATAATTGAAAATAAGCAAGCTATGGAAATGGTCGAAATGTATAGTCACATTCTCACCGGAATGATGTCCACCTTCACGTCTATTATTTCAAATAATATTAACCAAATTATGAAACTGTTCACCGCTGTATCCATTATCTTGACAATACCCACCATGATTTCAGGGATATTTGGTATGAATTTAGAGCTTCCTTTTCAAAGTGAGTATGGATTCTGGTATATTCTTATTTTATGTATTGCTGTATCAGGTATGGTAACGTTAGGACTTTGGAGAAGGGGTTTATTTTAAGTAACAATCAAGTAAGAAAAACTGGCAGAATGGACGAGGAACCTAATTATTGTAATGGTATCTGTAATTCTGTCACGAATTTATTACAATCATTTGTTATCCCTGAATCAATTATGGTGATTTCTACAGAATTCCCCTTGATTTGAAAACCGGAATCTTTAATGTGATTTAGCAGCAGAGTGTAATACGGCGAAGCCTCATCATGAGTACCCTGATATTGAACAGTGGCATAAGAACCTTCCGGCAATACGCTATCTTCATTATGAAAATCATCCTCAGCCTCAATTACCATAAAAATAGATGAAAAATGTGTAAATTGTCTTTTAATCAAATCTTGCTGACGAATAGAGACACCAACTTTTCCAAGAAAAATGGCATCATCCAGACAATGCTCCTTGCTTAAATCCCGAATCAGAAGTTCTAAATCATCAGCAAGGGTGAAATTTTTCTCTAATAATACAATCTTTCTTTGCGGCAAATGCTTGATGATGACTTGACCATACGCTGCTGATAGAGCGGTTTCTATCTGTTCAATGCGGTTTCTAATTTTCTTTTCAATATGTGCTAACTGCTTTTGCTTTTTTAAGACATTCTCACGCTGTTCCATAAAAATAGATAAAATGGTACTCACATCTTTTTCGTCGAAAAAATTAGAAATTTTTTCGAGTGGCACGTCTAAAGCACGCAAATATCTGATGGTATTCAAGCGCTCAAATTGATTCGTAGAATAGTAGCGATAATTTGTATCTGGATTTACATATTCTGGTTTTAAGATACCGAGCTCATCGTAATAGCGAAGTGTTCGGATATTCATGTGAAAGAGTCGAGCCATTTCTCCAATGGTGAAAAGGATGTTGTTACTAGATCCTTTATGATCTTTATCTAGCATTCTTCAATACCTCCTTGCTTATAAAGCTATCATAACAAGATTGCGTTACTAATTATTTTTTCTATTGCAATGCAGATTCTATACAAATAGTGCTTGACCATCTAGTTGCTAGAGGGTTTACAATCCTTATGGTTATATTTTAAAAAAGGAGAACCTTAGTGATTCAGACCTATTCTATTTATTGTAAGCCTTGCCATTGGTGGTATTTTAGGTACGGCTATAGATCTGGATGGCAAGGTTTTGCTCATTCATTTAGTTTAGGAGGTTTCTATGAAATTCTTAGTGGAAGATAAAGTTTTTGAAACTCTTGATACGGTTTGTTTTGCCGTTGTAATTGCACATGGAATCGATAATACTGTTCCAAATTTGAAGATGCAAAAGCTTTTGGCGGAAAATATGCTTTTGTGTCAATCTTCTCTTGAAGGAGTGAATGTGAGAGAAATGGAACAGGTATTATGCTACCGGGAAGCTTTTCGTAAACTGAATGTAAATCCTAATAAATACATGTGCTCCATTGAAGCATTGTTGACGAGAATAGCTAAGGGAAAAGGTGTACCAAATATTAACACAGCAGTTGATCTGGGCAATGCCGTATCGCTTAAATATAAAATTCCGATTGGAGCACATGACATTGACGCAATGAATGGCGAAATGACGTTGCGTTTTTCAAAGGAGCAGGATTATTTCATTCCGTTTGGCAGCACAGAGATAGAGTCGGTAGATAAGAATGAAATTGTGTATGCTGCTGGTAATTCAGTGAGAACGAGAAGATGGACATGGAGACAAAGTGAAGAAGGAAAAACTTCTATTCAATCTAAAAATATTTTCTTTCCAATTGATGGTTTTTCTGATATCAATAAGGATAACATGCTTTCTGCTCAAAGAGAACTAGGCAATATGCTTAAATATGAACTTGGTTGTAATGTGAGTATGGGATGGGTAGATGCTAAAAATAAAAGCCTTAACATAGATTGCATTTAAAGCTTATAAGAATATAAAACTAGTAGAATGAACCAGTTCTTGAAGAATAGATTGGAGTAAGGAGTGAGAATTTTTGAAAAGAAGAGAAGATAAAATTCAAGAGTACTTTAATTTATGGCTTACTAAAGAAGCGAGACAATTAAAAGAAATATTTGCAAATGAAGTTTTTTATAATGAATGTTATGGACCTGAATATCACGGGATTAACCAAATTTTACAATGGTTTAACGATTGGAATAAAAGAGGAACTGTTTTGCAATGGAGAGTAAAGCATTTCATACATGAGGGAAACTGCACCGTGGCGGAATGGTATTTTGAGTGTGATTTTGACGGGGTTCGCGATGAATTTAATGGTGTTTCTATTATTTTGTTTAACTCCGATGAAAAAATTGTTTCTTTAAAAGAATTTCAGTCAAAATCAAAACATTATCAACCGTTTGGAGAAACTCGATAAAGTGTATATTAGTAAGAAACCTGAAGCAGAGCCTGATAAAACAATGCTTATGATGCAAAGATATAGTGAAATTTTGAATTTCTAAAAGGGAAGCTGCCTCATTACTCTGGATTATTCGGAACATGAATAAACCCTTGGCCGACTAATACCGACATGCCGCCGACTTTAATACTAGTTACGCGATTGTCCTCCTTGTGCAGCGTTACTTGTATCAGGCTAGAACGGTCCATTTCGAACCCTTGCTCGATTGTACACGTGTAAGTTGTATTCCCTTCTGCGATTCGGGAACCCAAGTAACCGGCAAAGGCTGTCGCTGCGGCGCCTGTGGCGGGGTCTTCAGCGATACCCATGGCTGGTGCGAACATTCGGGCATGGAAAGATGATTCAGGACGTTCTGTTTGAGTGGTGAAAATATATAGATGAGGGGCCCAATAATTTGAAAGCACGCGCTCCCATTCGGACAAATTAACTTTGGCCCGCTTGATCGCCTGTAAGTCATTAACCGGTACGAATAAGAAGGGAACGCCGCAGGAAATTGCCTGTGGAGAATGTTCGGTTGACGTGATGTCGGAGACTGACAATGATAGCACCTTTGCAATTTCTTCTACGGCAGGTGCTGCTGGACCGAATTTGGGAAGCATTCCGGCAGATAGCTGAGAAAACGAGGGATTGCCGTCTTTACTGGTAATTGATACATTGATATCGCCGACCCCCTCCTCAAAGACGATTTCGGTAATTTCGCCACGCAGAGGAATCTCACCCGTTACAGCCAGGATGAAAGCCGTTCCTATGGTTGGATGCCCTGCGAAGGGAAGCTCGGTTCCCGGGGTAAAGATACGCAATTTGCGAGTGTTATTCCGATTGGCTGGAGGAAATACAAAAACAGTTTCGGACAGATTGAACTCTCGTGCAATAAGTTGCATGGTCTTATCATCCAGACCTTCCGCATTAGGGAAAACTGCCAACTGATTTCCGCTGAATAGAATGTCAGTAAAGACATCCGCCTTGATGTATTGGTATTGCATACTTTAATACCTCCTAAGTGTAAACTTGTTTTGGATCACTGTTTAGTTTATAATAGCATTTAATAATCGATCAGTAAAATTGGAAATACAAGATAATAACTTCGGATAAACCGATTGAATTGACGATTCTGTAAAAGAAGTGAGTAAGGAGGTTCAGTGTGGATACAAGAGATTTGCGAACATTTGTAACGATCGCAAAACACGGCAATTTTACAAAAGCAGCCACGGAGCTTGGCTATGCTCAGTCTACGATTACTGGACAGATACGTACATTAGAAGCTGAGCTTGGAACACGCCTTTTTGAACGAATTGGTCGACGTACATTTCTCACTTCAACAGCACAAAAATTAATGGGCTATGCCCAAACGATCCTATCCTTGTCAAACGAAATGATTAGTCTGGCGGAACTGAACAATATGCCGCAAGGAGCTTTGCGAGTAGCATCGTCAGAGTCTTTGCTATCGACACGATTACCAAGCTTATTAGCAGAATATCATCGGCTATACCCATCAGTGGAGCTGATATTGAAATATGGGAATTGTGAGTCTTATTTGCAGGATTTACGGGAAAACGAGATTGATGTTTGCTTGCTATTGGACCAGCAGATCGTTGATCCTGACTTTGTTCCCGTAATTGCTGTTTCTGAGCCAATTGGCCTGTTCGGGGCTCCGCACCATCGTTTGGCGGAATGCGGGAAGATATCCGTGAGCGATTTGAGGGATGAAACATTGATTTTAGGTGAAGTGGATTGCTGCTATCGCAGGCTATTGGAACTCAGTATGTCTAAGGAGGGAATCCGCCCTAAATCTATATTGGAAATAGATAGTGTTGAAATCACAAGGCAACTCGTAGCGGGTAATCTGGGAATTACGGTTCTGCCGCGAGTTACAGTCAAAAATTTCTTAGAAAAAAAAGAGCTTATAGAGCTTGATTGGCAAGGTCCGCCATTTAATTTGAAAACACAATTGCTTTATCATAAAGGTAAGTGGATTTCCCCGGCTTTGAAGGCGTTTTTAGAACTGTCTGCAAATTATTTCACATAAATATTCCGTAACCCAAAGGGCGGTAAAAGTATAAATGATTATTAGACCAATAATAGACCATAACATACAAGCGATTGCTAAGTTATATACTGATGATTGGAAGACCACATATCAAGGGATTTTACCAGATTCTTTTTTGAAGGGTATAACATATGAGCATTCAAAAGAAAAGTGGCTGTCATATATTCATAAGGATAAGCAAGGAGCCTTTGTTGCAGTAGACGAAAATAATATGATAATTGGTTTTGCTGCATATAAGCCATATGAGGATTTAAAGAAATGTTTGCTACTTGATTCCTTGCACATTTTACAATCAGTGCAAGGTGGTGGAATTGGGAAAAATCTGATTTTTACAGTTGGTAAATATGCTTACAATAACGGATATGAAAAAATGTCTATCTGCATTGTTAAAGGGAATGATAGGGCAAAAGGAATATATACTCATTTAGGTGTGAAGCCTTACAAAGATTTTATTGACGATTTTGAAGGAATTCCATCTAATTCATCGGTTTTACTATGGGATGATTTGAATCGATTTGTTCTCAAATAACACTTCATTATTGCAAAGTGCTAAATAATGAAGTCAAGAACCGATCCTAAAAAGGCAATATAGAAATTTAGAGGATTTAACATTTATAAAGAGAAGCTACTCATAATTACGTAGTTAGTAAATTTATGGCAGCTTCTTTTTAATTGCCATGCTGATTGAAAGGCAATTCATTGGAACTAGGAGCCTGCCTTTCGGAGTCCTGTTTTTAGTGATGAGAAAAATTGCTTGTGAATAGCTGCCTACAAAATATAAAATTACTCAGAGGCAGCGGTGTTTAATTTATCCAATAAATGATGGATTTCATTTTCTTAGTGGAGGGATATTATGTTCTATTGTGCTATCATAGGTGATATTATTGGTTCGCGTAAGCTAGAAGATAGACAAGAGGTCCAAACGAAATTCCTGGCCATGGCGGAGAAGGCTAATAAACTGTATCAATCAGAGATTGCATCGCCTTTCACCGTAACCATTGGAGATGAATTCCAGGTTCTCTTAAAGTGTTCACATGTTGCTCCAAAAGTAATTGATTTTGTAAAAAGAGAAATGGCATCAGTTGAGCTTGTTTTCGGAGTTGGTATTGGGGAAATTGTTACAGATATTAATCCTAAACTGGCAATAGGAATGGATGGGCCAGCGTTCCATTTCGCTCGGAATGCAATTGAGCAAGCTAAGAAAAAGAAGCCTAAGATCATCTATAAATCAGATTCGGCTGGTATGTGCATGATTAATTCACTGAATTACTTTATTGAATCATGTACAGAAAGAAGGACAAAACGTCAAAAACAAGTTTTAGAATATTTACGTCAAGACTTGACTCAAGAAGCAATTGCACACGAACTTGGAATTAAACAACAGAGTGTATCTGATATCATAAAATTATCCTACCTATCCGAGGTAGAAGATGCAAAGCGAACGATATCCTTTTACTTAAAAGACATTGATCATTGCAAAAAATAACTATCAAAAATATTAAGTACGCAGCGTATAGAAAACAGGCAATAAAACTTGTACATCTTATTTACAGGATAGTAATCCTGTTATAAGCAATACAGGATGGAGCAGATGCCATTTGAATTTCAGAGAATTAGAACTGTAAATGTACTAAGCAGAAAATATTCAAGCGATAATGAGGTGAAAATTTACTATGGATGCAAAAGTCATTCTAGTATTATTGCTACTCAGCCACATCGTAACGGACTTTATTTTGCAAGATGATGCTATTGCTGAGAAGAAGAAAACTTGTTCCAAAGCAATGTTAAGGCATATTAAGCATTATCTGGCAGCAAATATTATATTGCTTTCACCCTATCTTGATATAAATAATAACTTATGGTGGGTAATTATTCTCTTAACTTTAGCTCATTGGATCATAGATAAGTGCAAAGTGAAATATGATAAGAAAAAAGATAAAGGATTAGAGTCATTTATGTTTGATCAAGCAGCTCACATTATTCTTATTGTAAGTTGTTACCCCTTTATAAAGGACATTTACATAAATTCGCTTGCTGATGCTATCGGCAGCTTTATAGTAGATAATTACCCTATATTTCTACATCTAACAAAGCAAAAGGTATTTATAGGTATTACTATACTATTAGGATATATATTTAACTTTAAAGGTGCCACTGTTATAACTAAAAAGGTATTAGATAAATACCTTCATTTAAAAAACGATGAGCCTATAAGCGAAAATGAAAAGAAGAATGCTGGCGAAGCAATAGGAAATTTAGAGAGAATTCTAATTCTAACGCTAGTACTGCAGATGAATTATGCAACGATTGGTTTAGTACTTGCAGGAAAAACAATTGCTAGATACAAAAAACTCGAGGAAAAGAATTTTGCTGAGTATTTTCTGATTGGTACATTTACAAGTATGATAGTAGCATTTGCGACAGGGGCATTAATTCAAGCGGTGACTAATTTGTAAGGCACAGTGTTCCACGGTGGGCTCTTGGAATATCGTTTGTTTAATGGTAAAGATAGGTTTTGAATTCTTGTAATCAGATTAATAACAACAATGAGATTGATAATAAGGAATATTTGGAATATAATGGGATTGAGCGTTGGATCGGATCTTAAAAGGAGAGGATTTTTATATGTATGTTCATAAAAATACCAAGATCGTTGCTTTAACATTATTTCTTTTAAGTACTTTATTTTCAATAACATCTGCAGAAGAAAAGCTAACAAGACCGCCAAGTTCTTTAGGTGCAGTCAATTATTATGAGCTAAAACCAAGCGAATTTTTTGTTTCACTAGGTGTTAAAGGGTATCAGCAAACAACTTCTTATACTTGCGGACCAGCTGCCGCAATGTCATTAATGAGGTGGTATAATGTGCTGAGTGATGCAGACCTAAATAGTACGACAGAAATGAGGATTGCTCAAGAAATGAATACAGGAAGTCCAGACTCTTCCCAGCCGGGAACTATGGCTCCTAATATTGTAGAATTCCTCGAGAAGAACGGTTTTGATGCTAGATGGGGTTTAAATGGAAGTTTAGAAATGATAAGAGATAATCTTAAAAAAGGAATACCAACGATAGTTGAATGGTCTGATTGGGGGGGCATTGGGTAGTTGTTACTGGTTATTATGCCGGAAGCCAAGCACCAGAAAAAGGGCGTGACACTATATTTTTCGCTGATTCGGGAGCGAATTGGACCAATGTAAACAACCCTAGCGGCATAACATCATTTAACGCGGATCGTTTTTATTATATGTGGTATGATGCCCTATATTCGGATAAGATATATAAAGGTGCATATATTATTGCAGTCCCTCATAAAAAGATAAATAGTATTGAGAGAGACCTTTGAATTGTACAGAGCCTTGCCTGGTAAAATAATGCTTATAATGTAAATATAGCAGGATTTGGCATTTATAAAAGAGAAGCTACCATAATAAATTAGTTTGTAATTTATTATGGTAGCTTCTCTTTTAGTTAATTGATAGAGCGATAGTTAAAAACGTATTGGCATTAAGGGACAAGGAGCCTGTCCTCATTTCCCATATATGCTATTAGCCAATAAACGATAGTTAGCTGGATATTATAATTAGGAGGAATAGCGATTGCCTATTATCGGTATTGATTTAGGAACGACCAACAGTTTGGTGTCTTATTGGACAGAAGAAGGCGCGGTTATCATTCCAAATAACTTGAAAAATAATCTGACACCTTCTGTTATAAGTGTTAATGATAATGGAGAAATTTTAGTGGGACAGATTGCCAAAGAGCGTTTAATTAGTCATCCACAGTTGACTGTAGCGGTGTTCAAGCGTTATATGGGAACAAAAAAAACCTTTCAGTTAGGTAAATATAAATTTCTGCCAGAAGAGCTTTCCTCTTTTATAATTCGCTCCTTAAAGCAAGATGCTGAGATCTATTTAGGAGAACCTATTCAAGAGGCAGTCATTAGTGTTCCTGCCTATTTTAATGATGCGCAGCGTAAGGCAACGAAACGTGCAGGAGAGTTGGCTGGATTAAAGGTAGAGCGATTGATCAATGAGCCCACTGCGGCTGCCACTGCTTATGGACTTCATCAACAAAAATCAGAAACAAAGTTTCTGATTTTTGATTTGGGCGGTGGGACATTTGATGTTTCCATTGTAGAACTGTTTGAAAATGTCATGGAAGTACAAGCAATTGCTGGTGATAATTATTTGGGTGGAGAAGATTTTACAGAAGTGCTAGCTTCTTCGTTCATTCAACAGCAGCACATCAATAGAGATAATTTACATCAAAAAGAATATGCATCTATCTTGAAGCAAGCCGAACAATGTAAGCAGAGTTTGAGTCAAAATGTAAAGGGGATAATGCGCTGCACAATAAATGAGAAATCTCTCGAGTGGAGCGTTGATCGCCTAGATTTTGGCGAGGCAGCTAAGGTATTAGTAAATAGGTTAAGACAACCTGTTGAAAAAGCTTTAAAAGATGCATCTATGAAGTCTGATGAGGTGGATGTTGTGATTCTTGTTGGTGGAGCAACTAGGATGCCATTAGTTCACACTCTTGTTAGTAAATTATTTGGGCGCTTGCCTGCTTGTATCCTTAATCCTGACGAAGTAGTAGCATTAGGAGCTGGAATTCAGGCTGCGATGAAAGAAAGAAATGCTATGTTAAAAGAAGTAGTGCTGACAGATGTTTGCCCTTATACACTTGGTATAGCGGTTGCAATTAGAACTGGATCAGGAAAACCTGAATCAGGGCATTTTGCTCCGATTATTGAACGGAATACAGTTATACCTGTCAGTCGAGTAGAACGATTTAGTACAGTTTATGATAATCAAAAGACAATTAATATAGAAATATTTCAAGGTGAAAGTAGACTGACGAAGAATAATATCAAGCTAGGACAGCTTCAAATCGAAGTACCTTTAGCACCAGCAGGTGAGCAGTCTATTGATGTTCGATATACCTATGATATAAATGGCATTTTAGAGGTTGAAGTAATCGTTTTGGAAACAGGAATTAAAAAGCAGGTTATAATTGAAGAAAGCCCTGGAATTATGTCTAAAGATGAGATTGAGCAACGAATGGCAGCTTTAAAACATATAAAAATACATCCTAGAGATCGACAGGAAAATCAGCTCCTCATTGCACGCGGTGAACGACTTTATGAAGAACTGCTAGGAAAAGAAAGAATCGACATTGCCAACGCTCTTCAGAGATTTGAAAGTGTGATGAATCAACAGGATCTTCGAGAAATAAATAAGGCAGCAGCAATATTGCGAATGAAGCTAAACGAAGCAGAAAAAGAGTAGGAGATATAAAGTGAGTTTTTGGGATATTTTAGGATTGAAACCTACAGCAGATACTTTGGCAATTAAAAGAGCTTATGCTGGAAAAACTAAATTATATCATCCGGAGGATGATCCTCAAGGATTTCAGCGTCTTAGAGAAGCGTATGAATTCGCGCTAAAACAAGCAAAAAACGTGAAAAATATGGAACTTGTTGATCATTTTGAAGATCATGAATCATCGAAGTCTATTGATAAAAAAACAAAGCTATTAGAAGTAAAAACAATTAGTGCATCGGAATGTAGAGTAGAAACAAATTTTCTTATCGACAATACGGTGGAACAGTTTATGAATAGGGTAAAAGAACTTTATAGCGATGAGATGCTGCGAGAAGAAATATGCCAATGGAAAGAACTGTTAGAAGATGATACTTACTGGAATTTAGATATAAAGCAAAAGTTGGACTATAACATGTTGCACTTTTTGTTAGAACAATATCAAACAACTCAGTACCGTTTACCTCCAATAGTTTGGAACTTATTCGACCAACATTTTTTCTGGTCTGGGCAGCAAAGAAGATTATATACATCTTTTCCGGGAGAATTTGTAGACTTTGCTATGGAGAGAATTCATTATAAAAAGGTAACCCTGTATCACATATTCATGAATCAGGCAAAAAAATATATGCATGTTTTTTACATTATATTGCTCGTATTTATAATCGTAATTATAGGTATCGGTATATATTCAGTTGCTCATTTTGGATCTATCGTAATATTCTTGCTAATCTTATTAACTAAAATATTACGAGGGATCAATTAATCAGTAGGACGAAATGCCAGCTCTTTTAGTAGGGGCAAAAGTCTTGTTTTTTCCAAAGATAATTGTTATTGCTAGGAGATGGATTAATGAAGAAAATCGTCAGTTTATGTATGTTGCTTCTGTCTGTATTATTAATTGTTCCTAACACTTCTCATGCAGAAGATAATAATGCTGCTTTGCCGGAGAAGATTGAGGCAAATCTTTCTTCACCGCTTCAGATTATTAGTAGGGTCGCGCCTATGTATTCCCAAGAGGCAGCAAAATATAATTTGGCAGGAACTGTCCGGATTAAAATAAAGATTTTAAAAGACAGCTCAATTGGAAAGATTTCTCTAGATGGATCTTCAGGTTATGAAATACTTGATAATGCTGCTCTAGAGGCTGTAAGGCAATGGCGCTTTCTTGCTGCACGGGACAAAGACGGCCAAACCATAGATAGTTATGGTTTGGTGCCGATGTCTTTTGGTGCATCTAGAGATCCTTATACGATTATAAAATCGGTGATAGATACATGGAATCCGTCTAGATTAGATATTTATATCCATCCAGGTGAGTATAATTCAGATATTGAACGAGTCAATGAAGTAGTTAAACAATTAGATGTCAATCACTTGGATGAGTCATCGAATCAGCTCATTGCTGTAATAGATACAATTGATGTGGACAAAAAATATAATAGTAATGTGTATCATGCTGTTGTACGGAAAATTTTAAAAAAGTTATTTCCTGAAAAAGATGTAGCTGATGAGTTTTTTCAAAAGGCAAGGGAAAATGGATATAAAAGCAATTATAAAGAAGCTATCTCTTATTATGATAAAGCAATTGCTTCAGAGCCGTATGATGCGGATTATTATAGTAGTCGTGCTTTTGCCTACTATATATTGGATGATAACCTAAGTGCTGTCAACGATTATACTGAGGCTATTGAATTAGAACCGAATCATTATAAGCACTACAATATGCGTGGATACAATCATTCTATTTTAAATAATTATCAAAGTGCAGTAGAAAATTTTAATAAAGCAATTGAGCTAAAACCAAAGGTTGCCGATAATTATTATGACCGCGGGAAACTTTATTACAAAGTAAAAAAATATCAAAAAGCAATTGATGATTATAATCAGGCTATCCAATTAAAAAGTGATGATTATGGCTATTATCTTGAAAGAGGACAAGCCTATTATGCTGTGAAAAGATATCGAGAAGCGATTAATGATTACAATAAGGCATTTGAGATGGCTCCCAAGATGTCTGCACCTAGTATGGTGTACTATTCTCGTGGGAAGGCGTATTTATCTTTACGAGATTATAAGAATGCATTTAGCGATTTTGATAAAGCAGTCAAATTATCTCCTAAAACCGCTGACTATTATAACGAAAGAGGAAAAGCGTATTATGGTTTAAAGGATTATCAAAAGGCAATTGATGATTATAGCAAAGCAATTGCAAAACTTTCAGATAAGCCAAAGTACAACATCTTGAAAGCCGATATTTATCTAAATCGAGCTGCAGCGTATAAAAGAGTGGGTCAAATAAAGGAAGCTTCTGACGATAAGCAGCAAGCAAATAATTTGGACCCCTCTCAAAATTCAGAAAAGAGCAGTAAAAATTAGTAAGCCGGTTATCGAAAGGGATCAAACATGAGAAGTCATGAGGACGAGGTTTATAGACAGTAACAACTATTAACCAGCCTGAGAGGAACTGCACCGTGGTAGAATGGTATTATCGGAGTAAAATAGGGTAATTTATTTTAAAGTATTGATTTTGTATGAGAAGCAGGATATAATAGCCGTACAATATATCGTAAGCGTTCACGTCAGCCAACGCACTGTCCGACCTGTAAAGGGAAGAGAGTGCGTTTTTTTGTTGCTCTTTTTCCCGGCAGGAATCATATTAAAAAGGAGAGAGTACATTGAAAAAATGATTACTTTTTTGCGAAAAAGAACTTATATTATATCAAAATAACGTAAGCGTTCACGTCAGCCAACGCACTGTTTTTCCATATGCAGAAAGTGCGTTTTTGTACCTTCGTGCTTGGTGGTGGTTACAGTCATAAGGAGATCATATGTCAAAAATATCATTAAAACAAAGTCTCTCAAAACTAGGCATTGCAATTTTTCTCACTTATTTATCCGTTGCGATGGCGCTTCCGGTCATCCCTGTATTCGTAAAAGAAGTTCTCAATCTTCCTAACTGGTTAGGGGGATTTGCAGTCGGGGTATCTTTTATTGCAACGATTCTTTCCAGAAAGTACGCAGGAGATTTTGCTGATACCAAAAGTAGTAAAAAATGTTTTATGATCGGTTTTTTCTTTTACATGGTTGCCGCACTTGTTTGTATGGCCGCCTCAATAGCAGGATTGAGTGCTTCAATATCATTCGCTATTCTTATTGTGGGGCGACTCCTGCTCGGCATAGGAGAAAGTATGACAACCGTCGGTATTCCAAGTTGGCATTTTTTATATCTCGGGCCTGTACATTCAGGAAAGATACTTGCGGTTCTTGGAATGGCTATGTACGGTGCATTTGCACTGGGAGGGCCTGTGGGACTTACGCTCTATAGGAGTTTTGGTTTTGATTCGGTTATGCTGGCCTCATCCATCGTGCCAATTATCGGTGTAATCATGTTTATCACTTCTCCAGAAGTGGCTCCGCATAAAGCGATTGCAGTGAAAAAGTCATTTTTAAAACTTTTAAGATCAATATGGAAACAAGGAATGGCTGTTACACTTCAAGGCATCGGATTTGCGGTTTTAGGAGCCTTCATCTCCCTTTATTTCAAAGATCAAGGATGGCCATATGCTGGTATTGGTCTTTCGTTATTCGGAATCGGATTTGTGATAAGTCGTATTCTTTTCGGCACTTTACCCGATAAAATTGGAGGAGTAAAGGTTGCACTTGTTTCGCTTATGGTTGAAACAGCGGGGCAGGGATTACTTTGGCTTGCACCTCATTATAGTCTTGCTTTACTTGGAGCTTTGCTTACTGGTCTCGGCTGTTCAATGATATATCCGGCTATGGGGGTAGAAGTTATAAAGAGAATTAGTCCGGAACAGCGTGGTGCGGCTTTCGGAGGGTTCGCGATGTTTCAAGATGTTGCCTATGCATTTTCTGCACCAATCGGAGGCGTTATTGCTGATAAATTTAGCTACTCTTCAACCTTTCTTTTTGGGTTTATTGCTGCAGTTGGTGGTATTATTATAGTTCGCTCAATGATGATCAAAAATTTGCCAGTAAAAAATACGGATAGCACTCTATAATGGATGACCAAATTGAAGAACTGTCTGACTGGTTACTAACTAGTGTGTAACATCGATTCTGAAATAGTCATTCATAGTGATAATCAAGTAGTTTCATAAGTTCTTCGGCATCAACTAACCTTTTGGCTGCCTTTGATTTAGCCGTTTGCGATAATTCTGTGACCAAAAGATCGGCAATATATAGCGGCGCTGACATGGAATTGTGATAAGATAAACTATCGTATTCGCAAGGCAATACAATATCTGAGTATGGTACTAAAGGCGCCGTAAACCCATCAGTAATACTTATTATTGATGGGTTTCTTAAGGTTCGAATCGCTTTAACCATTTCTATTGTGGATTTGGCGTAGCGCGGCAAGCTGATTACAATCATCAAATCAGCCGCGTTAATATTTAATATTCGATCAACGTCATGTCCTACCGGGGAAAGCAATTCGCAATTGTCCAACTGTTGGGCTAAAGACTGATATAAAAAGTATGAAATTGTAAATGAAGTTCTCGCGCCTAATATATAAATTGTTTTTGCTTTTTTAATTAATCGTATGGATTCTTGGATTGCTTCTTCTGATAGATTTTCTTGGGTATTTTTTATGTTGTTTATCTGTTTTTCAGCACATTTCAGTTTAAGGGAAGCTTCATTAATCGTTTCCAAGTTCTTCGCCAGTCTGGATTCAGGGGTTAATTTACTCCGAATATAGTTTTGAAGTTCTTTTTGTAATTCAGAATATCCGCTAAACCCTAGACTAAAAGCAAAACGCATGACAGTAGTGGTACTGGTGCCTATACTTGCGGCTATTTGATCGAGGGTTTGAAAAGATGCCTCGACAAGATTATCTTGAATATATTCGGAGACCTGAAGCTGCGTCTTTGTTAAATCATTAGTGGAGCTTTGAATTTTCTGCAATATATTAAGTTCCATTATATCACCCTAACATTTGATATTATTTTAATACCTATTATTATAATATCTTGATTTATAAATTAGCAATGTTATTGGAAGTTAAATTATATTCTTGACAGATACTAAAAGAGGCGATAAGCTACATACATAAATGTAGTATTTAATACTTTTTATAAAAAATATAGTAGTATTTAATACTTAAATACTACTTCGCATATGAAAAGGATGAGATATTCTTATGGAGTAGATTCCATTATGCGCGGAGTATATGAGGTAGCAAGAGATTGTTTAAATAAGTTATCAATTTGGATAAGAAAATGGAGGAATTAAAAATGCTTTCCAGACGAGCCGGCGAGGTACAGCCTTCACCTACGGTGGCACTATCAGGCAAGATAGCTGAGCTTAGGCGACAAGGAACAGATATAATTTCATTTAATATTGGTGAACCGGACTTTCCAACGCCAGATTATATTAAAAAGGCAGCTTTTGAAGCGGTTAACCAGAATTTTACCAAGTATCCCCCTACTGGCGGATTTTTTGATCTGCAGGAGGCGGTAGTTAATAAACTGCGCATGGATAATGGGGTATCCTACGACCCCAAGCAAATTTGCGTCAGCAATGGGGCAAAGCAATCGGTACTTAATGCGTTGTATGCGCTGTGTGGAGAGGGGGATGAAGTAATTATTCCAGTACCTTGTTGGGTGAGTTATACGGAGATGGTTAAGCTGACCGGAGCGGTTTCGGTGCTGGTCGAAGCTGATGAGAAGCGTGGTTTTGCCCTTGATCTCGCAGCAATCGAGGCAGCCATAACACCGCGGACTAAGGTGATTATTATCAACACGCCGAACAACCCAAGCGGAGCGATATATAGCGAGGAAAGTTTACGGAAACTTGCTGCCATGGCAGTGGAGCACGATTTTTACATAATTTCAGATGAAATTTATGAGAAACTGATTTACGATGGAGAAAAACATTTCTGTATTGGGTCGATTTCTCCTGAGGTGCAAGAGCGTTGTGTGATCATCAACGGGGTATCCAAAGCATACGCCATGCCAGGCTGGCGGATTGGCTATTCTGCCTCTGCTAAACCGATTGCTAAGGCAATCAATGCTTTTCAGAGTCAAATGACATCAGGGGCCTGTGCCATTTCGCAAAAGGCAGCGCTCGCGGCGATAACCGGACCGCAGAATGACCTGAGTAACATGCGAGAGGAATATGATAAACGGAGGCGTTTTATGCAGAAACGCCTGAATGAACTAGATGGTTTTACCTGTGATACGGTCAAAGGCGCATTTTATTTGCTTCCCGATATATCAGCATTGCTGGGCCGGGGATATGCTGGAAAAACAATCACCAGCTCGATGGATCTTGCCGCCTTTTTTCTAGAAGAAGCACATGTTGCAGTAGTTCCGGGAGAAGCGTTCAACACCAAGAACAAGCTGAGATTCTCCTATGCAAACTCAATGGAGAATATAGTGAAAGGGCTTGAACGGATCGAAGCGGCTATTGCGGTGTTGAGTTAAACAGAGTAGCGAGATGGGAAAAGAAACTGCTAGATGAAGTGTTGCAAGTGGCGTTTATCAAGTGTTACAAAGATTTGTAACTCTAAATTTTGACCTTAAAAACAGGAGGAATTTACATGGCTAATGCAGGGTGCAGAATTTTTCTGAAGATCTATCGCCCCAATAAGGAATTGGTAGAGGGTTTTAGAGGATTGCCGGTAGCCAATATTGCTGATGAGATGAATCGGTTTTTTTGTATGGATGTGCGAATAAAGCGATTTAATACGAAGCCGTTACTGGGTACGGCTTTTACTGTGAAATCAAGAGTCGGCGATAACCTATTGCTTCATAAGGCGTTAGAACTAGCACGGCCTGGTGATGTAATTGTTGTTGATGGGCAAGGAGATTTAGCGAATGCCATAACGGGCGAAATTATGATGACTCAGGCTGCTGTGAATGGAATCGCTGGCGTGGTTATTGATGGGGCAATCCGTGACGCGGAGGCAATGAAGGGTTTAGGCATGTCTGTTTACGCTGCCGGTGTTCAACCTAAGGGTCCTTATAAAGATGGTCCTGGTGAGATTAATGTGCCGGTTTGCTGCGGAGGTGTCGTTGTAAATCCTGGGGATATTGTAGTAGGAGATGCGGATGGCATAGTAATTATTAATCCTCAAGATGCACCTGAGTTATTGGCAAAGGCTAAAGCAAAGCTTGCCAAGGAACAGGCAATCATCAAAGGCATTAAAGACCGGATCCGCCGAGATAAGCCTTGGGTAGACCTAGGCTTAGAGAGAGTGGGCTGCGAGATTATTGACGACTACTATAAATAAGCTGACTGTAATCGTCGTAGCGCGAGGTACTTACTTTATAAACGTGTATAAAGGCTATTGATAATTGCCTCTAGAGTTTATAAATTAAAGTTTATTAATTTCAGGCAATGAAGCCTTAGACCTATTAGACAAAGGCTTTTATATATTTAGGTGACAAAGGCGTCACGTGGCATAATTATAAGCCACTGACGCCTTTTGTTGTTTTTAGCGGATAGTATGTCTTTCTTACAAGGAGGATGAAGAACTATGAAAGTTGTCTAAGATTTTGAGTTTCCTTTTAGTTTGTTATGGATGCAGTAATATTTAATTATAGGAAGGTGTTTATAAATGAAAGAGCACTTGGTAGATGCAAACTCGTCTGACATTTCGGTGACTTCTAAAAAAATAAAAAGTACTTCACCATCAGTGATACTTATGTCCCTAATAGGAGGGATCGCGTGCGGGTATTTTTTTCCAGAGTTTTCCGTAACATTAAAACCAATTGGTGATGCTTTTATTAAAATGATCAAAATGATTATTGTACCGTTAGTTTTCTCCATATTGGTTATAGGAATTGCTGGTACAGGCGATTTTAAAAAAATGAGTAGGCTAGGCGGAAAGGCGTTGCTTTGGTTTACCTTCGCTTCGACAATTGCGTTAATTATCGGCCTGGTACTGGCAAATGTTCTCCAGCCAGGATCCGGGGTCGCTCTTATGCAGGTTGCACCTCCAGAAGGAGCTGCTTCTGCCGCTAAGTTCCGCAGTACGACAGAGCTATTGCTGTCTATTATACCAACCAATATATTCGAGGCATTAAGTACCGCAAATTTACTACAAGTAGTCTTCTTTTCCTGCTTTTTTGGTGTGGCTACCGCAGCATTGAAAGAACGGGGGAAACCGATCCTTGATTTTCTGACTGCAGTTTCTGAAGCAATGTTTAATGTGACCCATTATGTCATGAAAGTGACTCCTTTTGGAATTTTCGCCTTTATGGGGTGGAGTGTTGGTAAGTATGGACTATCTTTGGTAATACCGTTGGCGAAGTTGATTGGGACTTTATATTTAGGACTGGTTATATTTGTTGTTTGTATATTAGGGCTTGCATGCTTTATGTTAAAGATAAATATGATTCAAGTATTTAGAGTTATTAAAGAACCGTTAATTCTCAGTTTTTCGACTTGCTCTAGTGAAGCGGCATTACCTATACTAATGGAAAAATTATTAAAATTTGGGGTTCCCAAGCATATTGTGAGCTTTGTTCTTCCAACAGGCTATTCATTTAATCTTGATGGTGCGGCAATATACAAGTGCATGGCGCTAATGTTTATTGCGCAGGTGTCTCAAATACCAATTGATATCTCTACACAGATGATGATGATAGTCGCCATGATGATTATGTCAAAAGGATCTGCTGGAATGCCTGGTATGGCGTTTGTACAACTTTCAGCAGGGGCCGCTATGTTTAACTTGCCTATGGAAGGGTTATTTATGATCATGGGAGTTGATCGCCTTATGGATATGGGACGAACTTCAGTAAACCTAATTGGTAATGCGATTGCGACGTTGATTGTTGCCCGTTGGGAAGGTGAGCTTTCTGAGGAGACTATCCAGCAGGGATATGCTAAGAATTATGAAGAATAGTTTGCAGGGTGGGGCTGTCGACAATAATATAAAATCATAGCAGGATTTGGCATTTATAAAGAGAAGCTAACCATAATAACTTAGGCAGTAAATTTATGGGCGGCTTCTCTTTTGAACACCTTTCGATCATGCAGGTATAATTGTCAAGGAGCCTAAAAGCTTAATTGAGCTATGTCTGTAAACAATCCAAATTACGTGGTGGTGATTTAATTGAACTGGTTTTATTTGGTTCTATGTTTTATTGGAGGCATTGGATTATCTTTTCAAGCAAGTGTCAATAGTGAGCTTGGAAGAAAAATAGGTACTATCGAAGTTAGTTGTCTTGCCTATACTGTTGGAGCAATCATTTTATTTATTATGGCGTGCTTTTTCGGCAAAGGTAATATGTTAGAAGCTCTTAATTTTCCTAAGTGGAAATTATTTGTGGGTATATTTGGGGCGTTATTTATTTATATTATTATTTTATCTGTTCCGAAGATTGGCATTGCTTCAGCGATCATTGCCGGTATAGTTGGGCAGATGTTTTTAAGTATGATAATTGACCATTATGGGTTATTTGGCAATATCCAAACGCCAATCAATGTTTCTCGAATACTTGGATTAGCTTTAATGTTTTTATCAACATATCTTTTTTACACAAAATAAATAACCGAATAATAAACTGCCCCCTCTGGAAGAAAAGGGGCGGCAAGGTCACAAAAAGAAAAACGATTCATAAGCTAGCAGATTAGTATGAGAGGTGAATATCATGGGAATTTTATCTGATCTGCCCAATATTGGAGAGGTAGTTGAAAAACAACTCAATGATGTGGGGATTACAACCTATGAACAATTGAAGGAATGCGGCAGCAAGCAAGCCTGGTTAAAAATACGAGCAATAGATCCTTCCGCCTGTATCCATCGGCTATATGCGTTGGAAGGGGCTATTCTGGGTGTTAAGAAGAACCAGGTTCCAAAAGAAACGAAAGTGGAGCTGAAAAATTTTTTTAATGCGTTTAGCAAATAATAAAAACCAAGCAATCAAATCCTATCTGGTTTGATTGCTTGGTTTTTATATTAGGTTCGTTGGACTCCTTTAATCTCTGAGGGATCTATTTTCCTTTGTTATTGTCTAATACGTTTTTTATATTCATCTCCCCATATTTCAAGTTCTTTTAGAACAGGCAAAAGTTTCATTCCAATTTCGGTTAATGAATATTCTACTCGTGGTGGAACTTCTGCGTACACTTTTCTATGTATAAGCTGAAAGCTCTCTAAACTACGGAGTTCTTTTGTTAAAGTGGCCTGTGTTATTTCTGGCATTTGACGATTCATTTCTCCAAAGCGAAGCATTCCCGAACTTAAATGATGTAGTATCCGAAGAGCCCATTTGCCTCCGATTATTTTTTGTGCTAATGCAATTGGACAGTCTTCAAAATTGATGTTATTTATACTTTTTCACTCCTAACTATCATTAAAGATAGTACCTATTAAATATGATCGTACTTGATAGATTTATTGTAGCATTATAATATGTATGTGTAAAATAAAATCCAGCAGATAAGTCAGTTTTTTTGGTAGCCATATCAATGGAGATAGCTAGGAATGTAGACATTGTACATGCGGGTTAAACTATCGGGAGTAATATCGAAATGTAATTTTTCAAAGGAAGGTGATAATCATGATTAACACAACAGATTTTTTTAAGGCGCAGAAACTGGACGATGATCTATATGTCATTACGGAAGCTGGAATTGTACATTGCTATCTTATCCTGGGGCGGGAAAAAGCGATCTTAGTTGATGCCGGTTTTGGCTACGAGGACATAAGGTCGATCATCAGAAGTATAACGGATTTGCCGGTAATGCTTGTATTGACCCATGGCGATCCTGACCACAGCTACGGCAGTGAACATTTTGGGGATATATGGCTGTGCCAGCCGGACTACGGTCAGATTATGGGCTTTGACACAAAGCCTGAAAGGCAGTTCGCGGCTGCGTCGGGAGTAAAATTTCTACAAGAGAATAAACCGGAAGCCGTTGAACGTTTTGACAGCAAAGCATTCGCTGAAAAGAGCCTGCTCCGAGCCCTGACTCCGCATTTTGTAAAGGATGGAGAATTGTTTGACTTGGGCGGAAAGACGTTGGAGGTAATATATACACCGGGGCATTCTTATGGGCATATCATGCTACTGGATAGGGCAAAAAAGAGACTTTTCTCAGGAGATATGATTTGTGATTATGCCATCATTTTCTTTTTCGAATCTGATAGAAACGCCCCTTTTTCCATGGCGCTGGACAGCTGGAAAAAGATAAAACGCTTAGAAAAGGATATCATAGATATTTATAGTAGCCATGGACCGAACCCAATTACAATGGAATATGTCGACGCATACATCGAATGTTTTTCGGGAGAATTTCAGCAGAATTATTTAAAGGATAAACCGTTTTCCATACCTTTTTTAGGCTGCGGGTACCAGCATATCTATAAAACCGTCAATATCCAATACTCCGATAAGAGACTGGAGGAATTTTTAGGACACAAAGTGGAACGCGCTAATTAAGGATAAATTTAGCAGGACTTTTTGTATTTTATCAGAATAAATTGCTTAAGTAAGACAAAAATAAACTCTTTAAGAAAGGAAATTGGCTTATGATCCTATATTATTTGGAGTCGGTGGTATGCGGAGCAAAGGCTATCGCATAACAAACATGCTGTGAGATAGCCTTTGCTCAATCCTAAAACTACAATTTTAGGAGGAGCATAATGGGCTACAAGAACGCAGTTAGTATATTTCCCGCTGATTTGTTAGAAGCAATACAACAGTATATTGACGGTGAATATATTTATATTCCACGAAAGGCGGAGAATAAAAAACGGTGGGGGGACGTAAAAAACAGCAGGCAATATATTCAGGAACGCAACGAGATCATTTTTTCTCAGTATCAAGACGGTATTTCGGTTGAAGATATTGCAAGCTGTAATTACTTATCACCCAAAACAATCTACAAAATAGTGGCTGATATGAAAAGTTAATGTAAAAGTGAGAACGACACGGTGATTTTACCGTGTCGCTTCTTTATTTCTGAATGATCTTGTAGGGTGCATTGTAATACTATAACTACTATAATTGATGTATAACGGCAAGATAAAAGAGTAACGGAGGAAGAATAGTATGTGCACATTTACAAATCAATTTATTTCCAGTCAGAATAACATGGAATTTCTGAAATCTGCCATGATGGGGCCTAATGCCATGCGAGTAGCAGAGGAATTAGCGTCATGCCTAAACGTCAATGAGAATATGCGTATACTTGATCTTGGTTGTGGGTGCGGTCTTTCCACGCTCTTGCTGACACAAAAATACGGCGCAAAAGTTTTCGCCGCCGACTTGTGGATTTCACCGACTGAAAACTATGAGCGTTTCAAATCGATCGGGATTGATGATAAAGCCGTTCCGATTTCAGTAGACGCGACCAAAGGATTGCCTTTCGCAAATAGATATTTTGACCTATTGTTTACTGTGGACGCTTACCATTATTTTGGTGATACGGCCCAAATGCTCCCGTCGCTCATTCCTTTTGTGAAAAAGGGCGGCTATATCGCCGTGGCTATTCCCGGCTTAACATACGAATTTGGGAAAAATATTCCCGATGATATGCAGCCGTTTTGGAATAGCGAGATGGAAAGAACCCTGCACTCACTTGATTGGTGGAAAGATTTGTGGAAGAGGGCCGAGGGCATTGAAGTGGTAGACGGTCGTGAAATGGCCTGTTGCAAACAGGCGTGGAAAGAATGGCAGACGGGTTATCATCCCGTTGTCGCTGAGGACATCAAAATGATGGAGGCTGAGGGCGGAAAGTATTTTAATCTTGTTCAGCTAATTGCTAAAGTCATTTGAATAGCGATAATAAGAATCCTGCGGCCGGTCTTAGAATTTTCTACTAGCTGTTGCATTTCGAGTTTTTTGTATTGCATCATAGGATGGTCCATAATTCTTAAAAGCGACCGATGCCACTAAAGAATCAATGACTACAAGCTGTGCAATTCTTGCAGTAACTGATTCTGATTTAAAAACGGTTTCTTTGGTTGAAGTGCACAATACTATGTCACAATTTCTGAGCATGGGTGACTTTCCCTGTGTAGTAAGGCCGATGATCAGAGCGCCTGCCTGTTTAGCAAGTTTGAGACAGTCTATAACGCTTTTGTTGCAGCCAGAATGTGAAATTCCGATTACAACATCACCTTGTTTCATTAATGATGCGGCCATTGCTTGCGTATCTACGTCACTGTATATAAAACATTTAATTCCAATTTTTAAAAACTTGTGCATGGCGTCCTGTCCGACATAAGAACTGCCGCCGCACCCGAAAATTGTTACTTTTCTAGCATTTGAAATTGCCTGTGCGACTTTTTCCATTTCATCTACATTCACCACAGTCAGCGTTTCTTGAAGTACGGTAATCACAGAACCAAAAATTTTTTTTGTAATTTCTGCTGTGCTGTCCTCCTGATCCAATTCCGGATTTAAATGTTTAACTGGAATGATCATATCCTGTGCCAGGCTGATCTTAAACTCCTGATAACCTTTGTAGCCCACATTTTTGCAGAACCTTACAACAGTGGCGTCGCTAGACTGAGATTTTTCAGCGAGCTCGGTTACCGTCAGCTTGAGGATATCTGCATAATTATCAATTACATACTTGGCCACTTTTCTTTCTGCATCAGTTAATACTTTCAATTTGCTTTGTATTTTGAATAAACAGGGCTGATTTGTCATGACACGATTCCTCTGCCTTCCAATTTGCTTTTGCAAATAATAAATTTAATATTTAGATTATGAAAATAGTATATCATGCAGAAATGATATTTCAACAAGTGAGTAATGTATGTGAAAAAAGTAATCGATCCTATTTCACAATTTCTTAAGATGTATTATTTAAAATAAGATTTTTTATGTTTGTTTGAAATAAAATTTCAAACAAACTATTTTTTTATTGAAATTTTATTTCTGCATGCTATACTATTCTCAAAGCTAATTATTTAATATTCGAAATATTGGAAATGAATTAAAGTATTTAATTAGGGAGTGTTGAATTTGGAATTGATAATATTTATTGCTCCGTCGCAAAGTGTAGCTGAAATAGCCCATAAAATTATCGCTGAAATGGGTTTAAATATGCAGGTGCGAAAAGGGAGTATGGAAGAAGTTGTAAAGATAGTTTTAGATAATCCCCAGGTCGGTGTTTTTATTAGCCGGGGGGGAACGGCAGAGTTGATACACCGAAAAACCGGCAGACAAGTGGTAAGTATTGCTATATCGTTACGTGATATTTTGCCCGCTATCCATAAGCTGGTTGCCAGGGGGATAGAAAAGATTGGTGTCGCCATAAACCAGGCTGTGATTGGAACCAGCCCTCAAGAGCTGCAGGTTGGCCCGGTGGAAATTTATTTGCGTCCATGGGCTGATGAAGAGGATCTGAAGCATTCTATGGAAGAATTCTCGCAGCGGGGGATAAAGGGTGTCATTGGTGATGCAAACGGAACAGAGTTAGCTAAAAGGCAAGGTTTTGAGATTGAATTCGTAGATTCTGGACAGGAAGCTGTTAAGCAGGCGATTGATACGGCTGTTAAGATAGCTAAGTCACAAGAAGTAGAGCGATCACGTGAGCTTGAGCGAAAGCAGCAGGTTGAGCGTTATGTGAGTAAGCTGTACCAAGATATAGAACAAGCGGCAGCGGCCGTCCAAGAAATGACTGCATCGTCACAGGAACTAGTCTCCACTAGTCAGGGATCAGCGCAAATTGCTAAAGTTGCTGCGCAGGAATTAACAAATACCACTCAGATTTTAGGCATTATCCGACAGGTAGCTCAGCAAACAAATTTACTTGGTTTAAATGCCGCCATTGAGGCTGCCCGCGCAGGTGAACACGGACGGGGCTTTTCTGTGGTGGCCGACGAAGTTCGTAAGCTCGCGGATGAGAGTAGACGTTCAGCCGGAGACATTGCCAGTATGTTAGTCAGATTTAGTAACGCAGTGGATCAAGTGTTAAGCAACGTCGAACAGAGTAATTCTATCAGTCATGAACTAGCTCAAGCAACCGAAGAAATTGCAAATATGCTTGAAGGACTGCGGTCGCTCGGCCATAATTTAATGGACATGGTAGAAAATAATCCTAAGTAAGAGGGATATGGCTCACCTCAACCATTCAAATCCAGATTTGTTGTTAAAAAAGAGTAAACAGCTATTTGTCTGATGTTGGACAAATAGCTGTTTTGTGTTTTGCAGTTTTAGCGCCAGCAAAGACTGCATCTACGCCAAATGAGAATTTTTCTGGAAACAAAACGGGAATAATGATACCATCATAGTGGATTATAAAATACATCCAAAATGAGATAATATTAGCTGACAAATGGATTTATGCATAGAGCCCAATCATTAAATTTTTGGATTTTGATGAAAAAGAAATGTAGGTATTAGAATAAAGGATGTACACACATGAAGATACCATATCGACTATTGAAAAGATTCTTACATAACTATCCAAATCGAAGACCCCATCAGCCCATCCCTGTGGAAACTTTAAATCTGGATGACATGTTACAGGCGAAGCAGTCTAAAGCTGTATGGTTTGGTCATTCCACCGTTTTAATGCAGATCGGAGGGAAGACGATCCTGTGTGATCCAATCTTTTCGAACCTTTTCTGGTTTTTTTCTCTCTTTACCGGAAAACGGTTTACGGAACAATTGCCGATTGTACCCCAGGAACTCCCAGAAATAGATATTCTTCTCTTGTCCCATGATCATTACGATCATATGGATTATCGATCGATTATGGGAATCAAAGAGAAAGTGCATCGGTTTTGTGTGCCGCTCGGCGTTGGCAATCGGCTGCGGCAGTGGGGGATTGCCAGAGAAAAGATTGCAGAATTGTCATATGGAGAAACCTCGTGCTTTGGAGAGCTGATAGTTACCTGTACGCCAAATCAGCATTTTTCAGGAAGAGGTTTGTTTGACCGCAATAAGACCTTATGGTGTTCCTGGGTAATCACCAGTGAGAAGGAAACCATTTTCTTTAGTGGTGATGGTGCCTATGGTCCACATTTTAAGGAAATTGGTGACCAATATGGTCCGTTTGACTTGACTCTTGTAGAATGTGGCCAGGCTATTGAAAGCTTCGGGGCAATTCATATGACTCCTGAAAAGGCGGTGCAGGCACAACTTGACTTACAGGGGCAGCTCATGCTGCCAATCCACTGGGGGATGTTCAGTCAATCGAATATTGAATGGACACGTCAGATCGAACGACTGCTAATAGAGGCCGAAAGGCGAGAAGTAAAAGTAACTACGCCAAAAATCGGTGAAATTGTCACTATCGGTGCTGAGCGTTATCCATGCATAACCTGGTGGAACGAGCTAAAAGACTAGAACTATCATTTTTAAATGGGGGCAAGGAACCTGCTCCCGTGTCCCATTCAACATGTTTCACACCATTTTTGCGTCGCCAGCGTCCTACTGATGGGAACGGGTATATAGAGTTATACTTGTAGCTCTACTGGCACAGTCCACCATAATGTTTTTTATCACATTGTTCATGCACTGGCAGAATATCTCCTTAGTGGCTTATTCGCTGCCGATCGCCTTGTGAAGCCGGGCCTTGCTGATGTTATAGTCAAATAATGAGTTAGTATAGTTGGTTTTTGCCTGGTGTAGTGCCAGTTCAGCATCCATAACATCTAAATTGGTGCCGACACCGGCGCTATAAGCTCTTTGTGCAATAGCAAAATTCACACTGGCTTCTTCAACAGCTACCTTGTTGGTACTTATTCGTTTTTCTGCTTCCTTCATACTCAAATAAGCATCGCTGATTTCCAAGGAAATGTTATTCTGTATTTGTTGCGCTTGCTTCCGTGCGGCTAACTCGCCTGATTGTGCCTGCCTGATTTTGGCTTTGGTATTGCCAGAGTCAAATAGGTTAAATTGGGTTACCAACATCGCGGTCCAATCTCTGTTCGCCGTACCAGCAAAGTCGTAGTTATCCCAGGCCATGGTCCCGGTCAGCATAACCTTGGGATGTTGTCCACTTTGGGCGATTTTGATTTGTGCTTCTTCTATTTGAATATTCGCCTGCTGTTGAGCGACCACCGGACGATGTGCCAATCCATAGGAGATAACGTCGTCAAGATCCAAAGCATATTCCTGATAAATTAGCGGTTCTGTCAGCGTAATTTCGCTGCGCAGGGGTAAGCCCATCGTTTTATTTAGGCTGTAGACGGCTAGATCATAATCGTTTTGCGTTTTTACTAAATCATTTTCCGCATTTGCTAGCCGGACCTTGGTTTGCAGTACGTCATGCCAGGATGCCACGCCGGTATCGTACATTTGCTGGACACGTTTAAGATGGGCGTTAAAATCATTTACCGTTTGTTTGGCGATTTCTAGCAAGGTCTTTTTCTGCAGCACATTATAATAGGCCTCACTCGCTTCTAATTTGAGTTGTTGTTTGGTGGCTGCACTTTCAAGCTGAGACACCTTGTGACTGAGTTTCGCTTGTTCAATCGTGTTTTCTACTTTACCACCGGTATAGAGTGGAATACTGGCGATAATCTGGTTGCTGAAATAGTTATAGGGAGAGACGGCTTCAGGGGAGCGTGACCATGTGGGCGGGGAATTTGAACGTATATCCGTATGGGCATAATCTAGGGATATGTTTTTATTGGTCTGAGCTTCTTTCAGCGCCCAAACTGACTGTTCTTGGCGTGCTTCTGCAATTTGCAGTGCTGGATTATTCTTATACGTCAGAGCAATACTCGCATCAAGTGAGAGCTCCAGCGGTGCTGCCAGGGCAGTTTGGCAAAACATAACGAAAGCAGTAGCCGCTACAACGACTGTATTAACGAGAATGAATGGTGATTTCACGATTTCTCCTTTCGGTTGGATTATTTTACATTTATATTGTTTCTGGAAATCATTTCTAATCGCTGGCTGACAATGATGATGGCAGCAGTGGCTTCAGTAATTGCGCAATTTCATACTACTAAGACATTGACTTTCCGGCGTCATTTAAAGAATTGATTTTTGTACCGTCATCTGGTTGTGCCTTATACCAGGTAGCATACATAACCGGCAGCACCAGCAAAGTCAGGATGGTTGCTCCCAGTAAACCGCCGGCGATGGCAATCGCCATGGAGCCCCATAAAGTACTGGGTACCAGCGGAATCATGCCTAGGATAGCGGCTGCCGCTGTTAGCATAATAGGGCGGAAGCGGCTGATTGTCGCTGACACAATAGCGTCCCATAGCGAGTCGCCGGCCACCAGATGTTGTTCAATCTGGTCCATCAATATAACGGTATTGCGCATAATAATACCGAACAAGGCCAGAATTCCCAATTGGACCACAAATCCCATAGGACTTCCGGTGAGCAGGAGACTGATGGATACACCGATAATACCAAGTGGCGCTGTTAAGAGGGTTAACAGCATTTTCGGTATACTTTGCAGCTGCGTCATGAGCAGAATCATAATGATAAGCAGCATGGCTGGGATGGGTTCCGCCAGGAACTTGCTGCTTTTAATGCTGCGTTCCGTTGCACCGTCAAATTCAATGAAATAGCCGGCTGGCAGACTGCTTCTGAGTTCCTGGAGGCTGCCGTAAACTTGCTTGGTCACGTCCGAGCCGGTATGTTTAGACGTGGGATTCAGTTCCGCCTGTACCATAATCATGGGCAGCAGGTCGCGCCGGTAAATTAAGCCTTCTTCGGCGTCATAACGGATGGTGGCGATTTGGTCAAGCGGGACATATTTGCCGTTGCCGATATGGATGTTGAGGTCTTTTATCCGTTCCGGGTTATTACGGTCCGCTTCCGCAAACCGGAGAACCATGCTGACGGTTTTATCATGCTGACGAAACTCGGTGATAGGTGTTCCGGACAACTGAGTTTGGAGCGATGCGGCCAATTCATGGGAACTGAGTCCGAGGGCTTTGGCTTTTGCCTGGTCAACCTCCAAGTGCATCACTTTGCTTTTCTCATTCCAGTTGAGGTTTACGTTTTGTGTAGCTGGATGGGCGGCCATGACGGCGCGAACTTGTTCAGCGATTTCACGAACTTTTTCATGGTCAGGGCCTTTTACCCGCAGCATCACCGGATAATCGGGTCCCGTTCCGGTGAATAATAACTTTATATGCCCTCGAACACCTGTAAATTCAGTGTTTAATAATTGTTCGGCTTTTAGGGCAAGTGCATTACGAGCCTGAACATCCTTGGCTACTACAATGAATTCAGCGAAATTCGATTTATTGAAGGTTGGTTCAAAACTGAGCACAAAGCGAGGAGCTCCTTCACCTACATGATAGGTGTAATAGGAAATGTTCGGGTCGTCGTCCAATTCTTTAGCAAACTGGCGGGCCACATCCGCAGTGTTGGTTAGGGAAGCTCCTTCCTGTAATTTGAGCTGGATGATGAGCTCCGGACGGCTGGACGCAGGAAAGAATTCCTGTTTGACCAATCCCAAGAGAAAAATAGAGCCGATAAATGCGGCGGCAGTAGCTGTTAGTACGGTTTTGCGGTGATGCATGCACCACAGTAACAAGCGTTTAAATCGCCGATAAAAGGGGGTGTCATAAAGGTCATGGTGGACATTGCTTTCATCGGTTGTTTGCTGGGCCGGTTTTATTTTAATAAACTGGTAACCGAGCAAAGGGGCGACTGCTCCGGCAACCAGCCAGGAAGCAATGAGTGCGAAGAATATAACCCAAAAGAGATCGACGCAAAACTCGGCGGCAAGTCCTTTGGAGAAACCGATGGGAATAAAGCCCGCGCAGGTTATTAACGCGCCGGTCAAACGGGGATAGGCGGTAGAGGTATAGGAAAAACAAGCGGCGTCGAAGCGGCTCCAGCCTTGCTCCAGCTTGACGATCATCATTTCAGTGGCGATGATGGCATCATCGACCAACAAACCTAGCGCAATGATGAGAGCCCCCAGCGAGATGCTCTGCAGGGCGATGCCTGTCAGGTACATTAAGGTAAACGTAATGGCAATGACTAAAGGGATGGTTAGGGCCACGACCACGCCGGACCGCATACCCAGACTGGCAAAGCTTACAATTAAAACGATGACGATCGCTTCGACCAGGGATTCAACAAATTCGCCGATGGAGGATTCCACAACTTTCGGCTGATTGACAGTTTGATTGATTTCCAGCCCGGCCGGCAGTTCTTGGTTTATTTGAGAGAGAGTACTATCAAGATTTTTACCCAGTGTCAGAATGTTGCCGCCGGGTTCCATTGCCAGAGAAATGCCGACAGCCGGCTGACCGTTATAATACATTTTCGGGTCGGATGGTTCAGCATAGGCGCGAGTCACCTTGGCTATGTCTCCCAGACGGAAGGTGCGGCCACCAGCCTGAATGGGCGTGGTGCGGATGTCTTCCAAATTTTCAAACATCCCGGTAATTCGTAAGTAAGCATTGTCGGATACCGTTTCCAGCATGCCGGCGGCGGCCATGGCATTTTGCTCCTTTAAGGCGGCTGTAATTACAGACGGATCAAGACCTAAACGGGCCAGTTTGCTATTTTCGATTTCAATGTAGATTTTTTCGCTTTGCACCCCCAAGAGCTGGACTTTACTTACGCTGGGAACGCTTAAGAGAATGCGGCGGATTTTTTCGGCTCTTTCCCGCATTTCCTCGTAGGTAAATCCATCACCGGTCAGCGTATAGATTACGCCATATACTTCATCGTACCGGTCATTGAAGCTGGGCTCAGAAACGCCTTCCGGGAAGGTTCCTTTGATATCTTTCACCATATTGCGGGCTTCCAGCCATCTGGCCCGAAGCTCCTTGGCGGGAACCTGATCTTTGAGATTGATGTAAATCACCGTACGTCCCGGTGTAGAGTAACTTTTCAGATAGTCAAGCCCAGGCAGGTCCTGCAGTTTCTTTTCAATTTTATCCGTAACCTGCTCTTCCATCTGGCTGGCGGTGGCTCCTGACCAGGCAACGCTGACAATCATTTGTTTAATGGCGAAATCCGGATCTTCCATTCGTCCCACGTTCTTGTAGGAGAAAAGGCCAGCCACAAAAAAGAGGAAGATAAAGAAATAAATGAATTGTTTGTGGTTTAATGACCAGGCGGTAAGGTTAAAATGGCTCACAGGGCATCACCGGTTGTTTTTACCCTCTGTCCTTCTGTTAATTTATGTACGCCGGCGCTGACAATCCAGTCGCCTGGCTGCAGTCCGGCCAGCACCTGGATCGTGCTATTACCAAAGAGTCCGGTTTGGATGGGGCGCAGTGTCAGGATATTGTCGTTCACAACCCAGACGGCGGGCGTATTGCCGGTCTGATAGAGTGCAGAAAGTGGAATGGAAAATGCAGATTGGGCAGCGCCACCAAATAAGGCAACGGTAGCCGTCATCCCAAGCTTGACAGAAGGCGGTGGATTGAGCAGGCTGACGCGCACTTTGAAGGTGCGAGTCGTCGGATCTGCCATGGGAGCGATTTCCCGCACGTTACCGTTCAGTGTCACATTTGGCAAAGCCCAAAAAGTAACTCGGAGCTGTCCGGCGGTTTTAAATTCTTCCAGGCGGTTTTCAGGTACGTTAATTTCGATTTCTTGTTCTCCGTCCTGGACGACGGTGACAACTGTCTGACCGGTGCTGACAACCTGGCCGGCCTCGGCGGTGATTGCGGAGACAACTCCTGTCTGATCCGCTTTCAATAAGGTGTAATCCAGTTGATTAGCGCCCTGCGTATACTGGGCCGCCGCCTGCTGCACCGCTGCCGCCGCGGCATCATAGGTATTGACGTACTGGTCATACTGAGCATGGCTGATCGCGCCGCTGTCCAGTAATTGCCGGTAGCGGTTCAAATTACTTTCGGCAAGCTTAAGTTGCGATTGGGCGGAATATATCTGGGCAGAATTACTGCTTACCGTCTGCTGAATGTCTTTCGCATCCATCTGCATCAGCACATCACCGACATTGACTATACTGCCTAGCTGCACATTGCGTTTGATGATTTTGCCGGTGACCTGGAAAGCCAATTGGCTTTCATGGCGACCGCGCACTTCCCCGGCATAGGTGTAATCCTGTCCGGCAGTAGCTGCCTGAATGAGCTGGGTGCGGACCACGGGGAAGCTTTCCGGTTTTATTGGCGCTTTTGCAAAATGTGTTTTTGCCATGCCCCCTACCAGTAGGCAGCCTACCGTTAAAGCGACCAGAGCATAATAGTATTTTTTTCGGCTGAGATTCAGTCGCATATTGAACATAGAAACACTCCTTATCGTATACAATCTGTTTTTTCGGAAAAGAATTTACGGTGCGCGCCGGGCGATGCCAAATAGCAGCATGTTCAATAATTCAGCTAGAAAAAGGGGGCCTGACGAAAGGGGGGTATGCTGTGGCACAGGAAGCTTCCTCCTTTAGTAAAAGTAAGTAGAATAAGATTGATAAAGTCAAGAATAGCGAAAAGTTACTAAATATTCTTGGCAGAGAAGCCTGGATGAAGCGTCAGACATTCAGAAGAAAAGTTAACCAGGTGAACGATAATTTAAAAAGATAAGGATGTCACTCGCATACGTTTGCAAAGGATATCCTTGTTGCTGAAATAGCATCTTAATTCAATCAGATAAACTTGATTATAGGGTAGTTGCCTAGGTGAATAGTTTCGCATGTCTTAATAAAAATGTCAGGATAGTTTGTATGTGATTAAAATGTACACCAGGTGAACGATAAGGAAAAATCATATGAATGCCGGTGGAGAAGGTTTATTTTGCCGGCATTTGTTGCTAAATACCTCATTATATAAATCCAATATGGCTATTCCTGCTGCTCCATGTGGTCAATATACTGTTCCAGGTCTTGCAGGATGTCGCTGAGAAACAAATATTCTTTCGGCGTTAATGAGTTAATTTTTTTCATAATGCCGCTGTCAAAGGTTTCGTGAAATTTGAAATGATGTTGAACGGCAATTCGACCTTTGTCCGTCAATTCCAAAAGAATATTTTTTTTATTGCCAGTTTCCTGATAACGGTAGACCAGATCTTTTTGAATGAGTTTATGTATGATTTTTGGCAGGGCGCTTTTGGAAATACCCTGTCGATCTGCCAGTTCGGTCACGGTTATGCCTGGATGTTTGCCAATCATTTCGAGGGTATGAATTTCTGATGAGTATAGAAGTCTGTCTGTGCCAAATTTATTTGGTTGTTTCATTGCCTCCAGGAATTTCCTTGACAATCTAAAAAAAGATTTCAGCATTTCTTTTCTTTGTTCCATCATTTTTCTACCTCATGTTGTTAATAAAATATCATGGTGCTCTATGAATATATTGTACACTAGGTGAACAATTTGTCAAGCGATGTTTCTACAAAGAATATAAAAAACCGACGGGAAGATGGAGGGGCATTAGAGGCTGATACCTTTACGTGGGACAAGGAACCTGTCCCCGTGACACTTTCGAAATACCACCGTTAAACAATGTCACATCTGATCTAGCGTTATCATACTATGTTAATAGGTTACCCTGAATTTTATGGAGGTGATTCATTAATGTTTTATGATGACGATGATGATTACGATGATGATTACGATGATGATTGTGATTATGATTGTGATTATGATGACGATGATGATTTTATGCTTAGTTGCTCAATGAGCAGTTGTCAGTCTTGCTATTCGATGAAGAGTTGCCAGTCCTGCTATTCGATGAGCAGTTGTCAGTCTTGTTATTCGATGAAGAGCTGTCAGTCCTGCTATTCGATGAAGAGTTGTGAGTCCTGCTATTCGATGAAGAGTTGTGAGTCCTGCTATTCGATGAAGTGCTGTCAGTCCTGTTATTCTTGCCACAGCTGCCAATCTTGTCAGTCCTGCCAGTCCTGTTATTCTTGCCACTGCTGCCAGTCTTGTCAGTCTTGCCAGTCCTGCTATTCTTGCCACTGCTGCCAGTCTTGTCAGTCTTGCCAGTCCTGCTATTCTTGTCACTGTTGCCAGTCTTGCCAGTCCTGTAAGACTTGCCAAAGCTGTCAGTCCTGCCAGTCTTGTAAGACTTGCCAAAGCTGTCAGTCCTGCCAGTCTTGTAAGACTTGCCAAAGCTGTCA
>NZ_FOTS01000084.1 GCF_900114615.1 Pelosinus propionicus DSM 13327 | reverse complement strand
GATTCAAGTAGAGGGTGCCTTTGGAATATTGAAAGAAAACCATCGATTTAGAAGATTCTTGCTGCGTGGCAAGCAAAGCGTTAGGACTGAATTCTTGTTCTTGGCGATGGGCTATAACTTAAATAAACTACATAACAAAATACAGCAACAACGGTGCGGAAAAATGCTACACGAAAAAAAGACCGCCTAAAAGGTTGCAGGCACAGCAATTTATGAGGGGCATAATGCTCCTCTAGCTTTGCTATGCCTACTTTACTCCACTTAATTCGCAAAAAAGAGAAAATACCCTATTCGGTTAGGGATACAAAGAAAGAGCTATCTCAAATAGGTTTTAAAAACCTATTTTGAGACAGCTCCTTTTATCATTTCCTAAAGTTTCTCATAATAAGCACTTCAACCCGTCGATTCTTCGCTCGTCCGTCAATTGTATCATTCGCCTCGAGTGGACGATATTGTCCATATCCAATGGCACTAAAACGCTCAGGCTGCAAACCTTTTTCACTGGATAAGATAAATTTCATAAAGTTTATCGCCCTCTTAGAGCTAAGCTCCCAATTAGAAGGAAACTCTGAAGTATTAATTGGTATGCTATCCGTATGCCCTGAAATAACAATCTTTTGGGTTAAAGGAAGCAGCACTTTAGCGATCTCCTCACCAACACGTAAAGACTCAGGACGTAAATTTGCATTTCCTGAAGTGAATAATGCAGAATCTTTAATACGAATCATTAACCCATCTTCTGTAAGTATAGTATTTAAATCACCAGTCAATTTATTATCTTGAATATAATGGTCAATCTGCTTTTTCAATTCCGAAAGTTGAACTGTTTCTTGCAGCTGTTCCTGCCCCATTGTACCTTCAGCAGCCTGCTGACTAGGTATTGCTGAATTTAATTCAGGAGTGACCGCTTGATTATTATCGAAAATCGAAGGACTTCCACTGAAAGCAGTATTAAAAGCATAGGCCATCTGATCAAATTTCTTTTGATCTACCTGAGCTGTAGCAAACAATACAATAAATAACGCCAGCAGCAAAGTCAATATATCAGCATAAGGAATGAGCCAAGATTCATCCATATGTTCCTCATGATGAGCTTCATGATGTTTCTTCCTTCTAGACATTATGCTTCCTCCGTTTTAGCCTTCATCTGCTCCCTTTCTGTTTGGGAAATAAACACCTTCAGCTTGGCTTCAATTGCAGTGGGAGAATCTCCTGCCTGCAAGGACAATATTCCTTCAACCATCATTTTTCTTACATCAACTTCTTTTTTAGACATGATTTTCAACTTATTTGCAAAAGGATTCCAGATTACATATCCCGTAAAGATCCCGAGCAAGGTAGCTACAAACGCAGCTGCAATGGAATGTCCCAGAGCATCAATATCATTAAGATTTCCCAACGCAGCGATCAAACCAACTACTGCACCAAGTACCCCGAGTGTAGGTGCATAGGAACCTGCCTGAGAAAAGATCAGCGCGCCAACACGATGACGTTCTTCCATACCTTGAATCTCAGCTTCCAGCACATCACCTACAAAATCTGGATCAAGTCCGTCAATTACCATACTCAAACCAGTTTTGAGAAAAACATCTGGTACTTCTTCCACACGACTTTCCAAGGCTAGAATACCTTCCCGTCTAGCTGTTTGTGATAGTTCGACAAACATCTTTAACATATCACTTTTCGACATAAATTCAGGTTGTTTAAATAACATTTTAACAAGAGTCGGAAAATTTTTAAGAACTTCCATGGGAAATGCATTCAGCAAGCAAGCTGCCGTACCAGCAAGAATAATCAAAAATGCTGCTGGATTTATTAGCACTGCTAAGCTTGCCCCTTTAAGCACCATCCCCACGCCAACAGCCACAAATCCGAGTCCAATACCAATTATTGTTGATAATTCCACAATTCAGATCCCCCTAAACCTAACGATCAGTATAGTTCTTTTAGCTAGCATATATACTTACAAATAAATCCACTATCTACCTCTTACATATTTCTGTCTTTTTCTGCATATTCCTGCAAAATATTTGTTAATTTTTTGCTTTTCCGAAAGCCAAATTCGGTAGAGACATGTCTGCCAATTCCTTGAATTTTACCTGTAATACATCCTATACAGTGTTTTGGCGTGTCATTAACACAGATTTTTCCTGGATATAGCATATACATTTTGCGATATTCACCTTCGGTAACATTGGGCATCACCACATTAGCACCACTTTGAAGAGCAATAATACGTCCATTTTTATTTAATGTTTCCATAGCAGTGGTAGCTGGAATATTAGCCTCAGGCAATAACAGCCTAGTAATTGCCATTACTTTTATACTTGTAGTAAAGGTGCCTCCTTTCTCTTGTGCCAGAGGTGTATCAGCATTGGGAATAAAAGGTCCTAGCCCAATCATATCAGCATCTAATGTTTTAAAAAACAAAATATCATCCGCTAAACATTCCATTGTTTGATTGGGAAGTCCTACTAAACAACCTGTCCCTAGCTCATATCCAAGTTCTTTTAAATCTAGTAAACATCGCACTCGATTTTCAAAACTCATGCCTGGATGTAATTCTTTATAGATCTGTGGGTTTGTTGTTTCGATTCTAAGTAAATATCGATCTGCACCCGCTTCTCTATAGATTTGATATTCATCCCTGTTTTTTTCGCCAAGACTTAAAGTAATCGCTAATCCTAGAGCCTTTATGCTGCTAATGATGTATTGCATCTCAGTCACAGTATAAGACTGGCTTTCACCCGATTGCAGTACAACCGTCTTATAGTTATAGCTCTTGGCCTTACCGGCAAGATCCACGATAGTATCTGGACTCAATCTATACCGCTTGACCTTAGTGTTTTCTTTCCTTAATCCACAATAAAAACAATTCTGTTGACAGACGTTTGAGAATTCGATTAAACCACGTAAGTGCACTTGGTCTCCCACATATTGGCTACGCACTCGATCAGCGGCTAGAAACAATTGTTGATCATATTCATTACATCGCAGCAAATCCACAATCTCTTCTTTTGTTAAAGAATGAGTGGTCTCAGCCTTATTGATTATATCTACTATTTTTGCCACGCTTCTATCCTCCTTACGATAAATGCTTCATGTTAGCCTATTTCTTCATTTCCCCTGGCAATCCCTTTTTCATTGTACTATAGTAGATATTCATTCGACATAATGTTATTTAATTTTATATAATTTGCTGATGTATGAACCAATTACTACTAACTATAGAATATTCTACTAATAAATGCCTCTATCTAAAGATATAGATTCGATAAAAATACGATTTTATTCAACAAAAAAATGAAAATAAGGCTCTATAATCCTTCGTAATATTACAAAAAAATTACTTTAGATTATTAAATCACCAAAAATAGATAGATTTATTATATTTTCCGGGAAATAAAATGTAAAGAAATCTTTAATTTGTCTTTATCTGAATTGACAAGGCGATTTTAGACTGCTAGAATAAATTCACATATTTAATATGATGTAAAAGTGTTATATGCCCTTTAAAACCTATAACCAATCGAAATACAGGCACAAAGGACACAGGAGTTTTTTTGCGCACTCCTGTTTGTATTACTGCAGCCTTATTGCACTTTATTCATCGTCGCGATATCTATAATTATAGATAGTATATTTAGGAGGCTATATGGAATTATTAAAAAAACGGATTCAATCTGACGGTCTGGTTCTAAATGATTCATTACTTAAAGTAGACTCTTTCCTAAACCAGCAAATTGATCCTGACCTTATGCTGAAAATAGGTGAAGAATTTGCTCGCCGCTTCCAAGGAGAGTCAATTACTAAAATTTTGACAATTGAATCCTCCGGAATTGCAGTATCCGTAATGGCAGGTTTAGTACTTAAAAAACCGGTGGTTTTTGCTAGAAAGAAAAAATCAGTTACGATCACCGAAGATATATATTATACAAAAGTTTATTCCTTTACCAAACAAGAAAGCAATGACATTATCGTTTCAAAGCAATTCCTGCAACAAGATGATTGTGTCTTAATTATTGATGACTTCTTGGCCAATGGAGAAGCTGCTGCCGGTTTAGCTGAAATTGTCCATCAGGCTAATGCAAAAGTCGCAGGAATTGGTATTGTAATCGAGAAATCGTTCCAACCTGGCGCGAAGAAATTAACCGATGCCGGCTACCGAGTAGAATCCTTAGCTCGCATCGCCTCTTTTTCCAACGGAAGAGTAAATTTTTTATAATAGATTTGTTCGAATTAACTATCCACTAAATAAGGTAGTCCATGAGTCTTGTATCTAAGACGCATGGACTACCTTATTTAATCTTCATCCTTCTAAAAAAGTAACCCCATATCCACCTCGCGGATAAGAGAAATCAATATTATCGCAAATCAAACGACATCCTCCACATTCTACACACTGTTTATATAAAACCATAATCGGCTGCTTGGCTTCTATACTCTCGTGAAATACACTTGATGGACAAAAGGTTAAGCATTGCTTTGTCTTACATTTCTGGCAAATGACCTCATCTAGAATCATCACATGCTGCCAATCTTCATCAGGCTGAAAGCAAATCACTGCTAATTGATCCTCTAGTTGATTCATCCTCGAACCACCTTTATGACTTTCCAAATGTCACTTGCCATTTTGAGTAAAGGCTGCATACTGGTTATTTTCTTAAAGATAAATATGCGCTTCGCCTTTTTGGGCATTGTATATACTTTAGAAATCTGAAATGCAGTTTCAGCTGCTATTTTACTATACAAATCAAATAGATACGGAAGATCCCTCTGTAATTTAGCAATCTTTGCATTCGCTTTTAGATCCTGCATGACAAAACTCTCATCCAGCAGTGTACGGTATAAGAATAGTTTTTTTGCTGAGAAATCTCTCGTTTTTTTACTCTCATATGCTGCCTGGGATGCAAAAAATCCTGACCACATTGCCAGATTGATACCATGAGTACCGTTTACAAGGGAAGCTGCGTCCCCAATGATCATTAGCCCTGGATGAACAATTTCAGGAATGGCATAATAACCTCCCTCAGGTATTACGGATGCCCCATATTCCACTACTGTCCCCCCCGCTAAAAACGGCTGAATAAAAGGATGCTTCTTGATACGGCTTAAAAGTTCATAAGGACGAATACCAGATGTGGAGAAGTCAGAAATCGTCATTCCTACATTTATATTAATACTATCTTGAAAAGTATGTATAGAGCTTGTTCCATTAAAACCAGCGGTTGGGTATCCAAGTAAACCAATAACACTGCCATAACCGCAGGCTAACTGAAATCGTTCTTCAATGATGCTGGCAGGCAAAGAAATGGTTTCCTTCACATAAAGTGATATATTTTGAGGTGATACTCTGGGAACCAGATTAGATTTTTCAGCAACCATAGAATTGGCACCGTCAGCTAAAACAATAATATCAGCTAAAAACTGTTTTTTTTGCGGTGGTGCTATCTGTACCCCGATTGCTTGGCTGCCATCGAAAAGAACTTCTGTAACCTTATAATTACATTGAAATGTTGCACCAGCAGAGATTGCTTTATCCACTAGCCATTGATAAAGAACTCTGCGCTTTACTGTAAAGCGATTGTAAGGGGCCGCTGCAAGTTTCAGACTTTGAAAAGAAGTAGATAATAGAGAGTCCTCTGTCATAATCCAATAAGCTTGTTGCATCACAATTCGCTCACAGTGACATTCATCCCAAAAATTGGGGAACAGCTTATGAGTATGCTCTGCAATTAAAGAGGTGCCACCACAAATTTTAGCACCAGGAAATGGACCGCGTTCAAGAAGCAGTACATCAATGCCTTGTTTTGCCATAAAATAGGCAGCACTGGCACCTGCCGGTCCCGCTCCTACTACAATAACATCATATTTTTTTACATTGCTAGTATCAATCTCAATATTTTTTTTATTTTCACTCGCTATTATCTTTTTAGCTTGATACCAGTGTTTTAACATGCAATCACCCTTGCTATAGTATCTCGCATCCTTATTATTACTATTCTTGCATTGTCAATGGAGCACCTTATCTAAAAGCGCATCTCAACGAAAATATGCAATACCTTCTCATCGGATAAATTACCATAGATCTGGTAAAACTAAGCTAATAGAATATGAAAAAGGAATGACTCGTAAATGCTTTCAAGACGTGAATTTATTCAACTATGCATGTCAGCAACTGTTGGGATAAGTCTTACCGAATACTTAATTCCTGTCATGCAGAACGTATTTGCGCAAGATAAAATTACAAAAGCACCTGTCATTTGGCTAGAACTTGGATCTTGTACCGGTGAGTCTGTATCTTTGCAAAATGCTATTAATCCTTCTCTTGAACAATTATTATCAGAGTCACTAGATATACGTTATCACTGGCTTGTAAATGTTGCCAGCGGCAATGCTGCGACACAAATATTAGAAGATACGTTAGAAAAAGAAGCAGGCAATTTTTGGCTGATTATTGAAGGATCCGTGATGACAGCGGCGAACGGCCGCTATAATGAAATTTTCATGCGAAATGATCAAATGGTCACTGGTTTAGATGCAGTAAGAGAGATTGCCGCCAAAGCTAAATATGTGATAGCTGTAGGTGACTGTGCTGCTTTTGGAGGCCCTGCAGCAGCCTATCCCAATCCCGGAGGTGCCAAAGGAGTCTGGGAAGTAGTCAATAGACAGGTTATTAATGTTCCTGGATGCCCCAGCCATCCAGACTGGATGAGCGGAACCTTTGTTCATTTGCTGCTCTATGGCATCCCACAGCTAGATCGTTATAATCGCCCTCTCCTTTTCTTTGGTAAAACCATTCATGATCTCTGCCAGCGCCGTCAACAATTTGAAGACGGCATCTTCGCAGACTTCCCTGGCGGTACAGGATGCTTGTATAAAGTGGGCTGTAAAGGTCCAGTCACTCATGCGGATTGTCCTCTGCGTCAGTGGAATCATTCCGTGAACTGGCCAGTAAAAGCTGGTGCTCCTTGCATTGGCTGTGCCAGTCCTCATTTTCCCGATGGAATGCTGCCATTTTATAATCATTTTCCAGATGTTCGTACTTCATTTGGTACGTTAAACATCAAAAAAATTAGTGCTGGTTTAGTGGCTTTTGGTATTGGAGGTGTTGGAACTCACTTTGCCTTTGCAGTAGTTAAGAAACGAATTCATAACCATTACTTAAAAGGAACCAAACCCCTGGAAACCCTGCCGCCTGAAACATTAGAACAGGCAAAGCAGGACTTAAAGGAATTAGCAAAGCAAAATCAGGCATTACTTTCCATCACCCCAAAATCCGACGCTAAGCAAGCACTGCGGCATCGCAAATGGTGGCGACGTAAATTAGATGCATTTTTGCATCCCAAAAACAAAGATGGAGAATAACAATAATGACAAAGAGAACGATCTTCCCAGTTTCAAGAGTACACGAACCCCTTCGGGTAGATGTAGAAATACAAAACAATCAAGTAGTCGATGCAACGGTAGGTGCTACTTTATTTCGAGGTTTTGAAAATATTATGATCGGAAGAGATCCTCGTGATGCAGCATTGCTTACACAGCGTATTTGCGGAATTTGTTCAAGTGCCCACGCCATTTCCGCAGCCCTTGCCCTGCAGCAGGCCTTTCAGATAGAACCTACACCCAATGGGCAGCATCTCATGAACTTAATTTTTGCAGCGGATATTATCCAAAATCATATTCGTCATTTTTATGTACTGGTCATTTATGACTATGTCAAAGGCCCTATGATGCCACCCTACGCACCCCGGCCAGAAGGAGATTATCGACTTCCTCAAAAGCGCAATGAAGAGCTCTTGGTACACATCAAAGAAGGAATGTTAAAAGCAATGCGCGCTCATGAAATGTTAGCAATATTTGGTGCTAAGATCCCAATGCAGCAGACGATTCTCGTTACAGGCGTGACTGAAAAAGCAACTGTTGACCGCATTAGCGCTTATAAAAGCATTCTCCACGAACTCATGGAATGGGTAGAACATGTTTACTTATACGATGTAGCTGTAGTAGCAGATTACTATAAGGATTATTATTCCATTGGCAGCACGGCCGGCAACATGATTTCTTACGGCATGTTTCCTCAGCCCATAACTGGTAAGAGAGAGTACGCTCCAGGCATTATGATAGGCAAAGGCAACATAGAGCCTCTTGACGTTGCTAAAATAAGTGAAGATATTACGTACAGCTGGTACCAAGACGATATATCAGCCCGCAATCCACAACAAGGAGCAACAATGCCCAACCGCGACAAAAAGGATGCCTACTCCTGGATAAAAGCTCCACGATATAAGGGAAAAGCCTTTGAAGGAGGTCCATTAGCCAGAGCCTGGATTAGTGGTAAATATCAGCGAGGTACAGGGGTTATGGACCGACTGGTAACTCGATCGCAGGAAACCTTAAACCTATGTAAACTGGCAGATGGCTGGTTAGCTCAACTTTCTCCTGATGGTCCGACGTTTTCCCATTACACTGCGCCAATGCAAGGCGAAGGCTTTGGATTGACAGATGCCATGCGTGGAGGCTTAGGCCACTGGCTGAGAATAAAAGGTGGCAAAATAAACCACTATCAAATCGTCACACCGACGACATGGACCTTTTCTCCTCGTGATCAGCAGGGGCAACGCGGTCCCGTAGAAGAAGCTCTTATAGGAACACCAGTTGTAAATGCTGATGATTTAATTGAGGTAGGTCGAATTATCCGCTCTTTCGATCCCTGCTTTACCTGTGCCGTACATATGATGGATGCACCTGCCAATGCCCCTGTAATCCTGATTTAAGAAAGTGAATCTTTGGACTTATTGGGTGAAGATTTAACTTCCATTTCTTTTTGAACATAGCCTGTAAACATAGCTTGCAGATTAGCGGGACTTTCTGTAAATACAAGGTATAAGTGCAGCGGAATTGACATAGCAAAAAAAATAGCCACACTATAATGAAGCATGCGAATGACATGCAGTCCCTCAAATCTCCACTGCATCCACTGAGAACGATCAGGAAAAAGCAATACAATTCCAGTTATGGCTGCTACAATTACTGCTAAAAACCATAAGGAAAATACTAATTTCTGCCCTGGGTTATAACGTCCAAAATTAGGATGTCCTTCGCTGATAAATAAAACATACCGTATAAAACTGGGTACATTCACAAAATCCCGGGGTAATAGTAAAACTTCAGTAATTCGATTTGCATGAAGATAATAGTAAAGATGACACGCTAAATTAACAATGATGATCGAACTAAATATGGTATGAGTTTTCCGTACTACTTCCATAGGCAGGTGCAGCTTGCTCCAAGGAGTACTCATATATAATCCAGTAAACAGCAATGTGACTACTGACAAAAACATGATCCAATGAAAAAGACGAATAGACAACGGATGCAAAAGCAGTTTCACTTCTACTACTCACTCCTAACGTTTTCCTTAATTACTTTATTTTTATATATGGAATGTGGATTTTAAAATTTTCCGCTAATGTTCTAGAGTTTAAATCCAGATGTCACAATAAAAGTTTTTTTGATTTACTCCGCAACTATTTTTCCAAGCTTATCAATCTCATCAATTCTTTTTAGTTTTAAAAAGATATCCCGAAGTCCTGTAATAACTTCGGGATATCTCCTTTATTTATTAGAAATTTTGGTGCGCTTCACCATTCGCTTTTGCTTCATCTACGATTGCCTGTTCACCGCGTTTAATTGCCTCACGTACCATGGAACCAACTTCTCCAGTCGTAACGTCGCTCCAGTCCCCATCTTCTACTTTTTCACCGAAGCCAAGGTCGTGGGCTAATTTATATTTTGCTTCTTCTGACATTGCTTTTCCCATATACAACCACCTCCAGTAATTCAAGTACTGCATATAGTATTCTCAATTCAATTAAAAACATTCAGAAAAAGTTATATCTATAACATCTCGTTAATGATTGGCAGATTATTTTTCAACTGCTTTTTTCTACAACTCGCGAACTGGATGCCACAATTAACAGCGTTGCGGCGACAACCAGAAAAGCAAAAGAAAGGCTCGTTGTTTGAGCAATAGCACCGATAAGCGCCGGCCCTACCAGAATGCCTGAATAACCAAGGGTTGTAACAGCTGATACTGCCAAATTTGCCGGCATTACTTCCTGTCGTCCTAGTACGGAATACAATACTGGCACAATATTCGAAGATCCTAACCCTACTAGCCCAAAACCAATAAGAGAGGCAATCCAATTTGGAATGAATATAGCAATGGCAATTCCTGAAGCGGCACAGCTTCCCCCGAATATAAGTATCTTTTTCCCTCCAAATTTTTGCACAATACGATCACCACTTAACCTTCCTATCATCATCGTAATGGAAAATAGGGAATAACCAAGTCCTGCCTGCGAAAAATCAACCCCTCGCAGAGAAGTCAAAAATACAGCACTCCAATCCAGCATGGATCCTTCTGCAAGAAAGACAATGAAACATAGAAATCCTATGAAGAGAACAATTCCTTTGGGAAAAACAAATAACGCTCCATCCTTATCTTCCTCAGTTCCATAGGGCAGCAAATACTTTCCGAACATGAATAAGAGTCCTAAAATCACCACTACAACACACACTACCGCGATTAGAGGTGACACACCCATCCAAAGAAGACTACTAACACCACCTGCCCCAACAAAGCCGCCAACGCTCCATAGTCCATGAAACCCAGACATCATTGCTTTACCACTGGCTTTCTCTACGATCACAGCCTGAATATTGACTACCACATCAACAGTACCAATAGCTGCTCCAAATAGTAAGAGTATCATTACGAGTACTGGAATACTTGCGGCTATTGCAAGAAATGGTAAAGAAGCACATATAAGTAATGTCGCAGCCCCAATCATTAACCGGCAGCCAAAGCGCGCCGCAAGTGCACCAGCGATTGGCATTGTAATAATCGATCCAGCCCCCAGACACAGCAAAAGAAATCCTAGAACACCTTCATCAATAGCAAGGCGCTCCTTCGCATAGGGAATAAGAGGTGCCCATGCTGCAATCCCGAATCCAGCAATGAAAAATGCTACCCGAGTGGAAATCTGCTGCATCCGTCCTGGTACAGAATCAAGCTGAGCTAGAACGTTCTCATTCAATTTATTCATTTCATTACCTGCCTATCATATAAATTTAAATGCGTATAATGCATTCCCGATAATCTCCTTACACTTTTTTTTCGATGAGTTGAATATCACAAGTCAAGCTTTCCAGCGTCATCGAAACCAAACCATAAATATAATCACTCTGCATATTCTCTTGTATAATAATCTGCGGCATATGTGCATGAGGTATGAATGTTTCGCAAGAATTAGAAATATCGATTATCATATCTGACCTGATTAATCCTCCTGTCACGACAATTGTTTCCGGATTAATCACGGCAATGATCGAAGCAATTGTTTTCACTATTAGCGGAAAATAAACCTCCCTATGAGTAATCTTCATGATCTGCTCTTCTCGTAAATGATCAAAAGGGAGATAGGACACCTCACCTGCAAAGTTAGTGTTGCCTCTAATAATATGTCCCTCAACAATTATACCTGCTCCAGAACAATTATCTTTGGGAAAAATTACAACCGCAATCGTTTTGTCCTCATCGTAATTCTGCCTTTTATAAAATCCGTATGAGATTAGATTCATATCATTCTCAACTGTAATTTGCAGGCCGTATTTAGCTTTTAACCTCGTAGCTAGCGGAATATCAATCAGCTCTTTAATATCGCACGATCCAATTTCACCCTTATGTATAATTCCTGGTACGCCAATGCCAATCGCTTTAATATTCTCATAGCTGCAAATTAATTTTAAAATGAGACTATCAATAACCTCATAGTTAATGACTTCCACTTCCATCGAAATTTCCTCAAGTATCTCACCTGCCAAATTGGTAACTACATGAATCGTTTTATAGATTCCGCCTTCATTGCTCACATAAATACAAGCAATATAAGAGTAGTTGGCATTATACATAAAACGGCGTGCCGGTCTTCCACCGTTAGGCTGCTCCAAATCAGCTTCGATAACCTCTCCACGTTCTAATAGTTCATTTAGAATATTACCGCAAGTGGCTACACTTAGCCCGGTTGCATTTGCTATTGCTAATTTCGTTCCAAATGCCAAAGCCTTCAAAGCAGTTTTGACAAGCTCAACATTCACCTGTTTAACTCGCATCGTATTATTGATTATTGGAATCATAGCACACCTCTCAATACTTTTTATAATACTTATAAAAAGTATTATTTAATACAAGATATCACATTCTCCTATTTTTTGTCAATCCCTATCATCCCATAATATACTCGAATTATTGCAGCAACTTAATAATGGCAGAAATAAAAAGGAGCTGTCTCAAAATAGGTTTTTAAAACCTATTTGAGATAGCTCTTTCTTTGTATCCCTAACCGAATAGGGTATTTTCTCTTTTTTGCGA
>NZ_FOTS01000082.1 GCF_900114615.1 Pelosinus propionicus DSM 13327 | reverse complement strand
AGTAGAGTAAGCCAAAGTTAATAGATCCCATTTATTTACTTTTTCTTCGGCTTGAAGAAGAGGCTTGTTTAGTGCACCCATTTTTTGCGGATTACTTACAAAACTTATTTTTTATGGGCTTGACATATTACCAGATTGCTCTAAGCACTGTTGAATGAAATTCATTACTTCATCACTGATGATTGTCGATTGGCGATTGTAGGCCTTTTTGTTCCACGGAGCAGTGTCACCTTGGCAGTATTTATCTACTGTATTTCTTGATATGCCAAGTCTTTTGGCGATTGCGCGTTTGCTGGTACCAGAATTAAATAGTTTGCGTATTTCAGCATAGTCTTCCAATGTGATTACCACCTTTTATCCCTCCAAAACAGACTTCCTTACGTCTATTTTAAAGGTTATTTTTATTTAAGGTGGCTCATTTTTTCGTGAGCGTTTTGTGCTTAAGTGGCTCACTTATATATTAGCGTTTATAGTGCCTGTGGTAACCCTGGGTGAATGTCTGATAGTCAGCTATTTTGTTTGATTTTTTTCACCATTTTGATGTTCGCTTGTGAACTAACCATTTATAATTAATAAAAATAGATAGTTTGGTAAGTGAGGGAACACAATGCAAAAGAACTATGGAGATGAGTATGTGAATCTGGGCAAACGGATTGCCTATTATCGAAAAAAACGTAGGATATCCCAAGAAGAGTTCAGTAAGGGACTAGATTGTAGTATTCAGGAAGTGAAAGCCATTGAAAATGATTATTCTGTAAGTAAGGACTTAGCAACTGGTATTTGGTCAGTCAAGGATTTGGACTTTCTTTTTGCTATCGCAGACGTATTAGAGGTGGATGTACCTGTATTCTTCCTACCTATCAGTGACGAAACCTTTGAAAAATATCGGACAGACAAATGAATGGGATGTTTACTTCTAAACGATACGCGACAAAAGGCATTTGCGAGACCATTAGTCTAGATATCCAAATGGTCATATGGGCGATGATCGATCAGTGGCGACAAGACAGAGTTACGATGGATTACTTGCAAGTGTTTGAGTTATCTATTGAAAGAAGAAATAGCATAGGAATACAAAAAGTGATTCATACACAAGAATGTCCATGCAAAAGTGCCACCTATTATCTTCCCATTATCGAAAATCCCATTAAAACGACAATTTGGGTCATAGATAGCGAAGAGTACTGTATGATGCTGTTACCGGATGAATATTAAATAACTTGATGGATAGTTATTTAATATTCATAAGCAAGAATGTTCATTAGTAATGATTATTTGACACAGGGCTGGAAGACAAATACAAAAAGCAATATGGATGATTAATGATTAACAGTATTTTATAATTTATAATGATATTTCCGCAGGAATATTGAGTGATTGTAGAGCAATATATTTAAAATAAAATTCGCTTACAGCTAATTTTATACTTTACATTTGAAATATTATATGGTATATTAAGGTTGCTTGTGAGGTATTTTTACCTTGGTCGTGACCTCAATTTTGGAGCACATGAGTGCTTGTGGGACACTTAAGGGTCCCGAAATTTTGCGGCAGACGTATGCTATCCTGCTGTGCATTCCAGTTCTCTGGATATCCTGTAGGGTGAATGTAGCTGCACGCGATCACTACCACAATCAATTTTGGGAGGCTCCCAATTGATTGTGGTAGTACTAAAATTTAATTGGTTAGGTGAAAATAGGAACCTAGACTTCCTAGAGGCACGTCTCATATCTGTTCGCAGAAATCAGAGGCGGGGGAAGAGGAACATTATGTTAAGAATACAAGCACTATTTTCATCAGGTTCTACTAAAATTCTGAGTCGTGGAAAAGTTATTTTAGAAATAGTTATCAAATTAGTTGAACTTGTTCAAAAGGTATTCGATTTAATTGATAAGCTATCATAATAATAATAACGTACTTAGAGTGTGAGGGATAAACCGCCAATTAAAATTTACATATAACATGGAGACAATTTTATTGTCTCCATTTCTTTAAGGGTGGGTAAAATGATAAATGAAGCTTTAAGATTGGTAAGACTTGCGCATGGATACAAATCTAAAGAAGTAGCTGAAAAAATAGGTGTATCCGCTAGTTATCTATCCGAAATAGAGAGCGGCAAAAAAACACCCACGTTAGATTTATTGCAAAAATATAGCGATGTCTTTGGCATTCGCTTGTCTACACTTATGTTTTTTGCAGAAGAATTAAATAGAGAAATTCCAAAAGAAAAAATTAAAGATAATGTGCGTAAGTATATTTTCAAATTAATGAAATTGATTGAAAAACAAAAGGATGTAGTGGTAGATGAAGAAGATAGTGGAAAGACATCATAAGAAGCAAAGCTTTTTCTATTGTTTAGCAAATAAAAGTCTACTAGCAACTCAGTTTGGTTTACCCCAAAATTTTTTCAGATCCAAATATAAAGAGCAGCTTATTTATAGTTTTTTTGAAATTTCCAAAAAGGATGGAAGTTCAAGAGAAATAAATAACCCTAAATATGATTTAAAAGTGTTGCAAAGAAAGATATTAAACTATATGAATCGGATATATAAACCAGATTGGCTTATGTCTGGTCGAAAAACAATATCATATATAGATAATGGTAGGAAACACCTTGGTTCAAATTATGTTATTACAATTGACATAAAAAAAATTTATTCAAACTGTAAACGAAATAATGTATATAACATGTTTAAAGATGTTTTCAAAATGACTCCTGACATAGCTAGTATAATGGCGGATCTAACAACATTTGAAGGAGCAGTGCCTACTGGGGCTCCAACTAGTCAAGTTATTGCATTTTGGACTTATCAGGATGCTTTTGAGAAAATTAACGAAATAGCTCAACAATATGATTGTATCTTTTCTTTATATGTGGATGACATGACTTTTTCAAGTTTGGGGGAAATCCCAACGCAATTACTCCTAGAAGTAGATAAAGAATTGAAGCTTGTAGGATTATCAATAAAATGGAAAAAGGTAAAAAGATTTGGGATTAATCATTGTAAATTAATTACTGGGGTTGTTTTGGATGAAGCCAAGCAGATGAGAATACCTAATGCATTAAGATTGTCAATTATTCAAGGGGTAAAAAAGTTGTCTAATAAAGAATTATCTCAAGAAGAACGGTTAAGGTTAATTAAATCATTAAAAGGAAAAATTAATAGTGCTCGGAATATTGAGCCAGAAATATTTCCTGAGATACATAGAAAAATATCATCTATATAAACAATACATATTTTTAGGAAATGGATTAAAACCTTTGTCAATTATTTGACATAGGTTATTTTTTTTGCCTTAAAAATGCATTAGAACCGTTTACGCAGGATGAGTAAGAGGATACGATATATATTATAAATTAAGTTTACATAATACAGTAGGTGAGAGTATGAAAAAGAATATCAAGCCACTTACTCCTAGATGCGGAATATGCAAAAAGATTTATTCTTATAGGGATGATGATGGTTCTGGCTTATGTCCACGGTGTAGACCAACCAATTCACAACCACTTTTGGCGGTAACGCATAAGGCAAAATCAATAACGGAAACGGAGGCGGATATAAAAATGGATGATTTTGATAAAGAAGAGGTACAAGAAGCAACTAGTATTGTACAGGCAGAAGAAAATCAAGGTGCAAGTGAGGTTGTAGAAGATAAGGATAGTCCAGCAGCACCAATAGCGGTTGAAAATAATGATGGTGAGTTAAAAATTGAGGATATTATTGAACCTGGACGATATGGCGTAAGCAATAGCCAAATGATCCCGGCATTAAAAAAAGCTATCGTGGAAGAATCGATACCTAAAATTGCTTTATTAAAGAGCACGTACTTTTATACTTTTGAAAAATCAGTTAGGTATTTAAAGAAAACGGAACGCGAATACATTGTTAATAATCTAAAATAAAGCATAAAAAAATCGGGGCATTAAATTGCTCCGATTTTTTTATTTTCTGGTGTAGTTTGGTTAATTTCTAAGCTTCAATTGAGTACTATTTGTTACTTCCGAGAGGTTATGCTCTTTTTTTATTTGGGAGTATATAGGATTTTTGAGGAGTTGATGTACATGCTTGTTAAATTCCATAACAGCGGTTGATGATGGTTGATTAATTTGGGTAAAAGTATAAGTAATTTTTGGCATTTATTAAAAACCTCCTGAATTTTTGAACCATCATAAGGATTCAGGAGACCAAACTTAACATTTTTATTTGAAAGGTGACTTTAATAATGAGATACAAAAATATAAAACATGTGGCAATTTATTTACGAAAGTCTCGGGATGAAGGAGAATATAAAGACGTATTATCTAAGCATCGAGACGCCTTGACTTCTTTTGTTGAAGCCAAGGGATGGAGTTATGAAATCTTAGAAGAAATCGCCTCTGGTGAATCGATTATAAGAAGGCCACAAATGCAGATGTTATTAAGCAATGTGGAAGAAGGCTGTTACGATGGTGTTGTGGTTATTGATTTTGATAGGCTAAGTCGTGGTAGTTATACTGATTTAGGTATGATTGAAGAAGCCTTTAAATCTACTGGCACATTGATTATTACACCGCAAAAGACATATGACCTCGAAGATGATAGTGATGATCTGACCATTGGCATTAAATCCTTCGTTTCTAAGGAAGAATACAAATTGATTAAGAAACGAATGCAGGAAGGAAAAATCAATGGAGCCAATAAAGGGATGTGGACAAGTGGTCAACCGCCTTTCCCTTACTATTATGACCGCTTAAATCGAGTAGTCTTGGTAGACGAAACAAAACGATTTTACTATCGCGAAATGGTAGAAATGTATATAAACGGCAGTGGTTTAACGGAAATAGCGGAGTGGTTGACTGATAATGTGCCAAGACAGCGTAAAAATACCATGGGAACAAGAAAGAAATGGTCAACGGTGGTTGTAAAAAGGCTTTTGAGTAGTGAAGTACATCTTGGCTATGTTATTTTTGGCAAGCATAAGAAAAAGAGAGGGGTTAGAAGTGTATTACCCCAAGAACAATGGATTAAGAGCCAAGGAACACATGAGCCTTTAAAAACAGAGGAAGAGCACGAGAAAATTATGGCTAGGATGGTTTTGTCAAAAACGCTTAATCCAAGAGCAAGAGCAGAAGCATTGCCGTTGTCTGGTATGTTGTATTGTGATAAATGTGATGCTAGGATGATTATTAAAACTGTCATATATAAAAATGGAAAGAAAAATTGGTGTGCGCTATGTTCAACACGACAGGAAGACAAAAGTTGTGACCAAAAGAGTATGATTTTAAATGAAGATTTTTTTAATGGCTTATATGAACGAGTAATACATATTGATGAAAATTTACAATATCAGCTACAGGAAAATGATAAAGAGTTGATCAAATATAAGCATCTATTGTCTACTAAGGAAAAAGAGCTTAAAAAGCATCAAATTGCAATCGACAGGTTATATGAAATGCGGGAAGAAGATAGTATCGAAAAAGAAACCTTTTTGGAACGTAAGAAATCACGTGAAGAGCAAGTTCAGACTTTAAAACGAGAAATTGAAGATTTGAAGCTGGTCATACAGGAACAAGGCAATTTGCCTTCGATAGAAAAGCTGACACAGCGTATCAAAGTGTTTAAGGGTAATTGGACACATTTAGAGAGTACGCAAGAGAGGAATAAGTTGTTAAAGCGTATTATTGGTAAGATTATATATAATCGGGAAGCTAATAATGTATATTTGGGGATTCAATACAATTAAATTCAGAATTTAATGTAAGAATATTAGCAGGAATTAATATTTGAGAAGAGAAACTACCCATAATCTACTAAAAAGGTAGATTATGGGTAGTTCCTCTTTAGTTGACATAGCGATAGAAGACAATAAGAATTTAATAGTTTTAAATGGAACAAGGAACCTGTCCCCATGTCTCATATCCATGCTTTTCTCCGTGTTCCCCATTATAGTAAGGCCAAAATCATTTTCATATTAGATGTTTTTCCGGTTCAAAAAGTAATTCTGCTAAATGTACACCTTTAACATCTCCTGTGTTCAAACCAGTTCCACAATAATGGCAATATGCTATAACTTTATCAGTTTTAAACTGATTACAATATAATCTCATCATGTTTTTCTTTTCTTCATTGGTGTGTGGCATAAATTTCCCACTCGCTCTTTCAATAAAACGACGTGGCGCCAATTTGGCGTTCCTTGAAGGTTGTTCTTGGTACAGTGATATTCCACAAAACTCTGTTTTATCATAGTTATTTTCTAACTCAACAATATCAATGTTCATCTTCTGTATTAATTTCCGAACACTTTCTTGTTCTACATGATTTTCCTTGGATCGCCAACAATCTTGAATTGTCATTTTTTTGTGATTATAATCTGGAAATGGAAAAGATTCATCTTGCAATATTAATTCCCAAACAGACATTCTTTTTATAAGTGGCTTTTGTTCTTCGAAAATTGCCGAGCAATTATGGCAAATAGATACCATCGTACTTCCATCTTCAAACTCATTATAATGAGGTATTTTCCTCCACCTATCTATATACCATTCTGGCATAGCTTCTTCAAATTCTAAAACTTTATATTTTGAAGCACAACATCTTATAATAGGGAAACAATATCTATTGCTAATATAATCTTGAACTTTTTCACTAAGTTCTGGATTTTCACGCGTAAATACACAACTAGCTACATAAAAATAATCTTGCTTATTTATAAACTCACCCCACTTAATCTATCTATATCTTTTTTATGCGTTTAAATCGCCAGATATAAATTCCTTTCTACAAGATTCTAATGCAAAAGCTACTAAAGGAAAAATTGTAAAAAAATGGATTTCGGTATTGCAATCCTCCTTAATCATTGTCCAATTCCGCAAAAATACAAGCTCCGAATCCTTGATCGATCGCTTCTAGTATCATCCCCATTTTGGTTTTCATACTTATTGTTATTAGAGCGATTAAAACTATTATTAGAATAGACACAGCAAAATAATACGGGGATTTTTCGATTTGTTCACCTCTTGGTTCTATGTTACTAGATATTAATCACTAACAGAAGCGATTAATATCTATGATAGCAATCGGATTCTTCTATGGAAGTTAACAAATATGGCTTTAGATGATATAAAGTATTCCGTGAAGTAGTTCTACATGGTTCTATGGCCCAAGCAGCGAAAACATTGGGATACGCACAATCTAGTGTTCAACTGCGAAGAATTATACCACCGTTTGAATCCAAATGATGTACTAGGCGGATTACCACGAATTGAGGATGTCATAGGGACGGGGTTGTCGACAATTTAACTGGTTTGAAGGTTAGTGTCAATAACCCTGTCCCCTTGTAAGATATAGTACAGAAGGGTTATCCATTAGGGATTAGAAAAACTCCGAACATTCAGTTATATAATAGGGATGAAGGATATGAATGTCCCTGTCCCAGGGAAGATTTTTTCTATACCCATAACACAGATAATTCATCCATTCCCAAAGCATTTACGTTTTAGCTGGTTGGGAGCCTATTCCCGCTTCACGTGCAAGGCTGTGATCTTTGACGATGGAATGGATAATCCTTCAAATCTATTTTTGCAGGAGGTTGGCTATGTTAAGTACTCGCCCGGCTGTTGGCATCGATGTAGCTAAAAACTTTTGTTTTTACGCAGCTGTCTCACCAACTTGTACCACTTTTTTAAAATCTTTTAAGGCTCTAAATACCAGACAAGGACTCCTTCTCGCCTTGGAGCAAATAAAAAAAGTAGAAGAAGCGTTTAGTAGTCAACCGGTCATCGTCCTAGAATCCACGGGTCACTACTCTCAGCGCATCGTCCACTTTTTTTTGAAACAGGGTTTTGAAGTCTACCACATCAATCCCCTCATTTCTCATTCTATCAAAAATTCTGTTGTAAGAAAAGTAAAAACAGATCAAGTGGATGCACTTGAATTGGCTAAACTACCCTTTCTACAAAACCTTCGATCTACTCCTACGCCAAAAGAGCAGATCGCCAATTTGAAGGTATTGGCGCGAACGAGATGCCATCTCATAGAACAGCGAATCACTTCCAAAAATCAACTTCAGACTGCAATCGAACAGGTTGCCCCTTTGTTTCCTACTATATTAAATCCAGGCTCATTAACTGCTTTGACGTTAGTAAACAAGTTTCCATGGCCTGCGGAATGGTCGAAAAAATCCAATCGAAAAGTTATTATGACGATGCTTGAGACCTTGCCTCGTCGTGGTAAAGCTTTATGCCCAGCAAAAATACGAAGCTTTGCTATCTTGTGCTCAAGATGCTGAGGTCACTGGTATTTGGTTGACATCCTATTTTAGCGCTATCCAACGTTACGCAAGGATCGTGCAATTTTTGGATGCAGAAATTAAAGTGATTGATGTTCAGATTAAAGAATTGTCTTCTAAGGTACCGGAAGTTGCTTTATTAAACAGCATACCTGGAATAGGAGATACACTTGCACCGCTTCTTTTGGGTGAAATAGGTGATATCGAGAGGTGCGTCAACGCTAAGCAGTTAGTAGCTTTTAGCGGAATTGGCCCATCGGTTCGTCAATCAGGTAATTATGTGGGTACGAAAAACAAGGTAACGAAACGGGGCTCGCCATTTTTACGACATGCACTTTACATTGCTGCGACTACATCTGTTCGAAAAGAGTCTAAAGGATCACAAGTGAATTCTGTAATCTATGAGTATTATATACGCAAGATCGAAACTAAAGCTAAGAAACAAGCTCTGGGTGCAGTGATGAACAGGCTGCTACGTATCATATTTTCAGTTTTAAAAAACAAGCAACCTTTCCGTTTGATTACTCCTGATCAGCAAGTGGAAATGTATCAGAAAGTACAACAGAAGGCCGCATAATTTATGATAAGAACGGAACATTATCTCTACTTTTCTTAGGTAATGTTCGCTTGTGAGAAAGGCTTGTTTGCTATACACTTTTTTAGTTAGTTCCTTTTTAGCATTTAAGACTTGACTTTAATTAGCTGGTCTGTGTTCTATTTGATTGGATATTGGGAATTGCATATTTTGTTGTAGCTACTTATGTTTTAATTGTAAAAGGTAATATGTGGATGAAAAATGAGAAGTCCATTTACAGTTTTAATCAAAAACAACTAGGTCCTTATCGCTCAGGAACCTGTCTTCGTATCTCCTTATAGGAAGTTGTTTTTGTCAAGTCAGAAGCAACGAAAAGGAACGTTAGCAAGTGATGAAAATAGATATTGACATTTTAGTAAGGTACCTGTATTATCTTAAATAAGGTACCTTACTAAAATAACTGTAAAGGAAGAGAGCAATGGAAAACACAAGTTTTAATTTAACTGAAAAGTTTATCATGCTTAGTCGCTTGTTTATGCAAAAGCATCATCAAATGGGAGCCAACCATCTTCATGACCCATTTCGCGGGCAAGGTAGAATTTTGACTTTACTTAAAATGCAACCGAAAATGAGTCAAAAAGAACTTTCGTATTTGCTTGGTATCAGGCCACAATCTATGGGGGAATTATTGACTAAGCTGGAGCAGAATGGTTATATCATTCGAACACCTTCTGCTGAAGATCGGCGTGCTATGGAAATTCAATTAACAGATGAAGGTGCGGCGGTAGCTGCTGAGAATAAGGAGCGGCGGGCAGCAGAACTTGCAGCTGATGAAATGTTTCAGTGCCTAAACAAAGAAGAACAGGAAGTGTTAGCTGGTTATCTGGAACGTATTATTGATGTGCTGCAAAAAACTCTTGCTGGTGATCCAGTGGATTTGCCTGGACATAGGTCACGCCTAGATGGTTGCGATGATCGGCATAGAGGATTTGATGAATGGCGCCGAGACAGATTCTGACAGACTCGTTGACACCGATACGATGATTCATTTTCTTAAAGTGATCAGATTATGCACAAAGGAGAAAGAAACTATGAAATACGACCCAAAAGCAATGCAAAACTATAATTCTACTCAAGAAGGTTTCGCAGAGCACTATAATGCAACTCCTCCTTGGGATATCGGTAAGCCCCAAGCGCCTTTTTTTACTGTGAGCGACCAGATCAAAAGCCCCGTGCTTGACGTGGGATGCGGTACGGGAAGCACATCAATATTTTTTGCGTCTAAAGGGCATGACGTTACAGGAATTGATTTTGTTGAAAAAGCGATACAATGCGCCCGAGAAAAAGCTGCCAAGCAAGATCTGTCTGTACGCTTTCAGATCAAAGATGCGATGACGCTTGTAAACTGGGATGAACGCTTCTACAGCGTGATTGACAGCGGTTTATTTCATATCTACGTAGGAAAAGAGCAAAAGCGGGAACAAAGACGGTATGTTCAGGGATTGGCCCATGTTCTGAAGCCAGGCGGACGGCTCTTCTTATTAAGCTTTACGGATGAAGCTCCTGAAGGGGGAGTTTCGGAGCAGGAGTTATCCGACATTTTTGCTGATGGATGGGAGTTGGAGTCCATACAGCAAGTGATTGGTGAAATCAACCCAACATTTCTGGCAGAGCATCCCAAAGCCTTTCCTGCAGGAGGACCGAAGATGTGGTTTGCAATTATTCGCCATATCGGAAATTAGAAGGAATCAGAAGAACCATCATTAAGAGGCAAAGGGAACCTTCTGCAGTGCTAAATATAGCAGGATTCAGCATTTATAAAGAGAAGCTACCATAATAAATTAGTTAGTAATTTTATGGGCCGCTTCTCTTTTAGTTGATGTGAGCGATAAGAAGACAATTAAGAACTTATCAGTTTTAATTGGGGCAAGGACCCTGTCCCCTTGTATCTTACAGCAGGAGTTTCTTTTTTACTGTTTATATTCTATTTAACGGTATCAACATAAAATTTTTATTAATAATTTATTAAAAGCTGACCAAAAAGGAGCGCCCCTTATATCTTTATATATTTTTTTATCTATCTGACGCAGACTTTAAGAGCTGCTCATCAATCCATGAGAGGATGCGCTCATTTGCAAGCAGCTTGGCTCCGCACTGGCCATGCTCGCCCGCACCTTCCTCCGAAGTAAACAATATAAAGCTTTTCTCACAGGTAAGCGCGTCGTAAAGCGGCTTTGCCTGACCGGACATCATCTTGTCCTCCTCGACATCTACGATGAGCGTGGGGCACTGGATTTTTTCCGCGACGCCTTCCATGCTAAATTTTTTTATCTTCAAAAGAAACTGAGCGGGAGTGTCGACTCCAAAGACGAATATGCCGTGCTCAAAGCCCCATTTCAGTACGGGATTGTTTTTTACCATTTTGTCAAAGTTTTGATTAAGTTTGTCCGGGGAGGTACTAGCCATGTCAAAAAACTGACTATCGGGCAATAGGTTTTTAAGGGTGTCTGAAAAGCTGTATACGCCGCCATTTGCGACGCAGGCGGCAAGACGATGCTCATAGGCAGCCGCTCTGGGCGCCAGATATCCTCCAAGGCTTACACCCATCAAAACGATTTTGCCAGGGTCGACGCCATCAAGGGAGAGCACAAAATCCACGACGGGTGTTACGACTGCCTCATAGTCGTAACGAAAATACAGGTGTTGCCGATGTAAAGCCTCGCCCTGCCCTGGTCCCTCAAATACGAGGCAGCTGATGCCATGATCCAGAGCGGCCATGGCCATTCCGTACAGTTCTTCTTTCGTACCGTCAAAACCGGTCATTAATATCAGCAGTGGAGTTGGTTCCAATGTTTTTTGGCACTTGTAATAATGCCCGGGCAGCGTTGTTCCTTCATAGGGAATTTTGACTGCTTGAATTATCGGATCGTTCAGTTCCATCACTTTCGCAAAACACGCGAAGCTCGCTTCGGACAGCTCGGTAATCCTTGGATCATTTGGGTTTCCGTGCAGATAAAATTCCGCTGAACGGTAATAATTGTAGGCTCGCAGATATGTCTTTCTTGCACTAACCGGATGCCCGTTTTTAAAATAATCGTCCGCAGCCACATGGAGCCTTTTTGCCGTCCCAGACCACTCCTTACACCAACTGTCAGCATCGCCTTCCGTTATCTTTTCGGCGGTTGTAAGAACCTCCCCGATATCAGCCATTCCATATGCCGTTTCGCTGAGCAACCTTAAAGTCTCGAAAGCAAACGAATCGTCTTTGAATATTACATTTTTCATAAATGATCTTCCTTTCATTCTTTTCTCTTGTGTGTATTTAAATCCCTACAACATGTTGTATAATCATAGTATAGATTTAGATTTTTCCGCCATCAACCGTCAATCATAGCGAGACTGTCGGATTTTTGAAAAGAGGAAGTGGTAGCATCAGATGAAGCATAATCCTGAAATTACAGCGCAAACAAGGAAAAACTTGATGGACGCGTTTTGGGACCTGTACAGCAAAGAAGGAATTAAGAGAACATCAGTGCGGGAGATTGTCGGTAAAGCCGGGTACAACCGAAGCACATTTTATGAATATTTTACCGATGTCTACGATGTGTTGGAGCAAATAGAAGCCTCCATTTTACCGGATATAGAAAAGCATCAAGGTATCATGATGGATATGGACCTTCATCTGCCACTCAAACATCTTACCGAGGTGTACAGCCGAAACAAAAAGTACTTTGGTGTTCTATTAGGGAAAGACGGAGATCCCGCTTTTCAAGAAAAGATTAAAAAAGTATACAAAGCATTGTTACGACCGCACTTTCAATTACTCGGCGCGGATGAATTTATATCGGAATGCACTTTGGAATATGCAGTATCCGCTTTCCTTGGGGTGATGACGTATTGTTTTACGCAGGAAGAAAACCCGGATATCGAAAAGATGGTACAACTTCTATGGAACCTTATGAATGATGGCGTGATAAAAAACTTTAAGTAGAACGCTTCAATCGAAGGGGCTGTCGCAAGAAGACATAAGGGACGTTTCTTTTTTGACAATAAGATAGTATATTCTAAATAAGAGGTGATGAAATATGCCAAGAGAAGCGAGAAAGTTAAGTGAGAGTGGATTTTATCATGTTGTATATCGAGGGATAAATCATCAGAATATCTTTGAAGAAGAACAAGACTTTGAATATATGTTAGAGATATTAAATAAGTTGAAGCAAGAAATAAAATTTGAAGTGCATGCCTATTGTCTAATGACAAATCATGTACACATATTGCTAAAGGAGAATCAACCAGGGGATATATCAACAATCATAAAAAGATTGTTAATAAAATATGTAATGAAATTTAACCGAAAATATCAAAGAAGCGGGGCTTTGATAGGAAGTAGGTATAAAAGTAAAGCAGTAGAAGTGGATGAATATTTTATTCCATTGATAGTATATATCCATCAAAACCCAAGG
>NZ_FOTS01000102.1 GCF_900114615.1 Pelosinus propionicus DSM 13327 | reverse complement strand
AGCATCAAGGGGTTCCTTTACGTGTTGAAAAAATAAAATAAGTTTTGTAAACAACGGCGGATTGTTGCTTACAAAACTTATTATACGAGGAGGAAGATCATGAATCATAATGATATTATTATCTGTCGTTGTGAAGATATAACCTTAGGAGAGATTAGAGAGCAGATTGCACAGGGAAAACATACTTTGGAAGAAATAAAAAGAGCTTGCCGTTCAGGAATGGGTCCTTGTCAAGGAAGAACTTGTGCACCTCTTATTGTGAATGAAATTGCCAAAGCTACAGGAAAGCCTGTTGCACAGATTCCTTTGCCTACATTTCGTCCTTCTACCTCTCCCATTAAGATGGCTTCTTTGTTAGGAGGAGATAAGCATGATTAAGACTGCAGATGTTGTGGTAATTGGTGGTGGTGTCATTGGCTGTTCCACTGCCTATAACTTAGCTAAATTAGGTGCAGGTAAAGTCGTCGTATTAGAAAAGAAGTACTTAGCTAGCGGTGCCACGGGGCGCTGTGGTGCAGGCATGCGAATGCAGTGGGGAACAGAGACGAATTGTCTTTTGTCTCGTGAAAGCGTCAAGATGCTTTCACATTTGCCCGAACTATTAAATGTGAATGTGGATATTGAATTTACCCAAAATGGTTACTTAATGCCCGCTTACTCCGAGAAAATGGCAGAGCAGTTTAAAAAGAATTTAGTACTGCAACAATCTCTTAACATTCCTGCACGCTGGGTGACGCCAGAAGAATCTTTGGAAATTGTCCCTTTTTTAAATACAAAAGGTATGTTTGGCGCTACCTATTGTGCAGAAGATGGTCATTGTAATCCTTTTAAAGTAACAGAAGCTTATGCACAAGCTGCGAAGAATTTAAATGTTGAGATTTATACCGATACGGAAGTGCAAGGCATTGTAACGAAGAATGGTAAGATTATTTCGGTCCGTACCACCCAGGGAGATATTCAAACGGATACGGTTGTAAATGCGGCAGGAGGGTATGCAAAAACCGTTGGACGTATGGTTGGCGTTGAACTTCCGATTTTCCCAGAACGTCATGAAATTTTAGTGACAGAACCAGTAGAGCCTACTATGGGACCCATGGTGATGAGTTTTTATCATAATTTATATTGCCAGCAAAGTCCTCATGGCAGTTTTATTATGGGAATTGGTCATCCGAATGAACCAGAAAGTTATAATATAAAATCCAGTTGGCAGTTCTTGCGTGATATGGCTGAGCGACTTGTCGAAATTCTGCCTCCTTTAGCAGGTCTAAATGTAGTTCGGCAATGGGCGGGCTTATATGATATGTGCCCTGATCGCACACCGATATTAGGCAGCAGCCCTGCTCTCAATCGCTTCTTCACTGCTGCAGGCTTTAGTGGTCATGGTTTCATGATTTCTCCTATCACAGGTCAGTTAATGGCAGAGATGGTAGTGGGAAAATCTACAGCCTTTCCTATCCAAATGTTTGATGCTGGGCGGTTTGACCGCGGAGAATTATTTGTAGAGCCATCCGTTGTGTGAGTAAATATGTATCGCTGTATTAAAAATACGAAAGTGAGGAATTAAGAATGATTACGGAATATAAAAATGAACCGTTTACTAACTTTGGCCTTCCAGCAAACAAGGCTGCTATGAAGAAAGCATTGGCTGCCGTACAGTTAGAGAAAGCTGCTCATTATCCACTCATTATCGGCGGAAAAGCTATCGATACAGAAGCGCGTATTACGTCGATCAATCCTTCCCAAACATCTGACATTGTTGGTACTGTTGCTCGGGCTAATATAGATTTAGCTGAAAAAGCAGTACAGGCAGCTAATAAAGCCTTTTCCTCATGGCAGTATGTAGATGCTGCGGAACGATCTTTGTATTTGTTTAAAGCTTCTGCTATTTTACGTCGGCGTAAATTTGAGTTTTCTGCCTGGTTAGTGGAAGAGGCAGGGAAAACTTGGGCAGAAGCGGATGCCGATACTGCAGAAGCAATCGATTTCATGGAATACTATGCTCGTCAAATGGATAAGTATGCAAAAGGTATGGAAGTAACACCTTATTCTGGAGAACAAAATGAGTGTGCTTATATTCCTCTCGGTGTTGGTGTTGTAATTCCGCCATGGAATTTCCCATTGGCTATTTTAGCAGGGATGACAGCTGCGGCTATTGTAGCTGGCAATACGGTGATTATGAAGCCTGCAAGCTCAACGCCTATCATTGCTGCAAAATTTATGCAGTTATGGGAAGAAGTTTCTTTACCTGCTGGTGTTGTAAATTATCTTCCGGGCAGTGGCGGAACGATTGGCGATTATTTGGTATCCCATGCTCAAGTGCGCTTTATCAATTTTACAGGCTCTAAAGAAGTTGGACTTCGCATTAATAAGTTAGCTGCTGATTTGTCCCCTGGACAAAAATGGATTAAAAGAGTAGTAGCTGAAATGGGCGGTAAAGATTCTATAATTGTAGACAGTGAAGCTGATCTTGATGAAGCAGCTGCTGGAATTGTTGCATCTGCTTTTGGCTTTCAGGGACAAAAATGTTCTGCCTGCTCTCGTGCCATTATCATAAAAGATGTATATGATGCAGTATTGGCAAAGATAGTCGAAAAGACGAAAGCTCTTAAGATTGGTGCTGCCAGCAGCCCTGAAAGTAATATTGGCCCTGTCATTGATGAAAACTCTTATAAAAAGATTTTAAGCTACATTGAAATTGGTAAAACAGAAGGGAAACTTGAGTGTGGTGGATCTACGGCTGGTGAACAAGGCTACTTTATTGAGCCAACTGTCTTTTCAGGGATCTCACCTGAGGCCCGTATTTCCCAAGAAGAGATATTCGGACCTGTGCTTGCGATAATTCCTGCTGATGATTTTGATCATGCTCTTGCTATTGCCAATGGCACTGAATATGGCCTTACTGGTGCTGTGTATTCAAAGAACCGTGTTAAGCTGGAAAAGGCTCGGCGTGAATTTCATGTAGGCAATCTATATTTTAACCGTAAGTGCACAGGTGCTTTAGTTGGTGTTCATCCTTTTGGCGGTTTTAATTTGTCAGGCACAGACTCTAAAGCGGGCGGCGCTGACTATTTATTGCTGTTCTTACAAGCAAAATCAATTTGTGAAAAGTTATAAATCAAAGTTTATTGATTGCTCTGTTAACTTGTATGATGAGTGTTAAAAGTAATATTTAATTTAAGAAATAGTAAAAGAATGTATTGAAAATGTTTTAAAAAATATAAAATGTTTTTTTAGAAAAAACACTTGTCAAGTCGAGAAGCGCACGGTATAATAAAAAACAAACATAACAAACACAAAACAACAGAATAATAATAAAGCAATGGTGCTTTAAATAAGGGAAGTTTTCTCTTATTTGAAGCACCTTTTTCGATATTTTTCAGGGGGTGGTAGGGAAGAAGCTAAAGGTATACGATACTTAGAAATAATACGATTATTAAGGGGGATTATTGTGTTTAAAAAAATGAATGCTAAATGGTTATCTCTATTCGTTGTTGCTATTTTAGTTGCTGGATTAGTAGCTGGGTGTGGTGGAAGTGCTAGCAAGGATATTAAAATTGGTGTTGTATATGAATTGACAGGAAATACTGCATCTTTTGGTACAGCTGCTGCTAATGGCGCGAAGTTAGCATTTAAAGAAATTAATGCTAATGGTGGTGTTTTGGGTAAACAAATCCAAATCGCAGTTGCCGATAATAAAGGTGAGCCATCTGAATCCTCTAATGCAATGACAAAAGTTATTTCTCAAGATAAAGTAATTGCTGTTACTGGTTTTACTACCAGTTCTAACGGTATCGCAGGCTCAACCGTTGCTGAAGCGAATAAAATCCCATTTGTAGCTGCTGCAACGACAAATCCTAAAGTAACCTTAGATGAGAATACTGGAAAAGTAAAAAACTATACCTTCCGCGTATGTTTTATTGATCCTTTCCAAGGTACTGTAGGAGCAAATTTCGTATTAAACTCTCTTAAAGCTAAAAATGCTGCTGTCATGATTGATAACTCTAGCGATTACAGCAAAGGTTTATCTAAATTCTTTAAAGATGCTTTTACTAAGGGCGGCGGTAACATAGCTATCGAAGAAGCTTATTTACAAAATGATCAGGATTTCAAAACCTTGTTAACTAAAATTAAAGCTACGAATCCAGATGTAATTTATGTACCTGGTTATTATGGTGAAGTAGGAAAAATTATTAAACAAGCTCGTGAAATTGGCATAACTGTACCATTCGTTGGTGGTGATGGCTGGGATTCTCCTAAGTTAGCTGAAATTGGGGGACCAGATGCTCTTAATAATACGTACTTTACAAATCATTATTCTGTAGAAGATAACAGCCCTAAATCAAAAGCATTCCTTGATGCTTTCCAAAAAGAATATGGTCAAGTTCCAGATGCAATGGCCGTTCTAGGTTATGACGCAGCGTATGCGTTGGTAGATGCCATTAAACGGGCAAACAGCACGGATTCCGAAAAAATTCGTGAAGCACTTGCCAATACAAAAGACTTCCAAGGTGTAACTGGTTCCTTAACATTAAATGATACACATGATGCAATAAAAAGTGCTGTAATTATTGAAATGAAAAATGGTAAGCAAGTTTATAAAGAAACTGTAAAACCTTAATAAAAAAATAAAGAAGAGGCTGTCGCAAAATGCTTTTTGAAAAAAAGCATTTTGTGGCAGCCTTCCTTTCTTGAGCAGATAAAATCCAGGCGAAAAAGAATAAACA
>NZ_FOTS01000078.1 GCF_900114615.1 Pelosinus propionicus DSM 13327 | reverse complement strand
ATTCGCGAAGGTGGCCGTACTGTTGGCGCTGGCGTAGTTACTGCGATTGAAGCGTAAGAAAAAGAAAGCTTTGAGCAGTGCTCAGGCTTTCTTTCTTTTAGCTCAGTTGTAGAGTGTGCTGGTAAAATGAAATTTCTTTTACCTTGACATATCACAGGGAAACGTATAAAATTTCAATAAATGGATATAGTTATAAGACAGGGGTTTTTCCCTGTTTTATTTTATTGTCTTGATATCATAATATTTTCCACTAGTATAGTGAACATCTGGTATTGACAGGCTGATGTAAGTGTGCTAGATTATATTAGTGGCATTTCAAAATGATGTCATATTTACAGGTAAGAGAGGTGTACAGGATGCGTAATGCCGTAACGTTAGCATGTACTGATTGCAAGCAACGTAATTATCAAACCAATAAAAACAAGAAAAATGACCCAGATAGATTAGAATTCAATAAGTATTGCAAGTTTTGCAAAAAACATACTTTACACAAAGAAACGAAATAATTGTAATTTCGTAAGTAGGGGTGTAGCTCAATTGGTAGAGTAGCGGTCTCCAAAACCGTTGGTTGCGGGTTCGATTCCTGCCGCCCCTGCCAGTTGGTCTTTAATGCTTGAATTAGCAGTACAAGACAGGGATGTGAAAAAATGGTTGCCCAAGAAACAGCAGTTCAAACGAGCCCTTCTCGTTGGAAAAAGTTTTTTCGTGAAGTGAAAGCTGAATTAAAAAAAGTATCTTGGCCTACCAAACAAGAGCTTATCTCTAATACAGGAGTGGTATTTGTCGCTGTATTATTGGTTGCCGGTTTGATATGGGCAATTGATGCTGTGTTTACTCAAATATTACATTTGATTATCAAGTAGGCTAAGGGGGTGGGGACGTAATAGGCGTCCCTGAAGTAATGGAATCTGAAAAAAATTGGTATGTAATCCATACATATTCTGGTTACGAAAACAAAGTAAAAGCTAATCTGGAACGCAAAGTCCATTCCATGGGTATGGAAGATGAAATCTTTCGGATTGTAGTACCTATGGAAGATGAAGTTGAAATGAAAGATGGCAAGAAAAAGATTACCAAGAAAAAAGTTTTCCCTGGATATGTTCTGGTAGAAATGATTGTCAATGACAAATCATGGTATGTTGTGCGCAACACGCCAGGTGTTACAGGTTTTGTTGGCTCTGGTACTAAACCTATCCCGCTTACTGATGCCGAAGTGAAAAACATTTTAAAATCGATGGGCATTGAAGAGCTTAAGCCGAAGCTAAATATTGAAGTTGCTCAAATTATTCGTATTACTTCTGGAGCTTTCGAGAATTGGACAGCCAAGGTGCTTGAAATTTACCACGACCGTAGCAAACTAAAGGTGCTTGTTGATATGTTTGGACGGGAAACACCGGTAGAATTAGATTTTTCTCAAGTTGAGAAAGTTTAAATAAGGTTTAAATTAAAACTTTATGACCTTAAGTGGGAGGGTACTATACCCGCAAAACCACATTATGCATATAAGGAGGTGTAAGTAAAATGGCTAAGAAAGTTATAAAACTTGTAAAATTACAAGTTCCTGCTGGTAAAGCAACTCCGGCGCCTCCAGTCGGCCCTGCGCTCGGTCAAGCTGGTGTGAATATTATGGCGTTTGTTAAGGACTTTAACGAAAGAACCGCTGCGCAAGCTGGTTTGATTATTCCGGTAGAAATTACCGTGTTCGAAGATAGATCCTTTACTTTCATTACCAAAACTCCTCCAGCTCCTATTCTTCTTAAGAAAGCTGCTGGTATTGAGACTGCATCAGGCGAACCAAACAAGAAAAAAGTTGCTAAAGTATCTCGTGACAAAGTTCGCGAAATTGCTGAAGCAAAAATGAAAGATCTTAACGCTGCTTCTGTAGAAGCTGCTATGCGTATGATCGAAGGCACTGCCCGTAGCATGGGTATTGACATCATTGATTAGTCTTTGGCTTTTCTAAATTGCCAAAGACTGGCTTAAAGCTGCCAGATGCTAGACGCGACGAGGACGTGACCGCAGACATACTAACGTACGTCGTAGGGAACGACCACAGGAGCAACGACGCAGATGGTAGGTTTAAGACAGTCGGATGTTAGTGTGGGAGGATTTTCCGTTAAACCACAATCGTAAAGGAGTTTTTGATATGCCAAAACATGGTAAAAAATACGAAGAAGCTGCGAAGCTGATTGAAGCAAATAAGTTATATGAAACTGAAGAAGCCATAGACCTTGCTAAAAAAACAGCTAGTGCTAAGTTTGATGAAACAATCGAAGTTGCGATTAAATTAGGGGTTGACCCTAAACATGCTGATCAGCAGGTGCGTGGAGCGGTAGTATTGCCTCACGGTACTGGTAAAACCAAAACTGTTTTGGTTTTTGCTAAAGGCGAAAAAGCAAAAGAAGCAGAAGCTGCTGGTGCTGACTTTGTTGGCGCTGAAGATATTGTAGCAAAAATTCAGGGTGGATGGACTGAGTTTGATGTAGCAGTTGCTACACCTGATATGATGGGTACTGTTGGTCGTTTAGGTAAAGTATTGGGCCCTAAAGGTTTAATGCCGAATCCTAAAGTTGGTACAGTTACTTTAGATGTTGCTCGTGCGATTAGTGAAATAAAAGCCGGTAAAATCGAGTATCGTACTGATAAGGCTGGTAATATTCATGCACCAATCGGTAAGATCTCATTTGATAATGAAAAAATTATCGACAATTTCCACGCATTGGTTGATATCTTGAATAAGGTAAAACCAGCTGCTGCAAAAGGACAATACATGCGTAGCATTACTATCAGTACTACAATGGGTCCTGGTGTAAAAGTAAATCCACTTAAAGTTTCTGGCAAGAAATAATTAATTGTAAGTAAGAAGTGACGGTATCATCTTCGATCAAATGCAACTAAATAAATTTGGCTGTAGACAGCAGGTATCTATAATGAACGAATTGAGATGTAAGTTTTTCTCATGTTCGCCTGCCGAGGTCGGGGATTATATTATAGCTTTTGCTATTAGCGACCTCCGGCTTTATTATGCCGAGAGGTCGTTTTGTTTTGTAATCTTGTAAAGGAGGTGGATTTTAGTGGCTGTAACATCAGAAAAAATTTCAGTTGTTTCTGAACTGAAAGGTAAACTTTCTGCAACAAAAGGTGCTGTATTAACAAACTATCGTGGTCTTACTGTAGCGCAGGACACTCAACTTCGTCGTAAATTGCGTGAAGCTGGCGTAGAGTACCGTGTAGTAAAAAATACAATGACACGGATTGCTGCTAAGGAAGTTGGAATTGAAGGGTTGGACGTTTATCTTGAAGGTCCAACTGCAATTGCAATTTCTGAAACAGACCCCGTTGCTCCAGCACGTGTAATTTCAGAATTTGTAAAAGAGCATAAATTAAAAACATTAGAAGTAAAAGCCGGCTTGTTAGATGGCAAAGTTATTGATGCGGAAGGCGTAAAAGCTTTGGCAAACTTGCCAGCTCGCGAAGTGCTTATTGCTCAAGTTTTGGCTGGTATGCAAACTCCGATTGTGGGATTTGTCAATGTTCTTCAAGGTTCTATCCGCAAATTCGTATATGCGCTTGATGCTGTGCGCAAACAAAAAGAATCAGCATAAAAAATTAAAATTATTAATGGAGGTTTTTTAAAATGACTCAACAAGAAATTATGCAAGCAATTGAGAACATGACTGTTCTTGAATTATCCGAATTGGTGAAAGCTCTAGAAGAAAAATTTGGTGTTTCCGCAGCTGCTCCTGTAGCTGTAGCAGCTGCTCCTGTAGCTGGTGGTGGTGCTGCTGCTGAAGAAAAAACTGAGTTTGATGTTATTCTTGCTAACGCTGGCGCTAGCAAAATTAACGTTATCAAAGTTGTTCGCGAAATCACTGGTCTTGGCTTGAAAGAAGCTAAAGAAGTAGTTGATGGCGCTCCTAAAGCAGTTAAAGAAAAAGTTGCAAAAGCTGATGCTGATGCAATCAAAGCTAAGCTTGAAGAAGCTGGCGCAACTGTAGAAGTTAAGTAATTATAACTCTCTATTCTTTCTAATTTATAGAATGAAAAATATAAAGAGTACCCATGTGGTGCTCTTTATATTTTTTCCTGAATTTAAAATTTAAGGTATTGACTAATAGATCTTATTGTGATATTATTGTTCAATGCAAAGAATGTTTATTTTAGGGGTAATGTTTTTTTATTGTGCAATGTATAAAATCTAGATTGGTAGGAAATAGTAATATATGGAGGATGAAATCATATTTCATCATAAAAACAAATGCAAGGTCTGTTACGTGACTGAAAAAACCTTGCTTTTTTTGTATTGTAGTGCCTAACCTTTTATTTTATTAGGGCTAAAGTACTGCTGTAAACTGTTTTTTATTATATATTTCATATTTACTGCTAATGGATGATATTATATTATGTACTGCACAATATTGTATTATGTAAAAGGTTTTATACCAGCGGCAAAATATTGTGAGTTGCGAAAGTGACTTGCAATATAAGTATACATATGGTTAATGATGTGCTGCTAAGGTATAGAGTTTAATTTGGGCTAAGGGGTGAAGGATTTAATGTTTAATCCTGTTCCGGTTGGCAAAAAGATCAGATATAGTTATGCCAAGATCAAAGAAGTACTGGACATGCCCAATCTGATTGAAATTCAGAAGAATTCCTATAACTGGTTTCTAAAGGAAGGGCTGCAAGAAATTTTCCATGATATTTCGCCTATTCAGGACTTTACAGGTAATTTGGTTCTGACGTTTGAAAAATTCACATTAGGCGAAGCCAAGTATCACGTTGAAGAATGTAAAGAACGCGATGTTACTTATTCTGCTCCTTTACGTGTCAATGTTCGATTGATTAATCGTGAAACTGGCGAAATTAAAGAACAAGAAGTTTTTATGGGCGATTTCCCACTCATGACGGAAAATGGTACCTTTATCATTAATGGTGCAGAGCGGGTAATTGTTAGTCAGTTGGTACGTTCCCCAGGTGCGTATTACAATGAAACTATCGATGCGACAGGTAAGAAACTGTATAACTCTACAGTAATTCCGAATCGTGGTGCCTGGTTAGAACTCGAAACAGATGCAAATGATGTAATGTCTGTTCGGGTAGACCGCACAAGAAAATTACCAGCAACAGTATTGATTCGTGCGTTAGGTTACGCTTCAAATGCTGCTATTGCGGAACTCTTTCATGATGATGTACGAGTTCGAGCTACTTTGGAACGGGATAACACCAATTCCAGAGAAGAAGCTCTAGTTGAAATCTATAAAAGATTACGTCCAGGTGAGCCTCCTACCGTAGATAATGCTACTCAGTTGTTAGAATCACTGTTTTTTGACTCTAAACGTTATGATTTAGCAACTGTAGGACGTTACAAGCTAACTAAGAAACTAGGCTGGCGCCGTCGTTTGATGGGTAAGACTCTGTATCAGGCAATTGCAAATGCAGAAACAGGAGAAATTATTGTTCCTGCGGATACAATCGTGGATGAAAAGGTTCTTGATCAAATTGATCAGAGTGGTGTCTTTGCTACTGAAGCTTTGATTGAAGTGAAAGTCAAACTAAAAGATGGAACACCAGTTAAAATGCTATGTAATCCTGAATTACCTTATAACCACCGGACAATTACTAGAGAAGATATTTTAGCTTCTGTTAACTACCTTCTCAATTTGATGGATGGATTTGGTAATGTCGATGATATCGACCACTTAGGTAACCGTCGCCTGCGCTCAGTTGGTGAGTTGCTGCAAAATCAGTTCCGTATTGGTTTGTCGCGTATGGAACGGGTAGTAAAAGAACGTATGACCATTCAAGATGTTGATGTCATTACTCCCCAAGCATTGATTAACATCCGCCCTGTTGTGGCTGCTATTAAAGAATTCTTTGGTTCTAGTCAGTTGTCGCAATTTATGGATCAGACGAATCCTTTGGCAGAACTTACGCATAAACGTCGCTTGAGTGCCTTAGGACCTGGTGGATTAAGTCGTGAGCGCGCTGGTTTTGAAGTGCGTGACGTGCATCATTCTCATTATGGTCGTATGTGTCCAATTGAGACGCCAGAAGGTCCGAATATCGGTCTTATTGGTTCACTGTCAACCTTTGGACGTATTAATGAATTTGGTTTTATTGAAACTCCTTACCGTAAAATTGATAAAGAAAAACGTGTTGTAACAGAAGAAGTACGTTATTTGACAGCTGATGAAGAAGATGAAGTTGTTTGTGCTCAGGCGAATGAACCGTTAAATGAAAATAGTTGGTTTGTTGAGCCTAGAGTTACTGTACGTCATAGGCATGAAATTCTAGTTATTCCTGCTGAAAAAGTTGACTACATGGACGTATCGCCAAAACAAGTTGTTTCAATTGCTACGGCTATGATTCCATTCTTGGAAAACGATGATGCAAACCGTGCTTTGATGGGGGCGAACATGCAACGTCAAGCAGTACCTTTACTTAGAACACAAGCTCCACTCATTGGAACTGGAATGGAATATAAAGCGGCCAGAGATTCTGGTGTTTTGATTCTAGCTAAAAATGCTGGTGTAGTTGAAAAGGTTACAGCTACTGAAATTAAAGTACGCACGGAACGTGGTACGTTAGATAACTATAAACTGCTGAAATATTTACGTTCGAATCAAGGAACGTGCATCAATCAGAAGCCGATTGTTTATAAAGGTGAGCAAGTAGAAAAAGGGCAGGTATTGGTTGATGGACCTGCTACCGATCAGGGAGAATTAGCATTAGGCTTTAATGTACTTGTAGCATTCATGCCATGGGAAGGTTACAATTACGAGGATGCTATTTTACTTAGTGAAAAAATTGTAAAAGATGATATCTACACTTCCATACATATTGAAGAATATGAATGCGATGCCAGAGATACGAAGTTAGGTCCGGAAGAAATTACTCGAGATATCCCAAATGTGGCTGAAGAAGTGCTAAAGGATCTTGATGATCGCGGTATCATACGAATTGGTGCTGAAGTACGGCCAGGAGACATTTTGGTGGGAAAAGTGACTCCAAAAGGTGAAACTGAATTAACCGCAGAAGAAAGACTGCTTCGTGCCATTTTTGGTGAGAAAGCTCGTGAAGTTCGTGATACATCTTTAAGAGTGCCGCACGGTGAAGCTGGTAAAATTGTTGATGTGAAAGTATTTAGCCGGGAAAATGGCGATGAATTGCCACCTGGTGTGAACTTCTTAGTACGTGTATATATTGCACAGAAACGTAAGATTTCCGAAGGCGATAAAATGGCAGGGCGTCATGGTAATAAGGGTGTTGTTTCTCGCATTATGCGTGAGGAAGATATGCCATTCTTGCCTGATGGCACGCCAGTACAGATTGTGTTAAATCCCTTGGGTGTGCCTTCACGTATGAATATCGGACAGGTATTGGAAACCCATTTGGGAATGGCTGCTGCAGCTTTTGGCATGCAGATTAGAACCAATGCTCCTGGTGTTTCTGAACGCCTGAAGGAAGTTGGCTATGACTCTGATAAGCATGGGCTTCCCAAACCTGGCATTGCTGGAATCAACTTAGCAACTCCAGTATTTGACGGAGCACACGAAGAAGAAGTATTTAAAACCTTAAAAGCAGCAGGACTGTCGGAAGATGGAAAAACTGTCTTATATGATGGACGTACAGGAGAAGCTTTTGATAATCGGGTTACTGTAGGTTGGGTATACATGCTGAAATTAGCGCATTTGGTTGATGACAAAATTCATGCTCGATCTACTGGTCCTTACTCTTTGGTTACGCAACAGCCATTGGGTGGTAAAGCACAATTTGGTGGTCAGCGTTTTGGAGAGATGGAAGTATGGGCATTAGAAGCATATGGTGCTGCGTATACCTTACAGGAACTCTTAACGGTGAAATCTGATGACGTGGTAGGGCGTGTAAAAACCTATGAGGCCATTGTCAAGGGAGAGAATATCCCTGAGCCTGGAGTACCTGAATCCTTTAAGGTTTTAATTAAAGAGCTGCAAAGCATTGGGCTTGATGTTAAAATTTTAAATGAAGATGCACAAGAAATTATGATTGATGACACGGATGAAGATATTAATCAAGTAGCGAAAGAACTTGAACTTAATATTGGTGTTCCAGTGAATAATGCATCAGAAAATCATACTCGCACTGCTAGCGAGATTGAGCCAGATTTAGCGGATGATTTTGATAATCCAGATGAAATGGAGCCGCTAGAAGAAGAATTAGATATTATAGCCGAAATCGGTGAAATGGATGGAGATAAATTTTCTCTAGCCGATAATGACTTAGAAGATGAAATTGATATACCTGGACGAAAATCCGTCAAGAAGGTTAAAAGTAAAGATAGAAAACCAACACAGCGTGACTTCTTGGAAGAGTTAGACGACGAGGAAATTGAGTAATGGGGTAAGGGAGTGATAACCCTTTGTTGGATGTAAATAATTTTGATTCTATGAGGATTGGATTGGCTTCTCCGGAGCAAATCCGCAAATGGTCATTTGGTGAGGTAAAAAAACCGGAAACAATTAATTATCGTACTCTAAAACCAGAACGTGATGGTCTATTTTGTGAAAAAATATTTGGGCCAACTCGTGACTGGGAGTGTCATTGTGGCAAATACAAACGAATTCGTTATAAAGGAATTGTTTGTGACCGTTGTGGCGTGGAAGTAACTCGTTCAAAAGTACGTCGGGATCGGATGGGGCATATTCAATTAGCTGCACCTGTATCTCATATTTGGTATTTTAAAGGTATTCCAAGTCGTATGGGGCTGATATTAGATATATCGCCTCGTTCCTTGGAAAAAGTATTATACTTTGCTTCTTATATCGTACTGGATCCTGGTGAAACACCACTAATGAAACGTCAATTGTTGACGGAGAATGAGTATCGGGATTATCGTGATAAATACGGTAGTTCTTTTAAAGTCGGTATGGGAGCAGAAGCAGTTAAAAAACTGTTAGAAGAGCTTGATTTAGAAAAAATATCTAAAGAACTAAAGCAAGAGCTGAAGGAAGTTAGTGGTCAGCGTAAAATTAGAGCCATTCGTCGCTTGGAAGTAACGGAAGCGTTCCGTAAATCGGGTAATCGTCCTGACTGGATGATTATGGATGTTGTGCCAGTTATTCCTCCTGAACTCAGGCCAATGGTACAGCTTGATGGTGGTCGTTTTGCTACTTCTGATTTAAATGACTTATATCGCAGAGTCATTAACCGTAATAATCGTTTGAAGCGCCTATTAGATTTGGGGGCTCCTGACATTATTGTGCGCAATGAAAAACGCATGCTGCAGGAAGCTGTAGATGCGCTGATTGATAATGGTCGTCGTGGGCGCCCAGTAACTGGTCCTGGTAACCGTCCTCTTAAGTCATTAAGTGATATGCTCAAAGGTAAACAAGGTCGTTTCCGTCAGAATCTTTTGGGTAAGCGCGTTGATTACTCTGGACGTTCAGTTATCGTTGTCGGACCTGAACTGAAATTGCATCAGTGCGGTTTGCCAAAAGAAATGGCATTAGAATTGTTTAAACCATTTGTTATGAAAAAACTAGTGAATGCTGGTCATGCTCATAACATTAAGAGTGCTAAGCGTATGGTAGAAAGAGTGCGCCCAGAAGTCTGGGATGTATTGGAAGAAGTAATTAAAGAACATCCTGTCCTTTTAAATCGTGCACCTACTCTGCATCGATTAGGGATTCAAGCATTTGAGCCAGTTTTGTCAGAAGGTCGCGCTATTAAACTTCATCCGCTGGTATGTACAGCATATAACGCGGATTTTGATGGTGACCAAATGGCTGTCCATGTGCCTTTATCGGCAGAAGCACAGTCTGAAGCTCGCATGTTGATGTTAGCTGCTCATAATATCCTGTCAACTAAAGATGGTAAGCCGGTAGTAACACCGACCCAAGATATGGTTCTAGGAGCCTATTATCTTACCATGGAAAAACAGGGTGATATCGGTGAAGGTAAGATAATGTGTGACATTAACGAAGCACTACTTGCTTATCATCAAAAAGAATTGTCCCTTCATGCTATAATTAAAGTCAAATTTCCAAAGTATGGTTTGGTAACTACTACGATGGGACGTTTGATCTTTAATGAAAGCTTACCTGAAGAAATCCGCTACTTCTACCAAAAAGATGGCGCATGGCATTTGGGTATTATGATGGATAAAAAAGAGCTTGGCAAATTGGTAGCTGAGACGTATCGTCAATTTGGTAATTCTAAAACGGCTGTAGTTATTGATAATGTTAAAAGGCTGGGGTATGCTTTTGCTTGTCGTGCAGGCATGACAGTAGCCATTGCTGATATCAATATACCGCCGGAAAAGAAGGAAATCTTAGGGACTACTGAGTCTCGAGTTGATACCGTTGATAAACAATATCGCCGTGGTTTGATTACGGAGGATGAACGATATAAAAAGACCATTGAGTTGTGGACAAAAGCAACAGATGATGTTACTTTAGCTATGATGAACAATTTGGATAATTATAATCCGATTTATATGATGGCTAACTCTGGTGCTCGTGGTAATATCCAGCAGATTCGTCAGCTGGCAGGTATGCGTGGACTCATGGCTGACCCATCAGGACGAATTATTGACCGTCCGATTAAGGCAAACTTCCGTGAAGGCTTGACGGTTCTTGAGTACTTTATTTCTACTCATGGTGCTCGTAAAGGTTTGGCTGATACTGCACTTAGAACCGCCGATTCTGGGTATTTGACACGTCGTTTGGTTGATGTATCTCAAGATGTAATTGTTCGTGAAGAAGATTGTGATGTTGTGGGAATTAATCTGATTCGTGAAAGAGCCCGATTGGCAAAATCCAGTGCTGGTGCCATTGAAGTATTACGGGATACGCTATTAGGCAGAGTTCTTGCAGAAGACATTTTGGATCCTAAGACAGCAGATATACTTATCCCTCGCAGCACTATGCTGGAAGAAGAGAACTTACGTGTTATTGGTGAACATGGCGTACCAGAGATCATTCTGCGCGGTTTATCAACAACAACGGAAGAAGATATTAATGCTGCCGCTTCTAATGAAACGATTGTCTTAGGTGCACCGGAAGAAAAGATGCGCGAGTTGCTTAAAAATGCGATGATTCGCGAAATGTTGGGAAAAAATACTACCAATGCTATTACTGACAGTCAAGGCCAGGAAATTGTAGCTGCGGAAACGCCGCTTACGGAAGAGGCGATTGAAGCTGTATTGGTAAGTGATGTGCGGGAAGTAAAAGTTCGCAACAACAATATTAAAGGTATTGAAGTGGAAGCCATTACAGAAGGTTCAGGTGTAATTGAAACGCTGAAAGATCGTATTGTGGGTCGATTTGTTGCAGAAGATATTATTGATCCTAAGACGAATGAAGTCATTGTGAAGATTAATGATACCATTACTGAACCATTAGCAGACCGTATTGTAGCTGTACGTGAGAGAGTATCAATTCGTTCTGTACTTACATGTAAATCGCAATATGGTGTATGCATTAAATGTTATGGCCGAAATCTTGCATCAGGGCATGCTGTAGATGTAGGGGAAGCGGTAGGTATCATTGCAGCTCAATCCATTGGAGAGCCGGGGACACAGCTTACTATGCGTACTTTCCATACGGGTGGTGTTGCTGGTGATGATATCACACAAGGCTTACCAAGGGTTGAAGAGTTGTTTGAAGCTCGTAAACCAAAGCGTCAAGCTATTATTACCGAAATCGATGGTGTAGCTACTGTTGACACAAAAGAAGTAAAAGGTATGCGTAAGATTACAGTAGTGCCTGCCGCAGGTGAGGAACGTATTTATCCGATTCCTTATGGCGCACGTATTATTGTTCGTGATGGACAGCAAATTATTGCCGGTGACCGTCTGACAGAAGGTTCTGTAAATCCACATGATATTTTGCGTGTATGTGGTATTCAAGCTACGCAACGATATCTAGTATATGAAGTACAAAAAGTATACAAATCTCAAGGTGTTGAAATTAATGATAAACACATTGAAGTAATTGTAAGGCAGATGCTCCATAAAGTAAAAACGGAGGAATCTGGCGATACTGAACTTCTACCGGGTGAATACATTGATACCAATACCTTTGAAGAAGAAAATGCCAAGGCAATTGAAGAAGGCGGAGAGCCATCTGTGGCACGCCCTATCTTACTTGGTATTACAAAGGCATCATTGGCGACAGATTCTTTCTTATCAGCGGCGTCCTTCCAGGAAACAACTCGTGTACTTACCGAGGCTGCGATTAAAGGTAAAATTGATCCGTTGCTTGGTCTTAAAGAAAATGTTATTATCGGTAAGCTCATACCAGCAGGTACTGGCATGAGCCGATATCGTAACATTAAGCTTACTCATCCAAGAAGCGTGGAAGTAGAATAGTATAAGTAAGAGGAACTTGGTATTTAATCAAGTTCCTCTTATTTATGGGGAAAAAATATATTTTAGGGTGTAAAAATACTGAAACATGTTTAAAAGAATTTTTTAGCCTATTAAATTTTTTTTGACAAAAGTTTGGAAAGTGATATAATTACCTTCGGTTAGCAATAAAATGAATAGTTTTTGTCTAAAAAAATACAGAATACGGAAAAAATGAAACACCTGGTAGCGTGGTCATAAAAAAAGCCTGCAAATATAGAGAAAATATGAATTTATTGATATATGTTTGTTGACATTACCTTTTGGTAATGATAATATATTAGAGGGTCAGTGAGAAATGACTGATCTGCTAAGTAAGGGAGTGAACAGTATGTCGCTCGAGAAGCTGAAGATTGCTAAAAAAATAGTTGGTGTCAAACAAGTCACCAAAGCGGTTGAAAAAGAGCTGGTGCAAGTTGTGTATATTGCTAAAGATGCTGAACAACGTTTTGTAGATTCTTTGCTGATATTGTGTGAACGTAAAAAAATAGCAATAGAAATGACGCTTACGATGGCGGAATTGGGAAGTGCGTGCAGCATTGAAGTTGGTGCAGCAGCTGTAGCGGTTTTAAAATAACCACAAACTCATGTTAAATGTTTTGCCTTAAACATTTGAGGTAAAATTTTTATATAATCATTCTAAGATAATTTGGAAGGGGGTGTATTGAATGCCAACAATTAATCAATTAGTACGTAAAGGTAGAGAGTCGCTTATAGAAAAATCTACTGCGCCTGCTTTGAAGGAATCTCCTCAAAAGCGTGGTGTATGTACAAGAGTATATACAACTACTCCTAAAAAACCAAACTCTGCACTTCGTAAAGTAGCGAGGGTACGTTTGACAAATGGTATTGAAGTTACTGCCTATATCCCTGGTATCGGTCATAACTTGCAAGAACATAGTGTTGTGCTTATCAGAGGTGGTAGAATCAAGGATTTACCGGGCGTACGTTATCACATTGTTCGTGGTGCATTAGACACTGCTGGCGTGCAAAAACGTAGCCAAGGAAGATCAAAATATGGTACGAAACGTGCTAAAAAGTAAAATTTAATTAGATAACCCTGGAAAAGGAGGGGACAATATGCCAAGAAAAGGACCTGTTACAAAACGCGACGTATTGCAAGATCCAGTATACAATTCTAAGATTGTTACTCGATTTGTTAATAAAGTAATGCTGGATGGCAAAAAAAGTGTTGCTGAAAATATTGTATACGATGCATTCGATATTATCCGGGCTAAAACCGGCAAAGATCCGTTAGAGGTTTTTGAAACAGCAATGAAAAATGTAATGCCAGTTTTAGAAGTACGTGCTCGCCGTGTTGGTGGTGCAAACTATCAAGTGCCGATCGAAGTACGTGCGGATCGCCGTTTGTCACTTGGGATTCGCTGGTTGGTGAATTATTCAAGATTACGCGGTGAAAAAACTATGCGTGAAAGATTAGCAGCTGAATTAATTGATGCATCCAATAATACTGGAGCAACAATTAAGAAAAAAGAAGATACGCATAAAATGGCTGAAGCGAATAAAGCTTTTGCACATTATCGTTGGTAAGATTTAAAAGGTTTCTTAAACAGTAAGGAGTGATGATAGTGGCCAGAAAATTCTCGCTTAATAATACTAGAAATATTGGTATTATGGCACATATTGACGCTGGCAAAACCACTACGACTGAACGTATACTGTTTTATACTGGGAAAGTACACAAAATCGGGGAAGTGCATGAAGGCGCTGCGACAATGGACTGGATGGTACAAGAGCAAGAGCGGGGTATTACAATTACTTCAGCAGCTACAACTTGTGAATGGTCTGGACATCGTATTAATATCATTGACACACCAGGACACGTGGACTTTACTGTAGAGGTAGAACGCTCGCTCAGAGTGTTAGACGGAGCTGTAGCTGTATTTTGCGCTAAAGGTGGCGTAGAACCGCAATCAGAAACTGTTTGGCGTCAAGCTGATAAATATGGTGTGCCTCGTATGGCATACGTGAATAAAATGGATATTCTTGGTGCTGATTTTTACCGAGTTGTTGACATGATGAAAACACGTTTGGGTGCAAACGCTGTGCCGGTTCAACTGCCTATCGGTTTGGAACATGGTTTCAAAGGATATGTAGACTTGGTGCTAATGAAAGCGGTTGTTTACACAGATGACCTTGGTAAATTTAGTGAAGCTGCTGAGATTCCAGAAGATATGCAAGAACAAGTTGCTGAATACCGTCAAGGTCTTTTAGATGCTGTGGCAGAAAGCGACGACGAACTCATGATGAAATATCTTGAGGGTGAAGAATTTACGTTAGAAGAAATTAATACTGGTATTCGTAAAGCAACAATTGCTTGCAAGATGACTCCAGTGTTATGTGGTTCTTCTTACAAAAACAAAGGCGTACAGCCGCTATTAGATGCAGTTGTTGCATACATGCCGGCGCCTACTGATGTTCCTGCTATTAAGGGTGTTAATCCTGATACGGACGCAGAAGACGAACGTGCAGCAGATGATAGCTTGCCGTTTTCAGCCTTGGCTTTCAAAATTATGGCCGATCCATATGTAGGAAAATTGGCGTTCTTCCGGGTATACTCTGGCGAACTTTCTTCCGGGTCTTATGTTTATAATTCCACTAAAGGCAAGAAAGAGCGTATTGGACGTATCCTGCAAATGCATGCGAACCATCGTGAAGAAATTGAAAGAGTATACACTGGCGATATTGCCGCTGCGGTTGGATTGAAAGATACAACTACTGGTGATACTTTATGTGATGACAAAAACCAAATTATTCTTGAATCCATGGTTTTCCCTGAACCAGTTATTTCTGTAGCAGTGGAACCTAAAACCAAGGCTGACCAAGAAAAAATGGGTATTGCACTACAACGTTTGGCAGAAGAAGATCCAACATTCCGAGTGAATACGGATCAAGAAACGGGTCAAACCATTATTGCTGGTGTTGGTGAATTGCATTTAGAAATTATTGTTGACCGGATGCTTAGAGAATTTAAAGTAGAGTGTAGCGTAGGTAAACCACAAGTTGCTTATCGTGAAACGATCCGTAAGAAAGTAAAATCTGAAGGTAAATTCGTTCGTCAGTCTGGTGGTCGTGGTCAATATGGTCATTGCTGGTTAGAAATTGAACCTCTTGAACCAGGTCAAGGCTTTATTTTCGAAAGTAAAGTTGTTGGTGGTTCCATTCCGAGAGAATACATTGCTCCAATTGGTGCTGGTTGTAAAGAAGCTATGGATAATGGTGTTTTAGCTGGCTACCCTATGGTAGACATTAAAGTAACAGTCCTAGAAGGTTCTTATCATGATGTTGACTCCTCGGAAATGGCGTTTAAAATTGCTGGTTCAATGGGCTTTAAAGCCGGTTGTGCGAAAGCGGGCGCTGTAATTTTAGAACCATATATGAAAGTGGAAGTTATTGTTCCAGAAGAATATATGGGAGATGTAATTGGTGATTTGAACTCACGTCGTGGACGCATTGAAGGTATGGATGCCGCTAATGGCTCTCAATCCATTAAAGCATTTGTGCCGCTGGCTGAAATGTTTGGTTATGTAACTGACCTACGTTCAAAAACCCAAGGACGCGGTAACTACTCAATGAGCTTTGCTCATTATGATGAAGTACCAAAAAGTATTGCTGAAGCGATTATCGCCAAAGTTAAAGGCGTATAATCCTGGAGAAATAAAGGAGGCAAAATTACAATGGCAAAGAAAAAGTTTGAAAGAAATAAACCACATATTAACATTGGAACAATTGGTCACGTGGATCATGGTAAGACTTCCTTAACAGCTGCAAT
>NZ_FOTS01000021.1 GCF_900114615.1 Pelosinus propionicus DSM 13327 | reverse complement strand
CCGTTCATGTATCCATACACGAGAACTTTAAACAACCGTTTCGGTGATTTCTCGATTCTCCCCATGCGAGAGTACGCGGCGTACAATTTTCTGTAATCCATCCCTTCCATTACCGCGTTGAGTAAGCGTACCGAATCTTCTGCCGGGATCATTTCGCCAATATCCATGGGCAGAAGAAATAGTTGATAGGTATCCTCGTTTACTGTATAATCTGGTTGTAAATTCTTTTTCGTCATAAATTTGATTTTACAACAAAAAACGGCTTCTGACTCTTGTCAGTTGCCGTTTTTTGTTGCTTTTGGAGGCTGGCTTAATGCGACAGCCCCATTTATAGATTTTTATCAAGTCTTCTTTGTTAAAATATTGTGTATATTTTGTAGACTTATGGTATAGTGATAATAGGAGTCTTTGTTTCATTTTAAAAAGGGGGCGATGGATATGGTAATGAAAATGGTAGAGAGTGATATTGCAAAACTTCCCGAAAATTATAGGAATTTTTATCATGATGTTATAACGTTTATTCCTAGGGAACGTGTTTTTATTGACCCGATTCGCACATTAGCATATGGTGCTGACGCTAGTTTTTATAGCATGCTTCCAAAGATCGTAATTAAAATAAAAAATGCAGAAGAAATGTCCAATATTCTAAAGCAAGCCAATAAGGTGAAAATTCCTGTGACTTTTCGTGCAGCAGGGACAAGCTTATCTGGCCAGTCCATTACGGATTCCGTTCTTTTAGTTGCTACAGAAGGCTGGCATAATTATTCCATTAGCCCTGGTGGTGAATCCATTGCGCTAGAGCCGGGGATTATTGGCTCTGAAGCTAATGCATATTTAAAATCCTATTCGCGCAAGATCGGACCGGATCCCGCTACGATTAATAATGCTATGATTGGTGGTATTGCAGCTAACAATGCCAGTGGTATGTGCTGTGGTACGGCAGATAATAGCTATAAAACTGTTGAGAGCATGAAACTTATTTTTGCGGATGGTTCAGTGCTGGATACGGGAAGCGCAGCTTCACGCGAAGAATTCAGAAAAAATAATCCTTCTATTATATCAGAACTCGAAAAAATCCGTGATGAAATTAATTCTGATGCAGAATTGACGCAGCTTATCAAGCGTAAATATAAAATTAAAAATACAACTGGATATGGTTTGAATTCTTTTGTTGATTATTCCGATCCTTTTGATATTATTAATCATTTAATGATTGGCTCAGAAGGAACATTGGGCTTTATTACTGAAATTACCTATAAAACGGTCATTGAGCATGAGCATAAAGCTTCAGCATTAATGATTTTTCCTGATATGAATACCACATGTCTAGCAGTAATGGAGCTTGACCGTGAATTGGTTGCTGCTGCTGAACTGATGGATCGAGCATCGCTGCGTTCCGTAGAGGATGAACCGGGAATGCCAGATTATTTAAAAACACTATCTGTCGATGCAGCTTCTTTATTGGTAGAGGTACGGGCAGGAGATAAGGATGCTTTAAATCAGTTAATTGAAGCTGTAAAAGCACGCTTAGCTCATCTTCCTACTGTATTGCCTATCACTTTTACGGATGTTAAAGCAGAGTATGAAGTTCTTTGGCATATTCGTAAAGGGATTTTCCCGGCAGTTGGCGGGATGAGGAGACCCGGTACCTCTGTTATTATTGAGGATGTGGCTTTTCCGAAAGAAAGAATGGCCGAGGCAGTGCTAGAACTGCGTAATATAATGAATAAATATAACTACGATGACGGTATTATTTATGGACATGCCTTGGATGGCAATGTGCATTTTGTTGTAACGCAAACCTTCAAAAATCAAGAAGAAATTGAACGCTATCAATCTTTAATAAAAGATGTTTGTGACATGGTAGTCAATGAGTATGGCGGATCACTGAAGGCCGAGCATGGTACAGGTCGTAACATGGCACCATTTGTAGAAATGGAATGGGGTAAAACGGCATATAGCTATATGCGCAAATTGAAAAATGTATTTGATGCTGAAAATACCTTAAATCCAGATGTTATTATCACTGACAACCAATTGCTGTATATCCAAAATCTTAAGCCTATGGCTCAAGCTCATGAGATCATTGATAAATGTATTGAATGCGGTTTTTGTGAAATTAATTGTCCTTCTAAGAACCTTACAGCTACTCCAAGACAGCGTATTGTGGTGCAGCGTGAAATTGCCAGACTACGCCAAACTGGAGAAGACCCAGAACGGCTTCGTCGTTTAGAAGAGGATTATTCCTATTTTGGTGATGAAACCTGTGCTACAGACGGATTATGTTCGACTACCTGCCCTGTAGGGATTAATACAGGAGAGCACACGAAGCATTATCGGGCCCAGTTGATGGGAGATAACGGAAAATCCATTGGACGTTTCATTACGAAAAATTTTGCTGGTGTAACAACTATGGCACGTATGGGACTATCTAGTGCCAAAATAGCACATTCCGTACTTGGTACTTCTTTAATGGGCGGTATTGCTGGCGGACTTCATTCCATCAGCGGGCATAAAGTTCCTTTATGGAATCCTTGGATGGCAGGGCCTGGTCAGACCCCTGACCCTTCCCGTTCTAAAAAAGGTGTTGATGGGCGTAAGGTGGTGTATTTCCCAAGTTGTGTGAGTCGTACTATGGGTGGCGCTGCTCCTGGCGATCGGGATAAACGCCAGCTTAGTCAGGCGATGATTCAATTGATGGAAAAAGCCGGTTATGAAGTCATTTTCCCTCGTGAGATGGATAAGTTGTGCTGCGGTATGCCTTTTGAAAGTAAAGGGTTATTTGAGTCGGCTGATAAGATGAGCAGTGAATTGGAAAAGGAATTATTAGTGGTAAGTAACAATGGGGAGTATCCTATTGTTTGTGATACAAGTCCTTGTATTTATCGTATGAGAAAAGTAATGGATAAGAAGCTGAAAATGTATGAGCCTGTAGAATTTATCCACGATTACCTGTTTGACTTGCTGGAATTCAAACAGCAGCCGGAAACCATTGCTGTGCATGTGACTTGCAGTTCCACTAAATTAGGGCTTAAAGAGAAGTTTAAAAAATTAGCAGAAGCTTGTGCGACGAAGGTGGTCATGCCAGAGCGAGTTAGATGCTGCGGATTTGCTGGTGATAAGGGATTTGAAGTACCCGAATTAAATGAATCTGCTTTAGCTGAACTCAAAGACAGCTTACCTGCGGATTGTACGTCGGGCTATTCCAATAGCCGTACTTGTGAAATGGGTCTAGCTCATCGCAGCGGTCTTAGCTATCAATCCATGGTATTCTTAGTTGACCGTTGTACAGTAGCAAAATAATAAGTACGTTAGTACGATAATATGGGCTTAAAAAGTTATGCTTCCTATAAACAATAGGGAGCATAACTTTTTTATTGTCTTGAAGGTATACGTTTCTTTGTATTTAAAAAATCAAAGATGAGTAGCGTAATTTTTTGCAGACAGAGGAACAGTTAGGGAGAATAGTGAATATATTGATGAATATACAAGAACGATAGAAGATATTGGAGTTTGATGTAATGGATGACATGGAGCAGGGGTATTCTCGCTTACTAAAGAAAAAACAGAAAAAAGTTATCCGATTATCCAAGCAGATTGCTTTTGTGCAATATACTATGGCTCTGGTGATTAGCTTGTCTATTCTCTTATTCCTAGTATGGTTAGGGTGGCAATATAATAGTACGAGTGTAACAGTTGCAAATTCATCTAAGTATTACGTAATTGCTTTTCAGCAGCCTGTGGCAGGACCTGCTTATTTACAGTCAAACTTGAACGTCGATGGATTGGCAGGTTCTTCAAGAACTCTAAAGGAAGTTGTGCCAGCTCGCCGAATTGTTATAAATTTACCTAGCCGGACTTTAGATTTTTATAATGAAAATCAGTTGGTAAAAACCTATCCTGTGGCGATTGGTAAGCCGATGACACCTACACCAATTGGCAGCTTTACCATTTTGCATAAGGAGATAAATCCTTGGTGGTATCCTCCTAAAAGTAAAAAAATTGTGCCCTCTGGTCCTGATAATCCGCTAGGATATCGCTGGATGGAGTTTGCCCCTTTATATGGTATTCATGGAACAAATGAGCCATGGGCAATTGGAGGCTGGGTTTCAAACGGCTGCGTCCGTATGGCTGAACCTGACGTGGAAGAGCTATTTGAAGCTGTTCCTTATGGAACTCGTGTATACATACAATATGATTTGGTGAGAATAGAGAAAAATGCTGTAGGGCAAGTTGCTTTAGGAATATATCCTGATGTATACGGTCTAAAAAGACAGCCTGTAACAGCCCTTGAAATCGAGAAGAAGCTGCGTGAAGTCGGTATACCTGTCTTCATTGATGCGAAAACTCTGCAAAGTATCTTAGACAAGCAGAAGGGCCAGCAGAATCCTTTGTTTCAACTGCATCATCTCAAGGTGAATGGAGTACTCTTACCAAGCCAGATTGTTTCCAGCCAAAGTCAAAACTTTGTTCCCATTTGGGCAGTGGCGAATTTCTTCCAAACGGATGTAGTATGGGATGAACAGCAGCAGTTAGTATACACGAATCATCAAGTTGTGCCTGGTTTTGTAAAAGGGCAGATCCTTTATGTCACTCAACAAGATGTGCAGACACTATTTGGTGGTATGTGGCTTTGGCAAGGAGCTGATAATTGCTGGGAGCTTTCGGCGTTTGTATTCGGCAAGGGGAATTGAGCAGGGTGCTGCAAATAAAAATATTGCATGTTGAGAAAAAGCTCGTTATTATAGAATTAAACCGTTATTGGCGCTGACAAAACCTTTGGTCTGTCAAAAGAAACTACTACGGCAGCATGATGACATGCTGCCGTTTTTCCGGTAAGTAAAGGGAACGTTAACACCGAGAATATACGCTGAGGGGATGTATTCTATTAATCCTTTCTCTGTGCCTCTGTGGTTCGATTATTTATGTTTTAATCTTCATATTTTTCACATCTTCGCGTTTACATGTTTTATTATTTAGGACAAGCTTATGGTAAGAACAGATATAGAAGGACAGGAGTATAGGTATGGTTGATAAACGACTTATGAATCAGCTGAAGCAGCAGCGGCGACAGTTTTTTATATTGATTGGCTTGGGACTGGGCGGCGGGATACTCGCTGTATTGCAAGCTGATTTTATGGCTAAAATTATAAATGGTGTTTTTTTAGCTCAATTGGATTGGGCAGGAGTCAGCCAGTGGATGGCTGCTTTATTTGTTGTACTGGCCTTGCGCAGTATATTTGTTTGGTTGATTGAAGTGATGGCTCATTCGTTGGCCTCACAGATCAAAAAGTCGATCCGTCAAAGAATTTTAACATCGCTTTTTGCCTTAGGACCTATGTATATCCGGAGGCAGCAAACAGGAGAATTAATCAATGTGCTGGTCGAGGGTGTAGAGAATCTAGAACCTTATTTTGCTAAATTCTTGCCTCAGTTATTTACTGCCGTTATGATTCCTCTCGTTGTCTTATTTATGGTTTTTCCTATCGATATAACTACGGCTATTATTTTATTGTTGACAGCGCCATTAATTCCCGTCTTTATGATATTGATTGGACGTACAGCTGAACGGGTTAATAAACGCCAATGGGAGACCCTCTCTCGTTTAAGTGCTCACTTTTTAGATGTGCTGCAAGGTTTAACGGTACTTAAAATTTTTGGACGCAGTATTGAACAGATACAGGTCATTCAGCGAATGAGTTCAGAGTTTCGTGATAAGACTCTCAGTGTGTTGAAAATTGCATTTTTATCTGCGTTGGTATTAGAGCTAGTTGCAACAATCAGTACAGCTTTAGTGGCTGTAACCATAGGGCTAAAATTGTTGTACTATAAGATGGATTTCGGCCAAGCCTTTTTCTTATTGCTATTAGCTCCTGAGTTTTATTTGCCTCTACGCCAGCTAGGTACTCATTTTCACGCGGGAATGGCTGGAAGCGCTGCTGCAGAACGTATATTTGCAATTTTATCCTTTACGCAAAGGCAAGATGCTAGAGAAGAAACAATTTCTTTACCTCGACAGCAGCAAGTGAGCATAGCTTTTGATAATGTATATTATGCTTATGATAATGGGGAGCGTCCGGCTTTAAATGGAGTATCATTTGCAATTGAGCCAGGGGAGATGGTTGCTTTAGTGGGAGCCAGCGGCTCTGGCAAGAGTACGATTGCCAGTTTATTATTGGCGTTTATTTGTCCCGATAAAGGACGTATTATAGTGAACGGTATGAATTTGAATCAGATAAAACTAGAAGACTGGCTATCGCATGTTGCTTATGTGCCTCAGTCGCCCCACTTATTTTATAAATCAGTGGGGGATAACATTCGATTAGGGAGAGAAGATGCTAGCTTGGATATGATTATTCAAGCTGCAAAAAATGCTGGTGCTCATGAATTTATAATGAGACTGACAAAAGGATATGATACTCTTGTGGGAGAAGGCGGACATGGATTGAGCGGCGGAGAGTGTAAACGTATTGCCATTGCCAGGGCATTTTTGCAGGACGCTCCTTTTTTACTATTAGACGAGGCTACTGCAGGTCTTGATCCGCAAAGTGAAGCTGTTATTGAGGAAGCATTGAGCAGACTGATGAAAAAGCGAACTGTATTAATCATTGCCCATCGACTGAGTACCGTGTATAAGGCGCATTCCATCGTGGTGCTTCATGATGGAAAACAGGCTGAAGCTGGATCTCATGTGGAATTAATGAAGATTGAAGGTCTATATTCTCAGATGGTATTGGCCTTTAGAGGTGGAAAATGACAATATTCCTACGTTTATTGCAGATTATGGGTTCTTCATGGCGGACAATGGCGATGGCAGGATTCTTTGGTTTTTTTACAGTTGTAAGTAATATTGGATTGATGGCAGCATCCGCATATCTGATTTCTGGTGCTGCTCTACATCCTTCGATTACAGAGTTATCTGTTGCCATTGTAGGCGTTCGTTTTTTTGGAATTGCTCGGGCAGTTTTTCGTTACTTAGAACGTTATGTTTCCCATGATGCCACGTTTCGTTTATTAGGTACTGTCCGTGTATGGTTTTATACAAAGCTGGAAGGTTTAGCTCCAGCTCGCTTGCTGGAATGGAGAAGCGGTGAACTTTTTAGTGCTATTGTTAGTGATGTAGAAACGTTAAAGGAATTCTATCTTCGAGTGTTGGCTCCTCCTTTTATTGCACTTTTAGTGGTAATTGGTACATGTTTGTTTCTGGCACAATTTGACTTGATCTTTGTGTATGTGCTAGTATGCGGAGCAATGCTCCTTGGGGTATTCTTGCCTCTAGCAGCTTCTATTGTACAAAAATCCTTGGCAGAGGAGTTAGTTACTGCAAGGATGCAAATGAAGGCCCAATTAGTAGATAGCATTACTGGTATTGTGGAGCTTGCCGCTTTTGGACAGACTCACCGTCAAGCCCAGCATATTGCTGAACTTGATGAGGAATTAACAGAGATTCAAAGTAAAGTGGTGAACCAGTCAGGGATAATTGATGCTTTAGGGTTATTCGTTGTAAATTCTACGGTATGGCTGGTCTTGTGGTTTGCGATACCCTTAGTACACAGTGGGCAGTTGGAAGGAATTTATTTAGCGGTGGTAGCTCTTACAGTGCAGAGCAGCTTTGAGGCTGTGATGCCGCTTCCTTTAACAGTACATTTTTTTGCTGAAAGCATGGCAGCTGCCAGGCGGCTATTTGCGATTGTTGATCGGGTACCGACGGTTCTTGATCGGTTCGAAGGTATATTACCAGGGGCAGATTTGTCGATTACAGTGAAAAATTTGAGCTTTCGTTATCATGAAAATGAGGCAGCAGTTTTGCGAAATATTTCCTTTACTGTTGATTCGGGGAAAAGTGTGGCAATTGTAGGGCCAAGCGGGGCCGGAAAAAGTACATTGTTGTATGTTTTACTGCGCTTTTGGGAGTATGAAGAAGGACATATTCTCCTTGGAAATCATGAGTTAAAGAAGTATCATTCCCAAGATATCCGAGCGATATTTAGTGTAGTGTCTCAACAAAGCCATATGTTTAATGCCAGTATTCGTGATAATATTTTATTGGCAAAACCAGATGCCAGTGAAGCAGAATTTGAGCAAGTACTAATTAATGCAGAGCTGGCTGAAGTCGCAAAAATTCTGCCACAAGGTTTAGATACAATGGTGGGACAGAATGGTTATGCTTTATCTGGAGGGCAGCGTCAGCGCATTGCCATTGCCAGAGCTTTATTGCGAAATGCTCCCATACTCATATTGGATGAGCCGACTGTGGGGCTTGACTCCTTGACGGAAGAGGCGATTATGGAGACTCTTACTAAGTTAATGGCAGGACGTACTACTATATTAATTACGCATCGCTTGACGGGTCTTTCGCATGTGGATACTATTTTTGTGCTTGAAACTGGAAAGATTATTGAGCAGGGAACCCAAGAAGAATTGTTGAAAAAAGAAGGTTTATTTTATCAGTTATGGAATTTTCAGCGTGATGTGGTATAATATTCTAGTAAAAGATGATGCATGACGCATAAAAATTTGTATATTAAATTGCATTCTGTGATATTTACAATCGATTTTTAGGATATACAGATTTTTTATGATAGGAGATGGAGTAGGAAATATGCTGGATACCTTATTTTCTGTAGAAAAAAAATGCCCTATTTGTCAAGAAACATTTCCGGTAACGAGAGTGCGATCTCGCTTGGTGATGATGAGACAAGATTCGGATTTTTGTTCTTATTACAAAGATATTAATCCCTATTATTATAAAGTCTGGATGTGCCCTCATTGCGGTTATGCAGCGCAGGATAATTATTTTGAAGATATTTCACCAGTAGCCGCAGAGCGAATACAACGTTTTTTTGCAGACCGGAATGTGAAAATTGATTTAAGCGGAACTCGCAGCAGAGAACAGGCAATTGTTAGTCATCAGCTGGCAATTGTTTGTGCCGAGTTAGCAGCCGTTCCAGCCAGCAGGCTGGCTGGACTGCATATGCGGCTAGGCTGGCTATATCGAGAGGCTAGGCTGGCAGAGCAGGAACAGGCCACTTTGCTTAAGGCGATTGATTATTATGAGTATGTTTTGGACCATGAAAATATGCCAGTGGGTCCAATGACAGAACTAACGATTATGTATTTGATTGGTGATTTACTTCGCCGGACTAATCAGAGTGAGAAGGCGCTGTTGTATTTAAATAAAGTGGTCAGCAATCCAAAAGCCAGACAAGAGAAGCGGATTGCAGATTTAGCTAGGGATGCTTGGCAGGATGTGAGGGCAGAAAGACGTGCAAACGAAGAGCATGCATAAGTGATATTGATGATTTTGTTACGAAAGAGAAAAGTGGAAGATGAGTAAGCGAATGCAGTTAGTATACAATTGCAACAAATAAATCGTTGAAAACTAAGCGTTGACTGTAAAATTGTTTTCTGTAAAAATACACTTGACTTTCATAAAGTGATAAAATATAATATGTTTAAATTGATACATGAACACGAAGAAAGGGAAATTGAGTGTGCAGAATGTACAGAGAGCCGACGGGTGGTGGAAGTCGGTCATTTTGACAGTTAGTTCCGCCCTGGAGTGGCTAATGATGAATTATGACGGGTGTCGCCCGATACAGCGATAAGAGTTGGCTATATATGTAGCAATTTGGGTGGCAACGCGGGAATATCTCTCGTCCCTGGTGGGATGGGAGTTTTTTTTATATCTTTTTTTAAGATAATATGTTTATTTGTATTGAAAATGTATAACATTAGGATGATAATCGTATGGAGGGAATGTAAATGAGAGTTTTAGTAAGTGATCCGGTTTCAGCGCAAGGGGTAGAAATATTACAAAAAGAATATGAGGTAGATGTTAAAATAAAACTACCAATTGAGGAATTAATTAAAATTATCCCTCAGTATGATGCTTTAGTAGTACGCAGTGAAACGAAAGTAACTAAAGCCGTTATTGAAGCAGCAGCCAATTTAAAAGTAATCGGTCGTGCTGGAGTAGGCGTTGATAATATTGATGTAGAGGCAGCTACCCAAAAAGGCATAGTTGTACTCAATGCACCAGAAGGAAATACGATAGCAGCAACAGAACATACAATGGCAATGATGTTGGCGCTGGCGCGTAATGTTCCTCAAGCTCATGCCAGTTTGAAAAATGGACAGTGGCTGCGCAGCAAGCTAATGGGTGTGGAAATGCGTGGAAAAACATTAGGAATTCTAGGATTGGGTCGTATCGGTTCCGGTGTGGCAAAGCGTGCTTTAGCGATGGAAATGAACGTTGTAGCGTATGATCCTTTTATTAACGCAGAACAGGCAGCGGCTATGGGAATCCAACTGCTGGAATTAGATGAAATTTTCCCTTTGGCTGATTTCATTACTTTGCATTTACCCTTTACCTCTGAAACGAAGTATCTGTTAAACAAGGAGCGTTTTGCCAAAATGAAGCCCAATGTACGGATTATAAACTGTGCACGTGGCGGTGTCATTCATGAAGGGGATTTGGCGGAGGCTGTTGAACAAGGTATTGTAGCAGGAGCAGCAATCGATGTATTTGAGAAGGAACCTGTCAATCCCGAAAATCCTCTGTTAAAGTTGGATCAGGTAATTGTAACACCTCACTTAGGAGCTTCTACAGCAGAAGCGCAAGTTGGTGTAGCCGTAGATGTGGCAAAAGGTATTATTGCAGCGCTGAAGGGGGAACCTATTGCCACGGCAGTAAATATGGCACCGATTCAGTCTCATGTACTAGAGGTCATTCGTCCGTATTTTAATTTGGCAGAAAAAATGGGTTGTTTGGCGATTAATTTGGCCGAAGGGCGTATAACTGCAGTCGATGTAGAATATAATGGGGAAATTAGCGAAGTCGATACAAAAATGCTGACTACAGCCATGATTAAAGGTTTGCTAAATTCCATTTTGACAGAGCATATTAATTATGTAAATGCTCCAGGAGTTGCAAAATCTCGTGGCATTAAAATACGCGAAGTAAAAAGTAAAGAAACAGCTAATTTTGCTAATTTGATTACCGTACGAGTGTATACGGATAAGAAGACTCATGTTGTAGCCGGAACTTTGTTTGGACATGAAGAAGGGCGTATCGTAATGATTGATGGATATCGAGTGGATGTTGAGCCTCAGGGTTGGCTGATTGTAGGACTTCACTTAGATCGTCCAGGAATGATCGGTTATGTTGGTACCATTTTAGGTACTGATGGGATTAATATTAACAGTATGCAGGTTGGCCGTACAGAGGTTACGGGTACCAATATTATGGTAATGAGTGTAGATTCTGATGTACCAGCAGCTACTATGCTTAAAATAAAAGCTGTGGATGGGATCTTAGGAGCAAAAATGATTAACTTTTGTGTAATTTAGGAGGAAGAAATATGGCTAGTGTAAAACCTTTCCGCGGTCTTAGACCGGCACCCGAATTGGCAGATAAAGTTGTTTCTCTGCCTTATGATGTAATGGACTCTGCAGAAGCAAGAGCCATTACATCCCAAAATGAATTAAGTTTTTTGCGAGTTACTAAATCGGAGGTAGATCTTGCTCCTGATGTGAATCCGTATTCAGAAGAGGTCTATCAAAAAGCCAATGAAAATCTTCAGGATTTTATAAAAAAAGGTATTTTAATTCAAGATGAAAAGCCTTGCTTTTATATTTATAAGCAGCAGATGGGAAGCCATACCCAGGTAGGATTAGTGGCAACGGCCTCTGTTGTAGAATATAACAATAATATTATTAAGAAGCATGAGTTGACCAGACCGGATAAAGAGCAGGATCGAGTCAATAATATTATGGCTACCCAGGCACAAACAGGGGCGGTATTTATTACGTACAAGGCAAATGATCATATGAATGCTGTTATAGCCCAGGGAATGACAAAACAGCCAGTGTATGATTTTGTTACTGAAGATGGAAATCGCCACACGCTGTATATTGTGGATGATGCTGTTAAGATCAAGGCAATTGAACAGGCATTTGCTCGTATTGAGTCGTTATATATTGCTGATGGGCATCATCGTTCTGCAGCAGCTGCCAGAGTTTATGAGACCCGCAAAGCAAATAATCCTGAACATACAGGTGAAGAAGATTATGCCAGATTTTTGGCAGTCATTATCCCTCATACCATGACAAAGATTATGGATTATAATCGAGTTGTAAAAGATTTAAACGGATTAACAGAAGATACTTTCCTCGAAAAGATTCAGGAACAATTTATAATTGAACCGTGTACTCGAATCTCATGTAAAGCAGAATATCCTCATTATTTTGGTATGTATCTGAATAAAGCATGGTATAAATTAGTAGCAAAACCGGGCAGTTATGATGAAGCAGATCCTGTAGGCAAGTTAGATGTTAGTATTTTGCAGCGTAATCTTTTGGAACCTATTTTAGGTATTGGGAATCTTCGTACGGATAAACGCATTGACTTTGTCGGAGGTATTCGCGGCATGGGAGAATTAGAGCGTTTAGTAGATAGTGAGGAATACGTTGTTGCTTTCTCAATGTTCCCGACATCTACTAAAGATTTAATGGCAATTGCTGATGCTGGTGAAATTATGCCGCCTAAGTCTACCTGGTTTGAACCAAAGCTTAGGGATGCGATTGCCGTACATTTGATAAATGGAGGAAACTAGAAGATGGCACAGCGTGTTTTTAATTTTAATGCCGGTCCAGCAGCATTGCCTTTAGAGGTTCTGGAAGAAGTACAAGGGGAATTGCTTAACTATCAGGAAACAGGCATGTCTATTTTGGAAATTAGCCATCGCTCAAAAGCATATGAAGCGATTAATCGTCAAGCGGAAGCTAATTTAAAAGACTTGCTGGGATTAGGAGATAATTATAGAGTGCTGTTCTTGCAAGGAGGGGCGAGTACCCAATTTGCTATGATACCAATGAATTTTTTACCTTCCGGTCAAACCGCTGATTATATATTGACAGGTGCTTGGTCAGAGAAGGCTCTTAAAGAAGCTAAATTATTTGGCAATACGCATGTTGCAGCAACAACTGCTGACGGTAACTATAAGCGTATTCCGACTTTTGAGGAAATTCAACTTAGCGACGATCCAGCCTATGTTCATATCACTTCGAATAATACGATTTTTGGTACACAGTGGAAGACTCTTCCGTCTTTCGGCGAAGTGCCATTGATTGCGGATATGTCATCGGATATTTTGTATAAGCCTTTTGAGGCAGAAAAGTTTTCTTTAATTTATGCAGGTGCGCAAAAGAATTTAGGTCCTTCCGGTGTGACCGTCGTTATTGCTCGTAAGGAGTTACTAGAGAATAATCCTAAAGATATTCCGACGATGCTGCGGTATGAAACCCATGCTAAGAACGATTCTCTTTATAATACACCGCCAGCTTTTTCTGTGTATGTACTAAACTTAGTACTGCAATGGGTTAAAAGCCAAGGTGGGTTAGCGGGAATACAAAAGCGTAATGAAGAAAAAGCGGCGCTTGTTTATCATACCATTGATAACAGCAATGGCTTTTACATAGGTCATGCACAGAAGGACAGTCGTTCTTTGATGAATATTACTTTCCGTTTACCAAGTGAAGATCTGGAAAAGACCTTTGCTGTTGAAGCAGAAAAGGCTGGTCTTATTGGTCTTAAGGGGCATCGTTCTGTAGGTGGCTTACGAGCGTCCACGTATAATGCCATGACGATAGAAGGCTGCCAAGCGTTGCAGCAATTTATGCTGAATTTTCAACAGAAAAACGGGTAAACTACAGGAAGAAAAGTTAGAAAGCGGGAGTACAGATTAACTGTATCCCGCTTTCATCGTATTGTGTTAATTCGGAGTTCTAACAATACTTTAGTGACAGTAAGAGAAAATTCTCATTGACGATGCAACGAGCAGATACCAATTAAAAAATTCAATGAGAGTGGCAGGATTATTGGCGAGACTGTGAAATACAATATAATGAAAAGACGATAAAAATTATTAAGTAATAGAAAAGCTTTATTAAAGTGCTATTTTGCTGATAAATCTAAGGAGGACTGATCTTGATTAGGTGCATCAGGTAGAGGGGCAATTTGCAGGGGAATGCCTCCTGTGGTCGGTGCCAGGGCATTAAAAACTAAGGTGTAGACTAAGCCGAATATGCCTGAGGTCAAACCGGCTAAAAAAGTGATAAAAGCTCCTCCAAAGAAGCCGAGAGAACTTCGATCCATTATAGCAAATAGCAAACCGACAATGCTTCCCGTGCAGATACCACCAGCAAACATTAGATAAAAAACAGGCCTGTAACCAAGTCGAATCAGTTTGTAATTAAACATACGATCAGCTGCCTTTCGATTCGAGTTTTTCAGTATGGGTAGAAGTAGTCTCTCGGAAAGTATCATCATCTGCCTATTCATGGTTAGAAATAGTTATTTTTCGAGAATGTACTATTGAATTTAGGAGGAATGAAAAATGTCCAGCGAAATATTTGACATTGCGATTATTGGCGGAGGACCAGCGGGTTTATCAGCTGCCTTAACAGGGAGAATTCGCAATAAGAATGTTGCTTTATTTGAGCATATGGATTTTAGCCTAAAATTGCAAAAAGCTCACATTGTAGATAATTATTTGGGAGTACCACAGGTTACAGGCCAAGGGATGATGCAGCAATTTTTAGCTCATTGTACTGCCCATAATCCAAGCATTATAAAAGAAAAAGTCGTGAATATCTTTCCAGGAGATGATTTTTTCACTTTACTGACGCCAGGAGAAACGTATCAGGCTCGGACTGTAATTATTGCTACGGGTGTGGTCGCTACTACTTTGTTTCGTGGAGAAAAGAATTTTTTGGGAAAAGGCGTAAGTTACTGCGCTACTTGCGATGGTATGATGTATAAGGGAAAAGATGTAGCTGTTATTTCCTACACTAGTGAAGGTGAGCATGAAGCGGAGTATTTAAGTGAACTATGCCGTACGGTCTATTATCTGCCTCAGTACAAAGATGTGGCTCCATTGCGTTCCGGTATCAAAGTAATCAACGGCAAGCCTCAGACGATTTTGGGGGACGTAGTAGTAGAAAAATTACAAATGGATAAAGAAGAGTTAAATGTTCACGGAGTATTTATTATTCGCATGTCTGATCCGGTTGAAAATGTACTTCCAGGTCTTGCTCTTGACGGCGAGGTTATCAAAGTTAATCGAGACATGTCTACAAGTATTCCAGGGGTATTTGCAGCAGGTGATTGTACAGGAAAACCATGGCAGATCGCCAAAGCGACAGGTGAAGGCCTAGTGGCAGTATTAAGTGCGATTACTTATTTAGGGAAAAAAGATAAATAAAGCAGTCTTAAAGTAAACCATAGCGTGACGTAACCAAATGCTGTGAAAACAATGGAAACCAGAGAAGTAAAGCCAATATCACTGAAAAGTATACTGAATGTTATGACGATGAGTAAAGCGGCAGTCTTAGATAATCCTGTGACTGCCGTTAATTTTGTAGCGCATCCATATAGACATGCTAGACCAGTGGTATACATGGCAGCAGCAAAAGTAAAGATATAAGCTGCATGATGGGCAATATGCTGTGAGCCTGCAATATGAAGCATAGGAATTTCAAATTCTGGAGATAAGGGATAGTGAATCATAACTACCAGGATGATTAAACCAGCTAATAATAATAGCAGCAAGCTGCCAATTATACTTCCAATTATACGAATAGAAGGTTCGGGAGTGTGGGCGCCTAGAGGAACTAATACGGTAGCACTCATGACTAAGTTATAAGAAAGATAGAGCAAGCTAGAGAGAAGCCAATGAAAAGTTGAAATGTTAATGGCTGCCGATGATATATGCACCATTGTAAAATTCCAATCATGATAAGATAGCGAGTACATAGCGACAAAACTTGTGATAGTTGCCAACAGCGGTGTAATAATGAGGTTTGCTGTGGCGATACCGTTGATGCCCCAGAGTGTTGTGAGTACCAAACTCAAGGCCATAATGCCGATTCCCAAAGTGTAAGGCAGGTGCAGAGTATCCCGAAATAAAGTCCCATTTCCTGCTAGCATAACTGTTAGGACGCCAAACAGGGACAAAGTAATGATACAATCTAATAAGATACCAACATTTTTGCCGCAGGTGTAATATAATAATTGATGATAACTGGTAGCTTTAATGGTATAACTGATCTTTAAAATTGCAATTCCGAGCCAGGCAAATAAAATGGTTGTGAACAAGAGACCAATCAATCCTATGCTGCCATAAACAACAAAAAATTGGGTGAGTTCTTGTCCGGAAGCAAACCCTGCTCCCATAATGGTTCCTGCATAGATAGCTGCAATTCTGGCTATCTTAAGTACATGATAGGACATTGCATCACTCCTTAGAACTTGGCAGTTCTCATATTTTTTTCTATGTAAAAAGTTGGGATATTATGCAGGATATATTGAAAAAAAATTGAATTTTTTAATAGTGTATAGGGAGAAAATTAATTAGGAAGGAAATGAACTGGGGGAAAATGCACAAGAGGAGTTTGCTGCCAGATGAGAAAAGATATAGCGTATCGAATCGCCCAAGCTGTTCATATGGGCCTATTTCACGGCGTACTTGTGATTGATAGTGAGTTTAGGTCAGTTTTTCTCAATCAGGCATTATGCGATATGTGGAAAGTGAAGCAGCAGGACGTCTTACATCATTCTGTACTAGACCTATTTTGTAATGGAAAGGTGAAGAAATTTGGCGGTGCTTATCAAGGTCCCTTAATTGAAACAATGGTTACTGGTCAAGAAATAAGTGGCTGTGAGGTATATTTAAATATGCCTGGCAATAAGGAAGGTAAATGGTTTTTGGTCAATACCTATATTCTGCGAGATGAGAATGGGCTTCCAGAATATGCTCTAGGCAATTATATTGCAATTGACAAGTTCAAAGTGTTTGAAAATAAACTGAATGCTGTGAATATGAATATTATTAGAGCCTTTTGCAAAGCAATTGGAGTGAGAGATATCTACACGATGCAGCATAGTGAAAATGTTGCTGCACTGCTTGTTGGCTTAACCGAATACATGAGGTTATCTGATAGTGAGGTAACAATGGCTTATTTAGCTGGAATCGTTCATGATGTAGGTAAAATTGGTATCTCCGAAGAGATTTTAAATAAGCCAGGTCGTTTAACAGAGGCAGAGTATGAAATTGTAAAACGTCATCCTTCCAAAGGGGCAGATATCTTACAAGAGGTAGAAGAGTTTGCTACGTTGGCTCACATTGTTCGTCATCATCATGAACGATATGATGGGAAGGGGTACCCTAATGGACTACAGGAAAAAGAAATTCCTCAGATTAGTCGTATGCTAACAATCTGTGATGCTTATGATGCTATGACGAGTGTAAGGTGTTATTGTAGTCCTCATAGTATCGAGGAAGCCTTAGTTGAAATAAAAAAATGTGCTGGTGGACAGTTTGATCCGGAACTCAGCAGTATTTTTATTGATTTTATTCGAGAATGTAATTATGGAGGTGGTATTAGACTTACTTTACAATAAATAGTGAATATTGTAGAATATAATGGTATACGCTATTTATGTATAAGAACAGATTTATTCCGTTGTGTATCGCATAGCAGTGTTGATGCGGAAAAATACTCTCGTTTCTGGATAGCAGGCGGGAGTTTTTTATTATAATCTCCGTATTCTCTAGTCTAAGAGAGTGCGTTAGTGGTTTTACTGGAATAGGAGGAGGGTTAGCATGCTTGATGTTAAATTTGTTAGGGACCATACAGAAGAAGTTCAGCAAGCCTTAGTAAAGCGTGGTATGAATTTTAGTTTGGATGAATTTTTAGCTTTAGAGAAAGAGCGCCGGGAGCTGTTAGGGCAGGTAGAAACGCTTAAAAATACGCGTAACACCGTTTCTCTTGAAATCAGCCGCTTGAAGAAAGCAAAAGAAAATGCGGATAATTTAGTATCTCAGATGCGTCTGGTCGGTGACCAAATTGCTGCATTAGATGGTAAGGTAAAAGAAGTAGAGGGACAATTACAGGCGATTATTATGAATATCCCCAATATACCCCATCAATCGGCACCTGTAGGGCGAGATGAACAGGATAATGTAGAAGTACGCAAATGGGGAACTTTGCCTACATTTGTGCAGCCGCCGCTAGCTCACTGGGAAATTGGTGAGAAACTTAATATTCTTGATTTTGAACGGGGCGGCAAAGTTACAGGCGCACGTTTTACTTTTTACCGCGGTCTTGGTGCCAGGCTAGAACGATCACTCATTAGTTTTATGCTGGATATACATACAGGCGAACATGGCTACACGGAATTTTTCCCTCCATTTATTGCAAATAAAGACAGTATGACAGGTACGGGACAGCTGCCTAAATTTGGCGAGGATATGTTTAAGTTAGAGGGGCTGGATTATTATTTGATCCCTACCGCTGAAGTTCCAATTACCAATTACCATCGTGGTGAAATTTTGGATGCTAAGGATTTGCCTTTATATTATACTGCGTATAGCGCTTGTTTTCGTGCAGAGGCAGGAGCTGCCGGCCGCGATACTCGTGGGCTGATTCGTCAGCATCAGTTTAATAAAGTAGAGATGGTGAAGTTCTCTTTACCTGAAAATTCCTATGAAGAGTTAGAAAAATTAACGCATAATGCAGAACGTATTTTAGAACTATTAGGTTTACCCTACCGTACGGTAGCTTTATGCAGCGGTGATATAGGATTCTCTTCTGCTAAGACCTATGATATTGAAGTCTGGCTCCCTAGTTTCAATGCCTACCGGGAGATTTCATCTTGTTCCAATTTTGAGGATTTTCAAGGTCGTCGTGCGGATATTAAGTTCCGTCGCGAAGCAAAGTCTAAACCAGAGTTTGTGCATACTCTTAATGGATCAGGCTTGGCAATCGGTCGTACCGTGGCGGCCATTTTAGAGAATTATCAGCAGGCTGATGGCTCTGTTATTGTACCAGAAGTATTAAGGAAATATATGGGTGTTGATGTTATTGCTACTAAGTAAATTTTACTAGGTAGAATAAAGCTTCTTTGCCTGCAAAAAGACTTGGCATAAGCCAAGTCTTTTTATTGTAAGTAAGGGAGTATGCGCTTTGTACTTTTCACTCTATCTTGTAGGAGGGATAAGAGACGCTGATGAACCATATTATAGTAGCTGATGATTTTAGTGTAAATCGTAAAATTTTAAAGTCTTTTCTCAAAGATATGAAGGAAGTCACTATCCATGAAGCAGCAGATGGTTTTCAAGTGATTGCACTTTTAGAACAATTTGATATTGATTTAGTACTGCTGGATTTAGTTATGCCCAATAAGGATGGTTTTGCTGTTTTAGCGGAAATGAAACAACATGAAGGATATCGGCATATTCCAATTATTGTTCAGTCTGCTTTAAGCCAAAATGAGTATGTGATGCAGGCACTAAAACTGGGAGCATATGATTATTTTCATAAAACACTTGAGGATTCCATATTGGAAGATACTTTAGTTTTAAAAGTGAGAAACGCAATTCACAGTTATTCCTTATATAAGCAGGTGCAAGAAGAGCTAAAAGTAAAACAATTTTACCAGGAAAGATTGCGTAAGGATTTATATGTGGCAAGTTTAGTGCAACGGCGTTTTTTACCGAATAATATTGCTGGCAGCATGTTTACGATCAAGACCTTATACCGGCCTTTACATGTTGTAAGTGGTGATTTGTATGATTATAAATGGGATGAGCAAAAGCAGAATGTAGTAGGATATATTTTAGATATTAGTGGGCATGGAGTGGCAACGGCATTAATTACTTCTGCTCTTAAATCTTTAATTGAACAGGGATTTGGACAGTGTAATTCACCAAAAGAAAAGATCGAATGGTTAAATCAGGCGATTATGCCCTATTGCTACGAAGATTTTTATGCTACGATTATTTGTTTTGAGTTAAACTTTACAACCAAAATGATAACCTATGCCTCAGGAGGAATTCATCACTTTTTATATCATTCAAATGGAAAATGGCAATTCATTACCACACCGGGAAGTCCGATTGGTTTATATGACAACGCAGAATTTCAGCAGCATAGCTTTCCGTTTCAGAATGGGGATGAAGTGATCTTTTTCTCAGATGGTATCGCTGATGTATTAGAAAGGCCCGTTGTACTGTCTACAGATGCCAATGGTAGTATTGAATCGTGGAAGGCCCTATGTGAGGCAGGTAAAGTTAGAGATGATGTTTCGGCAATGGGGATTACGATTAACATGGAGTCAGATCATAACATACATCCTGCTATAAGGAATGCTTCTTCGGTCTAATTCATAAATAAAGAGAAGCACCGAATTGCTAGGTGCGAAGAATGAAAGAGACGCCAGGGAGTCATCATGTTCCTTAGTGTCTCTTTCATTCTTCATGTCATGACTATTAAACTTGGAAAATATTAAACTCGTACTTCAAAGTTTCCTTTTATTTTAGAGGATGATTTGTTCTTTTTCTGTGCAATTTTCTGAGGAGAAGGAGAAGAAGAAGGAGCTGCTGAGGAATTCATTAGATTCAGAAGATCCTGTTGGCTGTCAGCAGAATAATTAAGAATGGTTCGCCGTTTATTTTGATTGCTCTTCCATAGGCGAAAGCAGGCAAGAGAAATGGCAATAAGTATTACAAGAGAAAAGAAGAATCCGAAACCCAAAGGAGAGGAGTTATTCTTCGCGGTGGATACTGTGGAGGCCGGAGTGGCTTGGGAGGAGGTTTCTTGGTACGTTCCTGAAGATGGCTGTGCAGGAGCAGAGTTGTTATCGATAGAGGAGGGAGAGGCTGTCTGCTTTGTAGATGCAGGAGGAGGAATATTCGTTTTACCTTCTGTCGGTATCTTTGCAGCTGCTGATTTATCAATATTAACAGAATTAGAGGAGGGGGGATTTGCATTATTTTCAGAGGATTTTGGATTCATAGCAGGCGGTGTAGGAGGAATTGGTTTCGTTGGTGGGGTTGGAGTTTGCATGGTAAAAGAGCTCCTTTCTCATTGATATCTTATTCTATTGTACCAAACATTACTGAAGCTTGTACATCATTAAGTAGATTTTCTATTGAGGGGATTTTGCAAGTATAATCCATGGAGAATTAGTAATCAGAGATAAAAGTCTAGAAATCGTACGTTCTCTTATAGGAATTATGTGGCATCTTGTCGAAGTATAGACTAACATTAGATTAGAATAGGGCTGCAGGTGCTCCTATGGAAATGCAGAGATCTAAGAGCGGAGGTAAGAGTGTTTTGGAATTAGAGTCGGGCACATCCATTGCTCAGGAGATTGTTACTTTAATTTATGATATAAGTGGATATCCTGTTATGATCTGGGATCATATGGGAGACCTCCTTGCTGAGTCTGGTGCTTTGGGATTTGGAGAAAAGTACAAGCTTTCTAGTGATGAGCATATTGGAAGTTTACAGATGGACACATTTTGTGATTACATAGAAGACATTATTTTTTTGGGGGATGCAAGAAGAGGCAAAATTGTGATTGGCAGTACTACAGATACTGCGAAAATGCTGATTACGATGGCAGCTCAATTGGCTGTCCTTTTATGTCGTAATTGTAAGGCTTATCAAAAGCTAAGTCATCACATGAAAGAGTATGAAACACTTTTTAATTTGATTCCTGTGCAAATTTGGTATAAAGATATGGATAATAAAATTATTCGCGTTAATAAACAAGTAGAAAAAGATATTGGAATTCCTATGCAGGAGTTTGTAGGAAAATCATCTCAGGAATTATTTCCCTCCTACTCTGCGAAGTATTATAAGGATGATTTAGCAGTTCTTGAGTCAGGCCAGCCTAAGCTTGGCATTTTGGAACAAATCAATCATGCTAGTGGTGAGATTCGATGGATTTATACGAATAAAATTCCAACCACAAATTGTGATGGCATTGTAACAGGGCTAGTTGCCTTGGTTGTTGATGTTACAGAGAGTAAGAAAATGGAGAAGCAAATGCCGATTTGGGCTAAAATATTTGAAAGTAGTGGTGAGGCAATTTCAGTTACAGATAAAGAGAATCGTTTTGTTGCCGTAAATCGCGCTTTTTCTTTAGCTACAGGCTATTCATCTGATGAGGTTATTGGTAGAGAGCCTAGTCTTTTAAAGTCTGGTTGCCACGATAAGATCTTTTACCAAAACATGTGGGCGGCAATTCTTCAAACAGGTTCTTGGGAAGGCGAAATCTGGGAGAAGAGAAAAGATGGTGTAATTTATTTAAAATGGTTGCGAATTGATCAGATTAAAGATGAAGAAGGTAATTTGATTAATTACCTAGCACGATTTACCGATATGAGTGAGAAAAAGGCAGCCGAAGAGCGGATTCACTATTTGGCAAGGCATGATGCGCTAACAGGACTGGCGAATCGGGAAGTGTTAGGCAAGCAGCTAGCAAAGGATATTGAAAGGGCTCGCCATAGTGGTAGCGGTGTAGGAGTTATTTCTCTTAATTTAGATCGATTTAAAAATATCAATGACTCTTTAGGGCACAAAGTGGGAGATGAAGTCTTAAAAGAGCTTGCTGATCGGTTGGAGACCTGCTCTAAGAGAACAAGTTTAACAGCTCGTTTTGGCGGTGATACCTTTAACTTTATTGTCCCTAAGATTTCTCAAAAAGAAGAGATTATAAAAGTAATTCATGAAATCATGAGTGCTCTGGAAAGACCTCTCTTGCATGGCGGATTCGAGCTAATTATTACTGCTAGTATTGGCGTTAGTGTATATCCTGATGATGGAGATACGGCAGAAGTGCTAATTCGCAATGCTGATACAGCCATGCATAAGGTGAAGGATAATGGACGTAATTTTTATGAATTCTTTGAAGCCAATATGAATGAATACGCATCAGAACGTCTTATGCTGGAAAATAATCTGCGGCGTGCCCTGGCAAAAGAAGAGTTTGTTTTATTTTATCAGCCCCAAGTGGACAGTAAAACAGAAACTCTCATTGGAGTGGAGGCATTGATTCGCTGGATACGCCCTAATTCCGAAATCGTACCGCCAGGAGATTTCATTCCAATTTTAGAAGAGACAGGTCTTATTATTCCCATTGGCGAATGGGTTTTGGCAGAAGCGTGCCGGCAGCATAAAGAATGGATTCGAAAGGGATTACCACCAATTCCTATCTCCGTCAACATTTCTGCCATTCAATTTCAAGAGAAAGGTTTTTTGCCGATGCTTTCTAATATTATAAAAGAAAGTGGCATTGAGCCAGGATATCTGGATTTGGAACTAACAGAGAGTGTTGTCATGCGACAGCCGGAGTTTGTTATCAAGCAGCTGGAGTTTATTAAAGAGATGGGAATCAATTTATCCCTAGATGATTTTGGAACTGGGTTTTCTAGTTTGAGTTATTTACGCTATTTCCCTCTGGATCGATTGAAAATTGACCAATCTTTTGTGCGTCGTTTGTCTACGGACTCGGTAAATGAAGCAATTATTGAAGCAGTAGTGGCTTTGGGAAAAAGTTTGAAGATAAAAACCATTGCAGAGGGCGTTGAAACAAAACAAGAATTAGATTTTCTGCGAAAGCTTGAATGTGATGAGATACAAGGATATTATTTTTCGGAACCTTTGCCGAGCGACGCTTTTATACGATGGTTTACGAGTCGGTAAGTAGACCATGTCTTTATAATAAAAATAATGAACCGCGAAGACTACTAGCGGTTCAAAATAACTTTTTTAAATAATAAAACCCTGCAATCTATGCAGGGTTAATTACATAATGTAATTATTGATTTATGAACTATCATGGCTAGGGCGGCAGGACTCGAACCTGCGGATGCGGGAATCAGAATCCCGTGCCTTACCAGCTTGGCGACGCCCCAATGAAATTTCCTATATGCATTATATACTATTTTCTTTAGAATAGCAAATCGTTTTACCGTAGAATGCGATTCTTTTTTTATTATGTAGTGTAGCTGGGATCATAAAAAGCTTTATTGACATAATAGTGAAACACTGATAGAATATTTCATGGTTTTCAGAGTGTTCACCAAGAGATGCCTTCGCATACTGCGAAGGCATCTCTTGTAGATTCAACAAGGAGTGAAGTACGTCGTATGAAATTAAAAATCAAGTTTTTGCTAATGGTCATTGTGACAAGTGCCGTGATGTTATCCGTTACAGCCATGGGATATTTTTTTGCCAGACATGAAGTAGTACAAAACATTACGAATGAAATGTTTTCGATTACGAATACACATGCAAAGGAGTTAGATGGCTGGCTGTTAACAAAGGCCCAGACCATAGTGGTGATTAGCCAGGCGATTCAATCCGTAACAGGTGATCAGGATATACCGATTTCTTTTTTGCAGCATTATAAAAACGATCCCACATTATTGGAATTATATGTAGGGTTAGAAGATGGTAAAATGATTCTTGGCTCTGGTTCAACTCTTCCTGCGGGATACGATCCGCGTCAGCGAAGCTGGTATCAGGAAAGCAAAAATAAAAATAAATTAATCTTTACGAATGCTTATATTGATGCAGCGACTCAAAAATATGTGATCTCGGCTGCTGTCCCACTGAAGGGAACTGCTGGCACTACTAGAGGGGTTGTTGGGATTGATATTGAATTGGGTCTGTTAAGTCAAGCAGTTAACGAAATTAATGTTAAAGGGAAGGGGTTTGGCTTTATTGTTGACCAGCAGGGAGTTATTTTAGCTCACCCTGATACCGCTCAGGTCTCAAAAAATATTCATGACAATCCGGCGATTCAGAAGTTTGCAACAGATATGCTGTCAAAGGATCATGGAATCGAGACCTATGATGCGGACGGTACTACGAAGGTAATGATTTATTCTCAGATTCCTTCTACAGGATGGCTGCTGGGGATTACTGTTGATGAAAAAGAGATATATGGTCAATTGACGTCGTTAGGATATCAATTTATTATAATTGCTTTACTGGGCATTGCCCTGTCTGTTGCGGTGAGCTGGAGTTTGGCAAAGAAAATAACTGATAATGTGATGATCTTGACAAAAAGAGCCCAGTTATTAGCCAGTGGTGATCTTACAGCAGACAATATCTCTCTTGGGACAAGTGATGAAATTGGACAGTTAGCAATGTCCTTTTCCACTATGGCAGAGAACCTAAAAGGTCTGATTCAAGATATTTCGCAAACGGCAGAGCATGTTGCTGCTTCAGCAGAGGAGCTTACAGCCAGTGCTGAACAGTCAGCATATGCTTCGAGTCAGGTAGCTGAGTCGATTTCAGAAGTTGCTGCCGGAGCTCAGAAACAGCTGCAGGCTGCAGAAGAGACCTCTGCTAGTGTGGGGGATATGTCTAGTAGTATTTTGCGGGTGGTGGATCATGCTGCTGCTGTTACAACTACTTCGGATCAAACAGCTTGTGCTGCTGTTGAAGGCACTAAAGCCATTGGCAGTGCTGTACAGCAAATGAATATTATTGAGCAGACTGTTTTAGCATCGGCACAAGTAGTAGCTAAGTTAGGTGAGAGATCAAAAGAAATTGGTCAAATTGTAGATGTTATTTCTACAATTGCCGGGCAAACCAATTTATTAGCATTAAATGCTGCAATTGAAGCGGCAAGAGCTGGTGAACAGGGAAAAGGGTTTGCTGTAGTAGCGGAAGAAGTGCGAAAATTAGCTGAGCAATCTGAAGATGCAGCTAAAAGGATTGCTGGCATGATTCAAGAAGTGCAGGAAGATACCAATCAAGCAGTAGCAGCCATGCATAGCGGTACGCGTGAAGTTGGTATTGGTGGAGAGGTTGTAAATCGGGCAGGAGAATCCTTTGCCCAAATTGAAGCATTAGTTGAGAAAGTGACGAGACGAGCTCACGAAATTACAACTTCCATTCAACAAATGAATGAAGGTAGAAAAACGATTGTTGCTGCGGTAGACGTTATTCATACTGTTACAAAAACGACTTCGGGGGAAACACAAAGTATATCTGCTGCTACGCAGGAGCAGTCCGCCTCTATGCAGGAAATTGCTTCTTCTAGTCATGCATTGTCAAATTTGGCTGAAGAATTACAAAGAACGATTCATAAGTTTTCCATATAAAAGATGTATATCGTGGTAATGACCTCTCATTCCAGAAGTGAATGAGGGGTCGTTGTTGTATACAGATCGTCTTGTAGTAGAAAATCATTGCGGTAATTGGAAAAAATCGTGTAAAATAAGGGATCAGGGCAAATTAATCCAAACTGGCTAAAAGCAAGATTTATTATAGATTTAAAATAGATAGCAGGGAGATTCACATGAAATTATTTATTGCAGAGAAACCAAGTATGGCAGCAGAACTTGCAAAATGCCTGCCTGGTCCCCTCGTGCGCAAAGATGGTTATATTGAAACTGGCGGTGGGATTGTAACTTGGGTATTTGGTCATATTCTTCGTCAAGCGGAACCGGGAGAATATGATGAAAAATATAAAAAGTGGCGAGCTGCAGATTTACCTATTATTCCAACAGAGTGGAAGTTGTTAGTCGCTGATTCTTGCATGAAGCAATTTAACATTATTAAGGCTCTCATTCATAGAGCAGCAGAAATTATTCATGCAGGTGATCCGGATCGTGAAGGGCAATTACTTGTTGATGAAGTACTAGGTTATACCCATAATGAAAAACCAGTCCTGCGCATTCTTCTAAATGCATTGGATGAAAAGAGTATAAAAAAAGCGCTTACGAATCTGCGCAGCAATCAGGATTTTTTTAATTTAAATCAATCTGCTTTAGCTCGTTCACGAGCCGATTGGCTTGTTGGGATGAACCTATCCCGTGCGTTTACGTTAGCTGCCCAAAGTGCTGGTCACGATATTACATTACCTATCGGTCGGGTTAAGACTCCTACTCTTGCGCTGGTAGTGAGGCGAGAGAGAGAAATAAAAAACTTTAAAGCCGCAGATTATTTTTTAATTAAGGCAGACATAAAACATGAAAATGGATCATTTAAAGCATCGTGGAAAGCAAAGGAAGAACAGCTGGGTAGGGACTCAGAAGGACGTTTAGTTGATCCTGTTATTGCACAAGCATTAATTGAGAAAATGGAAAAAGCACAAGAAGACGTTTCTATCGTATCTTGTGATACTAATGAAAAAAAAGAACCGCAGCGCCTTCCTTTTTCTTTATCTGCTCTACAGGTTTTGGCTGGAAAAAAGTATGGATATGATCCCCAGGCTGTTTTGACGGGAGCTCAGAATTTATATGAAAAGAAACTTACTTCTTATCCCCGTTCAGATTGTGATTTTTTGCCTGAATCTCAAAAAGCAGATGCCACTGTCATTTTAGCGAATTTATGCAATAGCCAGCAGGAAGAGTTAGCGATTTGGTCAAGTAAAGCGGATACAAAAATTAAAAGCCGTGCCTGGAATGACAAAAAGATAACGGCCCACCATGCAATTATTCCTACGGAAGTACCTTGTAAAATCAACACGCTTCCAGAGATTGAAAGAAATTTATATTTCTTAATTGCGCAGGCCTATGTTGCGCAATTTTATCCTGTTCATGTGTATAATCAGACTCGTGCCGAACTTGAATATGCAGGGGAAGATTTTGTGGCTAATGGCAGGGTTATCGTGACAATGGGCTGGAAAGAGCTTTATGGGGGTGAAGTTAAAGAAGAAGAGGATGAAGATAGTAAGACTCTGCCTAACATGCAAAAAGGCGATAAGGCTGAGTTTATCAGTGCCGCATTAGAAAAAAGGACAACAAAACCGCCAGTACGTTTTACCTCTAGTACGCTGCTGCAAGCTATGAAGGAAATACATAAATATGTTAAGAATCCTGAATTAAAAAAGCATCTTAAAGACGTATCTGGAATTGGGACTGAGGCCACTCGGGCATCGATTATAAAAGAACTGACAGTACGATCTTTTTTAGAAGAAAAGAAAAAATACTTGTATCCTACGGAGTCGGCTTATCTTCTTATTGATGCATTACCAGAAGAATTAACGTATCCGGATTCTACAGCCATATGGGAGATTATTTTTAACCGTATGGTGGAGGGAAAGGCTGAACTGACTAGTTTCATTGGGCAGCAGACTGAATTTATTACTAGCTTATGCTTAAAGGCTAAAGAAGTTCAGATTGAAAATAGAGATGCAAATGTAGTCAAGTGTCCAAGATGCAAGCAGGGGGTATTGAAATTACGCAATGGCAAAAATGGGGCTTTTTGGGGATGTTCCCGTTTCCCAGATTGCCGAGGTACTTGTAACGACAAAGATGGACAGCCGCAGCTATAAAAAGACTCAATTCGAGGAAAAATAGTCGAATACAAACGATTTTCAAAGAATGCTACCATTTTTGGACCTAATATGGTATTATTTTCTTATTGGACATAGGGAGGTAAGCAGATGAAGTGGTTTCAGAAAAAAGCTGTTATGCTGATGATATCCTTCTTAGGGTTAGGGATATGGTTGCCTGTTGTTCAGGCTGCACCTTTACAAAATAGTGACCTCATAAAGGTAACCGTAAATATAACCATTGAGAATCCGGATTATTTCTGGAAGTATCCGTTTTTAGGGAAAGAAATTGATAGTATTCGGATTTCTGGTATGGGTCAAAGCTTTTTCATACAGCCTGGTTCAAGCGGTGAACGTGTTGAGTTTGATGTGCCTAAAAACTATCGATTAAAGATTGCTCTTGAACTACAAAATAATAGCGAGACTGTAAAAGTAACTCGTTACTCTACCAAACGAGGCGTAGATGACAAGAAGAATGCGCTGGAGATTCTCTTAAAAGCACCAGCACCTCAATCGATTATTCTTACCGCAGCAGATTTCGAAGAGATAAGGGCTAAATAATAAGTGTTAAAAATAAGTCATTTGATTCATAGATTTCCAAAATAAATCTTTTTTACTATATAGCGGATTCATACATCTAGTTATATAGGGAGGTTCATATATGAGAAAAGAAAGAGTACTATTGGTTGATGATGATGGTATAGCTCTATTAGTGCACAGTAAGATGTTAGAACAGCATGCTGAAGTTGTTACTGCAGGAAATGCGAATGAGGCTTTAGAAATTATAAAGAAAGATAAGACGTTTGCTGTTATTATATCGGATCAATATATGCCGGATATGAATGGAGCCGAACTATTGCAAATTGTGGGTGTTATGGTACCCAATATGGTTCGGATTATGATCACTGGCTTTGCAGATTTAGATGTTGCCATGCAAGCGGTGAATTTGGGTAATGTATTTCGATTCCTGGTTAAGCCTTGCTGTCAAGAGGATTTAGTATTAGCTCTTGCTGCTGGTCTTGATAAATATCGGCAATCTGCAGGAGAAGCCTCTCAAGAAACACCGTTGACCGAGCCGTTGACAGAAAGAGAAAGAGAGGTTCTGCGTTTATTGGGGATTGGCTTTACCAGTGGAGAAATTGCATTGGCTATGGGGATTACCATTGGTACTGTTAAAACTCATGTGCACCACATTTTTGGCAAATTGGCAGTAAATAATCGGATTAAGGCGGTAGCAAAAGCAAAAAGTATGGGACTTATAGCAAGGTAGTAAATAATTCGTGGAATATCTAAGAAAGATATTCCTATTTTATTTCATGTTCTGCTATTTTGTGGAAGCGATTGAAATAATAACTTTGAAGTTATTGCAAAACTATATCTTTTGGCAGATGTAGTTTAGAAGTAAATCATCTATATTATGAATAAGTGGTAATCGTATTTGAGAAGGTGATTTTCGTGGAACATTTAAATGTGTCATTGATTCTATTGTTAATTTTAGTCGGCATGTCATATGCGATGTCCTTTTATACTTGGCGATATCGTTTTATATATGGATTATGGCTTTTCTGGAGTGTAGCTTTTATTGGTATTATACTGCAAATTGTCGGTTTTTTATTATATGAAGGTTTGGATATTGCAATGATAAGTGCCAGCATTGCCTTTTTATGTATTGTAATTGGTATTATTGCTTTTAAGTTCTTTGAGATTGTGCCAGCAGCAAAAAGCTTAGCGGTTGAGAATATGGAGGATGGTATTCTCGTACTTGATACCAAAGATCGAATATTGGATATGAATGTCCAGTTGGAGAAAATCTTAGGCATTAAAAAAAGTAATGTTGTCGGGGCCGTTGTAGATAGAATTGGAGCAGCTTGGCTCCTAGAAGCTGTACAGGGGGAACGGTTTCAAAAGTACACGATGATGCTGCAGCAAGATGAGGCTTATTATGAAGTTAATTCGACGCCTTTACAGCATCGCGGAAAAAATTTTGGCAGAGTAATTGTGCTTTGCGATGTTACCAGCCGTATGTTGGCAGAACAGCGCTTTCAGCAGCTATTGCAGTCAGAGGAAAAACTATTGCAAACGGAAGCTTTAGCTCATATGATGTTTAATCATCACCAGGCCATGATGATGATTATTGAAAGCAAGACGGGTCATATACTAGAAGCCAATGCAGCTGCAGAAAATTTTTATGAATCTCCCTTAGTCGGCCACTTGATACAGCAGTTTATTGAATACCCTGATGATCGTGGTGAAAAAAATAGCAGCCAGTACGCAATTGTTGGGGAATATCAATTTATGGCCAGGCATGCTTTAGCTTCAGGGGAAATAAAAGATTTATCTGTGAATCTTACAACAAAAGTGATTGGTGAAATGGTATTATCTTTTTTGATTTTAGAAGATTTTACTCAAAAGATGCAGCTAGAAAAAGCCCTGCGGGAGGCAAAAGAAAAAGCTGAAAAGGCAAATCAAGCAAAGGATGATTTTTTAGCAATTATCAGCCATGAGCTTCGTACGCCAATGAATGGTATTTTAGGAATGGCAAAACTGGTGCTAGGAACAAAGTTGCATCCAGACCAACGAGAGTGCTTGGAATTAGTACAGGTTTCAGGAGAAAAGCTGTTAGTTTTATTAAATGATTTACTGGATTTTTCAAAAGTTAGAGAAGGAAAGCTGGAATTAGAAAATATTTCTTTCTCCCTGCGGGATGTAATGAGTGAATTTCATCGCATCTTAAGAATGAAGGCAAAGAAAAAGGGATTGCAGTGTGTGATTCATATTGCTCATGATGTACCAGATGGATTGTATGGTGATCCTCGGCGATTGCAGCAAATTGTAATGAACCTAGCAGACAATGCCGTAAAGTTTACGAAGATCGGTTTGGTTTCAATTGCAGTGAATGTTAAGCAAGTCCTTGATAATCAGGTCAGCTTGTTATTTGTCGTACGGGATACTGGAATTGGAATCCCTCCAGAAAAGATTAACATTATTTTCCATAAATTTACTCAAGTAGATTCTTCCACCACGAGAAAGTATGGTGGGACGGGTTTGGGGCTTAGTATTGTGAAGCATTTGGTAGAAATCATGGGAGGTAAAGTCTGGGTAGAAAGTAGCCTGGATAAGGGCAGCTCTTTTTATTTTACTGTTGCTTTCAAAGTTTCTGAAATTCCTTCTGTCAATCAGGCGTTAGAGCAGCTTAAGCAACCTGTAAGCAGCAAAGATAGGATAGGCATTGGGAAGCTGAATGTTCTATTAGTTGAGGATGAATTTATCAATCAAAAGGTAGCTGTTAAAATGCTGTCCAATCAGGGACATAATGTTACATTGGCATCTAATGGGCGTCAAGCGATAGAATTGTTTAAGAAAGAACAATTTGATATTATTTTTATGGACATACAAATGCCTGAGATGGATGGAGTACAAACAACAGCTGCAATACGAGATTTAGAAGAGCAATGGGGTGATGAACGACGTATTCCTATTGTGGCGATGACAGCTTATGCAATGAAGGGAGATCGGGAACGTTTGATGTCTTGCGGCATGGATGAGTATGTTAGCAAACCCCTGGATTCTGAGGTATTAAATAATGTTGTAAGAAAACTATTGTATAAGCAATATGTAAATGCTGAAAAGCAAAGGCAAATGAGCAAAGAAGTGGGGAGAGTGGCGCCTAATCTCTACGTGGAGCAGCTTTTGAACATTTGCCAAGGAGATATGGATACAGTTAAGGCAGTCATCAGCTGCTTTTTGGATAATGGTACACAATATATGAGAAATATTGAGCAGGCTGTGAATGAAAAAAATGCCGACCACTTGAAACTCAGTGCTCATCGCTTAAAAGGTGCAGCAACGTATTTTGGAAATCAGACAGTCGTAGAATATGCAGCTCAGCTAGAACATATGGGAGATGCAGGTCAGCTAATTGATATTGAGCAGATTTTTGTTAAATTGCAAGCAGCTGTGAAGCAACTGGAAGATGGATTACAGCAGGCATGGCGGGAATTACCAAATATCAAAGAATGAAAGAATACACGGCTTTTGCCGTGTATTCTTTCATTCTTTGGTATTATTAGTTTATATGTTTCTTTTGAGTATCTTTGTGTTATAGGACCGTAGGATATTAATGATGTACGGTATCACTTGAAAAAACTTTAAGAATTTCGAAGTTAAGCCTCTGGGTTTCTAAGATTGCAGTAATTTTGGCATCCATCCGATATAAGGTGGCGACAATGTCATCTTGTTGGTCTTCTGATAATAAATCAATGTTTGCGTGTAATTTTTGTAATTCTCCTGAAGTTAATTCCTCTAAACTGTCAAGGCGCTTATTAATATTCTCCATAGAAACTAATATTTTGTTCAGTATTTCTTCATTCATATAATTCCCCTGTCTTTATCAATTGATATAAATATATGTAATTTTTGGTTGATTTATTATACATTTTCCGTTGCTGTTGCGTCAAGGCGTGGGATTTTATTTCAGAATATCTTTTGGATCAAGTATAGCGGCAGGGCCTTCTTCTCCCGTCCGAATTCGCACTGCATTTTCGATAGGATAAATAAAAATCTTACCATCGCCGATTTTTCCCGTAGAGCAGATTGTCCTTGCGGTTGCAACTACTTTATCTACGGGGACCTCACATACAACAATTTCTATCTTGATCCCTGCTAAAAGATTAATGTTATATTCTTTACCGCGGTATATTTCCGTATGACCTTTTTGTAGCCCGCAGCCAAAGACTTGACTTACGGTCATACCGGTAACCCCGATTGCATTTAAAGCTTCTTTTAGTTCTTCTAGCTTGCCAGGACGGGTGATGATATCGATTTTAGTCATGATCGACATGGTGTACTACCGCCTTTCATCATAATGTAAGAAGCAACGAAGTGCAGATGCTGCTTATATTGATAATTAGCTATTTATTAGCTTATTCCTTCTGAGCATTGTAATAATGTGCGAGGAGCAAAAGCATTATATTTTTAGATAGATTTGATGTAAATGCATAAAGAAAGGGACAGTTAGGTAAGACTCTATATAAATAACATATTCTATTGTTTACATAAAGATGAAAATAATGCAAATCGTTAAACAAGGGGCAGCAATACAAGAAAGAACCTGACAGAAGAACTGTCAGGTTCAAAAGGAGGATTATCGAAAAGGAGGGAATGTTATGCTATAGTATTAGGTATTATCTTCTTGGCGATCCATAATAGCGATATCGCCTTCCTCACCAGTACGGATTCTAACGGCATTTTCTATGGGATAAACAAATATTTTGCCATCTCCGATTTTACCAGTGCGACATACTTTCTTGATGGTTTCGATTACGGTTTCTACTGGAACTTCGCATACTACGATTTCCACTTTTATGCCAGCTAGGAGGTTAATATTATATTCTTTACCTCGGTATACTTCAGTGTGACCTTTCTGTAAGCCGCATCCAAAGACTTGACTTACTGTCATACCCATTACACCAATGGCAGCTAAAGCTTCTTTTAACTCTTCTAATTTACCTGGGCGAGTCACTACATCAATTTTGGTTATTTTTCTCATGAAGGATTACCACCTTTCTGATTTAGTGAGATTTAGAATGTGAAGGTTGTAAGACTGAGCTATTGATTGGTTCTGATTGGCTAGCAATATGAGAAAAGGCTAAAGGAGAACCAGCAGTTATATCTTGGTACGTATATCCCCGTTCGCCATGTTCTGCAATGTCTAGACCAATATCTTCATGGCTTTCGTCAGAACGTACCTGCATGAATACACTAATTACTTTTAATATTATAAAGGTCATAACAGCTGCAAAAACCCAGGTTACTGCAACTCCAAACAATTGCGTTAAGACAAGATCAGGATTACCGAAGAATAATCCATCGGCACCAGCGGGATTTACAGCTGTAGAAGCGAATAAACCTGTAGCGATTGCACCCCAAGTACCACCGATTCCATGAACGCCAAAAGCATCAAGAGCATCATCATAACCAAGTTTTGTTTTTAAAATACTAACAGCAAAGAAACAAATTGCACCACCGGCTAAACCGATTATAATAGCAGGAATTACACTGACAAAACCTGCAGCAGGTGTGATTGCTACAAGACCAGCTACACAGCCACTTGCTGCACCTAGTATAGTGGGTTTGCCATGGTAGAGCCATTCTGTTAGAACCCAAGCAAGTGTAGCTGCGGCAGCTGCTACATGAGTAACTACAAAAGCACTGACGGCCAAGCCACTAGCTGACAATGCACTTCCGGCATTGAAGCCAAACCAGCCGAACCAAAGAAGTGAGGCACCAATAAGAGTCATAGGCAAATGATGAGGCAGCATAATTTCTGTGCCGTATCCTTTACGTTTTCCTATAAATAAAGCGACAATTAAGCCAGAAATACCTGAGGAGATATGAACAACTGTTCCACCGGCGAAATCTAAAATACCCATTTCTCGCATCCAGCCGCCTACACCCCATACCCAGTGTGCAAGAGGATCATATACAACGGTTGCCCAAATTACAATAAATACAGCAAAAGCAGAGAATCTCATACGTTCAGCAAAAGAACCAGTGATCAGTGCTGCTGTGATAATGGCAAACATACATTGAAATACCATAAAAAGTAGATGTGGTATTGTTGCAGCATAATCTGGGTTTGGCAATTGGCCTACATCATTTAAACCGAACCATGCCAAGCTGCCGATAAAATGATTGATATCAGGTCCGAAGGAAAGGGAATAGCCCCAGAGTACCCATTGTACAGTAATAAGTCCGATGATAAAAAAACTTTGCATAAGAGTGCTCAATACATTTTTAGTTCTTACCATACCTCCATAGAATAAGGCTAAGCCAGGTGTCATAAGCATTACCAGTGCAGCGCTTAATAAAATAAAAGTGGTATCACCTGTGTCGATGGCAGCAACTTCGGCGGCGGCTTCTGCGCCTTCGGCGAAAGCTGTTCCGAGACTAAGCAGCATCATAAGGACAGAAGTGCTCATAATAGTCAAAAGCTTTTTCATTTTAAAACCCCCCATGTTTTAGATCGTAAAATAAGTATTTTATACTTTTCAGGGAATTAAAAAAGCGCCTAAAGGTAGTGAGACCTTCAGGACGCCATTGTCCCTAATAGACAGAAAAAACCTCCGCAAGTACATTGCGAAGGCATCATTGCCTATTTCGTATAAAATTTATAAATGAATTATATCAGTGTTTCATAGCCATGTCAATAAAGAAAGGTAAAAATAAAAATCCGAACAAAAATCAGATTTTTCTATATAAAATTCGATAAAAATAGGATATAATGATTTCTGGATTTGTAAGAGTAAAATACAAGTCTATTTTTAATGTTATTTAAAGGATGCGAACATTTTTTCTAACGTAAATTATGGATGAGAAGGAGCAAGATAATGCAAAGCAAATATGATGTAGTGATTATTGGTGGAGGCCCTTCGGCGATTTTTGCCGCCTATGAACTAGTGTCCAACAATCCGGCTATTTCCTTAGCGATGATTGAAGAAGGTCATGATATATATCATAGGACATGTCCTATAGCAGAAAAGAAAGTAAAGCATTGTATAAACTGTAAACCATGTAGCATTATGCGTGGCTTTGGTGGGGCAGGAGCCTTCTCAGATGGTAAGTATAATTTTACCAGTGAGTTTGGTGGCTGGTTAAATGAGTATCTTACAGATGCACAAGTAGAAGAGTTAATTGATTATGTAGATTCGATTAATATAAAATATGGAGCACCTAAGGAATTTTTCACAACCAAGAACAGTAGTATTCGTAAAAGTGCAATTGCTCATGATTTACACCTGCTGCAGGCAAAGGTTCGTCATTTGGGTACGGAAAATAATTTGCATATTTTAAAATGCATTTATGAATTCTTAAAAGATAAAATGACCATCATGTTTAATAAACACGTAGAAGACTTTCAGAAGCAAGAAACTGGCTTTAGTGTAAAGCTGAAAAATAGCTTGGAGGAGATTTACTGCGACTATTTAATTGCAGCTCCTGGCCGTGCTGGCTCAGAATGGTTTTCGGAAAAGTGCCTAAAGATGGGACTGACGATTTCTAGTAATCAAGTGGATGTTGGTGTGCGAGTTGAAATTCCAGCAGAGGTGTTTCAACATATTACAGATGAAGTATATGAAGCTAAATTGGTGTATCGCACGAAGCAATATGGTGATTTGGTTCGTACTTTTTGTATGAATCCCAAAGGATATGTGGTAGCAGAAAATACAGATGGTATTATTACGGTGAATGGTCATAGTTATCGTGATGAAAAACTTCATAGTAAAAATACGAACTTTGCCTTATTAGTCAGTAATCGTTTCACAGAGCCTTTCAATGAACCCCAGCAATATGGCAAGCGAATTGCTTCTTTTTCCAATATGTTAGGTGGCGGAGTTCTGGTACAGCGGTTTGGTGATTTGATAAAAGGACGTAGAACCAATGATCATCGATTAAATCAAAGCTTTACTAAACCAACCCTTGCTGCGACTCCAGGAGATTTGAGTTTGGTTTTGCCAAAGCGTCATTTAGATAATTTGATTGAGATGATTTATGCTTTAGATAAGATTGCGCCTGGGATGGCCAATGATGATACCTTGTTATATGGTGTAGAAGTAAAGTTTTATAGCTCTCGCTTAAAGCTGACAGAGCTGTTAGAGACTGAAATTCCGAATATGTTTGGTATTGGAGATGGAGCTGGCATCACACGTGGTTTGTCTCAAGCTAGTGCTAGCGGAATACATGTTGCTAGAGTAATTCACCAGAGAATGCAAAATAAATAGATCGTTTGCAATCAGCAATGAACGCGAAGAAGTCATTATCGGCTTCGCTTTCATTGCTGTTTTACTGTTTAATACCTTTATCTTACGAAGAAGAATGCTATGTTGTTGATTATATTCACAATCGAGATCTATGGCCTGGAATGTTACGTGAAAAAATAGACAGAATTCATTGAAAAAAGCTATAAGATAGATAGCCTTTTGTTATGGAGAAAAAGAGAGAAAAAGAGCGAAAAATCGAGATTTAAGGATAAAAAATAGATTAGACAGCCTGTCAGTGAGAGTGAATCTTATTTATGAATATGTTATTGTTATAGAGAAGAGAAGGAAGAGACGGAGGACATTAAAAATGCAAAATGAAACAGCGGTAAAACCACCTCATATTGTAATCATCGGAGCTGGTTTTGGCGGAATTCGTACAGCTCGTGCATTAGCAAAGCATGAAGTGAAGATTACCCTTATTGATAAGTATAATTATCATTTATTTCAACCGTTGCTATATCAAGTAGCAACAGCTGGATTGTCGGTAGATGATATCGCGTATCCTGTTCGCGCTATATTTAGAGATCAAAAAAATGTAGATTTTCGTTTAGCAGAAGTATCAGATGTGGATTTTGATAATAAAGTAGTTACCATGAATACAGGTGAAATTGGTTATGATTATTTGGTGGTCGCGGCAGGCGGCTCAACAAATTATTTTGGTATGGAGTCCATGGAGAAAAATGGCTTTGGCATGAAAACCTTGGATGAATCCGTTATGATTCGTAATCATGTACTTCGCATGTTTGAGTTGGCGGCTCATGAGAAAGATGCTGATAAGCGTCGTGCTTTGTTAACCTTTGTAATTGTAGGTGGTGGCCCTACAGGGGTGGAATCCGCAGGTGCTTTATCAGAATTAATTTATCATGTCATGGTAAAAGAATACCATACCCTGAATTTTAAAGAAGTACGTATCATGTTAGTCGAGGCTTCAGACAAATTATTCGCAGCTATGCCAAAAGAACTGCGTGATGCTACTGTAGAAACTCTAATCCGCAAACATGTAGAGGTACGTTTGTGTGTGCAGGTTACAGACTATAATGGGGAAAAAATGAGCCTGAAAGGCGGGGAAGTTATTCCTACCTATACTGTAGTTTGGGCAGCAGGGGTAAAAGCCAATACGTTGATCGATACACTAAAGGTTGAACAAGCCAGTATGCGACGGGCGGTTGTAAATGAATTTTTGCAGTTGCCTACCCGCCCTGAAGTCTTTGTGATTGGTGATTCCGCTCAATTTATGCAAGGAGAAAGACCTTTGCCTATGGTCGCGCCTGTAGCGATACAACAGGCTGAAGTTGCTGCAAAGAATATACGCAGCTTAATACGGGGCAAGGAACTTAAAAAATTCACATACAAAGATGTAGGAAATATGGCAACTATTGGACGAAATGCGGCGGTTGTGCACATGGGAAGCTTTAAAACTCATGGATTTATCGCTTGGGCGATCTGGTCTTTCGTGCATATTTTGCGGTTGATTGATTTCCGTAATCGGGCTGTTGTATTTGTAAAATGGATGTGGGATTATCTTGTATATGAAAGAGTCGTACGTATCATTACAAGGCAACGTCAATAGAAAACTAGCAGCAAGCAGGGCAACTGTTTGCTGCTAGTTTTTTTATTTCCAATGAACCCTAGTTCCCTTCTGATTATCGACTAATTTATTCCATTGAGCCATTTTTGGTTTCCCAATAGTTGTACTTGGGGTATGGTATAAGTGAAATCTTAAAGAGTATTCAAAAAAATAGGAGGAGGTTTATTGTGAACGGTATTTATCTTGTTATTATTGCCGCGCTTTGGTTAACTCTTGCGTATCGTATTTATGGCTCCTTTATTGCCGCCAAAGTACTTACGCTGAATGAAGAGAGGGTGACACCTGCAGTGAGTATGGACGATGGCAGGGATTATGTTCCTACAAACAAATGGGTCACCTTTGGCCATCATTTTGCAGCGATAGCTGGTGCAGGTCCGCTGGTAGGTCCGGTTATTGCTGCCCAGTTTGGTTATCTCCCAGGAACGCTATGGTTATTAATTGGTGCTGTCTTTGCTGGTGCTGTCCATGATATGGTTATCTTGTTCGCATCCGTTCGTCACAATGGCTTATCAGTGGCACAAATAGCGAAAAAAGAAGTTAGTAATATATCTGGTTTTTGTACTTCGATTGCGGTTTTATTTTTGCTGGTGATTACTCTGGCTGGTATGGCTGTAGTAGTAGCAAATGCTTTATACAATAGTCCTTGGGGTACATTCACGGTTGCTGCGACCATTCCTATTGCTATTTTTATTGGTATTTATCTGCGCTGGCTGCGCCCTGGGAAGATCCAGGAGGCTTCTATTATAGGTGTGCTATTGGTTTTAGCTGCTGTATTTGTTGGCCCATGGATTCAACATTCTTCATTGGCGCCATACTTTACATTTGATGTGAGACAATTATCAATTATGCTAGCCTTTTACGGCTTTTTTGCTGCGGCCCTGCCAGTGTGGCTGCTGCTGGCACCACGAGATTACTTAAGTACTTATATGAAAATTGGTACGATTGCCGCTTTGACAATTGGCATTATTGTAGTTAGACCTGAAATTCAAATGCCTGCATTCAGTCAATTTGTTAGTGGCGGTGGACCTGTTATCGGCGGTCCGGCGTGGCCTTTTGTCTTTATTACGATAGCCTGTGGTGCGTTATCTGGTTTTCATTCTTTAATTAGTACAGGTACGACGCCCAAAATGATCATGAATGAAAGAGAGATTCTTCCTATCGGCTACGGTGCTATGTTAGTTGAAAGTTTTGTTGCTTTAATGGCATTGATTGCTGCTACTAGCTTGAATCCCGCTGATTATTTCGCTATCAATTCTACTCCAGCAGCATTTGCAAAGTTAGGATTAGTTGTAGACCAATTGCCCCATTTGTCAGAAATGGTTGGTGAGAATATAACAGGCCGTCCAGGTGGTGCCGTTTCTTTGGCGGTTGGTATGGCTCATATATTTTCGAAAATACCAGGAATGGAATCCCTTATGTCCTTTTGGTATCATTTTTGTATCATGTTTGAGGCTCTGTTCATTTTAACGTTAATTGATGCTGGTACTCGTGTTGGCCGTTATCTATTGCAAGAAATGGGTGGTGTAATCTATAAACCACTTAAAGATACACACTGGTGGCCTGGAATCATCTTTACAAGTGCTTTAATTTGCTTTGCTTGGGGTTACCTGGTACTCCAGGGGAATATTTCTACGATTTGGCCTTTATTTGGTGTTTCCAATCAGCTATTAGGCACCTTGACGTTAGCAATCGGTACTACCATGCTCTTTCGTATGGGGCGGGGGCGTTATGCCTGGATCACTATTATGCCTATGATGTTTTTAGCAACCGTGACATTCACCGCAGATTATATGAATATTTTCAATACCTATTTACCAGCCAAAAATTATCTGCTAGCTGGTGTGAGTGGTGTGATGTTTGTACTGGTAATCGTTGTTCTTGTTGATTCTATTATTCGTTGGGTGCATCTATCACGAACGGTTCCACCTGATTATAGTGAAGCACCTGCACCTAAATCCATAATTCATTAGAGATAAAAAAATAGGCTCCGCTGGTTGAAGTGCACCCCCAAAGTTAGACAGTATGATATACTGAATTAACTTTGGGGGTGCACTTCAGGTTCGGAGCTTATTTTTTTATCCTTTTCATCTTTTCTATATGCTCACTGCATCTCTGCGGTTCAATTTGATTTGGTTTTCGCATATTGCATAGCCGATGTGATTTATATATAATAAGTTGGGCAAAGGATGGTAGGTCTAAGGGGGAATCGATAAAATGATTGATATGCCAGCTATTATTTCAGATCACGTAATGGATGCTGCTAAGGGATGGAGTATTGAAGAGACGATACCGAATGTATCTCATGTTATTGCGGTGTTGAAAGAAACTTGGGATTTACAGACGTTCCGGAATTTAGAACAAGGGAAAGTAGCCGTTCCTGATGATGTGATGAATGAGTATTTAGCTTCAACAATAGAAGATAGTGAAGAAATAAAAGAATTGTCCATCACATCTTTAGAGGGTCATAAGCTAAAAATTAGTGCCTTAACGAAAAAGGCTGGGCGTATGGTTTTTATATGCGATATCAAGCAGTTTGAACATAATAGAGAGAGCTCGTTTATGAAATTAAAAATTGTAGATAAGAAATTACCCGATAAGCCAATTGTTTCTTGGATTTTTTCTAAAGTCAGTTTAGCTATGGTTACAAAATTCGTAGGTCATGTTAATCCTGGTTATGGTTTGGGGGTTAAAGTTGTGGGGAATGAGGTAACTATTGATTTCCATCAGGCATTATATAACTCTAACATAGGAACGCTTGATGTATTTGGTTATAAACCTTTGGATGCAATGATCATTAAAGAGGCTGTACCAGAAAAGGGATTTGTCAACTTTACAACGGCTGTGGATTTACCAGATGAAATTAAAGACAGGATTAAGAATGTGCTGCCCTAATAGAGGGGTACATAAAAGTAAAAATCAAAAATGTCCTAATAAAAACAGGCTTTGTAGAAACAAAGCCTGTTTTTATTAGGACAAGGGATAATCAGGAGTACACATTCGACTAATGGTTCGTGTTTTATCGGTAGACAAATCAATCAACTTTTGATCGAGAGTTTTAACAATCGGATCATTGGAGTTTGGGGAAAAGAAAATAATCGTTGCTTCTTGTCCATCACTTAATATGACATTACTATTTAGTAAAGAATCACGAACCTGTTTCGTAAACATTTGACAGATAGTAGGGTCAAGTTTGCCAAACATATCTTTTGTTATTACATTCAGTGCATTGAAAGGATTGCAGTAGTCTCCTATATAGGAATGGTATTGAAATATATCAGCAATGGCAATAATCTTAGCATAGGGGTGAATTTTTGAACCAGTGATACCCATGGGAAAACCAGTACCATCCAAATACTCATGATGTTGTAAAACGCTTAAGGTTACTTCGTCGGAAATACCTTTAACATTCTTGATCAGCCGGGCTCCATTGATAACATGATCCTTTTCGGAAGTGGAGCTGTTTTCCTGACTAATAACCATTTTTCCTATATCATGAAGCAGTCCCGCTAAGGTGAGTGCTTTAAGTTCCGTTTCATTATAATGCAGCTGTCTGCCGATTAATCCGCAGATATAAGCTACCATAGCAGTGTGCCGTGCAATATTGCTGGCTAGTTGGTAATCGCTAATCAACAGGTAGTCCATAAGGGCAGGACCTGTTGTCAGTATTGAAGAATAGATTGCAAAAGAAGTGCTTTTCAGAGCCAGAACAGGAACCTTATTTTGGTTGCGCACAAATTCGAAGGAGTTGTCAGTAGAGGTTAGAATTGAATCATATTCTTGAAAAAACTGCATGCATTCCGCAGATATATCAAAAGAGGAGGATGGAGGCGGCAGTATAGCTTGGCTTTCAGATGGCTCGTGGTCATCCTCCGAATTTATGTAGACATAATTGACATCCCACATACTAAGAAGCGAGATGGCCCTCTGACTTAAAACGCCCCCTGCATTTAGCAGTGTTTTTCCAGCGGGAGTGATGACAGCATCACTGAGTATCAAACCTGGACTCAGATTTTTAACGGCGACCATTTTAGTAGCGATAAGAACCAACTCCTTTAATTTCTATAGTATTAAACTCGAATCATAGACAAAAAATAAGTGCTAATAGTAAGATTATACAATGTATGACTCGATATCTCAAAATATTTTCGAAGAAGTACTGAATAATAAGATGTTTGTCCTATGATATAGAATAGATAAGTTTAAGAGGATATTAGAGGCGGAGGACACATTAGACCTATTTATTTTAGTACCTATTATGTTCTCATGTTCGCATAAGCAGCTTTGTGACGTTGTGTTTAAAAAACGGCTATACTTTTAAGAGAGCGAAAGATTTTCTTGCTTTTTTGCATCTTGCAATAGGACGAGTTATAATGAGGCTAAAGAGTTAGGATGTCAATTGTCAAGTATGGAGGCGAAAATATGGTATATTTTATTAAGTTTCTATATAGTACCTTCTTATTCCCCCCAGGGATTATTATAGTGGGTTTATTTTTTTTATGTTTGTACGCCTTCCAGAAGCATCGGAAATTAGCAAATATAATAGGGTTATTTACAGTGGTGTTTTATTTATGCACCATTTCATTGCTAAGTGACCGGTTAATAGGAGCTTTAGAAAAAGAGTATCAGGTTCCAAGTATAGTAGACGGAGATGTTATTGTTATGCTGGGAGGCGGAGCGACCCTTGATACACCAAATGTCAATGGAATAGGTCATTTGTCAGGTTTTGCTGCTAATCGTCTTTTAACTTCGGCTCAACTGTATCAAAAGCTGCATATTCCGATAATCTTATCAGGGGGGAAAGTTTTAGAGACTACAGGGTGTGAAGCGGAAATCAGTAAAATTATTTTGCTTGGGTTAGGGGTTCCAGAAGAGAAAATTATTATTGAAGATAAAAGTCTAAATACCACAGAAAATGCGATGTATACGAAAGTTCTTCTAGAGAAGTATGAATTTAAACAGCCTATTTTAGTGACCTCGGCTTTTCATATGAAACGGTCTGTATTGCAATTTGAAAAAGCAGAGGTAACTGTTCTGCCGTATCCAACCGATTATCAAAGCAACATAAAAAATCAATTTGAACTTCATCAATTGTGGCCTTCTGCAGGAGCGTTGCAAAATATAAGTTTGGCATTGAAAGAATACGTTGGCATTTTAGCAGTCCGGTGGTATTAGTACCTTATCAGCCCTAAATCAGTGGATACTGACAGTCTATTCTCCGCACCCCTTCGTTGTCGTCGGTCGGCATACTCCCGGTATGTTTCCCTCCTTCGCCTTGTGCTGCGAAAAATAGCCTTGCCATTATCCTACTGTTTTAAAGCTGACAAGGTACTAGTACAAAAAAAGGATGTAATTTTAAAAGGACTAAGTATAGACATTTCCTATATAAGACTGTTACAATATGCTAAGAATGTATAAGTAGTAGGTCACTTTTTGCGATTCTACTAATGAAAAATATTGAGAAAAGAGTGAAAAATATGATTGGTGTAAGCAAATTGCTTTGCGATACAGAAAATTTTGGGGATTCATTGCGTTATGCTCCTGGTGTTCATGGACAACGTCATGGTGCTGCGCAAGGTATGGGACCAGTACTTTCTTGGAATATTACACGAACCTGTAATTTGAAATGTGTACATTGCTACTCTGATTCCGATGGGAAAAAATATGATGGTGAGCTAACAACGAAAGAGGCTAAAAAATTTATTGATGACTGTGCCGCCTTTAAGGTCCCTGTTTTGCTGTTATCAGGAGGAGAGCCACTTATTCGTCCTGATGTTTTTGAATTGGTGGAACATGCGAATAAATATGGCATACGTTCTACTTTTTCTACTAATGGGACATTAATTGACAAGCAATTAGCAAAAGATATTAAAACACTAAATGTAGGTTATGTGGGTATTAGCCTCGATGGTTTAGGTGAGGCTAATGATAAATTCCGTGGTAAGCAAGGAGCTTTTGAGAAAGCTCTGGAAGGTATTCGCAATTGTCTGGATGTAGGACAGCGTGTTGGTTTGCGTTTTACCATTAACCGATATAATTTTCATGACTTAGAAAATATTTTTCGCTTAATAAAGGAAGAAAGAATTCCTCGAGTCTGCTTTTATCATTTGGTGTATTCCGGCAGAGCTTCTCAGATGATGGAGCATGATGTCACTCATGAGGAGTCTCGTCAAGCTATGGATCTTATTATGGCTAAGGCTCAAGAATTAGATAAAACCTGTGAAATACTTACTGTTGATAACCATGCGGATATTGTATATTTGTATTTGCAGTCTCTAAAGAAGGATCCTGTCCGTGCCGAGAAGGTATGGAATTTGATGATGCGCAATGGCGGCAACCGATCAGGTATAGCCTTTGGCAATGTTGATCCTTTAGGCAATGTTCATTCGGATCAGTTTACCCAAAATTATACTTTTGGAAATGTTCGTGATCGGGCAATTGGCGATATCTGGACAGATGAGTCCAATCCTATTCTTGCAGGGTTAAAGGATCGCAAAGCACTATTAAAAGGCCGCTGCGGTATCTGTAAATGGCTAAATGTCTGTAATGGCAATTTCCGTGCTCGTGCGGAAGCTGCTACAGGTGATTTTTGGGAGTCGGATCCTGCCTGTTATTTGACGGATGAAGAAATCGGTATTGTAAAATAACGAATCATTTATAATTCTGGATATGATACTGCCACCATAAGGTGGCAGTATTTTTCTTTCGAAAATAAAGAAATCAGTAAAGTCTCTTATTTTATTGACGGACCATATATTTTTGGCAGGAATATAACCCTCATTACAGAACCTTTTCTAAAAGAATAGCCTAGTAAGGGGGGAGTAGAATGATCTTATTGCTTAGTGAAAAGAATAGGGATGAGGTAATTCAATATTTAAGGCAAGAGCGTTTTGCCAGTGCTTTTATCTTAGGGAATGTACTAGAATTTGGTTTAGACAATTGTAAAGACCAAAGAAGATGCGGCGATTACTACGGTTATTTTTTAAAGGGCCGCTTAGTAGGCATATTGCCTTTTTATAATATGGGAAGCTGTATCCCTTTATTTCATGAAGAGGAAGCCATTGAGCCATTTGCCCAGATTATGACACAGCGTTCCCTCGAGGCTTTAATCGGTATGAAGAGGTTTGTCCAGCCTTTGTACGAGATCATTTCCGGAGAGAAAAACACGTTAGCATATCAGGATAGCAGTTATTTTGTAAATGAGAGTTTAAAGCCTTTTCAGTTAGAAGGCAGCAGTGTTGCGGAAGCAAATGAGCTTGAACATCATCGTGTAGTAACTTTTGTAAAAGATGCCTATTGGCATGGCTTTCACCAACAATACAGCCTAGAAGAAGTCGAAGCATTTGTAGAGCAGCGTGGGATTGAGGAAGAACTATTATTTTTTATGGCAAAAGATAAAATGGTTGCCCAGGCATATATCCAAGCATGTACGGATAAAATTAATCAGATTGGCGGTGTTTATACCGTAGAGGAAGAGCGGGGGAAAGGATATTGTAAGGCACTTGTATCTAAATTGTGTCATAATATTATCAAGCGTGGAAAGACTCCTACGTTGATTGTACGTAAAAATAATTTTTCCGCAGTACGAGCTTATACTTCTTTAGGGTTTTCGTACTTTGATGATTATCTTCTAATTAAATTTCAGGTGTAGAGAACTGTTTCATATGCTGTTTTACAAAATCGAATGAAAAAAGTGTAATTGTGATTGAATCTTAAAAATGAATGAGTTAATATAAGAACATTACTTCAGGCATGTAAGTAAGAATTTTAATAGAAGGAGAACTCTGTGAAGATCAAAACAAAACTAATTATAGGCTACACGGTCTTATCGTTTTTAGTCATTGTAGTAACCATATCTTCCATTTACGGATTTAAAAATTTACAATCAGCCTATGAGGCAATTACAAACCAATCAGACATTACGGTGATTCATTTACGAGAGATACAATATTATTTTACTGGACAAGCCAATGACGAACGCGGATTCTTGTTAACTGGAAGTCAGGAATTTCGTAAGGAAATTGGCGAAAAATCGGATAATATAAAAAAACGTATTGTATTGCTTAAAGGACTGACCATGACTAAGGAGCAACAAGAGCTATTAAGTAAAATCGATGCCGCCCACACTCGTTTTACCCAAAGCAATTACGCTGTTATTGACCTTTATTCAGCTGGACGTGTAGAAGAAGCAAAGCAGGTATCATTTGGAGATGGTCGAAAAACTCGTAAAGAATTGGAAACTGATTTTAACCAGTTGGTAACATTTACGTTGGATAAGGCGGCTGATCAAAAACAGCAGGCTCAAGAGCTGGCGAAGAACATTATGATTGGTATACTCACTGCTTCAGCTATTGCAATTAGTATCGGTATTCTATTAGGTCTTTATATGGCGCGTATCATAACAAAACCGATCATACAAATGACGGGGCATATGGTAAGCGGTGATTTGAATTTTGCTGCGAATGTTACGTCTGAAGATGAAGTTGGTCATTTAATTCGGGCCTTTAGCAAGATGATAACAACTTTGCGTTCTATGGTTACCGATGTACAATCGAATGCAGAACAAGTTGCTGCTTCTGCAGAAGAATTGACAGCTAGTGCCGAAGAATCTGCTCATGCTGTCAATCAAGTTGCTACCTCTATTATGGAAGTAGCTCAGGGATCGGATGAGCAGGTCATGATTGTGAATGAAAATATAGCGGGCATTGGACAGCTAGCTGTCAGCATTGGGCAGGTTGCTGTTCAAACGAATCAGGTATCATTAAATGCCCAGCAGGCTGCTAATTGTGCAAAGGCAGGAGGAGAAGCTATTGAGGCTGCTATTACTCAAATGCTGCAAGTGGAACAGTCTACAGTCAAATCGGCGGAAGTGATTGCTAAATTAGGAGGACATTCTCAGGAAATTGGGCAGATTGTCGATACCATTGCCAATATTGCTGGGCAAACAAATCTTCTTGCTCTTAATGCTGCGATTGAAGCCGCAAGGGCAGGAGAACATGGCAGAGGTTTTGCTGTTGTTGCTGAAGAAGTACGAAAACTGGCTGAACAGTCCCAGCATGCTACCAAAGAGATCGGAAACCTCATTCATGAAATTCAGGGAGATACCGATAAAGCAGTGCAGGCTATGAGGATTGGATCGCAAGAAGTGCAAAAAGGCAATACAGCAGTCAATTTGGCCGGACAGTCTTTTAACGAAATTGCTGGTTCCGTAGATCAAGTATCTTCTCAAATGCAGGATATTTCAGAGTTCACCCATAGCATTGTTGACAAAAGTCAGCAAATTGTTGTCTCAATCGGTAATATCGCTGCCATTAGCAAGGACAATGCTAGTCGGACCCAAACAGCATCAGCAGCAACAGAAGAGCAATCCGCGTCAATTGAAGAGATTGCTTCTTCCAGCCAGGTATTGGCAAAGTTAGCAGAAGAACTGCAACGTTCTATTTCTCACTTTAAAAGTTAGTGAATATCTTAAGGTTCGATAAGAACACACTAGCCTCTTGAGGCAGGTGAGTTCTTTTTTCGATTATAAGGGTTTATAAATGGACATTTCTGCATCTTTGTGGTTTATCGTTTAATTTTTATGTTTGTTTCTTCCAAAAAATTGATGTAGTATAGTTTCTAGAGGACAAAAGTAAGATAATTTATAAGTAGGGGGAATCGTTGTGGATATGAGAGAACTAAGAGAAAATGCAAGAAAACAGATGGTCGGCAAATGCCGAGTGTGTCCGGTTTGTAATGGACGGGCCTGTGCAGGAGAAGTTCCCGGCATGGGGGGGACAGGAACAGGCGAGGCCTTCACTGAAAATGTCAGGGCTCTTGCCAGCTTGAAATTGAACTTGCGAGTCATACATGATTCCTTACAGCCTGACACGACAATCGAGATGTTTGGTCAGCAGCTCAAAACTCCAATTATGGGAGCGCCAATTACTGGCGCGGTGATTAATGCAGGAGAGGCTTTGACAGAATTCAACATGGTTTCAGCTCTTGTAGAAGGTAGTCATTTGGCGGGAAGTATCGGATGGATTGGTGATCCGGCTAATCCTAGTATGTATGAGGATGGTTTAGCATCTATCCGCAAAGCTGGGCAGGGAATTGCCATCATAAAACCTCGTGTGAGTAATAAAGAAATCATTGAGCTTTTTAAATTAGCTGAAAAAGCTGGCGCCATAGCAGTAGGAACAGACCTTGATGGAGCAGGGCTAATTACTATGGCCTTAAAAGGGCAGCCTGTTGGTCCGAAAACTACGGAACAGCTTATAGAGCTGATACAATCTACCGCTCTGCCCTTTATTATCAAAGGAATTATGACGGTGGATGAGGCTGTCAAATGTGTAGAAGTAGGAGCAAATGCGATTGTCATCTCGAATCATGGAGGCAGGGTGCTGGATCATACTCCTGGTGTGGCAGATGTATTGACGGAAATTTCCAGGGCAGTGAAGGGGAAAATTACCATATTAGCTGATGGCGGGGTACGTTCTGGAGCTGATGTATTGAAATTGTTGGCATTAGGGGCAGATGGAGTTCTAGTTGGCCGGCCGCTGATCATGGGTGCTTATGGTGGAAATACAGAAGGTGTAAAAATGATAATTGATAAGTACACAAGTGAGTTAAAGGCTGCTATGATTTTAACAGGCTGTAAGAGTGTTAAGGAAATTCCTCCTGAAGTTTTATGGCGTAAATAAATAGGTTATAATATCCCTTCTGTTAATGAAATCAATCATTAATATGCTGTTTTACCGCCTGTAAGGGCGGTTTTTTCTATATAAGTAACTTACTAAAATTAGTTTAGTTTGGTATTTTGCAATATTAGATCGTTAGGCTTTGATAAATAGGTTTGATATTTTTACATTTTCTTTACATCCATGGAGTTTTTCTTGACGCCTTCTTTATGGGGGATGGGGTTACAATAATCTTGTAGGGGACTTCAATGGGAGGATGGTCGTTATGATTGATTTATGGATAGCAGGTTTAGTGTCATTAGGTCTATTTGTGTATCTAATATATGCATTATTAAAACCGGAGGAGTTTTAGATATGATTACAGATGTATTATTATTTATTGTATTTTTTGTATTGTTGCTTCTCATGGCTTGGCCCTTGGGAAAGTATATGGCAAAAGTCTATAGTGGTGAAAGAACGATGTTTGATACTATCTTTTTGTCATTAGAAAAGACTTTATATCGTTTAGCGGGAATCGATGCCGTCCGAGAGATGAATTGGAGGCAGTATGCCAGCGGACTCTTTATCTTCAACCTATTAGGGTTGGCTGCTGTAGTAGCTATACAGGAATTGCAGACTATACTGCCATGGAATCCTGAAGGCTTGGCTGCAGTGCCTTTTGACTTGGCTTTTAATACAGCAGCTAGTTTTATGACAAATACGAACTGGCAGGCTTATAGCGGCGAAACTACGATGAGTTATTTTACACAGATGGCAGCGCTGACAGTACAAAATTTTCTTTCTGCAGCAACAGGTATGGCAGTTGCAGTAGCGCTGATTCGAGGGCTGGCTCGCAAGACAACTAAAACAATCGGGAATTTTTGGTCTGACATGGTGCGGAGTGTGATATGGATCTTGCTGCCCTTGTCCATTGTAGTGAGCATTATATTTATGCAGCAGGGCATGATTCAAAATCTTTCTGCTTATGTGGCAGTAGATACCCTGGAAGGGGGGCAGCAGACAATTGCTATGGGACCTGTAGCCTCACAGGAGGCGATTAAATTATTAGGTACTAATGGCGGTGGATTTTTCAATGCCAATTCGGCTCATCCTTTTGAAAATCCGACTCCCTTCACGAATCTAGTTCAGGTATTGAGCATTTTTCTTATTCCTACGGGAATGGTATTTATGTTTGGGAATATGATCAAGGATCGGCGTCAGGGATATGCAATACTGGCAGCGATGCTCTTATTATTTTCTGTAAGCCTTGGCGGACTCTATGCCAGTGAAATCTATGGCAGTCCAATAGCAGGCCATAGCGGAGTGAGTGAACCCACAAATATGGAAGGCAAAGATATGCGTTTTGGTATAAACGGTTCCGCCTTATTTGCTGCCGTGACAACAGCAGCCTCTTGTGGGGCAGTTAATACCATGCATGATAGCCTTACACCACTAGGCGGTATGGTAACGATGCTGCAGATCATGTTAGGGGAAGTCGTAATCGGTGGTGTTGGTGCAGGCCTTTATGGCATGATGATGTTTGTTATGCTGACCGTCTTTATCGTAGGATTGATGGTTGGCCGCACACCTGAGTATTTAGGTAAAAAAATTGAAGCGAATGAAATGAAGATGGCGATTATTGCTATTTTGATTCCTGCGGTAACGATACTATTTGGCAGTGCTATTTCTGTGATGGCTGATGCAGGCCTTGCTGGTCTTAACAATGCTGGACCGCATGGTTTCAGTGAGATATTATATGCCTTTACTTCTGCTGCAGGTAATAATGGCAGTGCCTTTGCCGGTTTAAGTGCCAATACCGTATATTACAATTTGATGATAGCAGCGGCTATGCTAATAGGACGTTTTGGTGTAATTATACCTGTTTTGGCTATCGCTGGAAGTCTGGCAGAAAAAAGAGTATCACCTCCTGGACCTGGAACCTTTCCAACAGCAGGATCCTTGTTTGTTCTATTGTTAGCTGGAATTGTCATCATGGTAGGAGCATTGACCTTTTTGCCAGCATTATCGTTAGGACCTATTATTGAACATTTACTAATGCTGCAAGGTGTGACTTTTTAACAAGGAGGAAAAGGCTATGAGTGCAAACGCAAACGGTTTTAATAAAAAAATTCTGATGCAAGCCTGCCGTGAAGCTTTATTTAAATTGAATCCTAAGGTGCAGGTGCGAAATCCAGTCATGTTTATTGTATTGATTGGCTCTTGGTTAACAACTGGATTTGTTTTTCGTGATTTATTTCAGGGAAGTGCGGGAAATACATCTTTTACTTTACAAATCACAGTATGGCTTTGGTTTACTGTATTGTTTGCCAATTTTGCCGAAGCGATAGCTGAGGGCCGGGGTAAAGCCCAGGCTCAGGCATTAAGACAGACTCGTACGCAAACACAGGCAAAAAAAATAATCCATGACAAACCACAGGTGGTTGAGGCTGCTAGCCTAAGAAAAGGCGATATCGTATTGGTGGAGCCTGGTGATATCATTCCCAGTGACGGAGAGGTTATTGAAGGCATGGCGACGGTGGATGAAAGCGCGGTAACGGGTGAGTCGGCTCCCGTGATTCGTGAGTCAGGAGGAGATAAATCTTCCGTTACTGGTGGTACTCGGGTATTATCGGACTGGATTAAGGTTGCAGTAACTGCTAATCCAGGTGAGACTTTTCTAGATCGTATGATTTCTCTGGTTGAAGGAGCCAAACGCCAGAAAACTCCCAATGAAATTGCTTTAACGATTTTGTTGGTTGGCTTAACCATTGTGTTCTTAGCAGCAGTAGCGACACTATACCCCTATGCCAGCTACTCAGGAATCAATCTTTCCATTACGGTCCTGATTGCTTTACTTGTATGCTTGATCCCGACGACAATCGGCGGTTTATTAAGTGCCATTGGTATCGCGGGTATGGATCGGCTATTGAAGCGTAATGTGCTGGCTATGTCTGGAAGAGCGGTAGAAGCGGCCGGAGACGTAGATGTGCTATTGCTGGATAAAACAGGTACAATTACCTTGGGGAACCGTATGGCAACTGAATTTATTCCCGCTGCAGGCGTTTCTATGGAGGCGCTGGCAGATGCAGCACAGATGGCTTCTTTAGCGGATGAAACACCGGAAGGGCGCAGCATTGTGGTATTAGCCAAGCAGAAATACAATTTACGAGAACGGGATTTAACGAATTTAGAAGCTGAGTTTATTCCTTTTAGTGCTCATACGCGTATGAGTGGGGTAAATCTAAAAGATAAGGTAATACGCAAAGGTTCTGTGGATGCGATTCAAAAATATGTACGAGAAAAAGGGAGCGAATTGCCTGAGAATGTTAAGTTTGCCTGCGAGGGTATTGCTAAAAGTGGTGGTACGCCTTTAGTAGTAGCTGAAGGTTCTAGGGTGCTTGGGGCCATTCACTTAAAAGACGTCATTAAAGGCGGCATTAAAGAACGATTTAAAGAGCTTAGGCAAATGGGTATTAAAACCGTCATGATTACAGGGGATAATCCATTAACGGCTGCTGCTATTGCTGCGGAAGCTGGGGTGGATGATTTTATGGCTGAAGCTACTCCGGAAGGGAAGTTGGCTTTGATTCGAGAGTATCAGGACAAAGGGATGCTGGTAGCCATGACTGGCGATGGCACCAATGATGCTCCGGCTTTGGCCCAAGCAGATGTGGGAGTGGCTATGAATAGCGGCACGCAGGCAGCGAAGGAAGCTGGCAACATGGTGGATCTTGACAGCAATCCTACGAAGTTGATTGAAATCGTAGAAATTGGTAAACAGCTATTGATGACTAGGGGATCCTTGACGACGTTTAGTATTGCGAATGATGTTGCCAAGTATTTTGCCATCATTCCAGCACTGTTTTCCGTTGCCTATCCAGCATTCGGTGTATTTAATATTATGAGATTATCTACGCCTGAGAGTGCTATTTTAAGCGCTGTAATCTTTAACGCTCTGATTATTATTGGTCTGGTACCTTTAGCGCTGCATGGTGTAATGTATCAACCCTTAGGTGCAGATATAATCTTACGTCGAAACTTGATTATTTACGGTCTTGGTGGTTTAGCAGCACCTTTCCTTGGTATCAAGTTGATTGATGTATTGCTAGTTATTTTTCATTTAGTATAACAATGATCGAATCAAATACAGTAAAAGGAAGTTGAAGTATCATGTGGAAACAAACAATAAGTGCTTTACGCTTACTACTCCTATTGACGGTTGTTACTGGTATTGCGTATCCTTTGGCTATGACTGGGGTAGCACAGGCTGTTTTTCCTAAGCAAGCCAATGGTTCACTGGTTTATGTAAATGACAAAGCAGTTGGTTCGATTTTGTTGGGGCAGAATTTTACAGCAGCAAAATATTTTCATGGTCGTCCATCCTCAGCTGGTACAGATGGATATGATGCTGCTGGATCATCAGGATCAAACTTGGGACCAACAAGTAAAAAGTTAGTGGATACAGTAAACGGTAATATTGAGAAGATACGCAGTGAAAATCAGATTGCTGAAAGTGTTTCAATACCCTCTGATTTGGTTATGGCATCCGCTAGTGGTCTTGATCCTGACACATCCCCTGAAGCAGCCTATTTGCAGGTGAATCGTATTGCTGCTGAGCGGGGTATATCGGAAAATGAGATAAGAGGGCTTGTGACCAGTCATGTTCAGGTAAGACAATTCGGTTTTTTAGGTGCAGAACGGGTGAATGTGTTAGCTCTTAATATGGCACTCGACAGGTTAAAGTGAATAAAATAGGTACGATGATTAACATAATGGAGGCAATGATATGCCTGAGGCAAGTAAAGAAAAAAAGCGCCCAGACCCTGATGTATTGCTGGCAAAGTTAAATAAAGAGACCAGAGGTAAACTTACAGTATTTTTAGGTGCAGCTGCCGGTGTTGGTAAAACCTACACCATGCTCAAAACTGCTCATGAGATGCTGGATTCTGGTGCGGATGTTGTAATTGGCTGGGTTGAGACCCATAAACGCCAAGAAACGGAAAAAATGGTGGAGGGTTTGCCTCGTTTGCCAGCAAAGGAAATTGAGTACAGAGGCAAGATTTTGCATGAGATGGATATTGATGCTATTTTGGCACGCAGACCTCAAATCGTGTTAGTTGACGAGCTGGCCCATACCAATGCGGCTGGTTCTCGCCATGTCCGTAGATTTCAGGATGTAGAAGAAATATTAAACGCTGGTATTGATGTATCTACGACAATCAATATTCAACATATCGAAAGTTTGAATGATATTGTGGCTCAAATTACTGGTGTAACAGTGCGGGAAACCGTGCCTGATAGTATTGTGGAGCAGGCTGATCAAGTGCAATTAATTGATATTCCTCCCAATGAACTCATTAAGCGCTTGAAGGAAGGCAAAATATATATGCCTCATCAGGCAGAATTAGCGTTGAACAAATTTTTCCGCCCAGGAAATATTAATGCCCTGCGGGAACTGTCTCTGCGATTTACAGCCTATCGGGTGGATAAAGAATTAAATGAATATATGCAGGAACATGATATTCCTGGGCCTTGGCCAGCGGGTGAACGGGTAATGGTTTGCGTGAGCGCTAGCCCCTTTTCTGCTCAACTGATTCGGGCGGCTCGGCGATTAGCTCGCGGTTTGCAGGCAGAACTATTGGCTGTGCATGTTGATACACCGAGACGGTCGGGCTCTAGTGAAAGAGAGCGGGATCGCATTTTTCGCAATATGCGTTTAGCTGACGAATTAGGAGCAAAGACCATCAGCATCGTGGGTAAAGATTTGACAGAGGAAATTCTAAGAATGACAAGGGAACATAATGTTACCCATTTGGTGGTTGGCAAGCCGTTGCGAGGACGTCTTTGGGAGTGGTTGAACGGCGGTGCAGTGGTTGATAAACTCATTCGCTACAGCGGGGGCATCAATATTCATGTCATCCAGGGGAATACGGAGGTAAAGGATGAGCCTAAGGTTAAAACTATAGCTCCTAAAAAAGTAATTCATTGGTGGCATTATATAGCGGGATTATTAATGATTATCGTAATGACAGCAGGGAACTGGTGGTGGCGTCATTACCTTGAGCCAGTACATTTTATGTTGCTGTATTTCTTACCAGTACTCTTGTCTGCGGTGTGGTGGGGGAAAGGTCCAGCCTATATGACAGCATTATGCAGTGCTATTTTCTTCGATTTTTTCTTTATCGCGCCGATCTTTACTTTTAGTATATCGGATCTTCCTTATATGTGGAGTTTGCCTCTTTTTCTCTTCGTTTCCTTTATTATTGGCGGACAAACTGAAAAATTGCGTGTAGAAGCAACGTTAGCTAGGCAGCGAGAAAAAACAACTGGAGCATTGTACTCCTTTAGCCGTGAAATTGCAGCAGTGGTAGATATTGGTGTAATCGTTGGTATTTTGGCAGAACAGGTGTGGCAAACGTTAGATAAATCGGTAGCCGTATTTTTACCTCAAGAAAATGAGAAATTAGTGTTGGCTGCTGAGGCTGGACCAGTAAAAATCGATGAGGATGCTGGTGAAAGAGCAGTAGCGGTTTGGACATTTGAACATGGTGAAATTGCCGGACATTGTACAGATACATTGCCAGGGGCGAGATATATGTATTTGCCTTTAACGACAAGTCAGAATACGGTCGGTGTGTTAGGCATTGAAATTCATGAGGAAATACTCACTTCCCCCCAAAAACGATTAATGGAAGCTTGGGCAGGATTAGCAGCGATTGCTGTTGAAAGAGTGAAATTAGCAGAACAAGCCAGGCAGGCAGCATTGCTGGCTGAATCAGATCAGCTGCGCACCGCGTTGTTTAATTCTATCTCTCATGAGCTGCGGACGCCCTTGTCTTCTATTACTGGTGCGATATCTGGTTTAATGGATACTGACGGTGTCTATTCGGAGAATGATAAAAAAGAGTTGTTGGAAACGGTGAAAGAAGGAGCCGATCGCATGGACCGTCTGGTTTCCAATCTTTTGGATACTGCCAGATTAGAAAGCGGGATGATGCAGCTTAAAAAAGATTGGTGTGATATCGAGGATATTACGGGAACAGCTCTTAGGCGAGTTGGAGAGTGTATTAAAGGAAGAGAGTTACTTGTGAATATAGCACCAGCTTTACCAATGATAAAGGCTGACTGTGTGCTTCTTGAACAAGTCATGGTGAATCTGCTGGATAATGCCTGTAAGTATTCCCCGCAAGGCAGTGAGATTGTTATTACTGCCAGCCAGGACAAAGCAGCCATACAAGTATCAATAGCTGATCGGGGAACGGGTATTCCAGCGGAAAATGTAATGCGAGTTTTTGATAAATTTTATCGAGTTGAGCAGCCTAAGAAGGTCAATGGTACAGGATTAGGCTTATCAATATGTAAGGGAATTATTGAGGCTCATGGCGGAACCATACAAGCTGAGAATCGACCAAGAGGCGGTGCAGTCATGACCTTCACCCTTCCATGGGAAGAGCAGCCTCCAATGTATATGGCATAGTTTTTTAAAAATATAAACATTTTTCTTACGAGACTAGCAAGTATAAGTTTTATTGATTAATAAAGTGTATAGCGTTATGAAAACCGCGAAGGTCGCGAAGAAATGCAAAGAACGCGAAGGGCTATTATACATATTCCATATTCGATCTAGTCTTCATGTCTTCGTTTCTTCGCGGTTCAAAAAGTCTTATTTTTTTAGAATGCGTCAGTAGTTTTTTAGTTTGCATAAGGTAGGTGATGGAAGGATGGAAAAAGGGGCACGAGTTTTAGTGATTGATGACGAGCCTCAGATTAGGAGACTGCTAAAAGTATCCCTATCTGCTTATGGCTATGAGATTGATGAATGTCATAATGGAAAAGATGGGATCAACCGAACGGCTGTATTTAAACCTGATTTGATTCTTTTGGATTTAGGATTGCCAGATATGGATGGAAAAGCCGTAGTTGAGATCATTCGTGAATGGTCAAGAGTACCTATTATTATTCTAAGTGCTCGGGATCAAGAAAATGAGAAAATCGCCACTCTAGATGCAGGGGCAGATGATTATGTTACTAAACCTTTCGGCATGGGAGAGTTACTTGCCCGTTTACGCGTCGCCCTCCGTCATGGAGTGAGTACTGAAGGTTCTACCGTAATTTTTTGCGGTGACTTAAAGATTGATTTAGTTGCACGTCAGGTAACACGCAGTGACAAAGAAATAAAATTGACGCCTACAGAGTATGAAATATTAAAAGTCTTGGCTCAAAATATTGGCAGGGTGCTGACACATAAGCAATTATTAAAAGCCGTATGGGGTACGGCATATCATGAGGATACTCATTATATTAGAGTATATATTGGACAACTTAGACGCAAGGTAGAGCCAAATCCTTCCCAACCTAAATATATTGTTACAGAATCAGGTGTTGGCTATCGTTTGATATCTGATAAGTAGACTTCCGCAAAAAAAATGTGGAAGTTTTTTATTAGAGTAAAAAGTATATGTTGTTTAAGACAACGTTAAAACGTAAAGGATACTAAGATGACAAGGTATATAAAGACATGTCTATACTACCTTTTTTAAAGGGCGCATCAGGGCTTTACCTATTCTTTGAAGCGATAGGTAAGTATTTTGTAAATTTATATATTTTTTTATTGCACTTTTGCTACTGTATGGTACAATCATATAGTTACTTTTCTTGCTGCAACCAGCGAAGACAGGTTCCAAAGAAATAACAAATAGGATGGGAGAGGGATATGAATAGTTATTTTAAATTATCACAAGCAGCTGTTGAAAGTTTGGCACAAGAATATGATACCCCATTATTATTGGTGTCGACAGAACAAGTAGAACGTAATTATTCTTTTTTGGCGAGTTATTTACCGGGAGTAAAAATGCATTACGCGGTAAAGGCCAATCCTCATGAAGCAATTATCCGGAAGTTAGCTGAACTGGGTTCGTATTTTGATGTAGCATCAGATGGAGAAATGCAATATTTAACGGATATGGGTATTCCAGCAGAGCGTATGGTGTATGCCAATCCAGTGAAGACGGCAAGCGGACTTAAGGTAGCTAAACAAGTCGGTGTATATAAATTTACCTTTGATAGTGAAAGTGAAATAAGTAAAATGGCCAAGGCAATACCGGGCGGAACTGTGCTTCTTCGGGTTAGGGTGGACAATCCTAATGCCTTGGTCGATTTAAATAAGAAATTTGGTGCTCATCCTGACGAAGTAATGCCTCTTCTTACCTTGGCTCGTCAGCAAGGTCTTGATGTGGCTGGTTTGTGTTTTCATGTGGGCAGTCAATCTTCTAGTGCGGATGCCTATGTAGAATCATTGGAGATATTCCGTCGCTTGTATGATCAGGCAAAAGAAGCAGGTTTTGATTTGCGCATCCTAGACATTGGAGGCGGATTCCCTATCCCGGTAATTGATAATAATACAATTGATGTTGTTACTATGCTGCAAACAATCAATAAAGCCATTGCTGATTATTTCCCTGATACGGAAATTTGGGCTGAACCTGGGCGTTTTATCTGTGGAACTGTAGCCAATCTGATTACACGTGTGATTGGTACCCAAAAACGCAATGGGAGGCAATGGTATTTCTTAGATGATGGATTATATGGTACTTTTTCAGGAGTTATTTTTGATCATTGGGATTTTGAGTTAGAAACCTTTAAGAGTAGTGAAAAAGTACCTGCTACATTTGCAGGGCCGAGCTGTGATTCTTTAGATATTTTATTTCAGGATAAATGGGTTCCTAACTTAGAGATGGATGATCTGATATTAGTGCCAACTTGTGGGGCTTATACGTCAGCATCAGCCACAGAGTTTAATGGTTTTTCTAAAACTCGAATCCTAGTATGGGAAGAAGTAAAGGATAGGCTAAACTTAAATACTTGATGCCAAAAAAGCAGGAAACCTTAGGTTTCCTGCTTTTTTGGCATCCGAGATAAAAAGTACACATTCTTAGTTTGAGACCCTCATATTATAGATTTTAAAGGATGCGTATTGTAATTAATCCATTTTTTCTCAAATTTGACAAAGTATTTTATTCTTAGTAAAATGATATAAATCTATACAAAAAAGGGAGGAATTATATGCCGGGAAAGAAAATTTCGACGAAAGAGTATATTCGCAGGTATGTGTTCATGTTTATTGGTTCCATTTTAGCAGCGGTAGGATTAGAGGTTTTTTTGGTCCCCAATCAGATTATTGATGGTGGAGTAATTGGTATTTCCATCATGGCAAGCCATTTAACTTCATGGCCGTTAGGGTTATTTATCTTCCTATTGAATTTTCCATTTATCTATTTAGGATATATGCAAATTGGAAAAAACTTTGCGATATCAACCTTGTTCGCCTTGACATCCCTGTCTATCTGGGTAAGTGTTCTGTTACCTATTCCTGGATTTACAAATGATGTGTTTTTAGCAGCCATCTTTGGTGGAATTATCCTTGGTATTGGTGTAGGACTCATTATTCGCTATGGCGGTTCTTTAGACGGCACTGAAATTGTTGCTATCATATTAGATAAACGTACAGGTTTCTCCGTAGGAGAAATTGTTATGTTTTTTAATATATTCATTATTGGAAGTGCGGGGCTAGTATTTAGCTGGGATAAAGCCATGTATTCTTTAATTGCCTATTTTGTTGCTTATAAATTAATAGATATTACGATTGAGGGCTTGGATGAGTCAAAGGGTGTCATGATCGTTAGTGATCATCCCCATGAAATAGCTGAAGTTCTGATGGCGCGGCTGGGACGTGGAGTCACTATTTTACACGGTCAGGGTGCCTATACGGGTGAGTCAAAACAAGTTCTTTACTCTGTTATTACTCGTCTGGAGATTGCCAAGTTAAAAACCATTATTCAAGAAATTGATGAAAACGCTTTTGTAACGATTAATGAAGTTCATGATGTTATGGGTGGAAAAGTAAAAAAACGCGCAATACATTAGAGCTGCTTTTATGAAAAACTTGGCGAAGGCCAAGTTTTTTCATGTCAAAAGTAGCTCCAGAGGAAAGTTCAGCTTTATTATTTTTTTAGTCTGTTTTGCGTATTTGCAGTTTGTTGCCTTAAAGAATCAATTTGATATTAGACAATACTTTTGCAGGTAAAAAATGCTATATTGGCGAAGTAAATTAATCCATACTATTTAGCAATTGTTAAGGTGGTTGTATGAAAAATATTGATATTAGTGATCTTGATAAAATTGTCAAATCTACAATTAATGCAGTAGAGCAAGGAAAGACACAAATTTTTGATATTTATGAGGCGGCTCGTAATGAAGTTGAAAATATAAAAAAGGATGTAGAACGAACAAAGCAGGAGACTGTTGCTATCATTTTTACAGTGGATGATTTAGAAAAGAAAGAACGGCGGTCTAGGATCAAATTAATGGAAGTTAGCCGTAATTTTAGCGTATATTCAGAAGATGATATTAAAGCAGTGTATGAGGATGCCAGAAATTTACAAGTTGAATTAGCGGTGGCTCGCGCTCAAGAGCAAAGTCTGCGTCAACAGCGTGATGAGTTAGAACTTCGTTTACGTTCTTTAAAAAACACAGTGTCTAAAGCAGAGGGATTAACTACGCAAGTAGGAGCCGTTTTAGGGTATTTAGGCGAAGAAATGGGCAGTGTCGTTGTAAAAATTGAATCCTTGCAGCAGAGCCAAGTGTTTGGTGCTAAAATAATCAAAGCCCAGGAAGAAGAGCGCCGCAGAGTATCGCGGGAAATTCATGATGGGCCAGCCCAATCCATGGCAAATATTGTGTTTCGGGCGGAGGTTTGTGAGCGATTAATTGATATTGATGTGGTGCGTGCCAAAAAAGAGTTGGCAGATCTTCGTGCACAAGTACGTCTTTGCTTAAAAGAAACGAGAAAAATTATTTTTGATTTGCGGCCGATGACATTAGATGATTTAGGATTGGTACCTACAGTGAAACGGTTTTTAGATACGGTAAAAGAGCGCAGCGGTATGATTTACGATGTTAGGATCATAGGTGAAGAACGGCGTTTAGATTCGTATGTGGAAATTGGTGTTTTTAGAATTTTTCAAGAAGCAATTACCAATATTGAGAAGCATGCCCAGGCCCAGACCATATCCATTGCCATGGAGTTTCGCCGAGATACCTTCTTAGCTACCATTACTGATGATGGCAAAGGGTTTAACACAGCAGATAATTTTGGAAACGAAAGTTTTGGTTTGCTTGGGATGCGAGAGCGAATTCATCTGCTAAATGGTGAGCTAACAATAAAATCGGAAATTGGAACAGGCACAAAAGTCATCATAAAAGTAGAATTTAAATAATAGAGGATATACCTGAATTTTCCCCAAAGAAAGGAATGGAATTTTCTTGGGTATATCTCTATTATTTTCTCAATACTGTAGATTGAAAGCTGAGTAAAAAGTAAATTTCAATCTTATTTGTAAAGAAGTTTTAAAGCAATCAATTTATGCGCATTATTGTAGGATTATAGTGGATTTATATAGAGATTTGTTATATTATAGCAATTAAAAGCTGTATATGAGTTGTTGCATAATATGAGCGGGGAATCAATGAAGGTATCTGTAGAGGAGTATTTTATCACAAGGGATGGATGCAATGAATCAACAATTTAAAATTCTTATTGCCGAGGATAGCAATTTAGAACGTCGGATGTTACGCAATAACCTTGTGTCTTGGGGTTATCAGGTATATGAAGCCGTGAATGGTAAAGAGGCAATTGCGATGTTTGATGAGGTGAATCCTGATTTAGTCATTTTGGATGGCATCATGCCGGAAATGGATGGCTATGCTGTGTGTGAATACTTGCAAGAGCAGAAAAGAAGAAGTAAGACTCCGATTATCCTCATAACTGCCTACGACAATGAAGAGGCAGTGGAACGAGCATTTGCAGCAGGTGCTGGTGAATATTTGACTAAACCTGTGTATTGGAATGTATTAAAATATCGTATAAAAAGAATTCTGCAAGCAAGGCAAGCGGAAATTGCTTTGGGAAAAAGTGAAGAAAAATTGCAGGGGATTTTAAATAATGCGGTAGTCGGTATTGGGATGCTTGATGAACACGGTAATTGTATTTACGGGAATCAAAGGTTAGTAGATATGCTCGGTTACTCTCTGGAAGAATTGCATACAATTGGTTTGAAACAGGTGACGCATCCTGAAGATTGGCCAAGAAGCGCAGAAGGCCTGCGAAAGATGGTCAATAAAGAAAAACTGGAATATCATGTGGAAAGGCGCTGTATCCGTAAAGATCAGACTGTCTTTTGGGCGAGATTATCTGCGGCAATTGTCTATGATGAAGATCATGAGGTCAACTCGATTCTTGGCATCGTGATTGATATTACCGATCGCAAGGCAATGGATGTGCAAATTAGTTTGCAAAACCAATACTTATTGGCTTTGAATGAAGTATCATTGCAGTTGCTGAATCGTTTAGATTTAGATGATGTATTAGCCATGATTGTTACTCATGCGGTAAGTTTATTTCCTAATGCAAGTGGCAGTTTGTTTCTTTTAAAGGAGAATAATAGCGAAGTAGAACTTAAGTTTGCTATTGGACTTGAAGAAAATAATATCGGAGCGGTTCAGCACAAAGACGAAGGAATTATTGGAGAAGTGTTTCGCACAGGTGAAACTGTGATTGTGAATGACTATAAAAACTGGACAAAGCGCATAAATGGTCATGGTGTGATACACTATGGCGTATTTGTTGGCATGCCTTTGTTCTCTGATAAAAAAGTAGTTGGTGTTGTTTATATTTATTTTGATGATTCGGCCTGGGGATGTACTCAGGAGCAAAAGTTCCTATTAGAACGTTTTATTGGTCTAGCTTCTATTGCTTATGATAATGCGATTTTATATAAATTAGCGCAGGAAGAAATTGGTGAACGTAAGTTAGTAGAGGAAAAACTCAGATATGTAAGTATGCATGATTCCCTTACTGGTCTTTATAATCGTACTTATTTTGAAGAAGAATTTCAACGAATTTCAAGCGGAGTATACCCATCTGTCGGAATCATTGTTTGTGATGTTGATGAATTAAAAGTTGTGAATGACACACTTGGACATGCTTTTGGAGATGCATTAATTGTTGCAGCGGCGACGGCGTTAAAACAGGCTTGTCGTCCTGGAGACACTGTTGCTCGGATTGGCGGTGATGAATTTGTAGTGCTTCTTCCCAGTGCAGACCAAGAAATAATGCAAGAGGTATGCCAGCGAATTAACGAAAAAGTACAACGTTGCCGCAAGAACTTAAATGGCACTATTGTACGCTTATCTATAGGTTGGGCTCTGCATATTGGATCAGATATAGATCATAAAGAGTTATTTAAAGAGGCAGATAAAAATATGTATCAAGATAAAATGCTGCATAGGATTCGTTAAATTATGTGGTAGTATTTATTTATCATTCTCTATAAATGGGGCATAATAGGTAATGATTCGTGTCATCTATTACCTATTATAAAAGGAGGCGATAGGGTTGCGATTAAAACAAACAGATACACCTTTGCTGGCTGCAATGCAGCATTATGTTCAAGAGGAAGTGGTTCCTTTTCATACTCCAGGCCATAAGCAAGGTAAAGGCATGCATCGTACACTGGAAAAAATAATAGGCAAAGGTACCCTCGCCTTGGATTTAGCTTTGATGGAAGAATTAGATGATTTTCATGAACCCTATGGCTGTATAAAGGATGCTCAGATTCTGGCGGCACAGCTTTACGGCGCAGATCATAGTTTTTTTGTTATCAATGGTACAACAGGCGGTATTTATGCAATGATATTAGCTGTTGCGGGTCCAGGAGAAAAAATTATTGTGCCGCGTAATGCTCATCGTTCTATCATTGGTGGAATTATTTTAAGTGGAGCAATTCCAATCTTCATGCAGCCAGAAGTTGATAATGATTTAGGGCTGGCAATGGGAGTTACGCCAGAAACGGTAGAGAGTACAGTGCTCCAGCATCCGGATGCTAAAGGCGTTCTCATTATTAATCCGAATTACTATGGTGTTGCTGTAGACTTAAAAAAAATTGTGAGTATTGTTCATCAACATAACATGGTGGTACTGGTAGATGAAGCTCATGGTCCTCACCTGCGTTTTAGCAATCGTCTGCCAATACAAGCTTTGGACGCTGGGGCTGATATTTGTGCACAGAGTACACATAAGATTATTGGTGCATTAACTCAATGCTCTTTAGTTCATTGCCGAGAGGGACGTATTCGCGTACCTCATCTGAAAGCAATGCTCCAGTTGACTCAGTCTACCAGCCCTAACTATATCATGTTGGTATCCTTGGATGTAGCTCGTATGCAAATGGCTTTAGAGGGGCCGAGACTCATTGAGCGATCCATTGCCTTAGCAAATTGGACAAGGCAGGAAATTAATAAAATATCTGGTTTATACTGTTTTGGTTCGGAGAAAAAGGGGAATCCAGGAATATATGATTTAGATCCAACGAAGGTTACTGTTACAGTCAAAGGTCTGGGGTTAACAGGTCCTGAAGCAGAACGGATTTTGCGCCATCAGTATAAAATACAAGTTGAGCTCTCTGATTTATATAATATTCTTTTTTTGATTACTTTAGGGGACCGAGAGCCAGAAGTACATCTGTTGGTGGCAGCTCTTCGGGATATGGCAGAAAAATATGCAAAAGCTTATGATTTTTCTTTACTGGAAAGCTGCATTAACGCACCCTATCCAGTAGCGCCTCAAGGTATTTTATCTCCTCGGGAGGCTTTATTCGGTAACACCTGCATGGTACCTTTCGCTCATTCTGCAGGAATGATTTGTGCTGAAATTGTCACCTTTTATCCTCCTGGTATCCCTGTAGTATGCCCGGGAGAACGGATAACCCAGGAAATTATCGATTATTGTCAACTGCTCCAGCAAAGTGGCATGCATGTGTCTGGACCAGAAGACTGTACATTAAAAACAATTAAAGTGGTGGATTAAAATGAATGGTAAATTAATAATTATTGAAGCCGGAGATGGCAGTGGCAAAGCAACGCAAACCGAAAAACTATACCATCGTTTGAAAGACGAGAAAAGAACCGTACGCAAAGTAAGCTTTCCTGACTATAAGAGTAGTTCGTCAGCACTAATTAAAATGTATCTTAATGGTGATTTTGGCAATAGTCCTGATGCGGTAAATCCTTATGCTGCTTCTAGTTTCTATGCAGTAGACCGGTATGCATCCTACAAGCAGGATTGGGGTGAGTTTTATAAACAGGGTGGAATTATCATTGCCGATCGTTATACGACTTCTAATATGGTGCATCAAGCTGTAAAAATCCAAAGACAGGAAGAAAAGGATGCTTTTCTGGATTGGCTTTGGGACTTAGAATTTGTGAAATTCGGTTTACCGATACCGGATGGTGTGATTTTTCTCGACATGCCGCCAGTGTATAGTAAGGTTCTTAGGGAAGAGCGTGCTAAAAATAATGGGGAGCAAATTCCTGATATCCATGAACGAGATGAACAGTATTTAGAGAAATGCTATAGTAACTATTGTCTGATTGCTGATAAATATCATTGGTGCAAAATTCCCTGCATTCATCAAACAAAGTTAAAAACAGTGGATGAAATTCACGAAGACGTTTATCAATCGGTACAAAAAATTCTGGTTAATAACAAATGAAGTTCCAGCTTTATTGAAAAATAAGGCTGTTTTTTATTATAAAAAATAAAATCATCTTCCTTAGTGCTGTCGTCGTTCAAAAACTTTTACAAAACATTTTTAAACTATAATTTAATTTTCTAAAGATTGCGTATATTAAAGAAAATATGCAGGATTATCGATACTATATGTACAATGTAATACTATATCATACATTGTAGATTATATTGGATTTGTATGGAGGGAATGAGTATGCTGATTGTTCTGCTTGGTCCGACTGGGTCAGGAAAAAGCACAATAGAAAAGAAGATAGGGCAGAGTGGAATACATAGGCTGAGATCTTACACTACTCGACTGAGAAAACCAGGAGAGTCTGAAGATGCCTATTATTTCGTAAAAAAAGAAGAGTTCAAAAAAGTGGATTTAGTAGAAAGTGTACTTTATAAAAATAGCTTTTTTGGACTTAGCAGGGAAGAAGTAAAAATTGCGGAAACCAAGGATTGTGTGGTTACGTTAGATTGGAATGGGGCACAGCAGATTAAACATCGCATCCCATTTGCAGTTACTGTATTTATTGATTGTCCTATGTACCAGCTGGATAAGCGATTGCCAACTGAGATCGATAGTGAAAAACGCAAAAAAATTATGGAGCAGGTGGTATTAGATTCGAGGTGTGCTGCTAACTGTGATTATATTGTGAGAAATTATGATGGGCAGTTAGATGAAGCTTGTGCTCAAATATTAGAAATTTGCCGCCAAGGTAAAAAATGTGACTAATTAAAGTAATGGATGGTTACTATAAAAGGTAGAAACTATAAAATTATATAGTTTCTACCTTTTTTATGGGGATTCTATTTTTTCAATGGGAAAGCTAGTGTTATAATAGACAAGACGAATGACAGAATTTGGAGGTACCATGGATCGTTCACATTCTCTAGGAGAAGAAAAGATATCAACGTTATTATGGAGATTTTCCCTGCCGGCAATTACCGGAATGGTAGTTAATGCTTTTTATAATGTTATCGATAGTATATTTGTAGGGCGTGGCGTAGGTGAAATTGGTCTTACGGCAGTGACGATAGCCTTTCCCATTATGATTGTATTAATGGGTTTTGGGATGTTGGTAGGAGTTGGGGCTGCAGCAGTTGTTTCTATAAGAATGGGAGAGAAGCAGCAGCAGCAAGCGGAAAAAATATTAGGTAATGCCTTCACTCTTTCCATGATATTATCGATAGTTTTTACAGGGGTGGTTTTGTTATTTCTAGATCCCATCTTAATTCTGTTAGGTGCAGAGACCGATGTGCTGCCCTATGCAAGAGAGTTTACAAAAATTATTGTTCTTGGCAGTCCGTTCATGTATATTGGTTTTGGTTTGAACAATATAGTACGTGCTGAAGGGAATCCTCAAATGGCCATGTCCACTACACTCATATCTGCCGGATTAAATATCGTGTTAAATCCTTTGTTCATATTTACTTTTCACTTAGGAATTGGTGGATCGGCCTTAGCCACAGTGGTATCCCAAGGGGTATCCGCTTTATGGGTGCTCGTTTATTTCTTGCAAGGGAAGAGTGTATTAAAGCTGCGGAAGAAGAATTTCGCGCTAGATACAAGGATTGTTCGCAATATTTTTGAAATTGGAATGTCACCATTTTTAATGCAGATTGCTTCCAGTCTGACTACTGTTTTATTTAATTATACATTATTGAGGTATAGCGGAGAGTTGGCAGTCGCTGCTATTGGAATTATCAATCGAATGGGTATGCTCATGTTAATGCCCATTTTTGGGATTAGCCAAGGGCTTCAGCCAATCATTGGTTATAATTATGGAGCAGGAAATTATGATCGGGTTACAAAGGCATTGAAAATAGCAATTGGTGCTGCAACTTTATTTTCGACAATTGGTTTCTTACTCATTCAGATTTTTGATAAGCAGATTATTATGCTGTTTAATGATAATCCTGAGCTGATTTTATTGGGGTCTGAGGCAATGCGGATTAATTTGTGTATGCTTCCGGTTATTGGCTTTCAAATTATTGGTGCTAATTATTTTCAGGCAGTGGGCAAAGCTGGTTATGCCATTGTACTTAGTATGTCGCGGCAATTGCTTATATTAATTCCCTTAGTGTTGCTTTTACCAAGGCTGCTGGGCTTACAGGGGGTTTGGCTGGCAAGTCCGATAGCAGATTTTTCCGCTGCTTTGTTAACTGGCATATTCTTATTCCGCGAGCTTCGTAAGTTGAGTCAAAAGAGATAGATAGTCGGCACCGAAGTAAGAGAGTCGTGTAAATATGGTAAAGATAATTTCTCAAGTTAAAAGCATAAATTGATTATTTGCTGGAAAACAATTATAATTTAGATGCAATCCTATGTAAGCTTGGGTGATATTGCTCAAAGAGTTAGCACTCTGGCAAAGAGCAGATCATTTCTTTTATGAAAGTATTATAGTAAAGCTAGTGTATTATAGCTTGAAAGGCAGTGACCTACATGAAAATAAATAATTTAGGAGCTACCCAAATACCTTCACTAGTGGAGCGGGATGGGGGGGGCAAGGCGGAAAAATCTTTAAGTCATTTTTCCTCTGATTTACTTAAAAGCCAAGATGGACAATCTCGCGAGAGGTTAAATCAATTATTAGCGGAAATAGATAAACGTGGCAAGCGCTTAGGTGAAGTGCCAACCTATGCTGAACTCAAAAAATATCGGGAAGTGATCAGGCAGTTTGTTGGTGAAGCTGTAGGACGGATGTATACTTTGCAATCGCAGCAAGGCTGGGATCGTCACGGTAGACAGAAGGTGTATACAATCATCAAAAAGGTAGATGCTACCTTAGATAGTTTAACAGAAGATGTACGTTTGGGAGAAGAACGTCAATTGGATATTCTGGCAAAACAAGATGCGATTCGTGGCATGCTAGTCGACCTGTATACATAGAGGTGCAATGATGAAATGGAACGATATCATTGGGCATAAAGAGCAGGTAGCCATGCTGCGTCATATGGAGATCAGCAGACGCATGCCTCATGCTCTTTTATTTGCAGGGCCTAGAGGCATTGGCAAAAGCCTGGTGGCGAATGTTGTGGCAGCAACGTTATTATGTAGTGACCAAGAAGAGCGCCCTTGCGGTCTCTGCCGTTCTTGTCAGCAAATATCCTATGGCAGTCACCCAGATCTTCTTCTCATTGCTCCTGATGGAACCAATATTAAAATTGAACAAATTCGAACGCTGCAGCAGGAATTGTCAATGGCATCTTTTAATGGAGAGCGTCGTGTATGCATCATTGATGGTGCTGAGCTTATGACGACTCAAGCTGCCAATAGTTTGCTAAAAGTACTAGAAGATCCTCCGGGGGAAATTGTATTTCTATTGTTAGCAGCCAATAAACAAATGCTGCTGACTACAATTTTATCTCGATGTATGGTAATTGCTTTTCAACCTTTACCAGACGATCTATTAGCTCAGGCTTTAATGACAAAAGGGTATTTTCCAGAAGCATCGCAAGTTGCCGCTCGTTTAAGCGGCGGACGAATAGGAATTGCCCTTGCTCTGTTGGAACCTGAAGGTCTTTCTCTGCGTAATCAGGCCTTAGAGATAATCCAAAATCTAATGGATTCTAAGTTGGAAGTGGTCTGGCAATCCGCTGGGATATTGGAAAAAATGGAGCGTAGTGAAATTTTGGCATTTATAAAGTATATAACTTATATCTTGCGTGATATACTATTGCTTGTTGCTGGACAGGGCAAGCAATTGTTGTTTAATATAGACATTGCAGAAGACTTGTGTGAAGTAGCGGATAGGTGGAGTGAAAGTCGGCTAGTAACAGCCATTGGGGCAGTGGAGTCAGCTAGACGGGCTCTGCTGGCCAATGCAAATACAAGGCTCACAAGTGAAGCGTTATTAATAAAAATATATGATTTGGCAAGGGAGGTTTGAAGGTGGAGACAGTAGTCGGAGTACGTTTTAAGAAGGCTGGCAAGGTATATTATTTTGCACCGGGTGAAATTGTTCTGGTGGCAGGTGATTTTGTAATTGTTGAAACTGCCAGAGGATTAGAATATGGAGAAGTTGTTATTGGCCCGCGTCAGGTAGGAGAGGATGCTATTGTAGCACCTTTGAAAACTGTACAGCGTAAAGCTACTGCTGAAGATGGTGCAAAAGTAGAAGAAAATAGAGAAAAGCAAAAAGAAGCCTTCTTTACTTGTGAGCAGAAGATCAAAGCTCATAACTTAAATATGAAGTTAGTGGATGTGGAGTATACTTTTGATGTAAATAAAATTATTTTTTATTTTACAGCAGAAGGTCGTATTGATTTTAGGGATCTAGTAAAAGATTTGGCAGCTGTATTTCGTACTCGCATAGAACTTAGGCAAATTGGGGTTCGAGATGAGGCGAAAATGATGGGAGGAATTGGCTGCTGCGGCAGACCTTTATGCTGCTCGACTTTTCTCGGAGATTTTGAACCAGTATCAATTCGAATGGCTAAAGATCAGAAACTTTCTTTAAATCCTACCAAAATTTCGGGCATATGCGGCCGATTAATGTGTTGCTTGAAATATGAGAATGATTCCTATGCACCTTGCTGCAAGAAGATTCCTGCACCAGTAGTAGGGCGAGATGTTATAACCGTAGATGGAGAAGGAAAGGTTACATTTGTAAATCAGGGGAAGAAGAATGCAACGGTTCTGCTGACAAATGGCAATACTATTGTTATTCCATGGGAAGAGGTAGTCGAGAAGGACCTAAATGGATAATTCGGTTATAATCGGTTTGGAAGAACGTATAGATGATTTACTAATTGGTCAGTTAAAAGTAATTCAGCATGAAAACGAATTTTGCTTTTCCTTAGACGCAATATTGTTATCGCGTTTCGCTACTGTCAGATCAGGAGCCAAAGTAGTAGATTTAGGAACCGGAACAGGTGTGATTGCCCTTCTGTTAACGACAAGAGGCGCGGATCACGTAACAGGTTTAGAAATAAGCCGGGCTATGGCGGATATGGCTGCGCGCAGTGTTCTTTTGAACCAGTTGGATGAGAAAGTTAAGATTATACAAGGAGACTTGTGTAAGATAAAAGATATATTACCCTCTGAAGGATATGATTTGGTAGTATCCAATCCGCCCTATCGTCCAGTGGGTGGTGGTTACATAAGTCCGAATAACAATGTGGCAAGAGCAAAGCATGAAGTTACAGCGACTCTGAAAGACGTAATCAACGCTGCGCGTCATTTGCTAAAATATCGTCGAGGGCGCTTTGCAATGGTTCACTTGCCGGAACGTATGTCCGAGATTTTAACTGCCATGAGTCAAGCGGGCATTGAACCAAAGATATTACAGTTAGTGTACAGCAGTATAGATAAAAAGCCTGTCATGCTGTTAGTTGAAGGCGTTAAAGGGGCAAATCCGGGGCTTACAATCCTGCCGCCTCTTGTAGTTTACAAACCTGATGGCAGTTATAGTGATGAAATTGCAAAATATTACAAAGAATATCGATAATGTCATTATTGGTTTTAAGAATTATACAATGAAGCACAAAGGTCACAAAGATGTACAAAGAACACAAAGAATTTGTTACGATCATCCTTCTTTGTGTCCGTTGTATTACGCACTAGCGGTTTTGTGCCTTTGTGTTTTACTTTTAAATAAATGCCCGATGAAAAGGAAGTGAGTATATTGCTGGAGAATTCCGGTGTTTTATATTTATGTGCAACTCCCATTGGAAATCTGGAAGATATGACGTATCGGGCGGTGCGCGTATTAGGCGAAGTAGAAGTAATTGCTGCAGAAGATACTCGTCATACAAGGAAGCTGCTCAGTCATTTCGACATTCATACTCGGCTGATCAGCTATCATGAACATAATAAAATAACGAGAGGACCAGAACTCATTGAGCGGTTAGTTGCAGGGGAGAATGTAGCGATAGTGAGTGATGCCGGTCTGCCGGGAATTTCTGACCCAGGATCTGACTTAGTGGTATTAGCAGTGCAAGCAGGTATTCGGGTAGTTCCTCTTCCTGGTGCAAATGCAGCGTTATCTGCACTTGTATCTTCTGGCCTAGATACGGCTTTATTTTCTTTTATTGGTTTTTTGCCAAAAAATAAAAAAAAACGGCGCGAATTATTGTATAGTTTTGTAAATTCTCCTTACACTATGGTTTTTTACGAGTCGCCGCATCGAATAAAACAGACCTTGACTGAGTTAAAAAGTGCTTTTGGAGATCGGTCGGCGGTGGCGGCACGAGAGTTGACGAAAAAATTCGAAGAGTTTATTCGTGGTACGATTGAAAGTTTAATCACTCACTTTGCTGAGAAAGAGCCAAGAGGGGAGTTTACTCTTATTGTGGGGGGGGATACGATTAACCAAAGCCACGAAACAGGTGAGGATGAAGAGAAACAGCTTTCTATTGAAGATGCTGTTATCGCATTGATAAAAAATGGTGTAGCTAAAAAAGAAGCTATTAAGACCATTGCTCAGCAAAGAGGTCTGCCCAAGCGAAACGTTTATCAGGCAACATTGGGAATCGAGTAAAAGTATTAAAAAAATACAAGCCATAAGGGCAATGTTGCCTTGTTCTAAATTTTAGGCAAAAAAAGAAGAGGTTATAATAACCTCTTAACTCTTAAACAGCTTTTGTTGCCATTGCATCCAGACATTCTTTGCAGATATTTTTATTTTTAAAGACAGTTACTTCATCCGCATTGCCACAAAAAACACATGAACAAGCTGGTTCATATTTGCGTAAGATAATACGGTCGCTGTCTACATAAATTTCTAGAGCGTCTTTTTCTTCAATGGAGAGTGTGCGGCGCAATTCGATTGGAATAACAACCCTGCCAAGCTCGTCCACTTTTCTTACAATACCAGTTGATTTCATTATAATTAATCTCCTCTCATTTCAACAACATTCGACAAAATATGTCCAACTAAATAATACCAAATTCTCGCAAAGTTGTCAACCTATTTTTACCATATCAGTAAATATGTTGTACGGTATTGCAAATTATTTTGTCAAAAAAAGACGAATAGCGCAAAGTCTCTAGAATAGTTCGACATAAGTGTATATTCTTGGTAAAATAGGGACAACAATAAAAAAGTATGATATTTTTATTATTGTCGAATTATGACAGGAAATTTTGTCATATTCATTATGGAAAACACAACTATAAAAAGAACATCTTTTGTTACTAATTCAACATTATGGGGAGGTTTATTACAACCGTGGAAAAGAAACCATTTTATATTACAACGCCTATTTATTATCCGAGTGATCGCTTACATATTGGTCATGCTTATACAACGACCATTGCGGATGCGGCTGCCCGTTACAAAAGATTAGCGGGATCAGAAGTACTCTTCCTTACAGGATCAGACGAACATGGACAAAAAATCCAGCGTAAAGCGGCAGAGCAAAATGTAGCGCCGATTGCTTATGTTGACAAAATAGTTGATTCTTTTCAACAATTATGGGAAAAGTTGAATATTTCTCATGATGATTTTATTCGTACGACGCAGCAGCGTCATCATGACGTTGTGCAAGCTATTTTTCAGAAAATTTATGATAAAGGTGATATTTACAAAGCTGCCTATGAAGGCTGGTATTGCACGCCTTGCGAAACGTTCTGGATGGAGCGGCAGGTTGTAGAAGGTAAGTGCCCCGACTGCGGACGGCCAGTAGAAATCGTGCAGGAGGAAAGCTATTTCTTTCGCATGTCCAAATATCAGGACCGATTGCTTGCCCATATTGAAAGTAATCCTGATTTCATTCAGCCTGTATCTCGCCGTAATGAGATGCTGAATTTTATTAAGGGGGGGCTAGAGGATCTTTGTGTTTCACGCACAACCTTTGACTGGGGGATTCCAGTGCCTTTTGATACAAAGCATGTAGTTTATGTATGGTTTGATGCCTTAACCAATTATATCACTGCTGCAGGCTATCTAGATGATCGGGAGAAATTTGCTAAATTCTGGCCGGCTGACATTCATTTAGTCGGAAAAGAAATTGTACGTTTCCATAGTATTATATGGCCGATTATTTTAATGGCTTTAGATCTTGAAATACCGTCTAAGGTATATGGGCACGGATGGTTGATTATGGAAGGTGACAAGATGTCTAAATCCAAAGGCAATGTGATTGATCCGGTCGCTTTAATTGAAGAGTTTGGTCCCGATGCGATTCGTTATTTTCTATTGAGAGAGATTAATTTAGGAATGGATGGGAATTTCTCCAGAGAAGCTCTGATTAATCGGATTAATGCTGATTTGGCAAATGACTTAGGAAATTTATTACATAGAACGTTAAACATGATTGGCCGTTTTAATGGTGGTGTAATTAAAGCAGCCGGTGATGTGGAAGAAGTAGATCATCAATTGGCACAATTAGTACAAAATACCGTTATCCAATATGAAAAATTTATGGACGTTATGGATATTAATGCAGCAATCAAAGTCGTTTGGGCTTTGATCAGCCGTACCAATAAATATATTGATGAAACGGCTCCTTGGGCACTGGCTAAGGATGAGGCGAAGCATTCCCGCCTTAATACCGTGCTGTACAATCTGGCGGAGACACTGCGAATTATAGCAGTTTTGATTACTCCGTTTATGCCAGTTACAGGGCCTAAAATCTGGAGGCAGTTAGGGTTAAACACTGATTTTAAAGCCGTCACTTTAGAAGATATTAAGGGCTGGGGAAAACTATCGGCCGGTATAGTTGTTTCGAAACCTGAACCTATCTTTCCACGGATTGAAGATAAGGTTGTTGAAGCTGCTGCAGAGGTAAAGACTGCTGACAAAGGTAAACAATCGCCTACAGCAATAGCTGTTGAGAGTACTCCTGAGGTTAGCATTGATGATTTTGCAAAAATGGATCTTAGAGTTGTCACTGTACTTGCCGCTGAAAAAGTGGAGAAGGCTGATAAGCTTTTAAAATTGACGGTGGATTTGGGCACAGAACAGCGCACTATCGTTTCTGGTATTGCTAAGCATTACACACCTGAAGAATTAGTAGGTCAGAATGTCGTCATGATTATCAACTTAAAGCCAGCAAAGATTCGCGGTATCGAATCTCGCGGCATGGTTTTAGCAGCTTCTTGTGATGAGCAATTAAAAGTAGTCACTGTTCCCGGAATGCCTGCCGGCAGTAAGGTGAAATAGATTACATAAGAAAACCTGACGGGTTCTTAAAAAATAAAACATTTTGAACCGCGAAGACGCGAAGAACTGTGAAGATTAAAACATTCATAATACTCCAAGACGTTCCTTTGCATTTTTTCGTAATCTTCGCAGTTTGTAGCTTATAAATTCTAGTATAGTAAAAAAAGCGCCTACTATAGGCGCTTTTGTTTCATTGTTTATATATAACTCTTTGTGTTTTTCGTGTCCGCGTTAGCGGCTTTGCATCTTCGCGGTTTAATCTTTTTGTTTTTGTAACGTTCTGGTATTCCCGATTGTTGTGAATGAATTCTGTATTGTTATCATATTGACATAAAAAGTAAAGGAGTGTTAATCATGTTATTTGATTCTCATGCACATATTGATGATGAAAAGTTTGATCTCGATCGAGAGGAAGTAATCCAAAGAGCGATCGATAATGGTGTAACGAGAATGATTAATGTTGGGGCCTCTATGTCATCTTCTGCTCGTTCCATTGCCCTGGCAGAAAAATATGAAAGTATCTATGCTACTGTTGGTATTCATCCTCATGATGCCAAAGATGCTTTAGATACAGATTATGAACAATTAGCCCGCTGGACCTCTCTTGAGAAAGTGGTGGCCATTGGAGAAATTGGCCTAGATTATTATTACGATTATTCACCGAGAGAAGTGCAGCGTTCCGTATTTATTCGCCAGCTTGATATAGCTCGTCAAACAAAACTGCCTTTTATTATTCATGATCGGGATGCCCATGGAGATGTATTGGAGATTTTAAAAAAAGAAGCAAAAGGTTTAAAAGGTGTATTGCACTGCTTTTCAGGTAGTTTGGAGATGGCAAATGAAGTCATAAAGATGGGGCTGTATGTTTCCATTGCGGGGCCTGTTACCTTTAAAAATGCCGCTAAGCTTCCCGAAATTGTGACTAAAGTACCTTTGGAATATTTACTGGTAGAAACCGATTCGCCGTATTTAACACCCCAGCCATTTCGAGGCAAACGTAACGAACCAGCTTATGTAAAATTGGTGGCTGAACAGGTTGCTAATTTGCGTGGTATTGAGATAGAGATTCTGGCAAAGGCTACCAGTGAAAATGCAAAAAAATTATTTGGAATATCATAAGAATAACAGAATATATTAACTTATGTGAGAGTATTTTTAATAAAAGATATTCTCTTTATTTTTTTTGTAAAATTTAAGGAAAGGACAACGTGGTTTATTTCTCCCTTCATGGGGGCTGACATCAGGAAATACGTTAGGTTCAAAATATTGACAAGTATAGTATATAGGAGGTATAAAGAAGGAGATTTTGGTAAATAATTTAAAGAATGTAAGAAAAAAACTAGACAATCAAAGTAAGTCATGGTATAATACTCAAACGTTTGAAAAGGAGGTATTTTATGACTTATGTTGAGTTGAAAAAAGTGTTTTTTCGACAAAAAATGCTACCCCTATTTCTCGCGCTATTCACTGTTTTATTGGTGGCGACAGGGTTCATGTTTGCCAACAAAAAAGTACACATTGCCGTTGACGGCACTACCATAATGATTAGCACACTACATAGCAAACCTCAAGATGTTTTAGTACAGGCTGGAGTTCATTTAGATCCAAAAGATGAATATCGTCTGTCGACCAAAAACTTAACGGATGGCAGCACGATTTGGGTATATCGTGCTGTTCCTGTTACGGTAACCTATCAGGGAAAGACTGAAGTAATCGTAACGGGGAAACCTACAGTGGGAGAATTGGCGGAGAGCTTAGGAATGAACATAGAAAATACTAAGCTGGTGCCAGATGGGCAAAATAAAATAGAAGCCAATATGTTTATTCAAGCGATTACATTGACCCAAAAAGAGGTCGAGCGTGATGTAGTAGAGAGATTTACTGTCATGAGACAGCCGGATTCAACCTTGGAAAAAGGGGTTGAAAAGGTAATTGAAGAAGGGCAAGATGGTACAAAAACGATTTTTGCTCGTATTCATTATGCTGATGGTGTGGAAGTTAGCGCAGAGCAACTGAGTGAAAAAATAAAAGAGCCGCCAAAACCACAGGTGGTTCATGTAGGTACTCGTGATGTGGTTGATACATCACGTGGATCAATGCGTTTTAATCGAGTAATGGCAATGGAAGCCAGTGCGTATCTGCCAACAGATGGTTCTGCGGAAGGTATAACCGCTACTGGTGTACCCGCTCGTCGTGGTATTGTAGCCGTGGATCCCGATGTTATACCTCTGGGAACCAGAATGTATGTGCAAGGATATGGTTTAGCTACGGCTGCTGATGTTGGTGGTGCAATTGTTGGTAATCGTATTGATTTGTGTATGGAAAATGACAGTGAAGCCTGGAGATTTGGTAGAAGATCAGTAAAAGTTTATATTCTTGACTAACAGGGGGTATACTCCCTGTTCTTTTTTTGATACTATAATATGGATACTTTTGAGTATCAGTACCTTATCAGCCCTAAATCAGTGAATACTGACGGTCTATTTTCCGCACCCCTTCGTTGTCGTCGGTCGGCATACTCCCGGTATGCTTCCGTCCTCCGCCTTGTGCTGCGAAAAATAGCCTCGCTATTATCTTGCCGTTTTAAAGCTGACAAGGTACTAGTAGAATGAGAGAAAGTGGTAGAAAAGATGATTAAAGAGGTAATTATTGTTGAAGGTAAAAATGACATACACGCGGTCAAGCGAGCAGTAGATGCTGATTGTATTGCAACAGGTGGTTTTGCATTAGCGTCTCATAGTTTGGAGAAGATAGCCCAAGCTTATATAAAACGAGGCATTATTATTTTGACAGATCCAGATAGTGCAGGTGAACGAATACGCAATTTTTTAAGCCAGCGTTTCCCTGAGGCAAAACATGCTTTTGTTCCCAAAGAAGATGCTATTGCCAAAAATGATATTGGAATTGAACAGGCATCCAGTGAAGCAATACGCAATGCTCTTGTTAAAGTGCGCTATTTAGAGTGGCAGCCAAGCGGGGAATTTGTCTGGTCTGATATTATGCACTATGGACTTACTGGTACTCAGGATGCCTCAGCTAAACGGGCAATTGTGGGTGCGAAACTTGGCATAGGCTATGCAAATGCTAAAACCTTTTTGCAGCGTCTTAATCATTATGGAGTAACTCGCGCTGAATTTGAACAGGCGGTACAATAACATTGGAGGCAGTAGTATGAAACAGCCGACTATAGCAAACAAAGATGTAACTTTACATATTTTAAAGCGATTTGGAATCCGAATGAGTAAAAAGCTCGGGCAGAATTTTTTAATTGATGAACGTGTGGTCCAAAACATCGTAAAGGCCGCCGATATTACCCAGGGTGATGCCGTGCTGGAGATCGGTCCGGGAATCGGGACCTTAACCCAAGGATTGGCAGAAGCTGGTGCGGCTGTTACGGCTGTGGAAATCGATCGAAGATTAATTGAGGTATTGGCAAAGACACTGGAAGGTTATGAAAATATCCGAGTTGTTCATGGAGATATTTTGCGTATTAATATTGAAAAAGAAGTAGCAGCGCCTAGGTATAAGGTGGTCGCAAACTTACCTTATTACATTACGACACCTATTATTATGGGGCTGCTGGAAGCGCATATGCCTGTAGATACTCTAGTGACTATGGTGCAGAAAGAAGTCGCTCAGCGTATGGTTGCTGTACCTGGTACGAAAGATTATGGATCTTTATCGGTGGCGGTTCAATACTACACTCAGCCAGAGATCATGTTTGTTGTCCCGCCCGCAGCCTTTATTCCTCCTCCTGCTGTTGATTCAGCTGTGATTCGCTGCACTGTGAGGGAAAAACCGCCTGTAGAGGTAGATGAAAGAATTTTTTTCCGTGTGGTAAAAGCAGCTTTTGCTCAGCGGCGCAAAACATTGTCGAATACCCTAAAGACAACAGGTGTGCCTGCTGAAACCTTAAAAATAATATTGGAGAAAGCTGGTATTGATGGTGGTCGTCGTGGAGAAACCTTATCTTTAGAAGAATTTGCTGCTATCGCTAATGTATGGATACAGTAGAATCATATAGTTGAAGAGCCCCTGCTTGGTTTAGACCGCTCCCGTGGAAATAGACAGGCAGGAAACGCCCTGTCGTAGGATAGCTTAGAATTACACGGCCATGCTCCTGATTTGAAAGGGAGTATGGCCATTTTTTGTCTTGATGCGTTCGAAGTTGTAGAAGTGGATGTATTGGTCAATAAGATGACGTGCTTGGTGAATGGTCTGAATTTTTTGGCGGTAGATACACTCGGTTTTTAGAATGCCGAAGAAGTTTTCGGCAGGGGCATTATCCAGAGGTGTAGCCGCTCTTGACATGGACGGCAGAATGCCGTACTGTTTGGTTAGGTTCAAAT